>JBBSBM010000027.1:0-75314 GCA_038251275.1 Aggregatilineales bacterium
CTACACCTCTTAAATCCTGCTGGCAGTGCGGACACGCCTCCACCCTGTGGTATTCTATCTTGTCTGGTTCTGCCACCCTTTCCAAGGTGTGACCACTGTGCCCTTTTTGTCCTCCCTTACTCCGTTTGCCCCGCTCACGCAAACTTTTTGGCGCTGGCTTCTTCAACCCATCACTGCTCGGCGGCTTACCGCTATTCTGGCTGTTTTTTGCTAGTTGATCTTTTAAGAACTGGATTTCGGCGGCTTGAACACGCACCACTTCTCTCAACTCCAGAATGATGCTGATCAAACTCCCCTGATCCAATTCCCCTAGCTTCATCTCATCTCTTTGTTCAATCATCCCCCAACTATACTGCTTTTGCTGTCTTTTTCGCTACATTTACCGGCCTGACTAGTTACGGGCTTTAGTAGAATGGGATTTTTGAATAATTTACATGATATAGATTGTTTATCCATGCTATTAGGGGGTTGTCAGCTTGAAAAAGACTCCGTGACTAGTAGTCTGACCGTCGTCAATTGACAAGTTACAAATTCCATTTTGATGCTAGGACATCGAGAACCCAAAACAAATAAAATGTTTGGTTAGGCGGTCGAGGCACGCCTCGCCCCTATATCATAACCATTCATTTGACTATTCGTGTATTTAAGCCATCAAATCATGACAGTCAGACCACTAGTTTATAAAACGGGAGGATTTTTCTCTCGTTTGAGGTTTATTTCCGCGATAATCCGATAGGCATCATCCAAGTCCTTAGCAGGCCGCGGCGCTTTTAAGGCGGCTTGCGGATAAAGAATCATCATAATATTCCCCAATGCCTGTAACATGTTATGTATTCCCAAAATAACGACACCGCCGCGCTGTGGGCTGTCCCAAGCCGCTGCTTTACGGAAATGGGTCATAGCTTGGGAAGGAATTTGCTTCCCGCGTCTAAAATCTAGGATGATATTTACGATATGTGGCACACTGCTTAACATGGCATCACGTTTATCATTGGTCGCGTAGTATTCATCCCACGTCCACGGGTCAATAAAGGTATAACGGATAATCGTTTTTTGAAGATCATCCCAATCGAGTTCAATCATTAATACAATCCTTTAAGAACGACGCTTATATTACAATTATGGGTTCAATATTAATTCTCGTCAACCATAATTTACGTAATTCAAAAACGCTTCTGTTTGCTAAGAAATAGAAGCGCTTTAATGGTTTCTTTTTACTTAAGTATTTACTGACTAACTACGTTGGTTGCAGCTCCATCGTCGGCTTGATAGGCTGTCTTTGCATATTTCGCCATCACGCCGCTGGTGTAATTGGGCTTGGGTGGAGTCCATGCAGCCGCGCGTTTTTCCAGTTCAGCCTCACTGATTTCGACGTTCAACTGCCGCGCATCAATATCCACGGTGATAATGTCGCCTTCTTGCAGCAAACCAATCGGGCCACCAAGCATGGCTTCCGGTGCGACGTGACCGATACACATACCGCGTGTCGCACCGCTAAAGCGTCCGTCCGTAATAAGCATCACATCCCGACCCAAACCTTGTCCGGTGATGGCAGCCGTTACCCCTAACATCTCGCGCATACCGGGGCCACCGACTGGCCCTTCGTAACGGATAATCACCACATCGCCCGCCACGATTTTCTGCGCTTGAACCGCGTGCATCGCATCTTCTTCACGGTTGAAAATACGTGCCGGGCCAGTGTGCTTGCGGGGTTCATCCCCCTTGAGTTTGATGACACAGCCGCGTGGTGCGAGGTTGCCCTTCAGAATATGCAGACCGCCTTCAGCGCTGATGGCATCGTCCCAGTTACGAATAACTCTTTGACCGGGGGTTTCGACAGCCGTAGCCGCTTCTTGTGCCAGTGTCTTGCCAGTCGCAGTCAATGCGCTGCCATCAACAAATCCACCATCGACCAATCGCTTGGCAATCAGGCGATTACCACCCGCCTTATGCATATCAACAGCATTATATTTACCCGTCGGCAGCAAGTCGCCGATCAACGGGGTTTTCTTGCTGATGGCTTCGATATCATCAATCGTGAAGGGGATGCCCGCCTCACGCGCGAAGGCCAACGTATGCAGCACCCCGTTGGTCGAGCCGCCTGTTGTCGCAACTGCTGCAATCGCGTTATCCAATGCGGCACGCGTAATCAGTTTGCTGGGTCGAATATCGTTTTCAATCATGTGCAGGATCAGTTCACCTACTTTGTAGGAGACGTTGTCCTTTTCGTTGTCCATCGCGGGGATGTCGGCATAACCCATCGGGCAGATGCCCATGATTTCGCCCACGATACCCATCGTATTGGCCGTAAATTGACCACCGCAAGCACCGGGTCCGGGGCAGGCATGATCTTCCACTTCCTTGAATTCTTCGGCGGTAATCTTGCCAGCGGCATATGCGCCTGCTGCTTCGAATACACTTTGTACTGTCAGGTCTTTGCCACGCAAGTTACCCGGCATAATGGAGCCGCCGTACAACATCACTGACGGCACATCTAACCGGATCAGCCCCATAATCGCACCGGGCATGGTTTTATCACAGGCAGCAAGGGCGATAACAGCATCAAAGTAATTCGCACGGGCGACCAGTTCGATGCTGTCGGCAATCATCTCACGGCTGATGAGCGAGGCTTTCATGCCTTCTGTACCCATCGTGATGCCGTCCGAAATGCTAACGGTGTTAAATTCAAAAGGCGTTCCACCCGCAGCGCGGATACCTTCTTTGAGTTTATGGGCGAGGCGGCGCAGATGAAAATTGCACGGGCCAACTTCCGTCCATGTGTTGGCGATACCGATCAGCGGCTTGGCAAGGTCGGCATCTGTCAGGCCGATGGCCTTGAGCATGGCGCGGGCAGCGGCGCGGTCATTACCTTCGACCAGTGTGCGGCTGCGGGCGTTCAGCTTGGCAAGTTGGTCGCGAACTTCCGGTGAGTCAGACATACGAGGCTCCTCAAATAATTTCATTAATGGTACGCGGTTGAGTATAACGCAGCCTAAAGAAATGGCGAAGGATGAGTAAGCCCATTCTCTATGCTTCTGTGGTTCGCTGGGGCTTATGCTATAGATAGGAAAGTATTAGCTTAATCAGAGGCGCATATGTTGGATTATAAAGTTGAGTGGCTGGTTGAGAACCGCGTTATTCATTTACAGCTTGCAGGCGAATATAGTTTGGAAACCGTTCAGCATCTCGTACCAAAAGTTAAAGAGATGCTGGATGCGAGCAGCTCACAGGTTCACGTGATATGGGATATGAGTGGTATCACGAAAATGCCGAAAGATATACGCGAACCCATCAATGAAATGAACATCTTGCGTTATCATCCCAACGGTGGCTGGATTACGATGATTACCAATAGTGTCATGCTGCGCTTTGCCGGACAAATTGCAACCCGCTTTTTAGGTGCTAATTTTCGTTCGGTAGTGTCCTATGATGAGGCAGTTGAGACGATCTGCCGCGTTGATCCAGCTTTAGAGGATGCCCTCAAACAAGCTGTTCCAACCAATCTCTCTTAAATTATCACCATAAATAGTGCGTTTTTCTTGAGTGGTCATGCCGATACAGAGGCCCACCGCTGCCCACCACGTCTTAAATGACCACTTCAAGGATGAATGCCTGCACTCTCAGGCTATCCCTGCCCAGAAGCCTTCCAAAACACGATTGAACGCTGCTCCATTGAGTTGCGGAGCGTGTTCAAAGCCCGTGACTACAGCCCGTTATCCGCCAAGTGCTGCCGCTACAGCATCACAGATATGCTCCCATGCCTCACGATGCCCACCCGAAATAACCAGTGATGGAATGCCCGCCGCAACGATCTTTTCTGTGAGCTGGCGCGTTGCTGGACTGTTCGGATTTGGCTTGAGCATGTTGGGTAGATTTTCAGACATCAAACGATAATTTTCAGACAGCGGGTCAGGCCATGTTTTATGTATACCGAGTACCGCTCCAAAGGCGATGGCCCGTTCGCGCAGGTCAGGCGTTTGGATAGCCCGAACCAATTCCATGAGCATCTGCAGGACTTCGGGGTCATCCGCTGCAATATCCATTGCTGCCGGTTCGACGAGCGTGAGCGACCGCACCATCTCAGGACGCTTTACAGCAGCACGCAGTGCCACGCTTCCACCATAAGAATGCCCGACCAGATGCACAGGTTCAGTTAACAATTCTTCTGCTACGAGATCTGCATCATTGTCAGCACTTGCTGGCCCTTGGGCGGGTGTTTGCCCATGTCCCGGTAAATCGGGTAGGATGAGCGTGAATGATTGTGCCAGCGGGATTTGTGGAGTGAATGCCGCTAGACCGCCTGCTTCTTCACCACCATGAACAAAGACCACCTTCGGGCCAGTGCCTTGTTGCTCAACGTGAAGGTTAGTCATGAGATTGGAAATCCTTTTCTGTTTGAGAGTGTCGTAATGAGTCATAAACGCCATAAGCAAGCAAATTTAAGCACTGTTCCGCCATATATTCTGGTGATCGTTCTGCCCCTGTAGCCAGCCATCTTTGCATGAGGCCAATACATGCGCTGCTCATAAACCGGACAATCAGGTCTTGGTCAACAATGGCATCAGGGTTGTGAAGACGCGTAATCGTGTGTTGACTCACCGTCTCAATTGGATTTTGGATGGCGGTGATAACAGGTGGTGTACCAATCTTATTCAGCACAACGTCATAAAAGTCTTTGTGGAGTCCAAAATGCTCATAAACCAATGTTAAGAGCGCCAGTAGACTTGAGGTCAAGTTCTCGCTTGTTATGATCGGCCCACCGATTGCAGTCATCAATTCTTCTTGCAATTCCACCGTGCTTTGAATCAGTAAATCATCGAGGTCTTTGTAATGCAGGTAAAAAGTTGCCTTGTTTAAGGTGGCCTTGTCAGTGATGTCTTTCACCGTTAGCGACTCAAAGCCGCGCTCTTGGATTAAAGCAATTAACGCATCCCTCAGCATTTGGCGGGTACGTATCACTCGTGGATCGATGTTTTCTCTAGGTTTGGACATATTTCTATTGCTGCTATGTTAAGTTAATTGATCGACTTTAACAGCATTAGCGACTTCAGTTTATTTGTCAACTGTAGTCGTTAAATAGACATAAGTTGATAAAAGTATTTGGTTTTACTCCCAATAGATAAAATAAAAACGCCGCACTCAAAAACTTGTGTGCGGCGTTGAAACTGCAAAATATTCAAATCTATTTATTGACGTTCCACGCATCCAGCAATTGCTGTTGCAAAACCTCACCATCTGGCTTCGTCACAACGTCGATGCGCGGCCCATTGCCAACCGACTTGGTACGTCCATATTCCGCACCCGGTACATCGACCACCGTCACATTACGTTCAGTATGCGTCACCAACTTGGGATCAGCCATCACGACAGCCGCTAATGGATCCCAGAAGAAATAACCACCATTGTTGATAGAGTCCTCACTGCCCGAAAGTGCTGTAGCGATAAAGTTGGCGGCAGGGGTCTTTTGATTGGCTTTCAAATTGCTCAAGAATTCTGGCGTGACCGGCACATCGTTGCTGGCGTCCAACGCCACTAGGGTGATTGGCACACCACTTTCGAAAACGGTGCGTGCCGCTGGCGGATCACAGAAAATATTCCATTCGGCGACCTTATTCTCGTCGGTAACACCCGAACCCGCTACATCGACCGCGCCGCCCATCACCGTGATTCGTTCGATTTTATCAACCAGTGCAGGCGTTTTCGTGAAGGCTTCAGCCAGATTGGTTAGTGGACCGAGTGCCAACACTTCAATCTTATCAGGAGCGGCTTCTACGGTTTGGGTGAACAATGCAACCGCATCCATATCAGAGGGCTTGCCACCTTCAGGAAGATTCAATGATTTAATACTGTCCATTGAAGTACGCCAGTCTGTTGGAACAGGATTATCGCCGCCCAGCCACGGCGTATCTTTCCAGCAGCTTACCGGAACTTCTCCGTAGTTCGTCAACTTTAGCATGCCCAATGCCACCTGCACACCGGCATCACAATATGAGAAGCCTGTTCCCGTCACCGTGATCGCTTTGACCGAAAAGCTGGGATTATTCAAGAGATAAACAATCGCCATGAAATCATCAGTCGTCATATCGGTGTCGATGATAATCGGCTTGGGGTCAGCCGCCGCTGCTGGCGCGGTCATAGCAAACGCACTTACGAGACAGGATAGAAGCGTCAACAAGATCAATTTTTTACGCATAACAAATCTCCTTTGAATGAAATTAAGCACAATTTTCAGCAAGATAACCAATGAGGTTCGACGCAGGAGAGCAGTGCAATAACATTTAAATGACCGTCATAGTCATTGTAATGCAAGAAAAAGTCAGACGGTAGCACCAAGCAAATTTAAGATTCCTAGAGTGCGAAATCATCACAAGCATCTGGAGTGAATACAATAAACTTTAAAAATTCGTAATAATTTCATGAGATTGTTTTGCGTCAATAATATAACAAGTATATTATGTGTAATAAAGTTATTAGACTAAGGCCAAGTGTAATGTCTTCATACCCCAATTCTTTTACCAAGATTATTTTTCGTTTAGCACTCTTTGCATGTGCGCTCTTGGGGTTGATTTATCTCCCTCAAATTACACTGGCACAGCAAGCTGAAAGTGATTCTGCTAAAGCTGCTGAAATTTTGGCGCAGGTCAATGCATGGCGTATCTCTAATGGTCTTTGGCCACTGTCAGATAATCCGACTCTAGATGCGTTAGCACTGGCGCAGGCCAATTATGTGCTGCCGTTCGTATTTAATATTGATGATGAATCCGTATATCACCTTGATGCAAAACAACGAAATCCTCGCCAGCGTGCGGCAGCGGCGGGTTGGCCGATTTACGGTGACAATTCCGACCATATCGAGATCGGTGAAAATGCCGGAGTGGGTAGCAGTAAATTTGTGATGAACTTCTGGAAAGGCTCGTCCATACATGCCAAAGCTGCGCTAAGTACCACCTATCGCGAAGTCGGTGTCGCGGCACTGCCCGTTAAAGGCGGCGGCTATTTTTATATCATGGATTTTGGTGCGCGCCCTGATGTGCTACCGGTGGTCGTCAGTGCTGATAATAAACATTTGTGGCTCACTGAGGAGAATTCACGCTATGCCACAGTATCAACCACCACCCGTATACGCCTATTGGATGCTGCCGGTAATTCCTTAACGGATACCATTGCTTGGGCTCCTAGCCTCTTGATTCCTGACGGAGCAACTGATAATTTGCAGGTCATTTATTACAATGGTGAGGATCGGGTTATCACCGAAGTTAATCGTGCGCCATCAACCAATGCGCCATCTGCCACTTCAACCACTATTGGCGCAGTGTCAACCGCCACATCTGTCGTTCCTACTCTAAACGCTACCAGCCCTTCTTCTACACTTGTCGCGGCTGTTACCCCTACCGTGCCTCCACCTGTAGCGACTGCCTTACCGACCGTTGATCCTGCTACCGCTGACATCTTGCTAACCTACAATGCCAACTCTTTGTTCCTGCGTAACAACAGTAAGGGCAATATTGATATTACTGGTCTGTCTTTGATCGGCAGTGGCGTCACAGTTGGAACGCCTTTATGGTCGAAATTCTCACAGTTTCCGAGTGATGCCTTTCCGTCCTCTCATTGTCTCGCCATTGAAGTGTCTTCTGCCGATGTGCCAATTCCTTCCACCTGCAAATGGACACGTGGCATCATCAACCTAACACCCGCCAAGCTCTTCTGGACGACTGATGATTTCATCGTCTCCGTGAATGGAACGGCACTAGCCACCTGTAAGGTCAACGCCGGACAGTGCGCCATCGACTTGCCATAGCTTAATCCCCTCGCATATGTACGGGCTTGCCACCGGCAAGCCCCATCCCTTGCTCTTGGCGCTCTTTGCATCTGTGTGTAGCCCCCTGTGGGATAGCGGTTCTATTTGTTTTCTTTCTTCTTTGCCCTTCAATGTTACAATCACCGCAAATTTTGAACGCATTAAGAGAAAACATGATGACCAAAACCTATGACATGCTTAATATGGGACGCAGCTCGATTGATCTTTATTCCAATGACATCGGCTCGCCCTTCGTCAATATCAACAGCTTTGCCGCTTATGTCGGCGGATCACCCCTCAACATCAGCGTCGGCGCTCATCGCTTAGGGTTAAAAACCGCTTTGCTGACCGCCGTTGGTGCTGATCCAGTCGGTGACTTCGTGTTGAATTTCCTCAACAACGAACAGGTGGAAACCAAATTCATCCCCCGCAAACCCGGACACCTGACTAGCGCCGTTTTGCTCGGCATCGAACCGCCGGATAAATTCCCCATCATGTTCTACCGCGAAAGCTGTGCGGATATTCAGCTTTCGATTGATGACGTGCTGGCTTCACCCATCACCGACTGCAAAGTCTTCCAATTTGCCGGAACAAACTTAGCCAAAGACCCTTGCCGCAGCGCCACCATGTTCGCGGCTGAACTCGCCCATGATGCCGGTGCGAAGGTTGTCATGGACATCGACTTCCGCCCCGGTCAGTGGCATGACCCACGCGCCTTTGGTGCAGCCGTCCGCTCGATGATGCGTTTGGTCGATGTGGTCATTGGCACCGAAGATGAAATCAACGCGGCTGTCCTCACGGCGACCGAGCAAATGCAGCGAACACAATCCGAAACGGATACGCGTATTGAAGGTGACGTACAAGCAGGCATTGAGCGTTTGATGGCACTCGGCCCTAAATTGCTCATCGAGAAGCGCGGCTCAAACGGCGCACGTATCCATGAAGCAGGTAAAGACCCTGTCGATGTCCCCGGCTTTCCGGTGGAGATTTACAGCATCCTCGGCGCGGGTGATGCCTTTGGTGGCGGCTTCCTCTATGGTTACGTCAACGGCTGGGACTTATACCGCTGCGCCCGACTCGGCAATGCTTGTGGTGCGATAGTCGTCACCCGTCATGGTTGCGCCAATTTCATGCCCACCATGCCCGAAATCGAAGCCTTCACAGCGGGTTACGGCGGCTTAGACTAGCCTTCTGATCGGAGAAGTAAAATGCATATCCGCCCAACTGAATTGCTGATCGGCTTGCTTATTATTGTGCTTCTGATTTTGGGCGGTGTTCGTCGCTCATATCGCTGGTGGTTCTAAAAAACGCTTCTCACCTACCAATTAATGAGATTGTAATGGAGTGCAACCATCGAACCAATTAAATTTTGCATTGGATCTGGAACACTGAATTCCTGCATCTGATGACTTTGGCGGTCAATGATTTGATAATCGCCGGTTTCATCGAATTGAATGAGCAAATTACCGTCACTACCTAAAAGCCAACTTTTAACAGGGGTTGGGATAATTTGCTTTGTAGTAACTGTTGTACCGTTTACAACCGCCTCACTGAGCGTGTCATCACCGTTTTGAAAAACTAAACGTGAACCATCTGGCGTAGATTGCATTTGGCGGAAATATTGCTCTGGTAGTGCCAATGTGTAAGTACCTGTTTGGGTATCGAAAAGTCCTAACCCGCCTCCACCTTGATCTTTTCGAGTATCAAGGGCTGCTTGGAAAATAATCTGTTGGCCTGCATAAACGATTCCGCTGATGTAATACGGATAGAGTACATAACTTGCCTGAGAAAATTGTTTGGTTTGCCAATCTGGATTAATCACATGCAATGTGTTGAGAAAACCATTTGATATTTTGTCGCTGTTGTAATGGGAAAGGATAGTAATTTGATGTCCATCACCCGAAATAGCCCATGATGTCCCATTGCCAATTTTGAAAGGTAGTGTTCCATCAATTGGTAGAATCACGATAGCATCGTCTGGATGATAACCTCTATAGGTAATGCTCGTTACAAGCGCCTGCTGATCCGGCATCCATTCCATTGCGTCAAGTTGAACTTCAGGGTGATCAAAATCCGCTACAATAAATTCAGTATTATGTGATCCAAGATTTATAATGGCTTTTTGCTGACCACTTGCGGCATCAACAATAATAAGTTGTGTCGTGCTGAAACACAGCCGATTCTGTGGGACAAAACAGGTGGAGTAAACGACAGCTATGGCAACTTGCTGATTGTCTGGTGAAGCGGCGATGAGTTGAACAACGGCCTGACTCACCAACTCTGAAATGTGCCACTGATTGGGCTGCAAATAATTCGACAAAGCATCAAGTTCATCGCGCGGAAATACTTGAGGCACAATTCCACGCTGCGTATTTGAAACTGTAAAGAGGGCTGTCGCTTTGCCATCGCTCACACGGATTGCAAAAACGGTTGAATCAGTTTCAGATTGTTTTAGCACATATACATTTCGCGCAACGGGTTGTGCTTGAATATAAGTTGTCGCAATGCACAAATAACCGATTACAGTTAATGAAACTAAAGATTTTAGGTATTTGGCCGTAAGCATTTATGATTTAGCCTTTTTCGTTAAAATCCGTGCGACTGCTAGTACATCTGCTTTACATCCTAATGGGATTTGTGCCTCAGTGAGTGCAGATATTTGATCGGTAAAGGCTTGCAGATTGTTTTCATCTATTTGGTCATTTAACGCGTCTTGAATGTTTGGCTGCAATCCGCAGACTTGGGTGATACTTTTAAGTCTCTCAAGCGATGGTGCAGGAACAAATAATTGTACTGCGTTTGATTTGCCGATGGAGCGGAAATAAGCAGTAGATTGGATTTGCGCTTCATTTCCTCCAACATCATTGGTTATAGCGAGTTGTCCGCCGTATGGACTAAATTCCATAAAATATCGATATTGGCGCTTACCATGAATGCTTGGATACTGTTCGATAACCCGACCTGTTCTGACATCAAATACGCTGACTGTATCAAGCCCGTTACTCACCGCTAGAAGTGCCCCATCTGGTGACCACATAAGTGTGTCGGCAACTTGACCTTCAAGATGATCAACAAATATTCCGTTTTGGACATCCAAAAGAAAAATTGTCGAAGGAGAGCCTGCAAAGATTGCCAGTAATTTCCCGTTGGGACTCCACTTGACTCGACTAGGCCACTGATCTGGTTTGTAATTCGGACTAAGGTGCAGTGAGTATTCAGTAATTTTGGGCTCACCGGTATTCGGAATGATGAGTACCGAAGGTCGATTTGGCGTAAGCATTGCAAACTGGCTGTCATCCGGACTCCAAGCAATTTGCGGGCCAGCATTTTGGTTATGAGTTTCGATGCGACGAATGAGTGTGCCGTTATCGGTATTGTAGACTACGATGGTATCGAGGTAGTCACCTTCAAGAAGCGCAAACGACTTTGCGTCGCGACTTAACCCAATTGCTGGGCTAAAAATATCAGGCGGTGGCTGAAGCTCAAATTTTCCCTCCATGTGACGCGTAATTGGGTTGTAAAAACCAAAACCCGTAAATATTCGGTTATCAAGTGTCCAACTTTGGAAGGAAAACTCATTGGTTAGGAATTCGAGATTATTTGTGAAGGGATGGTATAACCATAAACCATTAGTACCGCCGATTGCCATAAGGCTGCCATCCGGACTCCAATTCGCACTATATGCACCTTCTAATTCCAGTGTTGCTAGAGCGTAAAGTGGGTGGGTGTTAAAACAGCTTATTAGCAGTGAAAAGGTTAATACCCGTAGAAAAGTCTTGATTAGCCTAGATTCATAAGAATGTATCAACATCTTCATTTTATAGCCTGTAATAAGCCCGACTCGTAGGTAACTTATATTTACGCATTTCTCAATATTTTGCTTTCTCTAACCCCTCCGTTTGCCCGCTGATTAATTTGGAGTTTCACTTTCTGAGCCAGCGGTGAGCGTTTGCTAAATAAGGGCATCCCAACCAGCCCAAACAGGCGTAATATCACCATAGTCGTCTATCCAGCAAGGAAAAACTATTATGGATATTGGGCCAAGTGAACTGATTATCGTATTGGTGATTGTGCTGCTGTTGTTCGGACCCGGTCGCATCGCCAACATTGGCGGCGAAATGGGCAAGGCGATTGCCGAGTTTCGTAAGGGGTTGGCAAAAGGTGCTGACGAGCCAACCGCGCCAAAGGTTGAGGTTAAGACTGCTGCCAGTACATCGGATACGGTCGCCTGATGATTTTTATTTCCTCCCTTGCTGCTGCGAGGGAGGGAATATTGCTAATCTCGTTTACCTAAAACTGTCACCAGTTGCGGTAAAACCACACCTGACGGCGCATCCAACCGTAAATGGGCGATACGGCTGATCATCGTGTATTCAGGATTGACCTCAATCACTACGCCGCCGTTACGCTTAACCCGCCCCGGCATTTCTGCTGATGGTGATACCATGCCCGATGTGCCAATCACCAGCATCACATCCGTGGTTTGAAGCAAATCCGCTGCCTGTTCAAGCGCATCATTCGGCAGAATTTCCCCGAACCACACCACATCCGGTCGGATAGGTTGACCGCAGTGTGGGCAGGGAGGCGGGCCGCTGGTTTTATCCCATTTTATTTGGCTCACATCCACAGGTGTTGGATGACCCTGACAATTTGCGGAGCATTTATTGTTCGCGATATTCCCATGCAACCGGATGACATCGGTGCTGCCCGCTCGTTCATGTAAATCATCAACATTCTGCGTGATAATTCGCAGCGTGGGGAAGCTCTTTTGTAAATCCGCCAGCGCATAGTGACCCGCGTTCGGTTCAGCCGGACGCATCAATTCGCGCCGATATTCGTAAAAATCCCATACCAATTTAGGATCGTCTTTAAAGGCTTGCGGCGTGGCAAGCTCGGTCGGATCATACTTGACCCACAACCCATCCATCGCATCGCGGAATGTCGGAATACCCGACTCCTTACTGACTCCCGCGCCTGTTAGGACAGTAATTTGCTTCGCTTCACGTAGATATTTTGCGGCTTCTTGTATCGCACTCATAACAGCTTTAATCTCATCAAACTCAACAAGGCCATCTCATTATAATCCTTGGGCAGTTGCTTATTAATGCTATACTGGCGTAAAAGGATGAGATGAAAGTTAGTACTTCAAATGTGGTAACAAATGAAAACAACAGATAAATTTATCGCTTATGCCTTGCTACCTGAAAATGCCGACCGAAATCTAGAACTGATTAATGAAAATGTGGTCGAGAAATCGAGCAGCACCACACAGAACGCCCAAATACCCATGCTCTTGTCTGCCTTGGTCATTACCCACTGTGATAGCTATAACATCCCATGCTTTGTCACAGGTGCAGATGGCGAATATTGCGTCGACGATTGGTGTTTCATCCCCGATTTCGCCTACAAGCAAACGCCTGTCTCTGCCACATTCCCTGATCGTGTCCCACCATTGTGGGCAGTTGAAGTCATTTCAGCCAACGAGAATCCTGCTGCCAAACGCCGCAAATACATTCAAACAGGAATTTTGCTTTGGGAAATTTATCCTGATGAGCGCGTCATTGACGTGTACACACCCGGTCAATCGCTAGCTACTTACGGGGTTGGGAGTTCGATTCCCGTTGGCGTTATATCGGAGTTAAATGTGGATGTCTCCAAACTGTTCCGCTAAATTTCATCAGACTGAAGGATTGCTGCATTTAAGGCGATTATTTTTACTTCGAGTTTATTAGAACCTGATAGGTACATTTTATAATGCTGATTTCTCGAAATTGTTCCTGACGCTTTAGCTTGGTTTTCGTCGGGATAATCTTGAAATCCGGGGATATGCTTTAAGATAGATGCACAGTCATCATAGTGAGCAATTTTGAAGTTCGCGCCTTCCCAAGTCATTGGGCCAGCAAAATATCGGACGTAGTTGAAAAATATAACAAAAAAGTTTCGTGGCTCATTACGGGGATGAACAAATACATGCATAAATGATAGTGGGTCACTCGTGTGATAACTCTGAACTCGACAAAAAAATTCATCCGGATTTTCTATCGCGAAAATGTCTTTGAAATCAAACTTCATAACTGAATTTCCTAGCTATAATCGGTTGGAATCTCCAAACCTGCGCTACCGAATTCCAACTACTTCCCAACCCGCTTAACAATTCTCCTCCCTCAAAATGGTTAGTGCCGAACCTCGCAAAGAGTTACAAAATGTTCTTCCAAAATGTAACCCGTTCCACCCCGGCATCGAATATCATAATAAATAGAGGAATTGCTTGGCTTCCTCCCTCGCTTGCGGGGGAGGATTGAGGAGGGGGTTCTCTGCGCACCTTAACATCTGACCAACACACAATCGGCACAGATTTCTGTGCGGAATTTGCCGCTTATTCCGCTTTTCAGTCACCTTTAGGTGGCTTTATTCATCTTGACGGAGGGTTTATCCTCCGGCAATTCTTGGCACAAAACCCACCTTTGGCATTGCCGAAATTGCTGCCAAATCTGCCAATCTTTCAGTGCGCTTTAGCGCCCTTTGTTTACTCAGACGGTGGCTTGAGCCACCGACGACATTTCCGACACAAACTTCACTCTGAATCTGAAGAAACTGCCGCATCTTCCGCATCTTCGGCGCTTCACTCCCTCAAACCCGCCGTCAAAACGACCTGTTGCAACTGCGGCTTTTGCAGTTTTTGAATCATTGACTTCCCAGTTGCCCGCATTTAGCCTTCACTCAGCACTCCCGTCACCCCTCCACAGTCTGAATAATCTGCGCGAACTGCGGCATATGCGACATTTCATGGCGGGCGAAGTAAGTGGCCTGTGAGAGAACCGTTTGTTTGCCGAACTCGTCATGCCAACCAGTGCGCCACCAATCGTTTGAGGGCAGCGTCCGAAGCTGGTCAATCACCTTATGCCGTGAATCGAGGTAATGTTCCAGCACATCGCCTGTCGACATATTTTCTTGGTCTTTTTGCGCCCACACTGCTTGGCTGGCGAGGTTGGGGTTGTCCTGCGTCAGCATCAAATAAATGCGCTCCGAGAGTAAATCCTGCGCCGACATCAAGTGCCACAAAAGTTGGTGCATATTCCACTCGCTGTGGGCAGGCGCAATCAGCAGTTGATCCGGGCTGAGGGCAGCCATTTGCTTTTGAATGGTCGCCGGATTGTTTTCCAGCGCGGTCAACACTTCGGTCGGTGACATCGGTTCGAAGTACCATATACCTTTGAACTCGCGCAGCGCCAAACTGTGGTCGTTGTATCTCGTCAATTCGGGCGGCTCACCGAGGAATAACTCACCCTGCGTCCGGCTCACATACACATCAGGAATATCAACATAGGGAATAGTCCGGTCTTCACGAACAGCACGCAAACCCTTATCTAACGCTTGGACGATAGCCTCGTCTGTTCCATCAACTTTGAGGGTATCCATAATATTCACTAGCATGGTATCCAACGCCGCACCACGCGGAATGCCTGCCGCGTTGGAGGCATTAATCTCCGCCGAATAAGCCAATGCCCACAGCAGCTTGGCAAGTCCATAATAACCGCCTGCTTCTAATCCGCGCGCGGCTTGTATCAACTGCACCAATTGCCCGAAATCGGTTGCTGCGCTCATATAGCCTCCTCATGTGGATGTCGTTAATGTCAACAATAACCTGTTACAGCTAATTTTCCCAAAGCCAAGTGGCTGATTTTTATGATGGACTAATGGGTTTGTTCCATGTTCAGGGCAATGCGTAAACGGGCTTCAAGTTCACTCAGCATAAAAGCGGTTGCACCCCACACTTTATGCCCACCCACACTGTAGAAAGTAATTGGTAATCGTGTGCCGTTAATATCCCAATCTTCGGTTAGTTTGATTTGGGGATCAAGCAGCAGGTGAAGTGGCATCGTAAACACCGACTCCACCTCAGCCGGATTAGGGTAATACGTCGGGCGTTCCGGTAAAGTGGCGACCGTTGGGAAAACCTCAAAGTTACTCGGAGGGATATAAATGTGTGACAGCTTCCCGATGATCTCAATCCCTTCGCAGATGCCCAACTCCTCGCAGGTTTCGCGCAGTGCCGCCGCCGTAAAGGATTCGTCTTCAGGGTTGCGCCTTCCGCCGGGGAAACTAATCTGACCGCTGTGTGAGCGTAAGGTACGGGTACGCTGTGTGAGGATAACGTGCAAGCCATCCGCTTCAGGATAAGTTAGCACCAGCACCCCCGCTTGGCGTGGTGTGATGCCTTCGGCGGGTTTGCGTGGTCGGTTAGGCACAGCAAGGTTGGCATAAGCTGCCGTAGGATCAAAATCAGGTAGTTGAACAGCTTTTGTGAGGATGTCGAGGGTTATCATAACTTGGCTGCACGTGTAATAACTTGCTGTGTACGGATTTGCCGTCGGCAATCCCATTGGGTGTCGTTAGAAAACTAGATTTCCATCCAGACTCGTAATTCATTATAGGTTCGTTCGTAAACTTTGGTGTTACTCGGATGCGCTACCGGTTCGGCTGAACCTTTGGGCAACAATTGAATGCGAATACGGTCTGCACCGGGGCGATTCGTTTGTTCCCACTGATCGAATACGGCTTGCAAGGTAAATAGTGCATCCGCGCCGCCGAAAATATTCGCTTCACCTTTGCCTTGATAGCGCACAAAACAAGCGCTTCCTCGTGTGATGAGTGCGAAGCCATCGCCTTCAAGTCCAAAATCTTTTTGCTGCTCACCCACATTGTAAGTCGCGAAGAAGTAGCCTTCTGGCATGTTGAGCGTCAGATAAGGTACGAAGCCACGCCAATATTCGCTAAGGCTGAGCGATGCACTGAGATAAGTCGTTTCGGCGTCATCAGAAAGCAGCGAGAGTAAGGCTGCGCCGTCAATCAAGTTCGCTTCGTTAGAGGACAGCGTCAAGGTTGAGCCGCTCACCCGTTTGGTGATATTCGGGCCGGACGCAATGCCACGCAGAGGAACAAAGCCGCAGGGGATATTGGTTCGGCTGTAAAGTGAGCCGTCCGGTTGGATGACAAAAGCCGCGCTGACCTGCATACTTTCCAGCCAAATCGGAACCACGAGAATACCATCTTGCTTGAGCTGTTTAACCCAACTGGTCGGTACATCCCAAACAGCAACAGTAGCAATGATGCGGTCATACGCCGCACGCGGAGCATAACCCATCGCGCCATCGGCATTGACGATGTTGACGACCGCACCCAATCGCGCTTTTTGGAGGTTAGAACTCGCTTTTTCTGCCAGTAGTTTATCCAACTCGACCGAAGTGATGTTGCCTGTCTCGCCCACAAGCGTTTGCATGACTGCCGCGTTGTAACCTGTGCCCGCACCGATTTCCAGCACATTGTCGCCTTCGCGCAGCCGCAGTTGGCGCAGCATAATCGCCATCATGCTCGGTTGGCTGGACGAACTGAGGACGCTGCCATCGCTATCTTTTTTGATGGGTATCGCTTGGTCAGAGTAGGCGACCTGTAGCGATTCTTCAGGTAAGAAGACATGACGCGGGACAGCTAAAAACGCTGCTTCGAGCGTGTTATCGAGCAGGCCATCTTGCTTCTTGAGCTCTTCAACCAGCGCCTTGCGAAAGGCTTCTGGCGACTTATCGACCATACCATGCCCGCCGCTTCTTCAGGGAAACCCCTGCTTCGGCATCAGTACGGCGCGCGGTCTTGACCCGTCCACGCGCATCAATATGCACCTGTCCGGCTTTTTGTAAGCGAGCAAATTCTTCGGGGGTAATAGCCGGAGCCGGTTCTCCACCCAAACGTTCCAACCGCTCATCCATGTTGTCATGGTTACCGTTGTTGCTTTCTGGCACATCGGTCGGCGGGGTATTTTCCGGCGCTATGGGTGCGGTTCCTTCTACCGGAACATCGCTATTATCCACAGGTGGATTATTCATATCGCTCATTCTTGTTCTTCCTCTGCGTTTCCTTCCAGCGTAATGCCGGTCGCGTTCATAAGCGCATCCAGCGAAAGGGACTCGTGTGCCTCGCCGGAAAGATCGTTCCGTAATGCGTCACCACACACTAAACAGTTTGGATCACGTTCAATGTTGACCCACTCGGCTGAATAGGGCTGACTGATTTGCCCGCTGAGTATTTCGAGAGCCGTATTTGCCAGTATAACGGTGTTCGCAGGCATCACTTTATGGACGTTGGTTCCCGCTAAAAGTTCATTCAAAGCCAGATCAGCTTGAGTCGCTGCGACTCGCACCACATGCAGCCATAAACCGGGTTCAGCTTCCAACGTGCCATCTTTCCCAATCATACCATAATCGAGTTCTTCGCCGGGTGCTAGGTTTGAAACAGCCAAACCTTCGCGCAGTTCTGCTGCCCAACATGCATAACATGGGCCATCGTAGGGGTGAATGACGACTACATCGCCACCCTCGCCGCGCTCATAAACACCGGCATAAACGGCAGGCAGATTGCGCTTGAGGCAAGCTTGATTGATGACATATTTTGGGCCTTCACCATCCACGCCTGAAACCAGCAAATCGAGATGGTCTAGCACATCCATGTTCTGCTCGATGCGCCCAACCCGTACCTCAACTTCTGCATCAGGGTTGCGTAATCGAATCAGTTCAGCCACCGCTTCAGCTTTTGGGCGACCGATAAAGCGGCTGTCTGCCACGTGCCGGACAATATTGGTGTTTTCTAAAATATCATCATCCACTAGTACCAGCTTACCGACACCACTCATGGCTAATGTCAGCGCGACAAAGCCACCTCCCGAACCGAGGCCAATAATGCCGACGCGCTTTTTTTTGAGTAAGCCTAAATTATCGGAGCCGATCAGTCGCTCCACACGGTCGAAATTCATGATTTTTCCTCCGGTGTGGGTTCAGCTTGAGCAGGCTGTGCGATGCTTGTTCCATCGGAGGAAGGTGGCGCAGTATGTTTTATACCCAACGACTCTTCCAATGCGAAAATATAGTCAATTACATGTCGACCTTCTGACCATTTCCAGTCGGACGGGTCTTTGACGGGCTGCGACTGCTTCCATAGTTCACCAAAGACCTTGTAAATATCCTCATCGGGTTTGATGCCTTTAAAGGGGGCAACCCGCGCATAAGGCGCATGAGCCGGATAATCATAAGGTGTGACGATGAGTAGCACTTTATCTGCGCCGACTCGTGCTGTTAGGAAGCATACATCGAGTGGTGGGGCGTTCCCCGTATCCCACAGAATCAAGGTTGTGAACAATCCACCTGTTTCCAGAAGTTCCGACTCAGCTTTGAAGCGTGCTTCATTAACCAGATGCCACGGATAAAGCGCTAAAGTCGGCAGTTGATCGTCAGGATAGACTGAAGGGATAATCGGGTAAAAATCACGACTTTGACGGTCAATGTACCAGAAGTCGACCCGCATGGCAGTGTCATCGCCCTGCGAGACCGCGATGAAGTTACTGCCACTTTCACTAGTGGCAGTCGCCGGATGACCGAGTGTGACAATCGGTGCGAGTAAGAATTCCATGCCGTTATCGGTGTCATCAATCCAACTCAATGCGGTCATCAAATCACCACCGCTGGGCTGTACCATAAATCCCGGCTGCTTGTGCCAATCACCTAGATAACGCAGCGGCACGTCCCATTTTGCGACTACTGGCTTGCCGTTTGAGTCCCGTTTTTTCTGGCGCTGGATGTGCCAGTTTTCTTGTAACCAATAAATCAACTCGTCTTGATGTTCATCACCTTGTTGGAAGGTCGCCCATTCGCGCACAACAGCAGTTTCGTCCGGCGCAATGGTATCTAACACATACAGTGTGTCGACACCGGTGTGCGTTCCCCTCGCGATCAGACCGACCATCGCTTCGCCTGTTTCATCTTGTAAAGAGTGTTTGGCAGCCGCAGCCATTTTGTCAACAACGCGCTGTGCTATTACGAGATTTGGTACGCTGCTTTTACTTTTTTTGAGCCGTCCAATCATAATCATTTACCTTTGTTAGCGGCGACGCGGCGGCAGCGGTGTATTCGGATCAACCCGTTCTTCGATTCCCGGCCAATCTCCGGTTGCGCGCCATGTATAGTAGGCATACATCCACTGTACTGCCCAACCTGCGACCGTGACCGCCGTAGACTTACTGGGATTCCAGCCGTACTGTGTGCCATCTTTCGGGTTGAACAAGCACAACTGCCCATCTTCGTACTGGTGCTTTTCACTATAAATGCGCGGACGCAGTACATAAGCCTCTGCCGGACGGTTTGGGTATTCGTTAGGATAGAGGATTTTAAGCCTGTGAAAGGGTGATTCGAGCGTCGCAAGGTTTAATTCGACATCACCTTCCCAATATAAAGCGCCGACGGGCGGAACAATCAACTTAAACGTATTGTCGAAGGTCGCCCGCATGGCTTCCACTTCCAACCGCAGCCGTGCCGATACATTGTTTTTCGACCCCCACCATGCAGACATCGCAGGATTTCTCCTTGTTTATCATGTTTGTAATCTTCCATTATTGTACCACTGGCACGTACTGGATAACCCTGCGATTTAGGGGTTTATGATTCATATATACGTGGTATTTAGGCTGAGGTTGCACTTCACTCAAATGGATGACGCTACTGAATTAATATCCCGTAAAAATTAAATTAAATGTTGTAGAAATTGATTGACATTGAAGCCGTTCTCATAATATGATTAATATTGAACATTGAAATTGATTTAAATGTTGAAAACTAATCATGTATTTCAATGGTTTAAAAATTGAAAGGAGAAGGCTTTATGTTCAACGCTAATTTTATGCTGGCGCAGGCGATCCAAAAAGATCAACTGCGGATAGCACATCGCGAACGGCTCGGTCGCCAAATAATCGAAATTGCGCGTAAAAAATTATTCGCTAAGCAGGCGAAGAAGGAGAATCGTTAATTATGGACGAAGTTCCTGCAGCGATTGAGGGGTCGTGTTAGATGGGCAGTAGGTTAGAGACTTACTGCCCTTTTTATTTCTCATGGCATAATGTGCAAGGCGTTATATAATGCATAGTATTTGATCGTTAAGAGTTGAACAGCGCTAAATAATGCATGTCATTTTATCCGACGCAAAACCTGATCCTAACCAGAGGCCTTACAAGCCTGAACCTGAATTTAACATCAATGACTTAGAAACGCTTAAAGTCTTAGCTGATCCGCTGCGTTTACAAATCGTCGAACTTTGCACCCAAGCGCCTCGTACCGTTAAGCAAGTGGCTTCCGTGCTCAATCTTCCGCCCACCAAACTCTACTATCACATCAAACAATTGGAAGAACGGGCGCTGATTAAAGTCGTTGATACGCGGATCGTTTCCGGTATTGTCGAAAAACAATATCAAGCCTCAGCCTTCAACTATCGGGTGGATCGTGAACTCTTCTCGCTGACCTCGCAAGCGGGCAAAGAGGGATTGAATGTCATGCTGACCGGTCTGTTTGATGACACCCGCGAAGACATCCAGAACAGTGCCGAGGCGGATGTGCTAGATGTATCACCGGATGATGGGGATGATAAACCGCTTAGCCGTTCATTGTTGATATCGCGCAATACGATTAAGCTGCCGCCCGAAGCAGCCGAAGCCTTTTATAAACGGCTTAAAGCGCTCGTAAAAGAGTATGCTGACCTGCCGTCCAGTGAATCCGAAGAAGAGCAACCCTACGGATTACTCATCGCATTGTACCCATCTACGGGGACATCTTCGGCTGATCCGAAGTTGTAAATGTGCATTTTGCACAAAGATTCCGAAATGTAGTTGCAAAATATTAAATTTGTGGCATACTGCTAACATAAATTAAATTTAAGAACCTTCAACAGACTGAAATCAAAATATTAAGTTTATTGAAATATTTTTAGCAAAAGACCCCTCTACTTTGAGGGGTCTTTTCATTTGTAATAATCATGGTACTTCCCCTCTAATAGTTCATATGACAAATGACAAATGCAAGACCTGATGATAGTCACTACAGCAAAGGAAGTGTCGGGGGCATACTGTTGTCATAGTAAACAAACAAAGCAATAAACAAACGGGAGTGCAAAATCATGAGCAACGTAATCAGTAAGAGTGGACGCGTTATCGAAGACCCACCTCTAGCGCGGTTCCTTTTCGGCGATACCCGTATGGCATGGGTGTGGACAATCATTCGCGTATTGATGGGCATTTCATGGCTGCAAGCAGGCTTGCACAAGGTCAGTGATGCCGGATGGATGCAAACAGGTGATGCCCTGAAGGGTTTCTGGGCGGGTGCACTCGCTATTCCTGATGGCGGTAAATCCAAAATCGCTTTTGACTGGTATCGTCAATTCCTGCAAGGCTTGATGGACAGTGGTTCATACGTCTGGTTCGCTAAATTGGTAGCGGTCGGTGAATTACTTGTCGGTGTCGCCCTTATCGTCGGTGCATTCGTAGGGATCGTAGCCTTCTTCGCTGCGTTCATGAACTGGAACTATATTATGGCTGGCACGGCCAGCACCAACCCCTTACTGTTGGTTGGCGCGATTGTTCTGATCTTGGCTTGGAAGATCGCTGGTTACTACGGTGCTGATTACTTCCTGCTTCGCTACATTGGCACTCCTTGGCAGCGTCGGAAAGTTGATGAACTCAGCATTCCTTCAGAAAAATTAGCCTCTCCCGGTAAAGCATAACGCCGGATAAATGAAGTCTCCAAAACCCTTCTCACGAAGAGAGGGGTTTTTTATTTGGGTTATATCCACCCCACTGAAAAGTTGACCAAAAGCTTGGTTTGTGGCACATTGGGCTTAGAGTTGAGTACACTCCTCGCTTATATTCTTATCTTCATGTGCCGCACCTCATCTTCCGAAATCAGCAAAAGGACAATGTTTATGCTTACACAATTGCCCACCACTGCCCAAGAATTCATGAATTGGAACTGGTCACAAATCGAGCCTTTTTATACGGATTTGTTGGCTCGTCCATTAGATGACAGCACCGTGAAAGATTGGCTGGCAGATTGGACACATTTAGATAATTTGGTTCACGAAGCGCGGACACGCTTATGGATTGGTACGACCACCGACACGTCTGATGCGGAAAATATTAAGCGTTTCCATGCTTATCTAAGTGATATTGTGGAGCAAGTAGAACCTGCCGAGCAACGCTTAAAAGAGAAATTTCTGGCAAGTGGCCTAAGTGTGCCGGGGATGGAAATATCGCTGCGAGATATGCGCGCAGAGGCCGATTTGTTCCGCGCGGAAAATGTGCCTCTTGCAACCCATGAAACCAAGTTAAGTACCGATTATGACCAAATCTTGGGCTCACAAACTGTAGAGTGGGAAGGGCAAGAAATAACCCTGTTGCAACTGCGCATGGTTTATCAAAATCCAGATCGTGCGATTCGTGAAAAGGCGTGGCGTTTGGAAATTGAGCGCCGCGCCGTCGATACTGCGGCGTTGAATGTGGTATGGAAAGAACTATTAGCTGTTCGTAGCAAGACCGCCACAAATGCAGGCTTTGCGGATTATCGTGCGTATATGTGGCAGGCATACAAACGTTTTGATTACACCCCGGCGGATTGCACGACCTTCCATAACGCAGTGGCAGAAGTTGTTGTGCCAGCGGCCTCGCGCATTTATGAACAGCGCCGCCAGCGGTTAAGTGTTGATAGTCTGCGACCGTGGGACTTGATGGTCGATCCAACTGGAAAACCTGCGCTCCATCCGTTTTCCACTGTCGAGGAAATGGAGAAGCACACTGAAGCCATTTTCCATCAAGTTGACCCGCAGTTGGGAGATTACTTCACAACCATGCGACAGGAAGATTTGTTGGATTTAGGCAACCGCAATAATAAAGCCCCGGGCGGCTACGAAACCGATCTGCGCTTCGTCAAACGACCTTTCATTTTCATGAACGCTGTCGGTACGCACGAGGATGTACAGACCATGATTCACGAGGGCGGTCATGCCTTCCACACTTTTGAAAGCGCTGTGCAGCCTTACAGCCAGCAGCTCGAAATCACAATGGAAGTTGCCGAATTGGCTTCGATGTCGATGGAGCTGCTGGCCGCACCCTATTTGACTCAAGACAAAGGTGGATTTTATACCTCTTCTGAGGCTGCCCGCGCGCGTATCGAGCATCTGGAAGATATTATCACGTTGTGGCCTTATATCGCTCTGGTAGATGCCTACCAGCATTGGGTTTATACGCACATCGAAGAAGCGGCTGATTCTGAAAATTGTGATGAGCAGTGGGTTACACAATGGAAGCGCTTCATGCCGGGAATTGATTACAGCGGCGTAGAAAACGCCCTGCCTGTACGCTGGCGGCGACAGTCACACATCTTTCAAAATCCTTTTTACTACATCGATTATGGTTTAGCGGAAGTCGGTGCTTTGCAAGTTTGGGAAAATGCCTTGCAAGATCAAGCGCTTGCTGTCCAAAAGTATCGCGCGGCGCTGGCGCTAGGCAGCACCCGCTCCGTGCCGGAAGTTTTTGCAGCAGCAGGCGCAACCTTCGCTTTTGATGCTGCGACGTTTAGCCGTTTGGTTAGCCTGATTGAGCGCACCTTGGCGGAATTAGAAGCACAGGTCTAGTAACAAATGAAGCTGGTCATTTGTTAGGCGGACGCAGCACGCTGCGTCCTTATCTCAAGCAGTCATCAATTTGCTGATAACGCTGTCCGCGCCGACGAAAATTGAGCCGCCATTTCGCACCGTTTCACGAATGAGCTTAATGATGTTGTCGCGGTCAGCTTTGACCATCGCAATCCACGCGGCAGGTGCGCCCGTTTGTGGATCATGTGTCGCGCCCCATGTCGCCATATCCAACAAAATCGGTATCAAGTCGAGTCCCTTTTCAGTCAGTTCGTAGACCTCTTTGCGCTTGTCCTTGGGATGACGCTTTTTAAGCAGAATTCCTTTTTCCTCCATATTTGCCAGCCGATCTGCAAGGATATTGGTGGCAATCTTTTCATCTGAATCCAAAAACTCGCCGTAGGTTTTCTTCCCGAAATAGACAATATCTCGGATGATCAGCAGCGACCACATATCACCGAATGTTTCCAACGAAAAGTTGATCGGACAGTCGGAACGTCTTTGTTGTTGCTTTCGCATGATGTTGCACTTTGAACTTTACTTACGATAAATCAGAAAATTTGTTCTTGACATTTCATTTAACAATAATTATATTGGTCTTACTTGCAACATGCAAGCAAAGTTTGCTGCTGGTTTGATCCTCTTAATCGGTGCAACTTTATTGCTTTCGCCAGAGTGTGAGGAACATAGTCAACCACATGAGGATAAAGCCAAGTACCATCCACACGACCAATAGCACAATTGCCAGCAATAACATCTGTAAACGGGCCGTGACAGTATTTGTTACTGTCGATGTTAGAGTCGTGATTTGACCGCTGATGGTGGAGACGTTATTTGAAATGCGATTAATAAAGCTCAGATCAACCAGTGGTGGGATTTTGATACCTTTAAAACGGGGAATGCGAATCGTATTAAATGTTAGCCCATTGACTGCATCAACCATGACATTGATCGCCCCACTGACGAACGAGGCTACAGCATTCAAACCTGTTCGTAATGCGTTAACAGCGTTGACCAACGGGCGAAAGTTCTTGCCCATATTCCGTATTTCAGTATCCAGTGCTGTCGTAGCGCTGTTAATAGTGGTGGTCGCCTTGGTGATGACAGGTTCGATATCAGCTTGAACTTGTTGAATAGTGGTCATCGCGAGGACTAAAGCGAAAATTGGGAGAATTAAATAGACAAGGAGCAGTATGCGGGTTATCCAACGGAACATCGTAGCCTCCTTAACGAGTGTTTAGATATATTACAGATGTGAGGTATGCAGGTTAAGGAGGTACTAAGGGTCAGTTTCATTTGCACAATATTTTAGGCAAGGGCGTTCGCTTAAGTTCGTTTTCGTGTTTACCTTTTGGTCAGTTAATTGGCAAGAAATATATGAATTCATGTAAATACTTTAACGCATACAGGAAAACTTCAGCAAAGATCTCGTTGAAATGGGATTGTGGCAGGCGCCATATAGTGCATCAATTTATTTATTTGGATAAGGATAAACCAATATGTTACTCGAAAACAAAGTTGCGGTGATTTACGGTGGTGGTGGGTCGATCGGTGGGGCAGCGGCAAAGGCATTTGTCCGTGAAGGCGCTACCGTCTTTATAGCAGGCCGAACTCAAACGAAGCTTGATAAAGTTGCTGCCGAAATCCGCTCGAAAGGTGGCAAAGTTGAAACCGCCGTTGTGGACGCACTGGACGAAAAGGCGGTGAATGCGTTTGTCGATTCGGTCGTCAGGCAAGCAGAGCAAATTGATATTTCCTTCAACGTGATCGGTGTCGGCGATATACAGAAGCCGTTGGAAGAGATCACGGTAGATGAATTTTTGCAGCCCATCATCAATAGTATGCGGACGCATTTCATTACGGATAAGGCTGCCTTGCCTCATATGATTAAGCGTAAATCCGGCGTAATGATGGCTTTTGGTGGTGGTGGCACGCAGACTGTCGCTGGAATAGGTGGTTTTAAGGTTGCTCTGGATGCGTTGGAAGGGCTGCGGCGGCAATTTGCACTCGAATATGGGCAGTATGGTATTCGGGTTGTCACGCTAAAGACAGGTGGTATTCCAGAGACGCTTGATCCGAATTTTGATGCGCGCGATGAGATTACGAAGGCGCAACGCTAGACGGTACATTGCTCAAGCGGTCGGCGACCTTAGAAGATGTCGGCAATGTGGCGGTTTTTGTTGCGTCTGATCTAGCGCGAACATTGACTTCTACCGATGTGAATATTTCCTGCGGCGCAATCGTGGATTAGTGGTGTTTACTTCATTCCGCTAGAGGAGAGATAAATGGGAAAAGTTTACGTCAACATCACCATGTCATTGGATGGGTTTGTCGCAGGGCCAAATATCAGCGAACAGAATCCATTGGGCGAGGGTGGGGAGCGCTTGCATGACTGGATGTTTAAGAATCGGACAGAGGCGGATAATCCGATTGTTGACGAGGGGAATGTCCGAACCGGCGCGATTATTCTGGGCAGACGCACTTATGCTGATGCCATTGATGGTGCATGGGGCGGTGTGACACCTTTTCAATCCCCTGCACTGGTGCTTGCAAAAACCGTTCCCACAAAAGTCGCTAAAGGATTTACCTTCGTGATCGATGGTATGGAAATCGCGTTCAAGCAGGCAAGAGCAATCGCTGGCGATCAAGACATCTGGTTAATGGGCGGCGCAAACGTTATACAGCAGTACATCAAAGCAGGTCTGGTGGATGAAATTCAGGTGAGCATTGCGCCTGTGCTGTTTGTGAAAGGCACACGCTTGTTCGAACACATCGGCAGCGACTCGATTGAACTACGGAGTAACCGCGTTATCCAAACGCCGCAAGCCACCCACATTCGATATAACGTCATCAAATCCTAGGGAGAATAGTTTACATGGGCGAGAAAAATCCGATTGAGGCAAAGTCGATTGCGACCAATGGCGAATCTGCTATCACGCCTTGGTCGAAAGCAGTTGAACAATTTAGCAACTCGGAAAAGTTTTGGCTGGCAACGGTTGATCCTGACGGGTATTTGCATGGTGTGCCATTGTTCAGTGTGTGGTTCGAGGGCTGCCCATACTTCACCTCGAATCCTGATGCTCGCAAAGCACGAGACATTGCCCAAAATGCCCATTGTGTGATTACGATCGCTGGTAAGACGCTGGATTTGGTGATTGAGGGTGATGCGGTCAAGATTACCGATGATGAAACGCTCAAGCAGGTAGCCTCGGTTTATAAGGCTAAATACGGATGGCCGCTTACGGTAGAAAATCATGCCTATTACGCACCATATAGTGCGCCTGCCGCTGGCAAACCACCTTATGAGTTGTATCAAGTTCGCCCAACCAAAGCCTTCGCAACGGGCAGCAGCGAACCGCCTTATGGTGCGACTCGTTGGCGCTTTTCCTGATTCAATTGGAGAAAACGCGGGTCGTCGAAGACCCAGAAGTCACCGTCTTTCTTTCCGTGTTGTCAAATAGAGGAGGCGAAATGACAAAGCATATCTTGTTTATTCATGGTGCCGGTGGAGAAGGCTATGCCTACGACAGCAAATTGGCGGACTCGCTTCAACGGGTACTTGGAACGGAGTATGAGGTCAATATTCCTTATATGCCCAAGCCGAACGCACCGGAATATGGACTCTGGCGAGATGAGATCAGCCGCCAACTGACTGCATACGAGGGCAGCGTAATCCTTGTGGGGCATTCGCTGGGGGCATCAATGTTGCTGAAATACTTGTCTGAAGAGGCGGTTAAACACCCGATTGACGGATTATTTCTTGCCGCCACGCCGTATTGGGATATGGACGAGTATAAGCTGCGCGAGGATTTTCCTAATCATCTGTCCAAAGACTTACCCATCTTCTTATATCAGTGCAAGGATGATGACACCGTCCCATTCGATCATCTGGCAATGTATACCGACAAGCTGCCACAAGCGACGGCGCGAATCTTTGACGAGGGTGGACATCAATTCAACGATGATCTGTCGGCGATGGCGCGAGATATTCAGAATTTGGAAGACTAACACGGTATACAAATGCAAGCTGTGTAGGAGAGCTGTTAGGTCAACGTAATCTCGCACACCAATAATCGCCTCTAAGTGGTAAAGTGTTTTTAATATATCTTTATGTGAAAAGAGGCGATTATGGCCCCCATTGTGACGATTGAACGGCATATTCTGGAGCAGCAGAAACAGTTCCCCAACGCCACTGGTGCATTCACCCGTCTCCTATATGACATGGCGCTCTCGGCTAAAATTATTGCCCGTGAAACCACCCGCGCCGGATTGGTCGGCATCCTCGGCGCATCTAATGACCATAATGTTTATGGTGAACAGCAGCAAAAGCTGGACATATTTGCTGACCAGACCATTTTTAATATGAATCATCATTCAGGCCAATTGTGTGCTATGGCGTCAGAAGAACACGAAGAAATCATCCACATCCCCCCGCACTTCGACAGCGGCAAGTATGTGCTGCTCTATGATCCTCTCGATGGTTCATCCAATATTGATGTGAACGTCTCGGTTGGTACGATTTTTGCTGTGCACCGTAAAATCTCGCAAGGGGAACATGGCACAATGGGGGATTTGCTGCAACCAGGGCGCAGGTTGGCAGCAGCCGGATATGTGACTTACGGTTCGAGTACCATGATGGTCTACAGTACCGGACAGGGTGTACATGGCTTCACACTTGACCCCAGTGTTGGGGAGTTCCTGCTGAGTCATGCGAATATCCGTGTGCCGGATAAAGCGACTTATTACAGCGCAAATCAAGGAAATGAAAAATTTTGGACACCGGGCATGCGCCGTTATGCCAAATGGTTACAGGGAATTGAAGGCGAAGGCCGCAAACCGTTGGGACACCGTTACATCGGTTCATTGGTAGCGGATTTCCACCGTAACCTGCTGCGCGGAGGCGTATTCTTTTACCCCGGTGATTTGCAGGATAAAGAGCAGCCTAACGGTAAGATGCGGCTGATGTTTGAGGCACAGGCGATTGCCTTCCTCGCTGAGCAGGCAGGCGGCTATGGTTCAGATGGTATCGGTAATCTGCTGGATATTCAACCACATTCGCTGCATCAGCGTGTGCCGATGATTGTCGGCAACCGTGACCTTGTGGAGAAGGCTGAACAATACATTCGTGACTACGATCAGGAATGGGTCGCTGCTTACCGTCCATTCCGTGAAAAGGCTTTTTCGCCCACTTAATTGGGCATTGAATCCGGACGAATCCGCAGCCAATTGAGCGCGAAACCCAATTGCTGATTGGGTGAGACTGATGTTAAATGATCGACGGTGAACACAAGGATAAAATCCGTCGGCTGAGATGCTCGTACTGTTTGTGGAACAACAGCCTTATAAACGCGGGTTGACGGTTCTCCTGTAGTAAATGTGAGGGGAATATTCTGCCCGTCAACAGACAGCTTTAGACTGTTGACGACCGCATCATCTACCCAATGGAGTACTTTGAACTCAAGTGCCAAGTTTCCACTCTGGTTAATACGGACATTGACTGTTGATATCGCGTTGATTGACCAGCGAAATGTACCACTGTTATCATCAAGTTCCGTTCCTCGCCAACCTAAACCGATTTCATCAGTATCAGATAGAGCAAAAGTGTTACTCACCAAACGAGGAGAGGAAAGGTAACAGGAAAGCGCTGGCACACACGAAAACAGGGTGTAGAAGCGAGGCGGTAGTGTGCTCCCAATAATACGAGTTTGCGGGGCATACCCATGAATTTTATACATTGCCTCGACTTCTTCCGACGATAAAAGTTTCAAGTTACCGTCATATTGGGTGGAAAATACCAATAACCTGTCAGGACTTATTTTGATTGTGTTGTCTTTGGCAGATAGGTTCTTTGAGATTATGGCCAATCCATCCAATTCGAACTGGCAGGTTATACCGAATAGGGTAGGTTTATCACCAACAGGACAGTACTGCACCGCAAGCATGGGATTGTCATAAAGATGCGCCAATGCTGCCCGTAATTCTGCGCCGAAATAAAATACATATTCTCTATTGATTAGCGTAACTGGATCGGTCACAACAATGAATGTGTCAGATTTAATTTGTGGTGCTTGTTCGACTATATCCTGCAAAATAGCCTGCTGCTCCAATGAGAGGTTTACATAATGCTGTTGAAGTTGTAAGGCGCTCAATAACGCCAGCGCAACAAACAGGAGAGATAGTCCCAAGAAGATGGACTGACGATAGCTCCGAAACAGCCCGCTAATAAGATATAGGATGAGTGTAGCGACTAACGCCGATCCGAATGCCGCCACGTAATAAGCCCGAAAATCAGTAAAGCGCAAATCAGGCACCACAACATATAGTGAAACGCCAACACCAAATATGATGATGCCTGATATGAATAAAAGCAGGTAATTTTTTAGTGTTAACTTTTGGGAGAATCCAGCTCTAGCTTGCTGTTGCAGTAACCAATAACCCACCGCGCCTGTTATGACTACTCCAACTAATACAAAAGGCCAAAAGACAAGTAGATAGTTTATTTTGCTGGTTGCGTCTGCCCAACTGGAAAACTGCCGCTGATAGGCCATGAAGACTGCTGTGAGCATACTTTTAAACTCGGTCAGCGAAAAAGTCACTTGTTGCAGAAAATTTTGGTCATAACTGTCGCTGGTAGCTACTTGGCGGATTGCCCATGAGGAGTAAAACAGAGAAACCGCCATTGTTCCATACCAGATGCCTATTGTAATCCAGAAACGGCGATTTGGTCGGGTAAAATACAGTAGTAAGATTGGGGTTACGACAATAATCGGTATAGCGCTAGGGTACTGCCACAAACTAAATAGCAGAAAAAATGCCGCTCCGAATAATGCCAACCAGCTTCGGCGCGTTGTCAGCTTACGGGATAACAGCAGCAGATAAGTTGCGATTAAATAAGCGAGTACCGCGCCATGAATATGGATTGTCCTGAGGGTAAATAAGCCGGTATCAGCGGGGTATATAACGAACAGAATACTCATTATAAACGCTAGGAGTTTGTATCCCGGCAAAAATTCGAGGATTAACCAATAGGCCAGCACCATTTTGCCGAAGAAAAAGAGAATCATGAAAACGTTATAGTAGGTAAATGAGTCGTGATCTAGCGCGTATGACAAAGCAAAAGGAAGCATTTCTAGCGGACGAGCGCGCGCAACGGCTAAATCGGAAGTTGGCGTGACGAAATATAACTGTTGGCCTCTATCCATGGCTGTGGTAATGCCCCATTCCTCGATTAGTCCGGTTGTCTTCAAGCCAAAGGGTAGCCACAACAACAATACCAGCACAAACATACCGATATAGGGTATAGCCCGCAGAATCGGTTGTGTATCAGGATTATGTGAGTTTGTTATAGAGACGGGTTCAACAGTCATTTAATCTCCTCAAAGTATTTGAATGCAAAATCATTGAGCAGGACGGATGCGTAACCAGTTGAGCGCAAAACCGAGCTGCGTATTCGGATCATTAACTACAGGCACTAAATGATTGACAGTAAAGACCAATTGGGTACTGATGGGATGACCTGTTAATGCTGCACGTGGAATAATGGCATGATACACACGACCTTCTGGCTCTGATGGCGTGAAGGTCAGGGGAATATCTTGCCCGTTCACCGAGAGTTTCAAACTGTCGATCAGCCCTTCATCCATCCAATACAAGACTTTGAACTCAAGGTTGAGATCACTATTCATAGCGAGATTAACATCGACTGTTGATGTGCGGTTGACCGACCAATGAAAGGTTTCGTCCTGACTGTTGACTTCCAATTCGCGCCAGCCAAAGCCAATATCGGTGGTACTGGGCAAGTCAAATGCGCCGTTGTTTATTACATTCTGGGAGTCATCCGGTTCATGGAAGCAGGAAAGCGCGGGTACACATGAGAATAGGGTCAAGGCACGGCGCGGTGGTTGAGTGCCGATGATGTGCGCTGTAGGAACATAATCCGCAGCGGGAATTTGGAAAGTGGTTGCTGCTTCTTCGGAAGTAAGCAGTTTCATCTCACCGTTGTCGCCCGTCATAAATAAGAGGAGTTGGCTATAGGGCAATACCGAAGGGGAATTGCGAAGATGCAAACCATCAGCTTTAAATTGGCAGGTTTGGCTCTCGTCTATCCCACCGTAAACCGGACAGTAGTAGGCTTGAATGGTCGGATCACTGTAGAGATAGCTGATGGTTGGTTGCAAAAGCGAACCATAGTAAAAGACATAGGCTTTCTTCAATTTACCTACCGGATCAATAATCACGATTGCCGTGTTTGGTTTAAGCTGAGGTGCTTGTGCCACCGTTTGCTGCAATATATTCTGTTGTTCCAGTGAATAATTCACATACCGCTGCTGCTGGGTCAAGGCGCTCAACAATCCTATGCCGATGAAAGGCAGTGCCAACACTAAGAATATCGTTTCGCGGTAACGACGCACGAGGCAACTAAGGAAGAAGAGCAGCAGTGCTAATACGATTGCCGAGCCAAGCATGGCTAACAAGTAGATGCGGAAGTCCTCGAAGCGATAATTTGGCAGTGGTAAATAGGTCGCCATACCGATTGGAAATAGGGCTAATCCAGTGAGTAAGACGAGCATGTAACGTTGCCATGATATAGATTGTGAATTGTCCTCACGCGGTTTTTGACGCAGCAGCCACCAACCAACAATCACACTGGCGATTAAGCCGACCGCGATATAGAGACCATATGTGGGTAAATCATTGAGTTTGTTGAAGGCTGCTGACCATGAAATAATTTGCCTTTGATAGCCGACCAGCATCGCTGTCAGGAGACTCCTAAACGGACTAGATGCAAGATCGGCTGTAGGCATCAGCACGGCTTCATAAGCTTCAATACCTGGCTGTTTTGCGGCCCATACTTCATAAAGTAGGATTATCGCCATTGACGCATACCATGTACCGGTCGCAATCAGAAAACGGCGGTTTGGGCGACCAAAATACAATAGGATAAAAGGTGTCACAACCGCAGCTGCCAGCGCAATCTGGTACTGCCCCAAACTAAAAATCACGAAAAACCCTAACCCCAACAGCGCCAGAACACTTTTCCGTCCCTGCTGTTTATAAAACTGAATCAGCAGATAAACCGCCAACAAATAAGCCAATATCGCGCTGTGAACATGAATCACTCGCAACGCGAATACACCTGTGTCGGCGGGATACAGCATGAACAAAACACCGGTCACAAAGGCCAGCACTTTTTTGTGGGGGAGAAATTGCAGTACCAACCAATAAGTAACCACGATTTTCCCAAAAAAGAACAGCAGCATGAAGATGTTGTAGAACTGGTACGAGTCTCGATCCAGTAAATAAGATGCCGTAAAGAAGAACATCTGAAGCGGACGGCTGCGGCTTATCGACATGACCGACGAAGGGGTGATGAAAAAGAACGAGTGCCCCGCGTCAAGCTGCTGGGTAATAGAGAGTTCCTCAATCAAGCCGGTGGTCTTAAAGCCAAACGGCAGCCACAGTACCAGCGCAATGACAAACATACCCACGTAGGGGATAACCCGCGATGCCCACTTCACGTAAGGATTGCTGGTAATCGCAATAGATTGAACGGCCATAAGTCTCCTACACGCGCACGATTTTTGTCGTCAATTGAGTCCGTCTGAGCGCACATTGGGACTAAAATCGAGAGAAATCAGCTAGGGTAATCCAATAAAAAACGATCCAGTTCTAGAAAGTCTAAAACTGGATCAGTTTAACGAAACTATTCATTTGTGTCGATGATGGTAGGAGGTGAGTTTATGTTTTCGCGAGGCCGCTCATGATAGTTTGCAAAAGGAGGAAGCCGCCTGCGCCCAGTGCCAAAACCAGCCCAACGACGATGAAATAGGTGGCATAACGTACCACGCGGAAAATTTGCCGGAGCGCAAAACGCAGCAGTACCATGCCAGCCGCACAAGCCGGAATGATCAGTATCACCGTCCACAGCGGCCAGCTTACACCGAGGACGTAATTGGTGAACAGCCACAGCACCGCGCCGATGATGCCACCGACCACCACATCCGCTACCCAAGTGAGGTGGGTCGCCCGCAGGACATAAATGACGATAAATGAGATTATACCGGCTGTGAAAACGGTATTGCTGAGGACATCGCTGAGGATATTCTTGAGGTCGGGCTGTTGACCGTTTACGCCTGCACTCACTCCGGCGATGATGGCTGCGGTCGCGATTTGTATTGCCCCTTCCGGTGTTTTGCCGCGTGCGCCAGAATATAGCGCGCGTAAGATAGCAGCAATCGGCAGCATATATTGACCGCCGAGCTGGAGGATGGCCGCCAACGTTTTGGGATCAACTGGAAGATTCATCGTTTGACCTTTCACAAAATGTGTTCATCACTTCATTCAACCACAGCTTTGTCGATTATTGCAAAAGAGCGTAGGGTGAGCGTTGTCTTATCAGCTTTTGAGAAGATAAATGTGTGTTAAGATTTGCGCGTAAAATGCGATGGTGTTGACGGAGGCTGAAGATTGCGGCGGCTTGTTATTGTACTCATGCTTCTTTTGGCAAGTTGCCAAACGCTTAATCAAAGTGCTAGCACTTCGATGCTGCCGAACCGACTGATTAGCCTTTGGGAAAGTGCCAAAGGTCATCTAAGCAGTGCTGACGACGTTCAACCGTTTCAGTTTGTGGCGAAAAAAGGTGATGCGATCAGCGCTCACGTTTTGGGGGCAGGCACATTCAGTCTGACTCTACAATCTGCTGATGGAACTGTCGTGGCTCAGGATGCTAATCCGCTGGCAGCCACGTTACCCGATGATGGTGCTTATACGCTATTGGTACAAGCTTCTACAGCGGGTGATTATGCACTCAGTCTGATTTATACCGACCGTCCTAATCCGGCGGATTACACACCGACGCCGAAGCCAACGGAAATCGTTACCCCCAGCGCCACACCTCCTTATTATGCGCGTTTTGGTACGTTCATTGATGAGTTGACGGATGGGCAAACGGCAGATGGCACTTTTGATGCGCCGGAAGAACAGCAAGTGTACACTTTCACTGCTAGAGCCGGACAATATTTGGGGCTGTATATGGAAAGGGTGTCGGGAACGGTTGATCCGATAGTGCATGTCTATTCCCCAACGGGTGACGAACTGGCATCTGACGACAACAGCGGCGGTAACCGCGCGGCTCTGCTGCGAAATGTGGAGTTGCCCATAGACGGTTTATACAGCATTCAAGCGTGGGGGCGTGGATTCGCGGGTAGTTATCGCTTGGTGCTCAATCTGGTTGCTGACTTAATCGTGGTTACACCTCAATTCCAAGTGACCGCCACAGCAACGCCGCAGATCGAAGAAATTTTACTACCCACACTTGCTCCGGCAATAGCGGGCGAATCGTTGGTTGACCATATTCCGGTGCTGGGTGTGATCGAGCGCAATGGTGACTTTGACCGTTATCCCATTTCGGTGACGCAGGGGCAGTTAATTACGATAGGTGTACGGCCTGATGCGAATTTTAGAGCGAAACTTGAACTCTTCGATCCTGAGGGCTTGCTGCTTACAACCGCAACTCCGACGACTTCGAACGCGGGTGGTGACGCGCTTATTCCAGCGTTGATCGCTGCCCAAAGTGGTACTTATGTGGCCTTTGTAACCGGAGAAGCGAACAGCACAGGCGGTTACAGTATTGGCTATGGCGTAGGTTTTTCGCACAGTGAAACGCGGCGTGGTGAGACTGTTTCCGACCAACTTTATAACGGGAATATTCAACGGCGCGGATTGAGTGAAGTCTGGACGTTAGACCTCAACCGGAACGATGTGATTTCTGCCGCAGCCAGCATCGGGCAGGGTAATCTCGATCCGGTGTTGGAGCTGATCGCCCCGGATGGTTCGCTGGTGGCGATGGATGATAACGGCGGGGGTAATCGTGATGCCCAAATTGCGTCAGCGCTGGCACCGATTGCCGGTCGTTATCATTTGCGGGTTTCCTCGGTTAATGCCAGCGGACAGGGTGCATATACACTGGTTTGGCGGATTATCAGCCGACCGCCAACCGCTACGCCTGTGCCGGGAACGGTTTTGCTGTTGTCGTATGATGACAGTGTTCCCGCTAACACCTATCAGTATTACAGCTTTTACGCACAGGCTGGAACGCAGGTCGAGGTGCATGTGATGGCGCAACCCGGCAGTTCGTTGGATGCAGTGGCGGCGCTGTTGGCTCCTGATGGCAGTGTGTTGGCGCAAGGTGATGATGAAGATAATAACATCAATCCACGCTTTTATGTGCCGCTGCCGGTTGATGGAACCTATCGGGTGCGGGTCAATGGCTATTTGACCAGCGGGGCATTTACGTTGACGGTTAATGCGTTGTATAAGCGCTGATTCGTTCAAAATGTTGCAGTTGATGTTGTTGATGCTGTTGTTACAACCTGTTTTGACAGCGGATTTGAGGGAGCGAGATGCCGAAACTTCGGAAAATGCTGCAATTTCGTCAGATTCGGAAGTGAAGTTTAGAGTCGTTTGTGTCGGAAATGTCGTCAGAGGCTCAAGCATCCGCCTGAGTAAACAAAGGGCGCTGAAGCGCACTGAAAAGATTGGCAAATTTGGCAGCAATTTCGGCAATGGCAAAGATTGGTTTTATGCCGATTGTGCGGTTAAGAAGGGCTTGCCAGCGGCAAGCCCGTACACAATCCCATAGATATGATAAGCGATATAGGGAGCGAATGGGTTACATTTTGGAAGAACATTTTGTAACTCTTTCGAAGGGTTGGCACTAACCTTTTTGAGGGAGCAGGAGTGTTAAGGAGGTTGGGTAATGGTTGGAATTGGGTAGAGCAGGTTTGTAAAATTAAACGTAAAGAATAATACAATTTGAACCGCCAAGACACAAAGAACGCCAAGATCAATGCCGAGTGTTATAGTTCAAGTGTTTGATATTTTTACTTTCCAAAAGTGTATAAAGGATTGATTATAAGCCTATTGATAAAAATGGAATACAATCATGCAATGGATATACAGATTATCATTCGGGATCATTATTTTATTCTGTAGCTGTATAGGTAGTTTCGTATTAAATTTTATGTTCAGTCAGTTATCGACGAACAGGAATTCTTGCTCAACAACCAACACCGTTTATCAGGCTATGAAGAAATTGACTGCCGATGAATGGTATTCACGAGCAAATATCAGGCCAGCGGAAATCCTTAAGACAGACACTCGATATTATTTGGCAGAAGTTTATAAAAGTGATCGAACAGCAAATCTTATTTATGTCAGTATTGGAACGGAAAGAGACGGTTTGAGCGGCAGTGAAGGTTTTTTATACCTGTTGCCTGAACAATCCATCCCCCAATATTGGTTTAATAACTACTGGGTAACCCATTTAGACGACAGCGTTTATTGCTACAACATTAGGGGATTTTGATTTTCATTATAGGAAAAGGGAGGATACATAGCTCCTCCCCTACAAGAAAAGTGTTGTTAGGTTATTCAGTGATGGCGTTGAAGATACCGTCGCGATAGTGCCACGTTAAATGGGCATGTGATTAGGCGGGGAGTTCTTGTTTGTAGTCAGGATGGCCTTTGCCGGTGGCGATGAGGTCACGCAGGCTGACGTTGATGTAAAAGGCCCATGCGTCCGAGCAGGCAGCGTAACATGCGATGACCGGTGCGAGACCGATATGCGTAAAGCGGAGTTCGGTTTTGTCACCCTGTTTGGAAATGTCAAAGACGATGTCCGTGCCTTTCCATTCTTGCTTGTCTTCGACGAAGTTAATCTGACTTTCAGTGACGCGCCACACGACTCGCTTGCCGGGTACAAATTCGGTGATCTTCTGGGTGCTGTGGTGCAGGTCTTTGGAGTGAAACTTGAACTCTGCGCCGAGATAGTTGGTATCACCTTCGATGTCGTCTGACCACCAACCGGGTACATTGTTGACGGCGGCAAAGACTTCGTCGGGCGATTGATCGAGCGTGAGGAAAGTGGTGTAGTTTTGCTCGCTCATCGCCTGAGCCTTATTCACGACTTCTTCAATCGGATTGGGTTGACCTTTGCCAGTGGTGATGAGATCGCGCAAGCTGCGGGTGATGTAAGTTCCCCATGCGTTGGCGCAAACATCGTAGCATTCGTAGTCCGGCACAAGCCCGACATGGGTAAAGTGAACTTCAGTTTTGCCATCTTTGGGTGCGATTTCAAAGACCACATCGGTATTAACCCATTCGATTTGGTCTTTGATGAAGTTGAAGTGGTTGTCCAAGACATGCCAGACGACTTTCTGGTTGGGGACAAATTCGGTGATTTTGAAGGCGGCAATATGCACATCTTTATAGTGGTACTTAAACTCTGCGCCGAGATGGTTGGTATCGCCTTCGGTTTCCTCTGACCACCAGCAGCGCGGATTATTGATGGCGGCAAAGGCTTCTTCAGGTGTGTTGTCTACCGTAAAAGTGGTGCTGTAACTGGGATTTGACATGGTTGCAATCTCCTTATTTTTTGTTGGATTAAGCTGCTGGTTTTGCTGCCACAAGTGAGGCGTTTTGGCGTTCGAGTGCTTTGGCCGCACCGCTGCGCCAACCTTCCGCCATCAATTCGGACATTGCATCAGGGAAGATGTCTTCCTCACCTGTTTCCACTCCATTGAAGATCGCCCGCGCAACGGACTCTGGAGAGGCTTTCGGAATCTCGAGGCCGCGTACCATATCCGTGTCTACAGGGCCGGTTAGGACGGCATGAACACTGATATGCTGCTGAGCCAAAAGCGCGCGCAGCGATTGCGTCAGAGAAAACATCGCCGCCTTTGAGATCGAGTAAGCAGGCATGACCGGTAAAGCAGCAAAGGCCGTCAGCGATGAAACATTGACGATGGCTCCCTGCGAACGGGTCAATAAGGGCAGGAAAGCTTGTGTCACGCTGTATGTACCCAGAAGGTTGACGGCGAGATGTTGTTCAAGCACCGCACGTTCGCTCAAATCATCGAAAAGCCCCACGCCTGCGTTATTGATGAGAACATCGAGCGATTCGACCCTTTCGACAGCGGCTTGAATTTGCGCCGCATTGGTTACATCTAGCGTTATTGGTGTGACACGGGCATCCGTATGAGTTATGGCTTGTCGTGAAGCGGCATACACCTGCTTCGCGCCTTTTCTTAAAGCCTCTTCAACTAACGCCTGTCCGAGTCCGCGATTAGCTCCTGTTACGAGAACGGTTTTATCTACGATTTGCATACGATCTCCTTTGCCTGTTTCGTCGATGTTTGTCCAACGGGGTAGAAGTTTGCTTCGTTTCAGATAACTTGTGCGGAACTTCTGTTCTGTATTTGTGGTATTATAGGATTGTTCGTGAAGACAATCTATGACGTAATGTGCTGAATTTGTGTCTAATCGTCCAGATCGGAGTCGAATGTGGATGTGTTGACGGATGTGTTGAATACTCTGGAGTTGAAAGGCTGGTTATCGTCGCGGCGAGAGTTAGTCGCGCCTTGGCGTTATGATTTTGCGGCTAGTAAGGACAGCATGTTTCATCTTCTCAGTTACGGTGGCGCAATTTTAGAAGTCGAAGGCGAGGCTGCGCCGATACGGGTTGAGGACGGTGATGTAGTGCTGTTTCCGTCGGGGCACCCGCATTCGATGTATGATGATCCTGCGTCACCGTTAACCCGCTTGGTGCATCTGGACTATAACCCGCAGCGCGGTATCCAAATCGTCACCAGCGAAGGCGAAGGGCCGAAACCGTTGATGCTCTGTGGCGCTTTCCATATCGAGTATCCGCATGATTTTCCGCTGCTGCATCGTTTGCCCAAACTGGTTCATATTCGCGGGGCGCAAGGTCGCATGGAACAAGGCTTCGCGGACATTATCAATTTTATGGCGCGGGAGTCGGCTTCTCGGCAGATTGGCTCGGAGGTGATGCTCAACCGCTTGACCGAACTGCTATTTATTCAAGTAATTCGGCTGTGGATTGACCAAGAGGCGAAAGTGTCAGTCGGTTGGGTGGGGGCGTTACGCGATCAACCCATCAGTGCGGCACTGAGTCTTATTCATCAGTCACCCGAACGCCCTTGGAAAGTTCATGAACTTGCGGAGGCCGCTGCCCTTTCACGCTCTGCTTTTTCGGCACGGTTCACCGAGTTAGTGGGCGAACCTCCGCTGACTTATCTCACGCGTTGGCGGATGCTGCGGGCGACACGCTTGCTGAAAAATGATGTTCGAATGGAAGTGATTGCTGACCAACTCGGTTACGAATCCGAAGCGGCTTTTCGTAAGGCATTCAAGCGCGAAATCGGTATTCCTCCGGCACAGTATCGAAGGAGTGGGTGAAAATACTAAAGAGGTAAGCGCGGGCGGGATAAATCCGCGCCCCTACAAAAGCCACTTCGGGTTTATCCTGATTGCTTAAAAACACGTAACATGCTTTAGGGTTCGGCTGGTTTGGTGCTGACGATGGCGTGTTTGGCAGCATCGTTCATCAAGGGATTGTGCAAGATTTCGTTCTTGAAGTCGATGCTGATGCTGGCGATGTAGACGGTCATACCAAGCGTGATGATGATCAGCAGCCAACCGAGTGAGCGATGATAGAGCCGGGGGATACGCTGCCAAAGTTTGATTCCATAACCCGCTGCCAACACTACCAAAATTGGGAGGAAGTAGAGTATAAAGCGACGGTCATAACTGGCAAGAATCCACCAGAAAGTGAAGTAAGGCAGTGTGAAGGTTAGCAAGAGGATTTCGCGGTCAGCACTGCGCCAATGACGAACGACTTGAACTAGCGAGAAGACGATGCTGATGAGAATGAGCCAACCTATAAAGCCGAAGTTCTCAGGATGGGTGATGAACACCAAGATATTGGCGAGGTTTGGGGCGGCTTGATCTGTCCATGCGGTGGCGGGCATGAGCAAATGGGCTTCGATGAGGTTGCGTAGATACCATGGCGCGGCGACAACGGCACTGGCGATGCAAGCAATGACGACTGCTTTGAGGCTGATGCGCTTGCATACTAAACCAAACAATATGAAGGCTAACCAGAAGCCGACCGCTGGCAGGATGGCATTTTTCGTCCACGCGCCAAGGCCGATACTTGCGCCGGAAATGAGTGCGTCAATGGTGGCGTTTGATTTCCATGCCCGCCATGCAAATAAAGCCGCCAGTGTGTAATAAAAAGCCATCGGCAAATCAGCATAACCGGAAGATGCCCAACGTCCGAATAAAGGTGTGAGTGCCAGCAGCAGCACGGCTAACCAACCGGCTTTTTCATCGTAGAGTGTTTTGCCGAGGTAAAAGACCGCCCCTAAACAGGCCAAACTCAACAGCGTGGGGATAGCTTTGGCAAGATAGGGGTCTTCCCAACCGGACACTAAATAGGTGTAGGTATACGAAAGCTGCACCAGCATCGGGTAGGCTTGGTAGTAACTGTAGAAAGTTAAGTCGAGTGGAATCAAGCCGCGTGTGCTGTACATGAAGTGGGCTTGATCGGCGTAAATGCCAACCGCATCATCTTTGTAAAACGGCCAATAAAGCGCGTTGAAGAGAACTGCCGCGCTGACGACGATCACGACCAAACGGCCTAAGAAGGCGAGGCGTTTGGGTGCGGGTTCAACAGGTGTGAGTGGGTTTGGTGTGTGAGTGCGCCACCAGAGCAATGTTCCGGGCAATAAGATTAATATATATGGGAGTAGGATTGACCAGACTTCGAAGGGTATTCCGAGCATACCTTCGAGCAGCATCAACCACGTCAGAGCGCCGATGCCGAGTCCAGCCGCGAGTATCAGTGATAACCATTTGCTCACTGGAAAGGGGCTGTGTTTGAGCAGCCAAGCGGTTGTTGGGTAAGGTGCAACAAAAACGAATAAGACCGCTGCCCAAGCTAAAATCACTGACATCCCTATCTTTGTAAAGCGCAAGATTGCAGGCGGTGATTATACAAGGCAACCACCGCCCGACAATCCTATCCATCAGAGCGTAGGGAACTCATTGGCTGTGGGACAGACTGATTAGTGTGAATGAATGAGTCTGTGTGTGTTGTTCATATCGTGTTTGGTATGGCGTTCTTCGAGCAAATGTCTTATTTCGTGTTCGAGAGCATCAACAGCACGCGACACTAGAAATAGCATGACCACAAACGTCGCAGCGATACCGACTAGAGTCAGTATGGACGCTAAATCAATACTGAGCGGGATATAGATGGTTGAACCCACACGAGCGATCAACGCCCAAATCGCCATGGTGGAGAAAATCGCTGTGGGAAGGGTCACGTAGAATTTAATGATACTGACCAGCGAGTGATCTTTACAGAGTGGTGAACTTTTTGATAATTCACTATAGAGTGCGAGTGTTGAGAATTCTGACAAACTGTCCATGTTTTTGCCTCTGCATTTCAAATGATGTCTACTGATCTCTATCGTAGCGAATGCTGAGGTTGAGCATGGAGTGCTAAATGACACTATTTCGGCTGCTAACAATCCCGTTTGATCCTATTTTCACAAACACATCATCGTTGGTGTATTTAGATTGATTCTAACTGCTGTAAGAATTCAGGATCATTGTGAATCATATCCTTCATTATGGTTTCCCATTCGCGTGCTAGTGGATCGTTAATTGTTGCCAGAATATCCAGCGCTTTTTGAAATTGGTATCCACGAATAAATTCACTCGCAAGTGTGAATTGATCTTGGATAACGTGTTTTTCTCGACGCTTTTGGAAAGCGTGGATGCCGAAAACGGTCAACAAGAGGCTGATGATAAACAAGAATGGAATCCCGAACATTGCTTGTCCCGTAGCATCGAAATGAGGCTTAAAAGCGCTTGCGATGAGTATCCAACAGAGTGGCGCTGCAACAGACGCGATGACGACTGATCCCAGAAACAATTGGAGCTTGGCTGGCAGCCTTTGGACGATTTTAGCAATCAGAAATCCAAATAGCGGGGGGAAAATCAGATCATATATGAGTTCCATGAGATGATCTCCCCTGTTAGATGATGGTTTTTTACCTAGCCGCCAAAGGTTTCCCGCAAACCGGCAATCAACTGCGTTTTCTGCTCGGCGGTCAAATTGGCTTCGGGGTGCAAAGGCAGATAAATCGCTTTAGGCATCTCTCCCCTTTCAATCTGGTTGATGATCTTATCCACGTCAATTTCCTGCTTTGACCATGTCGAGAAATTCAGGTTGTCCCTCGCTTCGTTGATGTCATGATATAGCAACCATGAAACGGGCGCGACGTTGGCATACCAAGGATATTTGGTTTCGTTGCTGTGGCAGTCGTAACAGGCGGCTTTGGCTAACTGCTCGGTTTGTGGCGAGTCCCATTGGAACTGCTGGTTGACAGGCGGATTACCGGGGAATTTGAGGCCAGAGATGATATTTCCAACCGGAATGAATTGAATGACCACAAAGCCAACAATCGCCAGCCCGATGAGTGCGAATATTGTTTTACGACGACGGAACATATTTCTCATTCCTTTTTGTTTATACCGCAAGCAGGCTCATGCGATTGTCCAAAATGCTGGAGCCGATATAGTAGCAGATTCCGCAACGCAAACTCTTATGCAACGTATAGATGTTTGCGAGTATACTGAACGACGGCAACATTATCGAAGGAAGGACAATTTTGTGCGGCGTTTAGCACTCTTTATCATTTCTAGTTGTATCGTCATTTTAGGCATCACCGGATGCAGTCCTGCTACGGCAACCAACGAACCGCCACCTGATGCAATAGAACTTTTGAAGCAGGCCACAGATAACATTCTGGCGGTTAATACCCTCAAGATTATCGTTGACCGCACCGGTGTTGATTATCTGCTGAAGACCGATATTGGTTCAGCGGTTTTTAACCGCATGGAGGCCCAATATGTCTCGCCTAATCTGATGCAGGCCAAAGCCAAAGTGACGCTCAAGCAATTACCGGTTGAGATTGAAATTTACGCCCGTGATGATGACCAATGGTGGCGCATTGTCGGTACGAATTGGTCTAAGCAAACGTTTCTTCCCGGATTTAATCCTCGTATGCTGCTCACTGAACAAGATCGTGGTTTACGTGCAGCCTTCGCTTCGTTGGAAAACATAACCTATGTGGGTGACGAACAGCTTGATGACGGTACACCTGTTTATCATCTGTCAGCGACGGCAGACGGTGACAAAATTTCGTGGATGATGCTGTATCTGGTGCAAATTAGCGGTAAAACAACCATTGATGTTTACATCGACAAAGACAAAAAGCTGCCACAAAAGCTGGTCGTTGTTCAGCCGGATACCGCCACCGACAAGCTCAAACCGACCACATGGGATATGGAATTCTACGACTTTAACACGCCTGCTAATCTGAGTGCGCCGGTGGGCAGCGAAGCCACGCCCGAAAGTACGGCAGAGGCTCCTGTGGAAGCAACCGCCGAAACCTCAATAGAAGCGACTGCCGAAGTAACGGTCAGTCCCTAATTCATCGTAACCAGAGACACAAAGACGAAGCGTATGACACAAAAAGCAACCCGCGCGACTATAAATCCTTGGCTAGTGCTGGGGTTAATCTGCCTGCCGATCTTTATCGGTTCGCTGGATTTGACAATCGTCTCAGCCTTCTTACCGGAAATCCTGCTTAAACTGGGACTGCCGCTGCAAAGCACATTGGATGAGGCATCGTGGGTGGTCAGTGGATACCTGCTGGCCTACGCCATCAGTATGATGTTCATGGGGCGTGTCAGTGATCTCATCGGACGGCGTAAAGTCTATGTTGTCTGCTTGCTGATTTTTGTGGTCGGTTCGGTGATGGTGGCGACCGCCCATACGTGGCCTACCGATTTGTTGTACTTGGCTGCACGGCGTTTGGGGCAGCGTCCCGAAAAAGAAGCCATGACTCTCTTGGCGATCATCATCGGGCGTATCGTGCAAGCGCTGGGAGCAGGGGCGCTTGTGCCAGTGAGTCTGGCACTGGTGGGCGATTTGTTTCCGCCGGAACGCCGTGCGCAGCCGCTGGGTGTGGTCGGCGCAGTTGATACGCTTGGTTGGGTACTCGGTCATTTATACGGTGGTATCCTCGTCAGTTTCTTTGCGACTCATCAGGATACCTTCACCAACTTGCTCTCTGGATTAGGTTGGCCTCCACCGGATTGGCGCACCCTGTTTTGGATTAATGTGCCGCTGACTCTTATTGGGCTGGCCTTCACTTTATACGCACTGCGAAACGTACCGGAGAAACGCGCGAAAGGCCGCTTCGACATCTTGGGTACGCTCTTAATTGCTGGATCACTGATTGCGCTCGTGGTCGGTCTAGGTGGCAATGTCGATGTATCACTCTCCCCGACCAATTTACAGGATGCTAGCAGTCTACCACCCTTAAATGGTGGTGTGCTGATTATCGCGTTGGTGGCGTTGATCGGTTTTGTGCTGGTCGAGTCGCGGCTGCGTGATCCGTTGATACAACTCAAATTATTCCGGCGGCGCAATTTGGCTTCGGGCGCGATTATCAATCTGTTCATCGGCTTTTGCTTGATGATCGGGCTGGTGACGGTGCCGATTCTGGTGAATGTGCGCGTACAAGACAGCACTCAACTCAGTGAAGCGGCGTTGCAAACGGGTATTTTACTATCCGCGCTCACCGTGCCGATGGCAATAGCTGCTATTCCCGGTGGTTGGTTGAGTGATCGCATCGGCTTCAAGAAAACCACTATGATCGGGCTGGTGCTGGCGATGATTGGTTTCGCTCTAGTCTGGCAAACGTGGACGCTCGATATACCCAACGGACTCATCGTCTTTGAAATGATTTTTATCGGTGTGGGTATCGGCCTGACATTCTCACCGATTAGCGCGGCGGTTATCAATTCGGCAGATGAAGATCATCGCGGTGTGGCCTCGGCGCTGGTCATCATTTTACGGCTGATTGGCATGACCATAGCCGTCGCATCACTGACCAATTTTGCGCTGCATCGCATCAATGGTCTAGCCGCAAGCGAATTGGGCGGTGCAGCCCAAACGGGCGACCAAACGATGGCTTTCATCAACGCCTACGCAGGCATCGCCGTGCGGGTACTCGGTGAATTGGGTTTAATGGGCGCGGTGCTGTGCGCGTTGGCACTGATTCCTGCTGCTCTGGGCATGAAAGGTGAAGCAACGCCTCAGCCGTTAGTTGAAGCACTCGAGATTAAAGCGACAGGTGACTGAGCCTTGCTTATGCTAATCCTTTGTCAATGAGACTCTGACGTGCCTGTACCATTTCGGATTCGTTCATATCTAATATCTTAACGGTGACACGACCAATAGGGGTTGTGCCTTCAATCACTGCCCCCTCCATTTGAAAGTGGTCACTCCATGGTTGTGTACGTGGATTGTAGAGGGGCGTTAGTTGCTTGGTGAAAGGATCATAGCCAGCAATATTGACACCTTTGCTAATATTGCAGTGAATGCATGACCACGCCAGATTTTCAATCGCAGAAGAACCACCATGTTGTTTTGTAGCAATGATATGATCAACATGGAAGCTCAAAACTGAATAGGCATCCGGTCTACGACAATATTCACAGCGGTATTCGGCGCGTTCACGAACAAAGTGGCGTACTGCGCTAGGCAGTTTTGTCATGAGGATTTGAGTGTTGCCGCAGCTCGAGCTTTTAACATAAAGCTAATACGATCAAACTGCTTGATTTGTTCTAATTCCTGACCTTCTTCGGGAGTTAAGCTGTTATCAGCATTTTTATTGAGCAAGTCTTCGATGTGATTCTGCATGGCCTCGGACAACTCAAAAGCGAGGATTTGCTCAGGGGTTGCAATTTGGGCAAGGTATTCAAGAAACTCTTGGTAAATAGGGACATTGATATTAATTGTCATATCGACCGTTTCCCAAACGAGCGGATAAATCAGATTATAGCATAGGGCAAGGCTATCAAACACGGCACTTGCACAGGCTACCCGTTTCCAGTACACTCATATCTATATCGGGGCGTGGCGCAGTCTGGTAGCGCGCGTCGTTCGGGTCGACGAGGTCGTGGGTTCGAATCCCGCCGCCCCGACAAACTCAAAATCTCGCTTATGTTAGCGAGATTTTTTGATTCTATTTTGCTTAACATTTAGTGAAGTGGAAGATGTGCGATTGATAACCCTTCAGATGCACATACAGGCCGGGGTTATGCAGCAGTGCGCCGGTGCGTTCGTAACGACCCCCACCATCTAATACATCCGTTAGCATCCAATTGGCATCACTCAATTCGGGCCAATCCGTCAGCAGGACATTGCCTGTGGACTGCTGATCGCTCATATTCACGGCGATCACACACATATCTTGTTTGGAGCGCCAACCATAGGCCACCAGATTGAGGTGTGAACCGTCCGGTTTACCCGGCATGGCATTAAACAGCCGCCACTCACCTTCTTGATAAATCGGATGACGGGTCTCTGCCAAGAGCTTAAGGTAATAGGCTTTCAATGCGGTGTTCGGTTTCTCGTCCGGTTGACGACCGAGTTGTACTGGTAGTTTAACCTTACGCCCCACGAACTGCCCATCGTGCAGCAGGGTAGCGCCCGGTAAGGTACAGATCATCACGGCGGCAGGGTGTTCGCGCTGAATGCCAATCGCTGAAGCGGCACGCTGCTCATCGTGGTTTTCGATAAAACGCACCAATGTGTTTTGAAATTCAATCGGTGCGATCAGATGGGAGCGGACTTCGCTTCGTTTATCATCGCGAATACGGTCGTACAGCCGTTTATCATAACAATAATCGAAGCCCAGACTGTGAAGCATGGCTTCCAGATCCCAATAGACTTCTGCGATGAATTGAAACTCTGGATAAACCTTTTTGACGTTGGGAATGATGTCGGTCCAATATTCGGTGGCGGGTCTTTCAAAGGCATAAGCACCCCATGTTTGCGCAAATACATCATTCAACATCAGCATCGCCATGTCGCAGCGAATGCCGTCACATTGGTTAGCAATATCCAATATAGTTCTCAACACTGTTTGCCGTAAATCGTGGCTGTAAGCGTTCAGTTGAGCCGTATCAATCCAACCGGGGAAATAGGGATCGCGCCCATGAGCCACGACCATATCTTTACCGAGCGCATCTTTGGTTTTAAAGAAATCACTTGGGCGTTCTTTGAGGTCTTTGGGCTGTCCTAGAATCATGTATTCAGGATGCGTTTGTATCCATGCGTGATCAGTCGCTACGTGGTTAGGCACGAAGTCCAAGATCAACTGCAACCCGCGCTTACGCAGCCGCTTGCGGAACATGGCTAAGCCGGTACGTCCCCCAAAATGATCATCGACTTGGTACGAACCGACTGCATACGGCGAACCGGGTACGTCATCTGCTGTTAAATCTGGAAGCGCTCCCCGATATTCGTGTAAATAATTATGGGCGCTGGCACGGGCGGCGGGACTGCGCTGCCAGATACCCATGAGCCAGATCGCGTCCATGTTGTAGCTGACCAGTTCGTCCAATACCTTGTCTGGCACATTTTCGAGTGTGACAGGTCGGTTATAGGTGCGGCTCAGTGTATTGAGCCAGACGTAAGTGTTAATTTGGTAAATAAACGGTTTTTTTGGCCACGGATCCACAGGTACAAATCTCCCGGATGTAAAATTATGTTTTACGCGGTCGATATTCCGCCGCGTCCAATTAATCATGTCGTCTAGTCTAGGGGAGGTACGTTTCAAAAAACTAACAGCCATTTTGATAAGTCCTCATCTACTCAGTTCAATCGATTAAACCAATAAAGCGATAAAGTTGGTTCTGTTAGGTTGGTGGACAATCTTGTATCTGATCCGCATAATAGTCAAGAAATTATTTTGTGTATAGAGCTTAACGTACTAGCGAGGATGGGACATATGGCAGATGGTTATTATGTATCCCCTAAGGATGCTAATCAAGTAGAGATGCTTCCCGGTGTGCATCGTCGCACCATGGGTACAACTGATGAAACGATGCTTTGCGAGTTTTTCCTACAGCGTGACGCGCTGGTTCCGTTACATAGTCATATGAACGATCAGGTAGGTTATGTCATTTATGGACGGGTCGAATATACGGTAGGGGATGAAGTCTTTGTCTGCAATCCCGGTGATAGCTACGCCATTCCCGGTGGTATTGAACATAGCGCCAAAGCGATCATTGATTCACTGATTATCGACGCGTTCTCCCCACCGCGTGATGATTACAGGACTGAAGCGCGCTAATTCGCATCCCCAATCTTACTTTAATTGATGCGCCCATAACTTGGGTGAAGGGTTATTAAGGTCGGCTGCTCAAGCAGCGGGCAACTGTTCGCTTTGTGTTACAATAGTGGCATAAACCGACTGTGAGGTTATGTGTTATGTCTACCCCGACCATACGTGAACGTTTAATTCATAAGTTATTTGATATGACCGATAATCAGGTATCATCATTGTTAAGCTATGCTGACGCAATCCCATCCGACGAATTGCCCGAAGATTATGATGAATCAAATGATCCGGCTATCGGTTTTATGTCGGGTTCAACGGATTTAGCTCGCCAATCTAAACAGATATTGCGTGATGAAATCACCGCACGGAGCGGTTGGACGCAGAAAAAAGATTAATCCCTCTTGAACCGCAATATGAAGCGACATCTCTGGACATCACAAATCAGTATCATCTTGCTCTCGCTAGCGATTAGTGCGTGTGGTGCAACGGCACGTCAGGTGATACCGACTGCCCGCCCGACAGCTACCCAAACGCTTACGCCGACCGTCACCTCGACTCCCGGCATCGGTGCAACGCCATCACCGACACCCCGTTCGGTCGCTTCCGGCCCATCACCGACACCCCTTTTTGGCCCGACCAGCACTGCTGTAGTAGTCTTATCGACGGTGACACGCCCACCTAATCCCAACGCACCGCGCATCGAGTTCTTCACCACCAGTGTGCAGCAGGTCGAACCCGGTGGACAGGTGACGCTCTTTTGGTCAGTACGGGGTGTGCGTAACGCCATCATTTATCGCATTGATGCCAATGGCGCGCGCGGCAACCTGTGGAACGTTCCGCCGGATGGCAATTTACCAGTGACCATCAGCCGCCGTGATCGTGGGCAAGCGACGTTTCTATTGAGCGCGGGTGAGGGCGATCTCGAAACCACACAATCATTGTCTATTCCACTATCATGTCCTGATCCTTGGTTCTTCCAACCTGCACCGGATGCTTGTCCGGCTGCACCTGCCGAAGCCACCACCATTATTGAAGAACCGTTTGAACGTGGGTTGATGATTTACATTCAGTCCCGAAATCGCGTCTATGTATTATTTAATGACGGACGCACACCGGCTTGGCTCAGCTTCGAGAACAAATATAATCCGGCAGTTGATAAAGAGTCGGAGGAAAGTTTCATCCCGCCGCCGGATCGTTTCCAGCCCATCAAGATTATCGGCTTTGTCTGGCGTGGAAACGATGTGGTTCGTAATCGACTTGGCTTGGGAACAGCAGCCGAAACCCAATACGATGGTTTTATACAGGTCGTCAAAAATGGTGATAAAGAAGACCTCTACCTGAACAGTTCGGATAAAAGTGTTCTTCAATTATTACCGGGTGGTGATGCGTGGCAGATTATCACCGCTGGCTCATCTTAAAGCACTATCGTACCATCAGTGCTTGCTGCATCCATTTAATGTGTTTCGTTTTAGGATTTGTGTAGCCTTATGCTTAACGAAATTGCTTCAACGCGTGAAGATCGCCCTGTAGTACGGATCGTACAAGTGCCTGTTTCCAAGGCTGAACTGCTGCAAAATGAATTGCGCCAGCAGGTTGCCACGGTGATGGATATTCAGACTGAAAACTTTGTTGAACCTTCTGCCGGTGAAGAGGCTCAACCTGTGGAAACCGGATTGGGACTCAAAAGCCATCTGGTTGCAACCTTCGAAGGTCGATTACTGGGTGAATCGGAGGCGGCGTACAATCAGCTTGACGAACAGCTTATTCCCCTCAATCATATGCCAGTCTTTCGCCAAACTGAGGTCGCTCCAAATGAGTATAGCGCCGAGAGTCCCCACACGATTCATGTCATCACCGGACGCGTGAATCCTGAGCCTCGCCCGTGGTGGCCGAACGCGCTGTTATTCATTGCTACGTTGTTCAGCGTATTGATGGTCGGAACAGACCTTGCCATCACCACCATTAATGACACAGATCCTGTCTTGGCGGCTGAACTCGGTAACCGAGTTCTCTTGGAACTCTGGCGTGGATTGCCTTATGCGCTGAGTTTGCTGCTGATTTTGGGCGCACATGAAATGGGACATTACTTCGCTGCTCGTCGTCATAAGCTGGCAGTGACGCTGCCCTATTTCATCCCCATGCCCCTTCCCGGCTTAACGATGATTGGTACTTTAGGGGCGTTTATCCAACTGCGCCAACCGATGCGTAACCGCAAAATGTTGTTTGATGTGGGCGCGGCGGGTCCACTCGTCGGGTTGATATTCGCCATTCCCATTTTACTCATTGGCTTGAGTCATGCACAGGTGAGTATGACGCAGCCCGGTATCGTCTACATCTATGAAGGTGACTCGCTAATGTATGCGATGGCGAAGACTGTGATTTTCGGGCAATTCCTCCCCAGTGGTGGCTATGATGTCATGATTACCAGCAGTCAATTGGCGTGGGCAGGTTGGACGGGCTTGCTGGTCACTGCGCTCAACCTCATCCCCATCGGACAACTGGACGGCGGACATGTGCTCTACTCCTTATTGGGTGAGAAAGCGCGTCGTTTATATTATCCACTGCTCATCATCATGGGGCTGTTAGCATTAATCTCAAATATGTGGCTGCTGTGGGTTGTTTTGATGTTATTCTTCGGGCGGATTTATGCCACGCCTTTGGACATGATTACGCCCCTTGATAAGCGTAGGCGCTGGTTAGCCATTTTCACATTGGTGGTCTTTGTGTTGGTCTTTGTGCCTGCACCGCTCACCGAACATATGTCGGATGACTCGCCGATTTCGCCGCGTAACAGTGCTTATTGGCTGCCAATGGCTGTGCCGATGGTTGGTGTTCTGCTCTCACGCTTGCGGCGATAAAAACATTTAAGTCAGGTCATCGAAATAGCTGCCCAAAGAGCGTTCGATGGCTTCTCGTGCGACGCGATCCCGTTCTTCGGGCGAGAGCTTCATCAGGTCTTTGGCGGTGTAATGTCGTTCAGCGGAATTCTCATCTTGGAGTGACTCGATAAATTCGAGTATGCGCCGCTGATGAAATTCATCCAATTGCATAATTTTCTCAATCAGTTCTTCTTCAAGTGTCATGATCTATTTTCCTTACCTTCAGTTTCAAGACGTTAGCCGATTAAGAGTTGATTGACTCCATAACCGACCGAATCCGTTCTTGATCGGTAGGTGTGTAGGTCTCAAAAGCCAGCGGAACCTGTTGGAAATCGATACGATGGCGCAGCAGTTGAAGACGCGCATAAGTTGTGTTGTAGGGTGCTAAGAAATCAAACAGAATATATTCTTTACCCGCCAAAGGAATCGGCACAATCGGGAAGGGTTCATCGACTGCAAAACCATATACCCATGTTGTGCCGTCCTGTAATCCGGGGCGCGTATCGTTCACATAGATCGTATAAGCATGTGCATCTGTTTGTCGATCAGGATAACTGGGAACGCCGCGCGGTACAGGGCGCGATTCATGTAGGAGATCAATTTCAATTAATGGCAGTTCCTGTGTCAGTGTTGCATCTCGCTTTTCAAAATATTGGATAAAACCGTCACCGGGTGGTTTATTCGTCGGCGACAGGATTTCAATGCGTGTAACGGCCATAAGATCAGAATCTTCAATCAGCCGATAGATCATCAACCCTGTTAAATACAGGTCGTCGTCAACATGTAGTGTTTCCGTTGCTGGCAATACCAAGGTTGGCGTAGTACCTTGCCCAAATGAGGGTAATGATTTTTGCTTAGAGGCACTTGTTTCATAGATTGTGACATCTGGTTCCGGGCGGCGTATCCGTTCACCTGTGTCCGGGTGATATTCACTAATCTGCAACGAAGTAGTCATGCCAACTTCATAACCTGCTGGGAGTTGCTCACTTAGCGCGTTGAAAATGTCATTGATATAAGCGTTGTGCCACATTTTATAAGCGCCTATAGAGTTATGCTGGGTAAAACTTTGTAAGTGTGCATTTACACCCCGATACGGATTTCGAGGAATAGCCTTGGCTGACGACGACACTGAAGTTTACCTTTCTGTAGGCATCATGCAAATTATAACATTCTTTCCTATCGCCCCGTATATCCCTATCATTTCCCAAATTGAATCCGCCTATATCCCAAACCTGACTTTGCATCAAGGCAATCCATCAGTAGAATTAGAGACCTAACGTTGGGTTGTTTTTAACCAGTGTCCATTATTGCCTACTATGATAGGGATGGTTGCTGAGCGCATACGAATAAATGATCGCTAAAAATGTTTACCTATAGATTGTGATGCACAATGGCTGATAGCCTTTTCGATAACCGTTACCGATATGATTACATTTACCCGCGTGGACGCTCCGGCGAAACCCTTCGCGCAGTTGATACCCAAGCCAGTGACCGTCCGGTGGTCGTCAAACGGCCTGCGCCGAATGACGCGCCGCCAATCCGTGCCGGACAAGAAGTCAGCATCCTCAACGAGCGTAAAGCGCTGCAAAAGTTGGCAGGGCATCCTGTAGCCACCGCCTTGCTTGGCAGTGGACAATTTTTGGTCGGTGGCACAGCCCAACAGTACATCGTCATGGAACGTGGGCAAGGGATATTAATTGCTGACGCGGTGCGTGAACTGGCGCAGCGCGAAGAACGCTTGCCTGAACTGGAAATGCTAATCATCATCGACGGTTTGCTTGATCTACTTCAAACCGCTCACAGCCGCGACATTGTCTATAACGATGTGGATGCCAAGCATCTCTTTTGGGATCGTGACAATTACAAACTCAAAGTAATCGACTGGGGCAATGCCGTATTCCTTGAAGGCGACGAGATGACCCCACAGGGCATCAGCCGCCAGAGTGATGTGTTGCAGGTTGGCGAACTGCTGTATTTTATTGTCACAGGCGGCGGACGCGCAGATATTCCGCGTGATGCTGGTGATGATTTTCTCTTGGATTTCGGTCGCGATGACGAACGGCTGTCACCACGTTTGAAAGCCATCATCAGCAAGGCCGCGCATCCGAATGCTAAACTGCGTTACAAAGGCATCACCGAATTACGCAAAGCACTTGCGGATTATCGCGACCCGATGGAACGCGAACGCAATGCGATCTTAGGACGTATCACCGAACGCCTTAAGACTCAGCGCAGCAAAGAAGAACTTGTCGCCTTGATAGATACGCTGAATCCCGTGTTTGCTGCTGATCCCGGACATCCTCAAACACGGGCTGCTCAGCGGGAGATTCAGGCACGGTTGGGTGATCTGGAAGTTGAATCCGACTTGGATGCCAGCCGCATCTATCTTGAAAGTGCCAACTGGCCGCGTGCTATTGATTTGCTCGACGAACTGCGCGACAAATCCCGTAACGAAACGCGCACGCTCATCGAACTGTTGTTGGATTTCGCCCGCACCTTGCACGAAATCCGTATCCAACCCGCGCCGGTTGCCATCCAAGAAAGCATTGGCTTACTTTACGAAGGTCAAAACGCCCGCGCCGCTCATTTGTTGGTGACAACTCCGGCTTCTGATAACCGTGTTCGTGCCACACAATGGCTGCTTGCCGAACGTGTGACCGCTTATACACCTGACATCCTACTGCTGCGCCCTAATCTCTATCGTTTAGAAACCGCGTTGGCAGCCTTAGCAGCCAATGGCGTACAAGTGACCGAACCGCGTGCGGTTTTGACAGAAATCAATGCTACATTGGATCGCATTGCCACGTCCAATACGGCCAGCCTCGTTGAACTGCGTGATGGCTACCGTCAAGTGGTCGATGGTCTAACCGCCATGAACACGCTGGTTGATACCATCAACCGCCGCCAGATGCTGCCGGATTATCAACTGCCGGTTTCGGCGCTCGAACGCGCCATGAACGCGGCAATGGCCTTAGCAGATAATATGCACGTCATCGGGCGACAAGCGACTTCCAGCCCGCGTGATGCTGTTCATGCATTGGATGGCAGCCGCGCCATTGACCCGACCAATCCCGCATGGGACGGGCTTGGGCGAATGCTCGACGGCTTGTATGAACTACTCGGTTCGTATCAAACCTATGTGCCTGCTGCCGATGGTTCGGATTTGGCAGGCTGGTTGGAAACTACTGGACGTGATTTGACACCTTTCCGCGAACGCCTCTTTGACGAACTACTGGTCAGTATGATCGCTGGCCTCGAAACGGCACGCCAAGCATGGGCAACTTATGCCGAAACCACTGTGCAGGGTGACCGCCTCGGCTCGATTGAATCGCTCACCGAAGCCATTGATTCCGTCACCACCATTAGCCCGACGCTTGCCGGATGGCTCAATCAAGTACGGACGATTATCACCAACGCACAGTATGTGGAACGTCACGCACTCTTTGGTGGATTAGGTCGTGCGTTAGCCGACGGTTGGGAAGCCTTTGATCGCGGACGTTTGGCAGATGCCGAGCGCTTAGGCCAGCAGGCTTATGAAATCGCCCGTGATGATGCCCAACGGTTTGCGGCAGGTCGTTTGCGTGAACTCAGCCGCATTTCCCGCGATTGGGCCGAACGCAACGGCGCGAGCAATGTCAAAGGGACGCAGGCTGCCGTCGCTGGTCTAGAGCATCTCTACACACCCGATGAAATCACCGTGCGTGACAATTTCTCGGCACAGATGCCCAGTAAAGAAACCTACCTCAAAGCAATGGGTAAGGGCTTAGTCGAACTCTTCGGACGCAGCAGCACCGCTGCCCCGCATATCCTGTTCGCCAACTACATTTTGCTGGGCGTGTTGGATGCCAACGAAGGCCGCTTGGAGGATGCTGACTTCTGGAAGGAAGCCGCGCTCCGAACGCTAGGCGAATATGGGCAGCGTCACACTTTGACTCGCGCCTTAGTCGAATTTATTGACCGCCGCCGTGAATTGAATGCCGGTGCGGATTTAATCAACAGCGTCAACAACGTCACAGCGATGCCCACGCTTGAAGTCACGCGCAAAAAGCTGGAAGATAATCCACAGTCACGGACATTATCCGCCGGAATTTACAGCCTGCGTGAGATGGAAAATGCCCTCCGTGATTGGTCCGATGGCGATTTCCGTTCCGCCGGAATCAAAATCGAAAATGCAATCAACGCCATCAATGAAGTTGAGCAAACCGCCGCAGTCACCTTAACGCCTTATCGCTCGTGGTTGATGGAACTCCAAGCTGGAGCCGCCGAACTGCATAACCAATCACGCTTAATGAACACCGCCATCGACAGTAAACCTGCTGAACCGCAGGAAAGCATTCGTGGGGCGATGCGCCGGATGGTTGATGTCACCGTGCGGCTGTTGGGCGAAAATTACACGCCGACTCTGCGCGGCTGGCGTGATACCTACGAGTCTTTCTTAGAGGTTTACACCGATAGCGTCCGTCGCAGCGAAAAGCTCAACCGCTTTAACCAGTTGTTTCGCGCCATGTTCATTGATCGTCATCCGGCATATCCGTTATATCGCCATTGGTACGACCTCACCGATAACGCGCCCGAATTTCCTGCACCACCCACCACCGAGCCAACGCCTCGCGTGGATGTAGATGCCGAAATCCCCGAATACACCTATAAAGGCTCGCGCTACAGTGACGAACCGGAGGAATCGCCGAGCGCCACCGCCACCCGTCGGGGCATACCACGCCCATTGTTGCTGATTGGTGGTTTGATTGTTATCGCAGCCCTGATTGCCATCGTCGCCGCCGTCGCGAATGGCAGCGGTGCGCCGGGCGTTGCCCTTACCATTACCTCTACCGCCACCGTTGATGACGCAGCGACTCAAGAAGCATTAATCCCAAGTGCCACCACGACCATTGATCCCAATGAAGGAACGGGTTTGAATTCGCAGTTAGTGACACCCACGCTTTTGTCGTTAATCGGCGATTTACCGACTTCAACCCTTGTGCCGTCGCCAAACATCACTCTTACGCCATCGTTGGAGCCACCGCCGTTGACAGCCTTCGCGCCGACTGCCACCGATATTCCATCGACCGTCACGCCTTCGCTCACCTTGACATTGACACCCAGCGTCACGCCCACTCCTACCAACATCCCAACGGCGACCAACACACCGACCGCCACCTTACCACCGCAGGGCTTACAAGGGCCGCAGAACTTGTTGACGACTTTCGACACCATGCCTTCTGTGCCGTGGGATGCCAACCAATTCTTTAAGGTAACGACGCTCAACCAAACCTATTGGCGCTTAGGTGCGGAAACAGCAGGCGATAAGGACACGCTCTATCTGCCCATTCCCGCTGACTTGCTCGAAACTTATTTCGGCAATAACGCCGCCAGCCGCATCCGCCGTGTGGAAGTTGAACTGACGCTCACGACCTTTAACGCCGCCGTCATCTCACCCGATCAAGTCTACTTCGGTGCGTTCTTGCAAGATGCCGCTGACGCAACCAAAACCGCTGGCGTGAATGTTCAACTGGTGCAGCCGGGAGTCATCAAACTGGGTCAGCGTGTCGGTGAGAAAATCACCAACTTCAGTAATCAAGCGGTTAATGTCGTGGTCGTGCGCGTCCGCTTGGAACGTGACCTCAAGACTGGCGAAGTTACCGCTTTTGCCAACGGCGCACAATTGGGGCAGCCCATTCCCTTCGTCCGTGCCGATGCACCCGTCATTCCAGTGCTGTTCGTCCGCAGCGGGGGGGTTATCGTCAGCGTCACCGGCACAGGTTGGGTCATCACCCTGCGCTAATCTCGTACATCACTTCTGTAGGGGAGCACCTATGTGTGCTCCCTTTTTATCTGTATTTTATGGAAATATTTCCCGCACAAAGCGATAGCATCGCCCAAATCCTTGCCACGCTTGAGGCTTGGAAAGCCAAGCATAATTAATTTGTACTGGATCGAGCAATACCATTGTGGAGATTTCTTCGTTGATCGGGATTTTGTCGCAGTCTAAATCGTTTAGAAAGACCATAACTTGTTGCCCTTTATAAAGTAAAGTCACTCTTTCCTTTTCTACACCCGACATAAGCCTAACTGTCTCAGGCATCCCTAGTTCACCGGATAAATCCGCTATTGTTGGGGGTTTGGCATCTGTACTTTTTCGTCTGGCGAGCGAGATATAGATTTCTTGAATGATTGACTGTGGAGATACGCTTAGGTCTGTCGTTTGAGGCAAAATTCTAAAACTTGCTCCCATAGGTTTGTAATTGATCTTAAACCCTGAATCGTCCTCATCTAGCGAATAGAGGGTTGTGTCCGAATAAGCCTCTCTAACTTTTCTCCTTGCCTCTCCCAATGTTGTCTGGCTCGGAACAATTCCAAGCCAACACGGTAACTCGCATTCATTGAAGTGCAGTATAGTTGACCAAGTAGAAGGCGGTTGCTGTTGTCCTATAACAATAGCGATCACAATTGCAAGACAAAACAGACTACTAATAAATAGTGAAACTTTAAGAAAGCGGTCTATTCTAGTCATACATTGCTTATAAATTCTTTTGCGTCAATCTTTGCGTCCTTGCGACTTAGCGCCTTTGCGTTAAATTCCCTCTCCGCCTTGATCTTGGCGACTCGGCGGTTCAATTAGCTGGACTGCTTCTGTGAACGCCGCCACTCGGTGAGCGCGCCAGCCACCCATGTTGGCGGGGGCTGGTCGTAGAGTGGGGCCGCGTCAGTATAGCTCATATCGATAACGTGTCCTGTCATCGCGCCACGAAGGTAGCGGAAAACTTGACCCGCATCCCGCGCATCACTTTTCACTTGGACGCAGTGCTGGTTGTAGCCCCAATAATCGCCTTTTTCGAGGATGTGAATGCCGTCCTCAATGATACTCTGGGCGCGGTGTAGTCCGGCTTCATCAGGCTCAAATGAAGCCTCAGGGGTGTCGCCATAACCGATGCCGTGATGAAAAGCGTCGGCTGTCGAAACGATCACCGAATCTTTGGCGATAGCGGACATTTCTTCAATGCCCGGAAGCTGTTCGGGATGACCACCCGCCAGATAGGGATAACGCTCGATGACTTTGGGAATTTTTCCGCCGCGCCGTTTGGTTTCCGCATCCCAAAAATGATGCCAACCGAGCAGTACATGATCGCGCAGATAATTATCACGCCCCGCAATCCAGATGCCCCACGACGCTTCTTGTCTGAAATCCCCACCCGCTGCAACACGCCGCCGCGCCTCTTCCATATCGTCGGTAAAGGCGTGTAGGACGCTGACCACCAGCACCTGATCGGCACCGCTGTCGAGGCAGGCATGAACACAGGCCGCAACCTGATAACCGCAGTCTTTGATGTTGGTGTGCGGGAAGACCAGAACACCGCCATTTTTGAGTGTATCACCGAGATCAAATTTTTGACCCCGTTCGAGATGGTCGAGCGTGCCTTGTTCGCCGAGTTCAGCTTGATCGCGTAGATATGCCGCATAAATATGTTTTTGAAGCTGATCGAGATCTTCTGCCATCATTTTGAGTCCTAAATATCGAGAAGAGTAGGATCGTTTTTAACCAATCTGGAAAGTTCATGCAAGTCCCGCGCGATGAAATCTGCCGAACCGAATCCTAATGCCGACACCAGCCCCCAAAATATGCCCACATCAATCGCTTTCTAATAAAGGAATACTCACCCAACTCTATATACGATGGTTTACGCTAAAGGTTCATTATCATGCTGCCGATCGCGTATACAAAGCTGAAGGAAGAAACCGCTTAAAGCGAGTTGCGACATATAAGTTACTAGAATGACACCTAAATGGCGCGTTTGATACCCATCCTGCCTCCAATCAAACATTAGTCCAAATAATGTTGGAACAGGTCGGTATAAAACTCTACCTTGCTCATCGTTATAACTAACGTAATCGACTCCCATAGGACAATAGATGCCCGTAATCACTGATGCCCCACCGTCAATAAATGTGAGCGATAATCCCTGCAAACTATCGACAATACGATTTCGCAAGAGAATATCAGGGCATCTATAGGGATCACTATAAGTTCTTTGGCAGCCTTCTGGAGTTGATGCACTCACGCCGTAGAAGCCAAAAAAACTGATCAGCATAACACCTAATATAAGAAACCGAATGATAAGTGAAGTGCTTAATCTTCCAGCCCACAACCCAACACTTATCGTTAGTAGACTATTGGTAAAGGTCAATATCAGCAGTAAAGCGCCCGCCAGCGCAACAAAGGCAGCATGAGGTAAAAGAGGATAACGCCATGACCAGTACTCAGCAATCCTAATAATGCCCACATATTGTAAAATGCCACGTTCGTAATTTCGGTAATATAAAAAGCCCATGATGGTTATCGATAAGCCCAAAAGCATCAGACTCATCAAGATAATAAATGGCTGATGATGCCACAACACAGCACGCACTTTGGTGAAAATCACTGCTTGCAACGGTTTGGGTTTGTTGTTCATATAAGAGGTTTCTTTTTGCCCCTCATACTTGGCAAGATAAATTGCTGACTGTAGGATCTGATATTGAAATAACCAATAGAGAGCGATGATGATCGTCGCCATCACCTGTACAAGCGTTTTATCACGGGTGTCAAATCCGCGAGTCAATGGAATCGCCGCCACCAACAAACCCGTTATTGCCAATGCAGTGTGCCACCAGCGGTGCGGCGTAATCTGCCGCAGATAAACTCGTTCACTATTCATTGATAAGTCGACATAGCTCATAGGCTTAACCAGTTTCGATTGCTGCTGGATAGTTGCCTACTCTAACATAGGTTGAAATCATTAATCATCGAATGATTTGTCCGCAATCTTGTAGACGGTTTGATTCCACAAACCTGCGCAACCAATTTCCAACCACCCACCAACCTGCTTAATACTTCTACTCCCTCAAAATGGTTAGCGCCAACGCCTCAAAACAGTTACAAAATGTTCTTCCAAAATGTAACCCGTTTCATACCCATATCGAATATCATATCTATAGAGTTGATGTAGGGGCGGACGGCTGTCCGCCCTATACCCTCACGCACCTTAACATGTGACCAATCCGTCATCGCCGCCGCCATTTTTCTAACCGCCACTTCCGCCGAAGACTTGTAGCTTGAAACTTGCATCTTGTAACTCTTGATTGGCAATCTTGGCGGCGGCAGACCCATCACCAATTTTGCCGCATTTCCAGCCGAGCCATCCGCCGAAATGTCGTCAAAAATGCCAAATATCAGCCCGACATTGACGACTTTTTGCCATTTTCGCCAAAAAACAAAAAAGGGCGCTCGCGCACCCTTCTAAAGACTAAGGACTATCGACTACTCTATCAACGTCAAACCCGCCCAATTGCCCTGCTTGCTCGCCGCCGCTTCGATTTCCTGAATGGACTTCAACTCGTCGGCTTCATCAACTTCGCCGAACACCTTCAGCACATCATAATTGGTGTTGCGCTGCGCCGGAATAAAACCTGCTGCTCGAATTTGACGGTGCATCTCATTGGGGAGCATCAACGGGCTGGCTTTGGTAATCGCACCCGCCGCGCTCACCACGTTTTCCTCGATCATGGTGCTGCCAAAATCGTCCGCGCCGAAGTGCAAAGACATCTGCCCGACCTTCGCCCCTTGTGTCGGCCAACTGGCGCTGATGTGCGGCAGGTTATCAAGGAAAATCCGCGCAATCGCCGTGTGCCGCAGATATTCGGTGCTAGTTCCGCCGTATTCGCTGGCGAACTTGCTCCGTCCCAACGGTGTCCCTTCGATCTGCACCGTCCAGCTAATGAAGGCGTTGAAGCCCATGCCGAAGCGCTTCAGGCTGTCGTCCTGTTCGTCACGCAGCCGTTGCAGATGGTTCATCCGGTTTTCCAGCTTCTCGCGGAAACCAATCACCATCGTCGCCGTTGTAATCAAACCGAGTTCGTGGGCGACCTTCATCACGCCGAACCAATCATCAGTCATAATCTTCTTGGGAGTCACGCGCTCACGGATTTCGTCATCGAGGATTTCACCACCGCCACCCGGCAAGCCCATCAAACCCGCCGCCTTGAGTTCGGTCAATGTTTCACGCCAAGTCTTGTTTCCCATCTCGCTCATATACTGGATTTCACTGGGCGAAAAGGCGTTAATCTCAATCGTCGGGAAGGTCTTGTGAATCCAGCTCACGAGGTCGGTGTAATACTCATAGGGCAAATCGGGGTTATGCCCACCTTGCATCAGGATACGCGTTGCGCCCAGTTCCAGCGCCTCTTTGATCTTGCCACCCAGAACCAGCTTGCTGTTGACGTAACCTTTTTCCTTATCGCCGGGAAGGGCATAGAAGTTACAGAACTGGCAGTCGGTCACGCACACATTGGTGTAATTGATATTCCGGTCAATCAAATAGGTGACCGTATCACCCGGTACAAGCTGCTGCCGCCGCGCGTTCGCCGCATCCGCTAAATCCAACAGTTCTGCATGTTGGTAAACGTATAAGCCCTCATCATAAGTGATGCGCTTGCCCTCATGCACCTTCGCCAGAATTTGGTCTACTTGTGCTTGTACTGCCGGTTCATTCGTTGCCATGCTTACTTTCTCCGTCTTTAGTAGTGCGGTTCTGGATGCAATCCATGCCGCCTTGATTTACTCATCCGCTAAAACCATCTGATCAATCGCCGTCCAGTTGATTGAGTGATCAATATCCTTTAGGAAGGCAAGTGCCTCATCAATCGTATTGAATGATCGAGTTCGCAAATGGAGGAGTTGGCGGGCAACATCCGTTGTGAACCGAATCAATTTATCTTTTTCGCCAATTGTGATGTTCCAACCAGCTTTCGGATGGGGCTTCACAGACGAAACGGTTTTCATTACCTCTTTGATGTTAACACCTTTGGTTACACGGGAACTATCCGCGATCACATGGACAAGTGATCGATTGCTAAGGTCAGATAACCGATAGGCATCCCGAATATATTGGTGCATATCTTCTATACTAGTCTCACCCGAGAATTGGGTGTAGATGACGGCTTCTGGAACATACCATTGCGTTTTGACGGGCATGGAGAAAACTTTCTAATATTACGATTATTTCATCATATCGCATATTACTTGGTTGAAGATGTTAGACTGCCTGTATACCTGCCGTTTCGCCCCAGAATTCCAGTGTATTCCAGTCAAATCCATCCAGCGCCAGTTCCAGAAACAACTTCAATCCTGCTAGATCATCTTCGGTCAGGTTATAGCGTAGGTCACGCAAATAGCGTCGGCATACACCAGCCGGTAAACCCAACCGTCCCGCGTATCCCTGCGCCAGAGTATCGCGTCCGTTCTCAGTCAAGCCCATCGCGGTCGAGGCGTACAAAGCATCGAATACACCCGCATCAGCCAGTGCTTGTGCCTTATCTTTCCGCGCTGCCCACACTGAGAAAGTGAAGGGTAGGCCGGTCATCTTCAACCATTCGTCACTGAGATCAAAAATGTAAGGCAATGATTCCCCCTCCTTGTTTACGGGGAGGGGGCTAGGGGGTGGGGTTAATGTTCTGTGATGCACACCCTCAACCAGCGCGTCGTCACCAATGATCAGCGCCCCTTGATGCTCGGCTAACATACTCGGTAAATGCTGGCGTGTCACGGTGAAGTTTGGCACGATTTTGTAACGTTCATGGCACAACACTTTCAAGAGTGCCACGCTCGTCGCTGAATGATCGGTCAGCGCAATCGACTTACCATCCAACTCGCTCATGTCGGATGCCCACGAGAACAGCAGCACGGTTTTCACAGCACCCAAACTGGCGATACTTAATCCCGGCAGCACCACATATTCATCCGCATTACGAGCCGTTTCAATCGCGGAAATCGGCGCAATATCAATCTCGCCCGACTTCAACATCCGGTTCATCATGGATGGCACGCCGCGTTCGAAATGCACATCCACATCTTGTAACCGTTCCGCTAAATCATAGTGAAACGGCATCGTATTCAGGTAATCAATCAGTCCGATATTGAGCATATTACACTCAGCTTTCTTTGAAATCGCAGTGAACTTCTAATCAATAAAGAAAACTGTATTTATTCATCTTCAAATTCATCATCATCTTCCGATTCCCAACCTGGGTATTGAGACGGGGGTTTACCAAAAAACTCAACTAAGCGAGGGAAATCATCGCCATCAAGAGCGGCTTTGTTGATGGCGATAAGCTGTACCTGAAAACGCCATTCATCACCATAATCAAACAGATACAAAAACTTTTTATTGACCCTCAGCTTTAAACTTTCAAGGGTTACGGTTCGCACATCCGATTGCATTTCATGTTCTATTTCTTGCAGAAGATCTTTGAGCATGGCAAGCCGAGTTATTTGAAAGATAAATTCGTCCGAATCAATGCCAACTTTAGATGACCATTCATCAACAGATGTTTTCCACTGTTTAGGTTTCAGTTTCTCAAGAACGTCTAAGGCTTCCTCATATACTTTACGCTTATCAGGGTCTTTTGCACTTAATTCGTCCAATGCCACATTGAGATCGAATGGATCTATTTCGGTTTCTTCAACCTCTTCAATTGCTTCTATTTCGCCCTGATCTTCGCCAAATGTATCAAACATATCCCCATAGGGCGAAACCCCTTCAGGTAGCGAATACTCCGTTTTTGTATCCCATGCCTTGTTGCTCATGAAAAAGGAGTAGAGGTGGTCATTATCAAATTCATAAGCGCTTTGAATAGCAAGATGAAGCTCTTCAAGCGTTTGGTCAGGCTTCATTTCAATTTTGCACCAACACGTATTGTTACCACGTGGGGCGACACGAAATGTATAAGTCTTGACCATTTTTGTGGGTACAGGTTGGTCGTTTGTTGTTTGAGATTTTTTCACCATTGTTTTCTCATCTCACTGACTCAACCACAACGTCACTGCCAGTCCGATAAAGAGCGCAAATACACCGGCAGTCATCATTGACATCATCTGAATGGGACGCACAACCGATGCCCGCCAACTGATGCTGTCTTCGGACTCTTGATTAACCACCCATATGTGTTGTTCGCCCCGGTTGATGGTCGCGCCTACCAATCGTCCAACAGCTCGTCGCAGCAGCGGATCAACCACCCGCCAATAAAACAACATCCATCCTCCGCCGATGAGCAAGAATGCCAGACCACCCACAAGCAGCGGAGGAACGGAAATCACCATATTTTTTAGGCAAACACTTCGAGTTCGTTGTAAACCGTATCACGCTCAACCGGTGTATAACCTGCTGTGCGGATAAACTGCATCAGTTGGGGTACGGTCATGACATCTTTCTTTGCGCCAGCATCTTTATAGATGTGTTCCTCAATGATTGTGCCGTCCATATCGTTTGCACCAAAGTTGAGCGCTACCTGCGCCAACGCCGGAGTCAACATCACCCAATAGGCTTTGATGTTCGAGAAGTTGTCGAGCATCAAACGGCTGATTGCCAGTGTTTTGATGTCATCCACGCCGGTTGTCCATTGGCGACCGAGTTTGCGACCCAAGTTGTTTTCTTCAGGATGGAACGCCAGCGCGATAAAGGTCTGGAAGCCGCCTGATTTATCTTGCTGTTCGCGCAGGGCAATCATGTGATGAATACGATGTTCTGGCTTCTCGATATGCCCGTAAAGCATGGTCGCATTGGTCTTCAAACCCAGCTTATGCGCCGCATCATGGACTGCCATCCATGTTTCTTGGTTGGCTTTTTCGGGGCAAATCTTCTTGCGTACATCCCAATGGAAGATTTCTGCGCCACCACCCGGCATACTGTCCAAACCCGCCTTGACCAATTCCTTCAACACTTCTTCGTGTGACATGTTGGTCAGCTTGGCGAAATAATCAATCTCAACCGCAGTAAACGCTTTGAGATGAATATGCGGGAACTCTTTTTTGAGTGTTTCCAGCACATCGAGGTAATACTCAAAGCCGAGTTCGGGATGGAGGCCACCCACGATATGGAACTCGCGCACACCCGCTTCGACCGCACCGCGTACCTTATCCGGCAGCTGGTTCGCCATAAAGGTGTATGCGCCTTCATCTTTATCACTGGTACGCGCAAATGAACAGAAGTTGCAGTGGAAAGCGCACACATTAGTCGGGTTGATGTGGCGATTCTTGTTGAAGTAAACTTTGTCACCATGCAGACGCTTACGAACCACCTGCGCCAATTTGCCCAGTTTGATAATGTCGCGCTGCTCGAACAGCCACACACCATCGTCGTGACTCAATCGCTCGGCGGCCTGAACCTTGTCGCTGATGCTCTTCCAATCGGTCATTTGAGATACTCCTCAAGTTGATTTGTGAGGTTCTGAAGGCTGGAACTGAATGATCGAGTGTTCTCTCAATATTCAGACCGTCATACTCAGTACTTTCGACGTTCACAAAATTGTGAATGTTCTGAATTTCACGATAATTGTACAGCCAATTTAAATGACTGTAAAGCATCCTTACCGGATTTTCATTTTAACGCGTTGTTGACGAAACTCACATATTTTTATGAATGAAGTAAATAATTATCTTGAAGTATTAAGAATGTAACAAACGCAACACAAACACTTGGCATGACGAATTTCCTAACTCTTTTTTTCTATAATTAAAGGTATGATACAGCTATCAATTTAGTCCTAATTGGATAATGAAGTAATGACATCACAACTGCGCCCGATGACAACCTGCCAACAATGCGGCCAAGAGAACGACGAAGGTTATACCCTTTGTGTTAAATGCGGATTGGCCTCACCGTTTGCTAACGCGTATTCTCAACCCGCACAGGAAGTGTCTTACGCCGTTAAATTTCTTGTCGAAGGCGAAGAGATACCTCTCAGCCTTGTGCCTGCACAGCGTGCCATTATGGGACGCCAAGCCCCTTTTATGCTTCAAGTGCCTGATGTCGATTTGACCGGTTATAACGCTGCCGAACATGGTATCTCGCGCGTTCATGCGGTCATTGATTGCTCACGAACCGGTTTACAAATTACCGATCTGGACAGCCGTAATGGTACATTTGTTAACGGCGAAAAGTTGCATCCCTATAATGCACATATTTTACGGCATAGTGACACGGTGCGTCTGGGCAGCATGTCACTTGAAGTCGTTGTTAAAGTGGATCGCCGTGCAGTTGTGGAAGCGGCTCCCGCACCAGCAGCACGCAGCATTCCACCGGAACTTCAACCAAAAGTGACGCGTTTGCTCACGTTGGCTGGGCAGCTCAACGGGAACTTAATGAGTCCCGTACCCGGTCAAAATCCGGCAAATAACTCGTCCACGTTGAATAAGGCGAGCTAAACACACTCGTCACAACCGTCGCATTCGCCAGCGTAACCGGAGTAATCTCGTTACGCTGATTAGCCACTGTTACCCCGTCTGCTTCTACATCCCCTTCAATCAATCGAATCAATGTCTTTCCATCCGGCGCGACAAAAATAACCGACTGAGGTGCTTGCGCTTCTCCAGTAATGACCTTCCATCCGCTGGGTATCTTGGAACTAAACATCGCACCTTGATAGAAATTGTCATCAACCACCACCGGAGCACCCGGTGTATTATGCAAATTATCGGGTTCATGCGCTGGAATACAGCCAACTAACATCAGCACAAACAATATGATGACAAGACTGATCTGCCGCTTCAAGACTGATGACGGACGACTAAAGACTGTCAACTTACTCATGGCATCCGGTTTGGAGTATCAGGATTGGTCGCCATATCCCGCGAACGGGGATCACCGCACCAGATAAATCCGGCCCAGCGGTCAATTTTCCATAATCCATCAGACGCTTGCGACACATGGAAATAGCTGCAAACACCGCTAGCACCTTTGTCTTTCTCATAAGTGGCGATGACTTCAATATCCCACGCTGTGCCGTCAGGAGCCGTCCGTCGGAAAACGGCGTTTTCCAATGCGCCCCATTCCGGTGGTGCGTAACCTTGTACACATGACGATGGTTTCCCATCTTTGCACTTTTCAGCAACCGCTTGTGCCAAGTCTGTACCGAGTAAGGGCATGGCAGCCGCATCATCACCATGACCTGCGGCGTTTGCAAAGTCCGCCGCCACACTAAAGGCGGGATTGGTTTGCGGTGGTGTCAGTGCGACGACAACCAGAACCGAAACAGCGATAACCGCTATCACTGCCAGAGCAATCCATAGAGAACGTTTTACCTGCATACCGACCTCAAACCCATTTTACGAAGATATTACCTATTAAACTGTTCGCCAACCGAAATGGGAATAGGCAAGATGTTTTCACGAGGAGGAAATGGGCACATTGCGAACTCGGTAAAAGCGCACGGTGGATGATATGCCTTGTTGAAATCCAGATCAATTAAACCGTCACTTTGGATATTGGCATACACAAAGCGTCCCGCACCGTAAGTCGTTTTGCCGCTGGTCTGGTCGCGGAAGATGAACCACAAGCGATCTCCAGTGGTTTCAAAAGCTTCTAAGCGCCGATGTTCGCCCAATAAATCAAAATCCACGTAGCCCACATTTTGCAGGATACTCACTAAGCCTTTGGAGTTTTCCACGGAAACAGGCTGTTTAGCAGGATGAGGGGTGAAGGTCGCTTTGACGTGATAATCAGGGTTAATCGGCTGCCACTTGCGACCTTTGAAGTTCAAGCGGGTAGGGCTGTTGGCATCCCGAACACGGACAAAGAAATCACCATCGCGCTCAATCACAAAAAAAGTGACCGAACCGACATTCACCAGCGGCATTTCACCATCTTTTTGATGATCGTTGACGACATAGCTCTGTCCGACGACCGTTGGTTTGCCGTCGATTTTGACCTTGTCGCTGCTAACCGTTATCGTGACGACATTATCCTGTACAGTAATCACGCCGATTTGGTTAGGGACGCTGCTTGGCAAATGGGCATCACAATCCGCCGCGCTGCCAATAATGTTGTCACCGACATTGAGCGGTTCTAACCCAACTAATGCCAACCAACTATCCGGCGCACGAAGATCACTTTCCATCTTCTGCCGCCAATCTTGAATTTGCTTTTCGTAAAGTGCTGTCGTATCCCTAACCACTTCTGACTCCTTACAATCGCCTTTATAGCGGAGGTTATTTGCGCTTTACACCAGACGCTTTATCCCGCGCGTCTCTTAGCGCATCGCGCATTTTGGCGCTTTCTTGCACGGCATTGACAGCGATCATACCATGCCAACCGGGGGTGTTCATATATTCCACGCAGACCACGCCGCCATAACCAGAGGCTTGTATATCTTTTATCACCTGTGGAATGTCGATTCGTCCACGCTCGAAGGGCGTTTGCAATTGCGCCCGTGCGGCTTGCCGCATTTGAATGTGTCGTGTTTGTGGCAGCAGCTTGATAATCTCCTCGTGGAAAATATCTTGGCACACCATCTGCGCCCAATCCAACGTGAGTGTGAGTCCCGGCACGTCCTTGACCAGCTTCATTGCAACTTCCGGCGTTTGCGCCATCGAGTCCATATGCGGCTCAATGCTCACCTGCAAGCCTGCCTCTTTACCCGCTTTGACCATCTCACGAAGTGCAGCCGTCACCCGATCAATCGCTTCAGTATCCTCTGCCGGATGAATGAGTCCCGGCGACAATGTAATGCCCGGTGTGCCCATCGCCACCGCAAACGGAATCAGCGCTTTGAATTGGTCGACTTCTTTCTGCCGTCGTCCGTCATCCGGCAGTGAAATCTTGGGCAGCATCAAATACAAGTCACTGACTTTGAGGTTGAACAACTCAAGATCAGCACGAATATCAGCCGCCTCTTTTCGTGGATTTTCCGCCGCGCGAGTTGTATTGAGGTTCGATCCGCTGCCAATATCAACGTATCGAAACCCCAATCGCGCAATCGTCCCCAACGCTTCCGGTAAGGTCAGATCCGTAAACGCCCATGTGTGGCAGGCAAATTCAAGCATAATTAGCCTATATCAACAAAAGAATTGTAAATTGTAAGCACATGACAATCGCATTGATCAATTTTAAATGTTTGATCCTTGCGACCTAAGACGACTCCCGGCGGGTCAGAGTGCCCTTTAGGGTACTTCCCGCCGGAAAATGGAGCCGGACAGCTTTAGCCTCTGGCGGAAAAAAAACACCGTCTCATTTTATCTATTTTGTTGTCGTTACGCTTATTCTAACTCTATTTTGTCTGACACATGCCGTGTCCGATTTTTCAAAATATAATTCACGGATACAAATAGGGATGTTCCGGCTGGTCGATTTTGGTGATCGTCGCCGCCTGCAAAATCGGCCAGTTGTCGCCCTTAAATTTTCCGACCTTCAGCGTCCCGCTGATTTGTACCCACGTATCCGCTGGAAAGTCACTGGCCTTATCCGAAATCACGGGCAGCCCGATCGCCGAAGCATCCGCCACACAGCAGCTTACCGTGAAACGCGCCACCATAAATTGATTGTCGGGGTATGTGCCTTCACGGTACACAAACCCGATCACATTGGCCTGTTTGCCATTAAAACTGGTGACATCATCCGACATATTAAACGCCCGCAGCCAATCCAACACATTCCACTTCAATGGATCAGTCGTGAATGTTGTGGCTTTGGTCACCGATGCCGCACTCAAACTCACACCACCTGCCGCTGCGGCTGATCCCAACGGACGCGACGGAACCAGCGTGCCTAAAAGCAGCGGGATCGCCACAATCGCAATCACCTTCCATGTGATCGGTGCATGACTGCGGTCGAGTAGGGCATAATCACGGTGCTTCAAAATATCCACCGCGTTGGCAATACCCAACAAGAGAAATAATCCTGCTGCTACATACGATAACCACGCGAAACGCTGGTTGATGTAATTGCTCAGGTTGCCGCTGGCGATGCTGTAGATGAAAAATATCGCCAAACAGATCAACACTGCTGATTTTGCCCAACCTAAAATGTTCTCGCGTTGAGCATTGTGAGGGACGACATAATTATCAAAAAGTTCAAGGTTCGCCATTGTCATAAACCTCTTTAAAACCGAACGTTCAGGTTGAGCCACACGCCAATGAACAAGGTCATCAACAGCGGCAGCAGGACGAGATAAAGCACGGTGCGCTTCTGGAACACACCCATAAACATCAGCGTACTTTTAATATCGACCATCGGCCCAAAGGTCAGGAAGGTGATGATTGAACCTGTGGTAAATGTACCAACAAAGGACAGCGCGAGGAAGGCATCAACCGTCGAACATACACTTAACACAAAGGCCATCGCTTGCATGACGATCACCGAGATAATTGGCCCTTTGCCTAACGCTACCAACACATCCTGCGAGATCAAGGTTTGCATGGTTGCCGCCAGCAGTGATCCGATAATTAGGTAGCGTCCCATTTCAAAAAATTCATTGTTTGCCGAACGTAGCGCATCACCCATTCCGGTGACGAGCGATTTGCGTTGGACGAAATGCATCGGCACTTCGCCCGAACCGCCCATCACTGGCATCAACGAACGCGGTTGCAAGACATCTTGCGGACGCGCACCCAAAGCAAACACCAATCCCGCGCCAATCGAGACGATGATGGTGAACACGATGCGCCCGATCAACACTGGCCCAAACCCAAACGCTACATAGGTGCTGACTAGCACAATTGGATTAATCACCGGTGCAGCCAGCAAGAAGGTGATGCCCACCCACATCGGCAGCCCTTTGTTGAATAGTCGCCGCACCACTGGCACGACACCGCATTCACACACAGGAAAGGCAAAGCCCAAAAATGCGCCGACAATCGTGGCTAAAATCGGATTACGCGGCACAAATCGGGTGATGTCTTCGGCAGTCATGAACGAGTCAATCATGCCTGATACCAGTGAACCCAACAGTAAAAACGGAACCGCTTCGATGAACGTTCCGAGGAAGCGCGTCGAGAATATGCTGATGATGGTTTCGGCGGATTGTCCAGTTCCCAACACAGCCAGCACCAGAATCACTACCAGTGCTAGACCGATGAAGATCAATACGCCGCGTATCAATAAACGCTTCATTTCCGCGTCTGATCGTGTACGAACTTGCATGTACAAAATCCTCTCATTTATCCTGACTATTTTGCGTGTCCTACTTGGAGTATTAAGGGTTGAGGTCGAAAATAGTTTTAATTTCCGAAATCAGGCGCGACATATCTTTGTGGAAATCAGGATCGGGGCGTGCTTCACGGGCGTTGCGGTACAAAAGATCATGTAGGCTTAAAGGTAAATGTGATTTTAGAGGCATTTTCGTCCGCTTCTGGACGAAAATAGGAATGACTGGAATATCGCGTCCAAGGGCTGTTTCAATCTCAAATCGAACAAAATCGTCAGGATGATTGAGGCGAATCCGATTGTCACCTTTCGTCCAATTTTGTCCGATGATCACCAGCATAACATCACAGGCTAAAACGGCACGTTCCAGTTCCAATCGGAAATCAACACCCGGCGGAATATTCTCCGTATCCTTAAAAACATTTTCCTTACTGAATTCTTGGGTCAAGCGGTCATAAATACGTCCGCAAATATCTTCACTATCGGCGCGCCGATAACTGATGAAAATGTTCTTATCTGGATAGGGAGTAGCAGAAGATGTCGAAATCCGAAATTCAGTGAAAATGTCAGGATTCCTGCTCACCAAATCATAAAACGCTGCTTGCTTGTCACTTGGAACATTGAAGGTAACACTAAGTGGCCCTGTCAACGTTCACGACCTCAATTTCCTCAACCCCTATATCATTCAATTTAGCGACTAAATCTCGGAACTTCTCATTACCAAAATCATTGAGGCTTAGATTCAAGGTGAGTTTAAGTGGTTTCTTCTGTGTGGTTTCCATCAGGTTTAACGAAAATAAGTGATTGTAATCGTTAAGTCCTGTAATGAGTGCAGCAATACTTGTATGAGTAGAGTTTCGCAAATCAATAATAGGGTTTTTGCGTAAACGCTCTGGAATATCATCCGAGTCAACGTCACTAACTTGAGCCAAGATAACGGGTTTGTTTTGAGCGAGAAAGTAGCGGTATTCTGAAGCAACCGCTGGTGATTTAATCGAGTTAGGCGAAAGAATTACGACGCAGTGTGAAGAGCTATGTAAGGCGGCATCAATCTGCACTTTCCAATCATCACCCGGCTTTAAATCAGCATCATAGCGCCACGGATGAAGACCTGCCCGTTCCAAATAAACATAAATTTGTTCTGCTCGCACCTTATCTTGGAAAGCATAACTAATAAATACCTGTTGCATCCAACATTCCCTCTTCAGACTATCTATGGGTATTATCAGCCAACTTCACTGCTTTGACAAGAATAATCGTCTTTTTATTCACCCATTCTTACGCGCCCTCTCATGTAAGCACCTATTTTTGCAATGGCCTAGACGGTTCTATGATTAGCATTTGTTCTCCCTAGAATCAAACATATCGCGTTTATATGATATGTAGAAGGAGCAAACATGCCGAGTTACCCATTTATGCAGGTGGATGCCTTTACCGATGTAGCGCTTGGGGGCAATCCCTGTGCGATTGTCTTTGAGGCCGATGATTTAGACGATTCCAAACGACTTGCCATAGCCAGAGAGATGAACCTCTCTGAAACCGCCTTCGTGCAGAAGCCGACTGCCGCAGGCGTGGATGTTGCCGCGCGATACTTTACCGTCGATGAAGAAATCCCGCTGGCAGGTCACCCGACTATTGCCACCATTTACGCGCTGGTCGAGTCGGGGCGCTTGAAACTCACTGGCGATACCACGCGCATCATGCTCGAACTCAAAGTCGGACCAATCCCCATTGAGATTTATAGCAGCGGTGGCAAAGTTCAGCGGGTTGTCATGTCGCAGAAGAAGCCCCAGTTTTTATCGAAACATGATCCAGCGACCATCATGCCTGCTTTCGGCCTGACACCCGATGACCTCTTAGCAGGTTATCCCATCCAAACCGTCAGCACAGGCACACCCCAGTTGATGATCCCCGTACCCGATTTAGATACGCTGCGACGGATACAGGTCAATGCACCACTTTTTCATCATCTGCGCGAAATTGGCGATTGGTTTAGCCCGCATCTTTTTTGCACACAAGGTGTTACCGCAGAAGGCCAAACCTTTGCCCGTCACGTTGGCCCAACCATCGAAGACCCATTTACCGGATCAGCCACCGGTGGCATGGCGGCTTACCTCTATCATTACGGCCTCATCAAACAGGCGCAATTTATTGCCGAACAAGGCCATTGGATCAACAGACCGGGTAAGGCCAATGTGAGGATCGTCGGGTCGCCAGATGACATCGAAACGGTTAAAGTAGGGGGCAGTGCGGTAACTGTTTTAAAAGGTGAACTCCTATTATGAAAAAAGCTTTGATTGTGCAGGGTGGTTGGGATGGGCATCATCCAGTAGAAATTTCGGATATTCTGGCAGCCCAACTGCGAAAAAATGATTTTGACGTAACCATCAGTGATACGTTAGATGCCTATCGTGATTTGACGCTAACGGATTTTAACCTCATTGTCCCCAACTGGACGATGGGAACGATTAAGTCCGAACAGCTCAAACCCGTTTTGGCGGCGGTCGAAAGTGGTGTCGGGTTAGCAGGTTTGCACGGCGGCATGTGCGACAGCTTCCGTAATGAGTGCGACTGGCAGTTCATGACAGGCGGGCAATGGGTTGCCCATCCCGGCAACGACACCGCCCATTACAGCGTATTGATTGACGGCTTAAAAAGCCCGATCACTGAAGGCATCCAAGAATTTGAAGTGACCACCGAGCAGTATTATATGCACGTTGATCCGGCGAATACGGTCTTAGCCACAACCCGCTTCGGTTCAACCGTCATGCCTGTTGTTTGGACGAAGATGTGGGGCAAAGGTCGCGTCTTCTATAGCAGCCTCGGTCACCGACCGGATGTTGTCGAAATGGCTCCCGTTCTCACCATGATGACTCGTGGCATGATTTGGGCCGCCCGCGACTAAATTACACCTCTAATTCTCAATAACCACCCTACCTTATATTCTGATTGATTCCCTCCCTGTTACTACGGGGAGGGCTAGGGTCTTTCAGGGGTAGGTATTCGTTAAGTCAGGCAAGAATGTCCCTGTTTTTAATATCTGCTTAATGGACGACATACGGTTAAAGGCTCATTCAGTCCCGTTTACGGGGCTTTATTCATGTTGCCGGAGGGTTTATCC
>JBBSBM010000028.1:0-72611 GCA_038251275.1 Aggregatilineales bacterium
CGACTTCTTCAGCATAAGTTTCCAAAAATGTCTGCAAGACCTTATTTTCTGTCTTATAATTTGCTTGGGGCATCTTATTCTCCTTCTTCATAACTTCAGAATAACATGCCCTTCATTTCTTAGGTTGATGCCTATGGGTCTCAGACCGTTCCTGTTTCCTTGTAAAAACTACAATCGCAATTTCTATGTTATATCGAAACCCCGAGTCAATAAACAGAAGTGAAGCTGCTACAATCTTTGCAGGTGACAACCCCCGACAAAATTGCTTCTGCGCTACTCAGTGTTGTCATTTACGACTCCGATTTCGAATGGGTGCAATCGCTCTGCTTTCAATATGTCCATTCGCCTCATGAAAATGTCAAATGGATCGCTATCATCTGCTTAGGGCATATCGCTCGAATTCACCGCAAAATTGATAAACACACAGCTATAACTCTTCTTGAGACATTACTTACGGATGAAATGTATGGTGGACAAGCAAGTGATGCACTGGACGATATAACGCGTTATACACTTGATTAGTTTGAAAACTCGAACCCAAATCGCTTGACTGTATATAACAAATGTTCTAAAATGAAATTGGTGATAACAAAAATTTGTATTGTAGGGGCGCAAGGCTTTGCGCCCTCCTGACAACTGAAATTCTCATAAAAACGCTCTGTTGCAACTGCATCAACAACATCAACTGCAACACTTGACCGAGAAGATTCGGAAAATCCTCAAATTTCATTCTGAATCTGAAGAATCTGCCGAATTTTGCGAATCAAAAGCCATTTGTTTTTGCAGTATTCGTAGCTTTTGCGGTTCTACCGACATAAAAACATCAACTGTCACTGACGAAAACGACGACTCAGACGACATTTCCGACATATTTTTGCCGCTTTCGCCGCTAAATCCGCAATAAAAGTAATAATATACTCGATTTCGTAATAAAAAGAGGGATGTACTTCATCCCTCTTGGCTCTTCTTTGTATTTCTCTGCGTCTCTGCGGTAAATCGTATTGTCTTTTCTATCGACTACTCACTAAAGATTATCGACTATCTTATTCCATCTGCCATTCTTTGAGCATACCCGCCAGCAGCGTCGCACGTCGCGGTAGGCTTGCTACCACCACCTGCTCATGCAGCGCGTGTAAGCCGTCACCCTGTGGCCCTAAACCGTCTAGCGTGGGAATGCCCATCATGGCTGTAAAGTTCCCGTCCGAACCACCACCGCTGCCGTCCTCACGGATGGTTAGCCCGTAACGCTCACCAATCGCCTTACACTGCGCGAACGACCGCACCATCTGTTCATTGTGTTCCATCGGCCCACGCACATGTCCGGGTGTCACTGTGACTTTCGCGCCCGGTACGAACGGAGATACGTCCATAATCTTCTGCTGAATATTATTCCAGTCTTTTTCGGTCAGCGTCCGCACATCGACTTCGGCAGTCGCCTTCGCTGGAATCACATTGGTCGCTGATCCACCGTGAAACACGGTCACCGAAACCGAAGTACCATTTTTGAGGTCATTCAGTTGATTGAGCTTCAACGCTTGCTGTGCCAGTTCGATCACGGCATTGATGCCCTGTTCCGGTGCGTTACCTGCATGAGAAGGCCGTCCTTCAACTGAAACCGTATAGCTGCCTACGCCCTTGCGCCATGTCTTCATCGCCTCTTCTTTGGTGGCAGGTTCCATCACCAGCACCAATCCAGCCTTCGCCGCGACTTCGTGGATGGTCTTTTCGGAGTAGATACTGCCGACTTCTTCGTCGCTGGTCATCAATACCCATATTGGACGGTTTGGCAATTCACCGCGTTCGATCAAGCCTTTTATGGAGAATACAGCGAGGGTGATGCCGCCCTTCATATCGACCGCGCCGGGGCCAAACAGCACCCCATTTTCATCAATCTTGACTGGACGCTCGGCGAGTGTTCCCAACGGCCACACCGTATCAATGTGGATCAGGAACATAATGGGTTTTCCCGCAGCATCCTCGTTCCACTTCGCTAACAGCATATCGCCCACTTTTTCTTGAGCATAGCGTGTTACCGACGAAGCGCCTAACGAGCGAAATTGGTCTTCCATGAACGCGCCGAGCTTATCCACATGAACTTTGTCCAAAGTTGGAGTCTCAAAGTTCACCAGCGTCGTTAGGAAATCAACCATTTCTTGCTGTCGGGTCTGGAAATATTTCAGCAAATCAGACATGAAAATCCTCTAAAAATAGGTAGCCACCAGCGAGAGGCCGACGACTAAAATGGACACAGATCCTGTGCTGCAACTGCCGGACTGCGGTTGCCGTAACGGTTCAACAGTCCGACTGCCTCAGGACGTGCGTTGATTATAGCCTGCACTTCCAGACACGCGCTATGCAAATTATTCGTCACTTGGAATCCATTCCAAAAACTGTTAATCATCGCCACATAAACCGGCGCGCTATTTGGGTCGGGATAAGCGGCTAAAGCGGTTTGGAAGGTCGTCAGCAAACCTTTGTCGTCGGTATAGGCTTGTGCCAGCAGCAGCTTATATAAAATATAACTCTTGATGTAAGTAGGCTCGTCATTTAACCAGAAGCGCAGCGATGTACTGGAAAATGCTTGTTGATACAGCGGAATTGCCTTATCCATCGCCTGCCGCGCAAAGTTATTATCGGCTTCTTGCACCACCTGAATGACGAATTGCGGCGGGTCAAGCTGTACGATAGACAGCACATAACCAGTCCCGTTCCAGTCATAGATATTTACGCCCGTTCGGAGTGGACCAGTCGTGGCATTACCCGTATCTGTCAGCTTGACCACTAGTTCTTGGATGCGGTCATTGTCCACATCATTGAGCGTTGGCGGCTCGCTGCTGATAATCGGCCCATTTAACACGCTGATAAATTGACCGTCTTCCGGTTGCCACGTAATCAACTGTGTTCGGTAAGTACAGTTCTTCTTGTCCTCAGCACTGCATCCATAACTATCGAATAAGATGTCAGGTTTGTTATCTGCGTTCAAATCACTGATGTTGATAATTTTCGGTGGGTTGCCACCTGTAATCACCTGATACAAAGCGGTGTATTGTCCGGCTATACAGCTTAATATCGTTAATGTGCCACCGTCATCCGGTGCCTTGTAACTCATCAGGATGTCGGGTGTACCCTCACCTGTGAAATCCACATCTGCTCGCACCACACCGCTGTCACCCAACATATTCCACGAACTAAGTAGATTGCTGACGTTTGCCGGTGCGCCTCCATTCGTTAGGTAGGACACAATCGCTGCCAGAGTGGTACGTCCGTTGGTTGGGATTGACCGTTGATCGACGGTTGGGTTTCCTGAGCCGGGGCAGGTTTTGTAATCAGGTGTGGCAGTAGGTTGGTTTGCTAATGCCACTGCCGTCGCTGGATTGGATAACCCCACGCCGTTTAATGGAATACCCACCACTTCCGGCAGCAATCCTTTAATCGACCGTCCCGGTGTCACCGTTGGGAATGGCACGGCTGTAGGTGGCAAATTTTGCTGGCTGGTCGGATTTGGCTGGCAGCCTACTAGCACAAGCAGTATAACCGCAAGCAGCGCCGCATTGCGCAGTATGTTACCCGCAGGCCATCGCAAGTGAAAATTCGAAGGAATACTTAATTTGGTTATCATAGGAGAAAGTATATATCGGGGAGAGGTAAACGCAATGTCTGATGTTCGTATTCGCTTTGCTACTGCCAACGATCAAACCACTATCAATCAAATGGTGAGGGATGAACACCTTGATCCTTCTGCTTTAGATTGGTCACATTTTCGAGTTGCCGAAGTTGGAGATGAAATTGTTGGCATCGCTCAAATTCGTCCTTACCCGAAGTGTAGGGAATTAGGCAGCCTCGTTGTAAAACCTGCCTATCGTAAAACGGGTGTTGGAGCATTGCTTGTAAATGCCTTGCTCGAACAGGAGCGAGGAGATGTCTACTTGGAATGTGAGGTTAAAAATGAGACCTATTACACTCGTTTTGGCTTCAAAACCATTCCTTGGTATCAGGCACCACCGCCTTTGAAATATAAATCATTTATCGGCGGCGTACTCTTACGGGCGTTGGGTATTCACATCATTACCATGAAACGCGAAGCACCAACTTTTGTAACCGCTACAAATTAAAAGAGATGAGTTTTTAAGCTCATCTCTTAAATCAGTTTGTTTTTCCAGCGAATTTATTTCTCGTCGCGCAGTTGTTCCATCACTTGCAAGTCTTTTTGCAGACTGCGGAAGCGGAGGATGATGCTGCCAATGAAACCGATAGTGATTGTTGCCACCACAGCCAATCCCAAATACAGATAGGCGACGGTATCGGGTGTTGTTCCGTTCATTTTAACGCTCCTGACCTGATAAAACTTGCATCTTCACGGCACGTACACGTTCCGCTAGATTTTCCAATCGGATGCGCCACCAAATGAGGGTTATCGGCACGAAGATGCTCCAAATGGTTGAATTGATACCAATGGTTGACCCGATGCGCTGTGTCATCTCGAAGCCACCCTCAGTATTCTGTGGGCTGGGGCCAATCACTACTGGATGAATAGTGTCGGGACGTATGCGGGTGATGACCAAGACAGCAATCACGGTTGTCATTGCGAGGATGCTATACACCGAAGCAAAACGCCGGCGTTGTTCAGGATTTTCAACCCCGTTTCGCAGCATCAAGTAAGCTGCATAGGTCAAAATCATGATGGCTTCGGATGTCAGACGCGGGTCCCATGTCCACCATGTATTCCAAATCGGACGCGCCCAAATCATGCCCGTCACTAGATTGATCAGTGCCAACGCCATACCGACTTCGACACCTGCCAGTGCTAGTGTGTCCCATTTGACCTTGCGAGTTCGCAGATACATGACTGCGCCAACTACCGTAGTGCTAAAGGCAATAAATGCCCCGGCAAAGGCTGAAAGGTGAATATAGAATATGCGCTGCACTTCACCCTGCGCCGCTTCGGTTGGGGCATAGCCCAGTGCCATAGCGACACCCATCGCAACCAGCACAATCGTTACGATTGTTAAACCGATCAAAATTCGTGTTCGCGTGACGTTGGCTGGAACAACATCCGCTGATTGCAGTGGAAAATTCTGTACCGCACTCATAAGCCCAAACTCCTTACCTAAACTTGCGAAAATTCTAATCGAATGTCTTGAAATCTGCAAAAATCTATATATTTTCTGATCTGTTTCCTATAGTTTCATTCTTCGATGACAAATTCGAACAATAAAAAGCTAGCTGCCAGATACACCACATCTAGCACGATCAAAATTTGCGGCCATGTAACCCCATCATCTTGTGGTGACCCATTCAAGATGCCGGTTGTGGCACGAACCGCCGCCAACATCATGGGCAGTGTAATCGGCAGCATCACAATCGGCAGCAAACTTTCACGAGCGCGGGTTTGCACAGTCATGGTTGCCAGCAGTGTTCCGACCGTCGAAAAACCGATGGTTCCCAGCAGCAAAATCCCAAATACTGCTGGCAGGATGAGCGTTTTGTTGTACAAAATGGTCATAATTGGCAGCAGGATCATGCCCACGACGATAGCGAAAATAAGATTGCCTGCTAACTTGCCAAAGAAAATAGCGGTTCGGTCAACCGGCGCAATCAACATGCCATCCAAGTTCGCCTGTTCACGTTCCATCGCCATACTGCGATTTAATCCTATTGTGCTGGCATAAATAACCGTTACCCACAGCACGCCGCTAATGGCTGACTCGCGTGCTACGCGGTCAAGTTCCAGCGCAAAGCTAAAAATGAGAATACTCAACAGCGCGAACAGTGCCATTGAACTGACGAGTTCGCGGCTGCGGAGTTCCACCCGTAAATCCTTTCGGACTACCGCCATTACTGCCCGTAAGAAAGGTGTTTTCATACTTACAATACCTTTTTGTGCGACCAATAACTGGCGACTAGTAAACTATAATGCCATGAATTTTGTCGCGCGAAACGTACAATTTGTAACTAGGATTTTATCTAGATGTCACCATTGAAGTGATTTCTGTGTAAAGGGCAGACAGTTCCATTGATCCGATTCCTGCGGGCTGGTCATAACCAATCACACCACGAGAGAGGATTACGATTCGTGAGGGCAAGCTAGCTGCGCGGTTGAGATCATGGGTAGTCATTAAGATGGTGTGGCCTTCGGCATGTGCGGCTTTCAAAAGGTCATCTAGCACCGCTGAAGCATCTTGATCCAATCCGGTGTACGGTTCGTCAAGCAAGATAATGTCGGGGTTGTGGAGTAATGAACGGGCAATGCTCAACCGTTGTAACATCCCGCGTGAAAAAGTGCGGACAAGATCATGCGTCCGTTTGTGCAAGCCAACTTGAGTCATTAAAGTGTGGATGCGATCGTCGATCTGATCATTGGGCAGATTATAGAGTTGGGCGAAGAAGCGAAGATTTTCGTATGCGCTCAAGTTGTCATAGAGCAGTGATTTGTGGCTGACCAGACCGATTTGCGCTCGCACGGCTGCTGACTCGCGCGGTAGTTCCCATCCACCGATGCGAATTAGTCCTGCCGTCGATTTGCTCAAGCCGCACAGCATACGCAGTAAGGTTGATTTACCGCTGCCATTTGGCCCCAACAGCGCCACGAACTCTCCACGCTTTATTTGTAATGTTAACTGCCTCAGTACCGGCAGGAAATCATATGCTTTTACCAGATTTTGAATATCAATTAAATAGGTTGGTGTCGATACGGATGATGTACTCATAATGGGTTGTATATTGGCTGACCGTCGCGGTTTCGTTTAGTCAGTTAATCTCCTTGAAGTTCGTCCAACCGGGCTTGTAACGGTCGGCGTTGCTGATGCCATAAATCGTGAGGAAGTTCACCTGCTGTGTGTTTCTGGTCGAGCAGGGTAATTTGCTGGTTAAGCATGTCGATTAACTGGTCTGCACGGACAGGCCGGTTTTGTCGTTGGCGCAAAACAATCGCCATGATGGTTGCGACCAAACCTAGACCAATGAGTGCTGTTAAGATGAATAGAATGGTATTATTGCCGCCGCTTGCTGGCATTTTTGCAATGGTACCCGCTGAGATATTGATACTCGAAGCGCCGCTGACTTCATAGCGGATTACTTCGCCAGCTTTCAGGTTTAACGCGCCTTCGTAACGCTTGTATTGCGTATCAGCAATCATCTGGTTGCCTGTAGAAATCAATTGCTGACTTTTGATCGCAAGATTAGTCTGTGCGATGAGTAGTTTTGCCGAGCCTTCAAACGGATAATTCATCTGCTGTTCGATTAATGCGGCAGTGCCATCATAAGGAATAATATAGGCGAGGATGACTACATGCACATCACCGGGAAGTACAGGCGTTGTATCAAGCACCGAAAAATCGGTAGACGATACGATATACCGTGTTTGGTTGTCGAGGCTGACAACTTGCGCTCCCGGTGGTAGGGAAATCAATACCGAACCGAACCGTCCATCGCCTAAATCTTTGCTGGTCGTATACAACCGATCCGAACTGTTATGAAAGTGGATCACCTGCCGTACTTCCAATGTGCCACCTTGTGCGCTGATTTGTGCTTCACTACTGCTGATTGAAAGTACCGTAGGGTCTTCAGTCAGTTCGTAAATATTAATGGGTAAATTCAGACTGGTGTTTTGGTCGTTACCCACTAGGAAAGCGCTGTTGAAGATATGGTCACGGTACAAAGCTGCCGTGACATAATCGTATCCTCTGACTATCGGTACATCATTGAATTGAAAGCTGCCATCGGCTGCGGTTTGCGCGTCCATATGCAGCACAGTCGCATTTTCATGGTTGATGAGTAGTGAGACGGTTACATTGGCTGGGGCTGAAGAGGCTGCTGTTCCATTTGTGACCTTTCCCGTAACCGTTCCGCGCGGTGCAGTTGAAATTACATCAGGCGTGGCCGTACTGTTTTCTTGTGCGAACGTGTATCCGTTACAAACCACAGTCAGAAAACATACCATAATGACCAAACGCAGCCAACCGGAGTGATGCAACCGGAACATCATGAATTGGCCTTCGCACGATAAGCTGCTACGGCTGCCTCAATCCGTTTATCAATAGCTCGGTCAATGTCTTCTGGAGCGACTGAATTTGTGACCATATGTTTCGCATCCAGCGCGTCTAAGGTTTTCAAGACCTGAATGCCACGCTGCACCCACAATTCGCGCTCGGTCATATAGTCTTCATCTGACATTTTATGCGTCGTATGATCTTCATCGAGATCGCGCATATTGCCGAGGACGCGCTCATAGACCATGTAGAGACGTTCCCGCTGTTTTTGGATGAGTTCATCATCACTTGTTGCAGCATTTTGGCGCTGGAAAAGTGGGCTAGCTACAAAAAGTAGCACACCCACCACAATCACCAATCCCATAAAGAGTCCCTGCAAGCTCATGTGCCACTGCTCCCTAAAACCGAGTCAATTGCATCGGTCAATTGCTTGCCGCCATCCAGATTGTGCTGGGCATCTTCGACGAATGGCACTTTAAAGAAACGCGCGACGTTGCCGTCACGGTCAATGATGAAGGTTTCCGGCACGCCTTGACAATTGTAGAGTTCATAAATCTTGGTGCCGATGTCTAGTCCGTTGGGATAAGTATTGCCGAATTGTTGCAGATAGGCTTTTGCATTCTTTTCGGTGTCCGTATAAGCCACTCCAACAATCACTACGTCTTTGTCTTTATACTGCTGCCAGATCCGCTCTAGTACAGGGGCTTCCTCGCGGCAAGGGCCGCACCAGCTCGCCCAAAAGTTAACGACTACCACACGTCCTTTAAGCGATGACAGTTTGATTTGCCCACCATCCAATGTTGTCAATGTGAAGTCCGGGGCAGGGCCGGCGGTCGGCTGTGTTTGGTTCTTACGCGCTAATGCTAAACCGAATACCAGTGCAATTGCGGCTACGGCAAGCAGCAGGAGAATGCCACTTAATCCTATACCTTTGCGGCTCGGAGGGGTTTCAGTCACATTATGTTCAATCAACATATCTGCCATAATCGAAATTCCATTAGTACTACTGTTTACGTTGATCCCACAACTGCCGCGTAATCTGGGCATGACCAAGGTGCAGTCCGGTATGTGAGAGTGCGTGTAAAAGTCCCCATCCAACGGTGAGAGTTTCCATATTTGTTGCTGGTTTGTTGGCTCCAACTGGCAGTTCACGGACGGCACTTAAATCTTCTAGTGTGAAGGTCGACACTGTTTCGGTCACAAATGCCAGAGCATCGTCCAAGCGTTTAATGAGTTCTGCTTCGTCTAGTCCTTTGGCCTGAAATTCCGTTGCACGTACCCGATTCGAAGAAATTCCGGCTGCTAAATCACCCACTAAGAATCGTTCCACTGCGGTTGTGTGTACGATCATAACGCACAGTGAATTCATCTCAGCACCGGGAACCCAATCTAAGGCTTCGACATTTAGTCCACTAAGCGATTTTTTATAATCGTTGTGCAGCGATTGCAGCCGGTCTACGTAATCTTCAAAATAGCGTAACATCGTAATGTTTGTCCTTATTTGATCCGCCGTGTGATTCTTAGCATGCCGCGGAAATTGAATGCTTATCGGCGGCTGAGCAAATCCTGTTCCAAACGTGCGCGGTAATCGTCATCGGATACCGCTGTTGATACCATTGGCATCGTGATTCGACCGGCTATTTGTCTGTTACGCCGCCAGCGAAATACCACCCATCCGGCTACCAAAATGGCGATAACAGCGATGACGGGTGGTGTAATCAATGACAGCGCTCGTAGTGTTGGATCTTCCGGTGTTCCAACGACACGGTCGCCATAGCGGGCGACAAAGGCTGATTTGATCTCATCAGATGTTTTGCCCGCTGCCAATTCGGTGCCAATTTCCTCGCGCCACTGCTGGCAAGCCTCAGTTGGACAAACATCCAGCGGAATGTTTTCACATACGGGACAGTACATTTGCTTGGCGACAGCATTGATGTCATCGGCGGTTACAGGTTTACCCGGAGTCGCATCCTGTGCCAACGTTGGCAGTGCGAACACGATGTAAACAATTGCTGCTACGATCAGGTACAGATGCCAACTTGCAAATGTACCTTGAACGGTTTTTATCTTTGCTTGGGTACGGTTCAAGGCTTATGTCTCCGCGCCTAATGGTTTTCGGCTGATTGCGGGAGCAGTTTGGCTAACGATGACTTGCTCGGTCGGCCAAGCCGCGATGAACGTCCCAAACATAAGTATCAGCCCGCCCCACCAGATCAGATTAATCAACGGGTTGAGATAGATTTTAAAGGTCGCACTATCCGCACTGACATTTTCCCAACCGACTAGCAAGACATAAAAATCTGATTCGAGCGTGCTATATGAACCCGCAATCGTCATCGGTTGGTCGGGGTAAAGATCATGGCGTGGGCGAATGTGGGCTAAGGTTTGACCATTACGTGAGATTGTCACGTCAGCAATTTGCATTTGCCGTCCATCGTCAGCAACTGCCTCGATGAAGTTGTCATAGCGCATAGTGTAGCCGCCGAAGTCCAGACTTTGGCCTTTTGCCAGCGTTTGCTGCGTTTCCTGTTGGAAAATTGTGCTGCCAATCACGCCGATACCAATGACCGTAATACCAAGATGGACTAAATAGCCGCCGTAGCGTCGACGGTTGCGTCCAAAAAGTGCGAACACGGCCTGTCCCCAACCTTCGCCCATACTCTTACGACGGGCAGCAGCACCGCGATAGGTTTCGTAGATCGCCACGAAACCAGCCAAGCCGGTGATGAAATAGCCGAATAATGCACCGGGATCAGTCGTATGCTGCAAAATGGCTAACGCGACAACAAGTATGAATGCCAAGGCCAGCGGTACTAGAAGGGCATGCCCTAAACGCCGGAGTGACGTTGCACCCCAAGCCGATAATGGAGCAATCCCCATCAGAATATACAGGGCAATGAACAGCGGCGGTGTCACCCGCATAAAATACTCTTTGCCCAACGTTATTTCTTGGTTCAAAAATAGGCTGGAGATAATCGGTGCGCCAAAGCTGCCCCAGAAAATCGCGACAAACAGCAGTACAAAAATGACGTTATTTAGGACGAAAAGCGACTCGCGACTCATGATGTTGGCGAAGGTGTGATCGTCTTTCAACTCGCCGCGATTCCAACGCCATAAGATCAAACCGACTGAAATAAGGGTGATGGTCGCCCAGAAGAAGAACATCGGTGTGCCGATTTCGCTGCGGGCAAAGGCATGGACACTATCGATCAAGCCGCTTCGCGTAGCGAATGTGCCAAAGATGACCGCTGAGAACGTGCCAATGACGAGGAACATATTCCACATCTTGAGCATACCGCGTTTCTCTTGAATCATCACGCTGTGAAGGAAAGCTGTGCCAATTAGCCACGGCAAGAAGGCGGCATTCTCGACCGGATCCCAGCCCCAGTAGCCCCCCCATCCCAACACATCATATGCCCAACGTCCACCGAGAATAAGTCCTAAACTGAGAAACAACCATGAAATAAGCGCCCAACGACGTGTGGCTTTAATCCAATTAGTCGAAAGATCGCCGGAAGCCAGCGCTGCCATCGCGAAGGCAAATGGAATCACCATACCGACAAAGCCCAAATAGAGCATTGGTGGATGAATAATCATACCGAAATGCCGCAGAAGCGGATTTAAACCTTTGGCGGTTTGTGCCAATGTTTGTGGATCAGGCGCTTCAGCATTTGCTGGAATCAGTGTAGCCTCTTGGATACAGTGGGTATAAGGGGTTTGAATGACCGCTGTGATGCCGGCATTTGTTAACGCATCCCGCACTTGAGTTGCGCGGCCTTCATCGACGCAGCTTACAGCAGACACACCCGAATTGGTGCCGCCAATATCGTTGGTTGTATCCGCTTTGAGATCGGTTAGCACCATATTCAGCGAGGTTTTTTGCTGTGCGGTAAGCGACGCTACATTCCATGCCACATCTTTACCCGGCCAATACCACCAGCGCTGGAACGGATTCTCATAGAAAAGCACCAGCACCAGAAAGAAGGCGACCACCGCCATCAAATAGGTGATTACATAGGGCATCAAACGGCGGTGACTGCGCCAGTTAAAGACCAGCGCACCAAACGCGAACAGACTCATGAGCAAAGTCCAAAAGAGGAGTGATCCTTTTTGTGATCCCCATAATGCGGTGATGCGGTAGAAAATGGGTGTGCTGGGATTACTGACCGTCCACACATAGCTCATCTGATACGCGCCATTGATCAGCCCTAGCCATAGTGCCAGCGCCGCTGTCAACAGTAGCGGGAAGGTCAGTAAAGCAGCGTTACGCGCGCTGATGAGCACCGTGTCGGAATGTTTACGTCCGGCATAGAACGACGCACCAATCGCATACAGCGCCGCGACAAATGCCAGAAAGGTTGTGATCAGACCAAGTTCAGCCAGCATGATTTATGCACCCGGTTTGACAATACTTTGTCCGGGATTGGCTTCTTGGAAGCGTGTTGGACATTTCAACAGCAGTTCAGTTGCTTGGAAAATACCGTTTTTGTCTATCGAACCGGTGAGGATGGCTTGTGCCTCATGCTTGAGTAAATCTGGTTTGACTTGCCCGACGATATGCACAGGTACGCGGATGCTATTGGGATCATTGACTGATTCATACAATGCCTGTGCTAAATTGGTGTAGTCCGATGGGATATTAGCGATGGAGAAATCCATTATCAAATTTTTCTCATCATAGTGAATCGTATCACCGATGACTGCACCAGAAATGCGGATTGTTTTTCCCACATATTCCGACTGGTTTAATAATTCTTTGACCGTGATGAAGTAGCGCGCGCCGGCGGTTGTGCTGCTAATAATCAAATAGGTTACTGCTGCCAGAATGAGCAGACCGCCGATAAGAAACTTCCAGCGCCCGCCTGCAACTTTGATTGCTGGTATCGCGACCTGCTGCGGTTTTTCCCATGTGGCTTCAGCCATTCCATGTACCTTTCACTTGCATTGGTGTTTCCCAATATCATTCTATCTGTTTGGAAGTAACATATTGCTGCAATTTGTCGGTTATTAACAGACTAAATGTCACATCAATATGTGTCTTGTGAAAAATCTTACAAAAAAGCCCGTAGAATCGCAACTCTTCGGGCTAAACTCTCATGCTTCTATTTGGATTTAGATTAGCCACTATCCTATGCGATAGAGGGTTATCTTAATCCACTTCCTTTTTCGACTGTTCTTTCATGTAGAGCATCCCGCCTACGGCAAACATCGCACCTAGCCCAAAGAGAATGACCAGCGTCGTAATACCGGTTGCTCCACCACTATCGGCGGCTGCGACAGTAGTGCCAGCCTCTTGCGCGAATACCGGAAATGCAACCAAACAAAGCAGTAGTGTAATCATCAACAGCACTTGTTTTGCACGCAGCATCATTTTTCTCCTCATGTGAATAAGCGTGACTTTATAGCGCTTATTGTACCGCAGCCAATGCGTTTCGTCTTTAGCTATCCTGACTTTCTAGAAAGGCGATTAAGTCCGCCAAGTCTTGCAGTGTTAAACGATCACCGAAATTGTTAATCATCACATTTGGAAAATGAGGAACAACGTAATGTGCCGGTTCAATGATGCTCTCCACCAAGTACTGCTCAGGTGTATAACCTACCAGCAAGGGATCTTTGAGGCGTTCTTCTTCAACCCGCGTATAGGTGCCTTCAGTCGGTGGGGCAATCGGCGCATCACCGAGATGGCAGCCCGCACATCCCAGATCACCGTTATAAAGCACTTGACCATTAATCGGGTCGCCGGAAACGGTACTCAGCGTGTTTAAGATTCGCGCTACATCTTTGCCAACAGTGCGGGTAGCGGCATCAGCCGGAATATAACCGCAGTTCAGCGCGAGTTCTTGATAAGCTTCGCCAACCTTAAACAGCTTGTCCAACGATTGACCAGCATCCTCGCTAGTATCGAGTTTTAAGGCTGCCAGTTGTGTGGCTAAATCAGTTTGTTGTTTGATGAGTGCTGCTGGATCACAGGTCAAATCAACCGGCGATGGCGTTCCCGTTGGTAGGGCAGGTGTTGGGCTTGGCGTAGCCGTGTCCTGTGCGGCAACCAATCCCGCGCCGATGAGAACCAATCCAATGATCAAAAGCAAAATTGTTGAGGTGTAATGTCGAGTTGATAATCTAAGCATAGCTTTTCCCTGAATTGTTCACATTCATTTTTGTGTCATTAAGTAAGCCACAATATCAGCTAAGTCTTGTATATCCAAGATGTCAGTTCCGAGATTTCTAATCATCAAATCCTGATATCCCGGCACGATATAATGCTGCGGTAGTACGATACTCTCAATGAGATATTGCTCCGGCGTATAGTCTGCAAACTGAGGTTCTTTCAGTCGTTCATTGACGACGCGCGTGTAAGTTCCGTTTGTCATCGGGCCGACACTATTGAATGCAGCTTGATGGCATCCAGTGCATGGAAGCGCCGTATTTGTCAATGTAGCTCGCTCTAGACCATGATAAAGTTGCTCGCCTCGCTTTGCATCGCCAACCACATTTTTAAGTTCGTTTGTTATAGCTTTAACGTCAGTTCCTATTGGTTTAATGCTTCCATTGATGAGTTCACAGCCTCGAGGTCCAAACATTAAGCAAGTATCGACAATTATGTTGCTACGCCCATCCGTGGGCAGAATAGCGAACTGATTCACCGCATACAAATCCTCCAACGTCCAATTGTCACCCTTATCCCAATTCATGATGTAAGCGGTCAAATCATCGAGTTCGTAGCGTTCAAGGATTTGACCTGAAAAGGCTTCTTGAGAATAAGCAGGCATTGCCATAGGCCAATAACTGGAACTGTTTGGTCTTCCATGAATCAAGGTCGTTAGGATAAACGTGTGCGTTGTGCCTTCCCAATCAACTTGGAATAGTCGATTGTAGTTAATCCTGCTCGGATCATAACCCTTATCCACAGCGGCTTTAACGTCCATTTTGCGTTTGAGGTCTAAGTCGACAACGATTTTGTCGATCTCATTTATTCGCGTACCAATCTCACTTTTTCGTGTATCAGTTGTCCCATTGGCATTTTTTTCGTCGGTCAGCTTTTTCTTTTCAGCGTATAGGCTGTCGATATGACGTGTAATATTGTAAAAGAAATCATGCCCGAAAAGTTGTGGGTTATTGAGAGCAGGGGCTTTACCGGCTAGACCAAGCCCAGTTATTCCATGACAGATCGCACAATAGTCGATGTAAAGTTTTGCCCCATGTTCAATGGATTTGGCTTCGACCCCAAGCTGCGCCAACTGCATCCGTCCTTCTTCATTTAGTGCTGCCCAGAACAAACAAATTGCAATCAACGCTTGGGCAAGGGCAGCAATTAAAAGATGACGATTGTTCGTGTCGTTCCAGATGAGGCGTATCTGTCTTGACATAAAAAGTCTTCGACTCTTGCCGTAAACTGATTATGTGAATTGTATCACGAAACCAATGAGCAGTTTTAGAAAACAAAAACCCCCGGCTTATGACCGGGGGTTCTTATTGATTATCTTGAGACGAACGGTTACTGGTTCATCGTCTTGAGATAGGCGAGAATATCCGCCAAATCCTGAGCATCTAAGACTTCGGTACCCAAGTTCGGAACCATCACATTCTGGAAGCCCGGAACAATGTAATCGGCTGGTCTAACAATGCTATCAATCAAGTATTCTTCCGGTGTATATCCTGCGAATTGTGCTTCTTTAAGGCGCTCATTGACCACACGCGTGTATGTGCCGTCGGTCATTGGACCTACACCATTTGCCGCTTGTTGATGGCAACCTGTGCAGGGTAGGTTCTGTCCCGTTAATTTAGCAGGTGCGGCTGCATGATACAGTTGTTCACCCTTCGCCGGATCGCCTGTGAGTTTAGCGACTTCCGCGGCAATCGCTTTTACATCAGTGCCGACTGGCTCCGATAAAACGCCACCCGATTCTTGCAATTGTTTGATTTGTGCTTCATATGGAATTGGGTCTTTCGGCAAAATTGGGAACTGATTGACTGCATACAGATCATCTAGTGTCCAACCGTCACCTTTATCCCAGTTCTTGATGTAGGCTACGATATTTTCCAACTGATCTTGGCGCAAAGGACCACCAGCTAATTGTGACCAAGCTGGCATAGGCTGCGGCCAATAGTTACTGCTGACCGGACGACCATGAATGAGTGTCGTCAGAATAAACGAATCAAGTGTTCCAGACCAGCCGAGTTCCAGCAAACGACTGTAGCTCAGATCATTTGGATTGTAACCTTTATCGACTGCGGCTTTTACATCCGCTGTCCGCTTCTTATTCAAATCGGCAATTGTATTGTCAATTTCAGTGTTGCGGGCATCAATCTCGGTTTTGCGCGCATCGGTTGTTCCGGCTGCGTTCTTTTCATCGGTCAGTGTTTTCTTCTCTGCTGTGAGGTTAGCAATTTGCTTAGTCACATCAGGATAAAAGTCATGACCAAAAAGCATAGGATTATTTAACCCCGGCGCTTTACCCGCTAAGCCGCGCCCATCTAGACCGTGACAAGTGGTGCAGTTGGCGGCGAAGAGCATCGCGCCTTGCTCAATGGCACGCGCATCTTCCATCTGTTGGAAGGCTTGCATACGACCGCCTTCGTTGATAGCCGCCCATCCCAAAAACACCATAATCAACACGAGGGAAATCAACCCAACAGTGATACGGTTTTCAATCTTTCCTACAAGCATTCGTTCAAACATATTCAATTAATCCTGAGTACAACCAAAGTTTTGGTTAATGATTGCTAAAGGGCGCTTAATTAAGCGCCCTTGCTATACATTTTTAGTGCCCGAAGTACAGTGCGTCCTTGTGAATGAACACATGGTCAGTCTTAAAGCGCACAATCGGATTACCGTCTTTGTCCAGTGCCAATATCGGCTTGCCGCTTGCATCCAGCTTGGGTTTACCACCGTCAACTTGAACTTCATTCCAGCTAATCACCAAGTCAGCACGCTTCAGGTTATTCTGGTTCTGAGTGATGATGATTGCACCCCAACCATTCAGTAGATAATTGGAGTTAGCCTTAATGTCGTCATCAAGAATGTGCAGTACGTGCAACAATTCAGGCGCGTCACTGGGTACTTCCTTAAAGCTGATCGCATTCACGTTCAGTTTTTGGTCGTTTAATACATCCAGTAAACCATTACCGACATCTTTCTTTGCCGCACCAGTCGTATAGGCCGGTGAGTTAATCGTGCCGGTATAGGGCAGCGAGATCTCTTGGTTGAATGAAGTCACAATATTAGTCGCATCCGCTGGATCGCCCTCAACCTGACGGGTGATGTACATACCCGGCACAAGCTGCTCATAGGGTATTGGTAGTAATGCGCCTACATGACTATGCTGCGGTGGATACAGGAGTTCATGGAGAATTTCTGTATCGGGTGAAGTTTCAACACCAAATTTAGCCAAACCCATGTAGCTCAAGCAGGTGATGAAGGAAATCAATGCAAGGAAGAATGTGATGGCGAAACGGCGATCTGCGAAGCGACGGCTTGGCGTCACATCTAGGTAAGGCCAAACTGCCAGAACACCCAGAATAATCGTCGGGAAGATGATACCGAAGAACACCTTATCACCGAGTTTCAACGCGCCTTGAATCCAGAGGAAGTACCAAGGAGCAGTTGTACCGAGCGGTGTCACCTGCGGATCAGCATGCAATTCTAGCGGCGCATCATAGAACCAGATACACAGCACCACGAAGATAAGTGTTGTTACACCAATCCACATCAATTCACTGGTGAGCACATCTGGTGTGAAGTAAACACGCTTGTCGAGTGGTACACGCTTGGCTGTGTCTTCACCGATGTTTTCTTTCTTCGGTGGCAAGCTGTGACCATGCACAATGACCTTGTAATAATGAACGCCTGTGAAGACGAACAGCAGTGCAGGCAGTGCCAACACATGCAGCAGGTAGAAGCGCAAGATACCGTTCGCGCCGATGTCCGGACCGCCGCGCAGCAGCAGGTTCAGGTTATCACCGACGATTTGTGGCGGTGTTGCTTCAATCATCGAAGCACCGATGGTGACCGCCCACAGCGCTAACTGATCCCACGGGAGCAGGTAACCGCTGAAGCTCAAGAAGCCAGTGATCGCCAGCAGGAGTAAACCTGTGAACCACGTAAACTGCCTCGGCTTTTTATACGATCCCGTAAAGAACGTTCGCGCCATATGAAGCGAGACGATTAACACCATCGCTTCCGCACCCAAACGATGCAAATCACGCACGAGCTGACCCATCGGAATATTGCTCAACATGGCAAGCATGTTGCTGTAGGCCACATCCGGTGAAGGTGTGTACCATACCATCAGCAAGATACCGGTGATCGTCTCGAAGAATACGAGATAGGTTGAAAGCCATCCCAACCGGAATTCGGGGTACAAACCCGTCATATCAGCATGGAAGTAGCTTGGGCGCATATGCAGCCAGAAGCCATCTGCATGAGGTTGCAAGCGCGGGTTTGGCTTGCGGCTGGCAGGTTCACCGCGCATTGCTTCGCGGATGTCCTGAATATTCATACCCGCTGTCAAACGCTCCACCGATTCGTCAACGAGTTCAAAGACGGCCTTCTTCAGACCTTTCTCTTTTACGTCATCCAGAAACGATGGAAAAGGCAATACGGACATAAGACGCTCCTCGTTCAGTTCAAATTGCCGAACGAAATTAAGTGCTGATAAACGTTATACGTGACCGCTGCGACGAATACGCGCACCAGTATTGATATCGACTTTTAGGATTTTCTTGCCATCAAGCGGGATTGGATCACCCTTATCATTGGTGGTCGCCGTCGTGCCATCTTCGAAGGTTATAGTCGTCTTAAAACGATCAAGGCTGCGAGGGGCAGGGCCTTCAATCCAGTGACCATCCAATTGATATTTCGAACCATGGCAAGGGCATTCGAAACGGTGATTGGTATCAACCCATTTCGGTAAGCAGCCCAGATGTGTACACACACCATAGAGTGCGATAAACCCTTCTTGATCAACTCCATCACTGATAGGGTTTGCCAGCCAGAAACGTCCCGAAGGAATATTCAACGGCGCAGCACCCTGTTCCGGAACATCTTTGGCGAGATAGGTGAACACACCACCAAATTGACCGGCTTTAAACCGCGGAAGCGCGAACCAAACGAGGCCGGCTGTCGCTTCACCAAGAATTAGTGCGATAGAAGCACCCCAGATGTAATATAAAAACTCACGCCGTGTAGGGGCGCTTACATCTATAACTTGGGTTTGTATCGGCTTGTCGGCCTGTGCTTTCGTTACACTTGCTGTAGCCATCTCGGCACTCCTCAAACATCTTTCATAAAAACAGGCGATAGTTTAGCGCAATTCAGCAAAAAAACACATCTTTCTTTTAAGAAGAAAATAGTTTGCTTTGCTGGTAAGGAATCCACTCATTGGTGCGGGGCTTCACCATATGTAAAATATATCACAATCCCCCGGTCAAGTCAAAATATACTTATGTTTAATTTCAAGATTACCCGTAATATTCTGACTTATTACTCGTGGTTATGCACCTATCTCTTCCTAAAATGAAATTTTAGCGCTAGTACCATCTTGCTACAGCCGTTTGATCCGCCCTTGAACACACCTCGGCATGCTTATATAGTTGTCTCGATCCCATATGTTACAGTTGAATGCAGCTTCTTAGCAGTGAAAGTCGAAATCGTTAAATTATGGATTGGCCGTTTCCTCCCGCACTTTACATCGAGCATGATAAAAACCTCAAACAGCTTATCAAAAAGCTGAAGAATGAACCCTTACTCGCTATTGATACTGAGTCGAATAGTCTTTATGCCTATCAAGAACGTGTGTGTTTGATACAGCTATCCACACGTACCCAAGATTACATTATTGATCCACTTCGTATCGCTGATATGAGTCCTCTAGGGGAGCTGCTGGTTGATCCCAAAATGGAGAAAGTATTCCACGCTGCTGAGTATGATTTGATGTGCCTCAAGCGTGATTTTGGGTTTACGTTGGTCAACTTATTTGACACGATGGTTGCCGCGCGGATTTGTGGAGTTAAAGCACTGGGGCTAAACCGATTATTGGCAGAATATTGTGGTGTGGATGTCGATAAAAGCCATCAACGTGATGATTGGGGGCAGCGACCACTTTCTGATGAGGGGTTGCTCTATGCCCAGATGGACACCCACTTTTTACCTGTCTTACGCGATAAACTCAGTGAACTCTTAACAGAGCAAGGACGCACTGAAGAGGCAATGGAAACATTTATAGAGGCTTCTGAAGTTACACCACCCGAACATATTTTTGACCCTGAAGGCTATTGGCGTATGGCTATTCCTTCGGGACTGAACCGTCGTCAATCAGCAATTTTACGTGAGCTTTATATCCTGCGGGAAGATATTGCGAAAGAACGCGACTGCCCACCCTTCAAGGTCTTTGCCGATAAAATGTTGTTAGCGATGGCCGAAAATTCACCACGCAACTTAAATGAACTGGAACGCCTTCGCGGATTACCTGCCGCAATCGCGCAGCGCTATTCACATGAATTATTGCAAGCGATTGAGCGCGGCAAACGTACCCAATTGCCACCGCGACCACGTCGAACATCGGTTGTTGATCCGATAGTTGCCGAACGGTTTACTGCTTTGCGTGATTGGCGGCGGGAACGTGCCGAAGCACGAGGCGTTGAATCAGATGTGATTATCTCAAAAGATGCCCTGTGGGGAGTGGCTATTAAAGCCCCAACTACACTTGATGGTCTCCAAGGTATTCGTGGTATAGGTCCGTGGCGAATGGCGACTTATGGTGAGGAAATTGTTACACTGATGGTTCGCCTGCGTTCCGAGAGGCTGTAGATAGACCACCTTAATCCTCAGAAAATGACAAATTCAAACGAATTGCATTACAGACTGGTTAATTCTGGTTTGTTTTTGTAGTGATTCACGACACCGCCGCTTTCATTCCCCGCTAGTTTGCGTTAAGTTCTGTATTATTTGCTTATTAGATACTGGACATAATCATGCAAATTACCTTTTATGGTGCTGCCCAAACGGTGACCGGTTCTCAACATATGATTGAGGTCAATGGTTTGCGTTTACTTTTGGATTGCGGACTCTATCAAGGTAAACGCGCCGAAGCCAATGAACGTAACCGACATTTGCCATTTGACGCGAGTAAAGTAGATGCGCTCATCCTCTCTCACGCACATATTGACCATTCCGGCAATATCCCTAACCTTGTTAAAAGTGGATTTAAGGGCGATGTGATTTGTACCCATGCTACACGTGATTTATGCGGCGTTATGTTGATGGACAGTGGTCATATCCAAGAACATGATGTGGAGTTCGTCAATAAGCGTAAGAAGAAGCGTGGCGAGCCACTTGTTGAACCCATTTACACACAGGCTGATGCAGCCGCCAGTTTGAACCATTTCACGTCACAAAGTTATGATCGTCCGCGTCTAATTGCCCCCGGAGTGACCGTCACCTTTATTGATGCAGGGCATATGTTGGGCAGCGCTTCGGTGTTGTTAGATATTGAGGATAAGCAAGAAGGCAAGAGCATTCGAGTGGTGTTCAGCGGTGATATTGGGCGCAAAGGGATTCCCATTATTCGTGATCCGAAATCGCCTGACTTTGCGGACATCCTTATAATGGAGAGCACATATGGTGGACGTACTCATGAACCTTATCTCGATGCCGAAAAAGAACTAGAGCGCGTTATCAACAACACCTATCGACGCGGTGGCAAGATTATCATTCCTGCTTTCGCGGTAGGACGCACACAGCAGTTGGTTTACAGCCTTAACCAACTGGCGGCCAAAGGTGATATTCCACGGTTGCCGATTTATGTCGATAGTCCACTGGCTGTCAATACTACCGATGTATTTCGTACACATCCTGAGTGCTTTGATGCCGAAACACAGCAATTTGTGATGCAGACGGGTAATAGACGCGACCCATTTGGATTTGAAAATATGCACTATACCCGTTCTGTCGAGGAGAGCAAACAGCTCAACTTCTTGCTCGAACCTGCTATTATTATTAGTGCCAGCGGCATGGCCGAAACAGGACGTATTCTGCATCATTTAAAGAATAACATCGAAGACCGCCGTACTACGGTTATGATTGTGGGTTGGCAAGCGCCGGAAACACTCGGTCGTAGACTCGTAGATGGCGAGAAAATCGTCAACATTTTTGGCGAAAAGTATCACGTTAATGCACAAGTTGAGGTGTTGAACGGATTCAGCGGTCACGCCGACCATGAAGAACTCCTATCGTGGGTTGCGCCGATGAGTCGGATGCCGCGTCGAACCTTTTTGGTACATGGCGAATTGGAAGCCGCTAATGCCCTAGCAGCAGGATTACGTCAACGATTTGGATTGCAGGTTGATATTCCTTCCTTTAAACAATCGTTTGAAGTGCATTCCAGCGGCTACGAACAGTTCAGGTTGGGACTGTAATTAGGGTGGATACACTATCTGGCAGTGTACTAATTTTGGCTGTAAACTACGATTCAACGTTTTAAGTAGACGGGTTATCAATTTCTATGTCGGAGAACATTTTTGCCGATGAATGGGTGGAGTGCCTCGAAGCCCATTACATGCATGTCATTCGCATCAAGGATAAAGTGACCGAGCCATCACTTTCGATTGTGATGCACAGCGCTGGTTTCACGGACGCACAGTTAGCTGAGCTGCGTGTAAGGGCAACTATGCACATTGATGATGTGGGCGCGGATTTCGTGCCTGATTTAGATGTTCTTGATGGTCATGACCACGATCATCAAGCGGTTGCACCGGAAGTTGTTGAGCCACAAATATTCAATATCCCGATTGATATTGCGCCGGTTTCTGTTGAAATAACTGAATCAGTGGGAGCAGAATTACCAATTGAATCTTTGCCAGAAGTGGAAGCTGAATTTGAACCGGAACTACCAGAGGATGAAGCGCAATTGGAAGTGGAATTGCCGAGTGATAGTCTGCCAGAAGTAGAGGCCGAAGTTGAACTATTAGATGAAGACAATACATCTGTGGAACAAGAGCCTGAGCAGGAAGATCCTGATGCACCACAACAATTAAGTCTGTTTTAGCACACCCCGGTTGTATCCTTATTCATAGGGATATATAACTGTTTGAGGTGTGTATTGAAACAGATTGTCCAAGTTGTATTCAATTCTTGTGTAATCATTTTCATTATTTCTGTCATCTTAATGCTTAACATTACTGCGCCTAATCCAACTCATCGGCGTTATTCGAGTCAGATGCCGCTGACAACGGGGCAGGGTAGCGGGAGTGAAATTGGAGATAGCGCGGAAGTTATCCTCGCTGCCGATTTGCGTTTGCCCAATAACAATAGTCCTGAGCAACGTCAATGCCTGTGTAAAAATGCGAGTTCAGCCAACGGCAAAGCCTGCAACCTGTGTTTGCCTGTAAACGATTTGCAAACGGATTACCGCATACCGGATTTCATCACTGCTGAGTTTATTGCAGAGTCCAAAAACACACAGAATCTTCTTTATACGGGGCGGGAATTTGATCAAATAAGCGATTATGCACTGGCTGCAAAACTTCTAAATCGTCCGCTATGGGTTTACATCCGCGTCAATACAACCGTTGCACCTGACTTTTATAATATTGTTCATTCAACTGGCGGGAACGTTATTCCCTATTTTACGGTTCCCGGTTATGTTGATCCGGTTGATGATGCGGCTCGAAAATCTGGCGCAATATCGGGTAGCATCCTGATAGGTTTCTTTTTATTAAAACGACGTTCTCATAAGTCGCGCATACTGCAAGAGACGATAACCCATTCACCGAATGATGCGACCAACGGAATATCCCGCAAAGTAACCCATGCCGAGGATTTTGCCGCTGGTGCAAAAGATCGTGTTAAAGCGCAAGTTGGCGAAGAGGATGAATGGAACGACCTTTAACGGATGATGCCTATTTTATGCGGTTGGCGCTGGATGAAGCATTAAAAGCCCTCGAACGGAGCGATGTGCCGATTGGGGCGATTGCTGTTCGCGATGGTGAGGTTATTGGGCGAGGGTATAACGCCCGTGAACGTGATCAAGATCCAACAGCCCACGCAGAAATGTTGGCTTTGCGTGAAGCTGCCCATGTGGTGGGTCATTGGCGTTTGGAAAGGGTGACACTGTATTGCACGTTGGAACCGTGTGCGATGTGTGCTGGAGCGATGGTTTTGGCGCGATTACCACGTCTGGTATACGCCACAACCGATCCTAAAGCCGGAGCTGGTGGGAGCATCATGAATCTACTTCAACATTCGCAATTGAATCATCAAGTGCAAGTGAGTTCAGGATTGATGGCGGAAGAAGCCGCGAGCTATCTAAAAGCATTTTTCGCTGCGCTGCGAGCGGATGGTCAGCGGCATTAATAAGCGCTTGTCGTCAGCAAAACGGGCATTTTCAAATAGGGGTATGTCCCTTATAATTGCCTTCAATTGGAGAGGTGCCGGAGTGGTTGAACGGGCTCGTCTCGAAAACGAGAATAGCCGTAAGGCTATCGAGGGTTCGAATCCCTCCCTTTCCGCTTTTAAAGGACAAGTCATCGGCTTGTCCTTTTTGATTGACTTCTGATGCCAAAATTTAATTGACACACTTTATTGTCTCAGTGCTTCAATGTGTTCAATAATTCTTTGGATGGGGGTAAGCGTTCTCCACGTAATCCCATCTATTTTTGAGAGTAAGCAGTTACTTGTCTTACTTTCCGTGCCCTCAATTAAGGATGAAACCTGATGGATAACCCTAAACTTCAATTGGAACGTCGCCAAAAAGACGAGTTTTTTAGAAACAGCCCTCAATCGCCGCTAACACCTGAGCAGCAGGATAAATTCATCAGCTTGAGCTATTACGATTACAACCCTGAGCTTGATCTGAAAGTTTCTGTAGAACCAATAGCTGATGGTCAGTTCGTGCCGATTCAAACGACAACCGGTGATGTGCGACGCTATAAGCGTTATGGAACGTTCAGCTTTATGGTTGAGGGACAGGAAATTACCCTGACACTCTATGAAGCTGACTACGGGTTTTTCCTGCCGTTTGTAGATGCGGGTGCTGGTACAGAGACTTATCCGGCAGGGCGTTACCTTGAACCGGAATATCTCGGTGACAACCGTTTTCATATCGACTTGAATAATGCCTATAATCCCTACTGTGCTTATTCGGACGGCTGGAGCTGCCCGATTACTCCTGCTGAGAACCGCTTAAAAGTTTCACTCCGTGCAGGCGAGAAAATGCCAGAAGGCGCTTGGGTGGAGAAGGCGTAAATCGCATTTACCCCACCAGATAACCACCGTCGATGGGCATGATGATGCCGTTAATCATGTCAGATTGGTCGCTAAGTAAGTAAGCAACCGCCTGCGCTACATGGATTGGATAGCCGAAGCGCCCCAGCGGAATTTTTGCCAGCATCGGGCCACCTTTTTCGGGAGCGCCCCACACTTTTTCACCCATCGGGGTCAAGATCACGGTTGGGTTGACGCTGTTGACGCGGATTTGGTGCGGGCCGAGTTCCAGCGCCATGACACGGGTGAGATGATCCAAACCCGCTTTGGAAGCACAGTAAGCGGTATGATCGGGAATGGCGGCAATACTGGCTTGGCTGGATACATTGACAATTGCTCCGCCTTTGCCACGAGCGATCATGCCTTTGGCAATGACCTGCCCGATGATTAAAGCGGCTCGAAGATTGACAGCGATGGTGTCATCAAAGTCTTGAACGGTGACTTCGAGGAACGGTGCGAGAAGGGCGATACCCGCGTTGTTGACCAGTAGATCAATTTCGCCAGCGGCTTCGGCAGCCTGTTTTGCTCCTTCGGCGCTGGTGATGTCTGCGAGAATAGTTGAGCAGCCCGTTTCGGCTTTGAGGCTGTCGAGGTCAGATTGAGTACGGCTAACGGCGACCACATGAGCACCACACTCGGTTAATACTTTGACGATTTCGCGCCCGATGCCTTTGCCTGCGCCAGTCACTAAAGCTCTTTTACCGTCTAAACGTATATCCATCGTAATAAGCTCCAATTTGTTTAAGCAATTTTGAGCTTATTGTGACGGATTTAAAGTAAATGTACAATTAGCTCATTAGTGCTAAATGCGATGAGAGATTGAGATAATGGCTAAATCCAAAAAACCGACCTTAATTGAGCAAGGCTATCATGTATATATGGGAACGACGCGAACCATAAATGAGCAAAATCAACCTCTTATTGGTTACGATCCTCTAATCGGGAATTTAGGAGAGCCGGAAGGAATGATTAGAGGAAATGTTACACATAATGTGGCCGAAGGAGGGTGTGGGGCACATACAATAATTTATATTTCTTTGTCTCAACTTGATCAACCATTTTCATACACCTGTTTTGGATGTGGTAAGCAGTTGAGTTTTGTTAAGGTACTTTCAAACCCTCCTCCGTCGAACATATTTCATTTATTTGGTGACGAAAGCGCTAGAGAAGATATAGTTTTGTACGGTCTGTTAATATTTAACGATAATGATGTTATAAAAGCGGGAGAAGCGTTTGAGGAATTCATTTTTGATTTAGGTCTTCCGCACAAAACACGATTTCATTCTAAAGAACTTTTTAATGGTAAGGCCAGAGAAAAAACCGTTTGGAAGCGTTTTAGCGAGTATGAAATTTTACAAATTGCCAAACAAATTATTTTGATGCTAAAGATCCATCGACCAATGTATTGTGTTGGAATTGTTGATCGTCATACTTTTCCCAAATCAATGCCATCTGGAAATAGTCACGAAATTAAAATTTTGCCAGAACATCTTTATAGTTTAGCTTTTCAAGCCGCTATAGGAGTGATTCGCGATTTTGGTCTTTTGAACACTGATAGAAAACTAAAACTTTGGGCAGATACTCAAAAAACAAAATTAGATTATTGGGGCGCTGGTAGGATTTCAACGAATCAATTATATAAGTATGAGAATATTACACCTGAAAAAATCGTAGGTGCGAAACCGATTTTGCTTGATGCTGTGGATTTATTTACCTATGTAGTGGGGAGAGTGAAGTCCTCGCAGGCACTAAAAAATCAAGATATTTACAAAGATATGTGTGAGTTTATCAATCCACATGTTGGAATTGGTAACTGGATTCCATAAGCGTTTTTCTCTAGTAAAGGCTGCAATATTTTCACGCGTTATAATTCTGTGAAATATTGAGTGAAAATTTTAAGGACGAACTTTATGCCAGCGAAAATTGTGGTGGTCGGCAGTTTTAATATGGATTTGACGGCTTATATGGAGAAGATGCCGCGTCCGGGAGAGACGTTGAGCGGGCATACTTTCAAGACAGGGCCGGGGGGTAAAGGATCAAACCAAGCGGTAGCGGCGGCTCGGTTGGGGGCGGAGGTGACCTTCATCGGGCGGATAGGTGAGGATGTTTTCGCACAGGCGGCGCTTGACTTCTGGAAGGGCGAAGGCATCAACACCGAGCTTGTGAGCCGTGACCCTGACCATGCCACAGGGGTTGCGCCGATTTGGGTGGATGACCAAGGTGAGAACAGCATCGTGGTGATTCTGGGTGCGAACTTAAAGATCACGAAGGCTGATATTGATAAGGCGACGGATGTGATTGCGGCTGCCGATGTGGTCGTGGTGCAGTTGGAAATCAACTACGACATGGTTGAGTACGTGATGAAAGTAGCGAAGGGCAAAGGGGTAAAGACGATTTTGAACCCTGCGCCCGCTGGAAAGTTGTCGGCAGATGTGGTGGCACTGGCGGATTATCTGACACCGAACGAAACCGAACTGGAAGTGTTGAGTGGGAAATCAGGCGATTACGAGGCTGCGGCACGGTCATTGTTGACGCGAGAAGGCCAGACAGTGGTAGTGACACTCGGTTCGCAAGGAGCGATGTGGTTGAGTGCCGAGGGACAAGGAACTGTGCCGATTTTTAAGGTCAAGGCTGTTGATACCACTGGCGCAGGCGATGCGTTTAACGGAGGGTTCGCGGTGGCGCTGGGCGAAGGTAAGAGCCTCGAAGAAGCGCTCCGATTTGGCAACGCAGTGGCAGGTTTGAGCGTGACCAAGATGGGAACTGCTCCGAGTATGCCGACACGGGCGGAAGTCGAAGCGTTGTTGGAAAGTCAGTGACAAGAGACAAGTTTCAAGTTACAAGAAAAGTCTACAGCTACCAGCTACCAGTCGCCAGTCAACCAGTAAATTTGTGAGTGAGAGTTAAAGACGGTGAGTATATTCACCGTTTTTGATTCTAAATGCTGCAAATTCCGCAAAAACCGTAACTGCAAAAGGTGCTTGGACGGCGGATTTGAGGGAGTGATCTGCCGAACGTTCGTAAAATTCTGCAAATTCGTCAGATTCGGAAGTGATGTTTAGAGTTATCAGTCAACAGTTTACAGTTCAAGACAAAAGGCAGTTTATGCCCTTAGACTTGTCTCAGTTGAGTGGAGAGGGCTTGCCAACGGCAAGCCCGTACATCCAGCCCCACCAACATCATATTCGATTTGAGGACGAAACGGGTTACATTTTGGAAGAACATTTTGTAACTCTTTCCGAGTGTTGGTACTAACCGTTTTGAGGGAGCGATGGGCGAGTGAAGGTTGTTAAATAGATAGAATTTGGTAGCGAAGGTTTGTAAAAATATACTTTGGAAAGCGAATCAAAATCGTGTATTTTATGAATAAAAATGATTTTTGACGGAGACGACACGATGGCGGTTTCAATTCGGCGTGATGGGGCATTGGCGAGGGGAGGTTAGTAAAGGGATGGATGATCTCTACGAAATGCGTCAAATTCATCGGTGTAATCTTTGACAACGGGTAATGGGTTTGATGGAAGATAATTAATTGTATTTTCGATAGCCTGTTCACCTGAATTACCCATAAGAAGTATGACAGGCATATAAATCCCATAAACTTTTCCATCTTCAGCCATCGTCCAAAGAATACCGCTATTGTCGGCACCAATTGGACATAAGCGAGTATTTAAATCCTCAGCGAAACCTTCGATCCCTTCTCCTCCACCTTCACCCTCCATATATAAGACTGGTTTAGTACCAAAATGCACACTGTAATGAATCTTTGAATCAAAAAGGCTCTGAAAAGATATTTGTAGTCCACTAAAACGCTTCATAAAATCCAATGCGGCTGGGAAAGTGGAATAACCTTGTTTTTTCAGAATGTCTAACTCAGTTGAGATATCAATATTCCGGTTGGGAGTCCAACCGGCGGCATATAAAGCGGAAAGCGTTCGTTCAGAAAAAATGGTCATGTTTTTCCTAGTTGATTTAGCTTTTGGTTACTTCAAATTGATTACAGGCGGTGGAGGCACGCCTCCACCCTACACAGGATTTTGATTACCAATCAATTATTGTTGGCAAAGATAGTTTATATCGCTCATTCATAATCACTGATTTTACACCGACCTATTTTGTTTCGGGTGAAATAAAGCTTTGAAGGTTTCATTTGTCAGTATGGATTTGTGCCTGCAATCGGGGCGCAAAGCCTTGCGCCCCTACGAAATGTGGGATTTTTAATGGGCTAAACAGATGGAAATTTTGGAAAGTGGTCGGAAATCCGGTATTTTTAAAGATAGGATGACGTTCATCAGAGAGTGTGATGGAATCGCACCACCCTATTTGATTTCGCAACCTAACAGACTGTCCACAAATGGTACGTATGGGTGGATTGTCCAACGTTTTTATGGCAGTTGTGCTAGTGAGTGGTATGCTTGTAATGGCGCTGTTGGTCACATGGTGAGCAATTCGGCTTCGGGTAGAAAATTTATAACCGCTTGCGTTGAGTTAGAAATATTTGTTAGCATTTATTCTGGGCGATCAAACTGCCCTACAATACCCGTCATTGGATTAACCCATTAGTGGGTGGTCTACATCAGGAAAGCACGAACCATTGAATAGCAATAATTCGAGCCCTCACCAGCGTCCGCTGCTTCAATTGGCGCTGGATGGAACATTGGAGCAGGCATTAACGGTACTGCAATTGGTCGCGCCGTTGGTGGATATTGTCGAAATTGGAACGCCGCTGTTGTATCGGGAAGGCATCCGTGTGGCTGCGCAGATACGGGAATTATTTCCTGATGTGATGCTGGTGGCGGATCTCAAGATTATGGATGCGGGTGATGAAGAAGCCAGTATCGCGTTTGAGGCAGGCTGCCGTTATGTGACGGTTTTAGGTGTGAGCCAAGATAAGACCATTCATGGTGTGGTGGCTGCCGCTAAACGCCATGGTGGCGAAGTTATTGCAGATATGATGCAGGTCAGCGATGTGGTGGAACGCAGTCATTACCTGCTGGCATTGGGCTGTGATTATCTATGCGTTCATACCGCATTTGACCAGCAGGAATTCGAAACCCCACTTGCAACTTTGAAGCGGCTGCGGAAAGGTTTGCCTGATGCGCCAGTGGCGGTAGCGGGTGGTGTCGGATTGCCAACGATTAACTCGATCATGAAGCAAAATCCAGAGATTGTGGTGGTTGGTGGTGCAATCGCGCGGGCGGCTGATCCGGCGGCAGTGACCCAGCGATTACGTGAACGGATGGTGGCTGCGCTTGAGAAATAATTTAAGCAGTCAACACAAAAGAGTGGATTAGATGACTGATTTTCAGGTTTGGGTCGATGTGGTTGTTGAGGAAGTTGCCACAGCATTAAAGGGTGTCTCGGCTGATGAAGTAGCGGAATTACAGCGCGAGATTTTGGGCGCGAAACGCATCTTTATTGCGGGAAAAGGACGCTCAGGTTTGTTTATGCGGGCGTTCGCCATGCGCTTGATGCACTTGGGTTTGCATATTTATGCGGTGGATGAGGTAACAACACCTGGCATTGCCGCCGATGATGTGCTGGTATTGGCATCCGGTTCGGGTAAGACCGCTTCACTGATGAATTATGCCAGCAAGGCCAAAGAGATTGGTGCGACAGTAGTCTTAATCACAGCCTATCCTGATTCTCCGGTTGGACATCATGCCGATAGAGTGGTTTGCATTCCGGCACCAACTCCGAAAGTTGAAGGGAATAGTAATGATGTTCAATCGGTACAGCCGATGGCGAATCTTTTTGAGCAATCGTTGGTCTTGCTGCTGGATATCTGTACACTGCAATTGATGAAAGCACTGAGTAAAACGGGCGAGCAAATGTTTGCCCGCCACGCTAATTTAGAGTGAGTCACTAACCTCAGTTTAGATGAGAAAAGAAGACCATTTCTTTTCCATAATGAGAACTGCATTTGCATGGTATTCCCGAAATGTTAAAACTTGGATGTTGTAAGGTATGCTGTAAGAGAGACTTGCTGACTGCGTAGATAGTCCGATCCGTTGAAGCAGGTTACTCTTTTCATCGTTACGGATCGACGTTTGCAAATAGGCAAAGGAGCAATCACTATGCCCGACAAAACCCCCAAGAATGTAGAAAAACTCAAAGAGCGTGCCGAAGAAAAGCACGAAGTTGTTCAAGAATGGAAGCATGAGTCACCTGCTGAAAAGCAGGAAACCCATGATAAAGAAGACGCTGAAAAGCTCCCAGACCCTGATAAAGTCTAGGTTACTCTCTTCATCGTTATGATCGAATTTTGCAAATAAGCAAAGGAGTAATCAGTATGCCCGACAAAAATCCCAAGAATAAGAACAAACTCAAAGAGAGTGCTGAAGTGAAGCATGAAGTGACTCAAGACCGGAAGCACGAGTCACCGCTTTCGAAGAATGGCAATCAGAAGAATGGGACCGAAACACTCCCAGAGCTTAAAAAGCGATAATATCGATAACACAAAAACGGCTTGCCAACTGCAAGCCGTTTTTGATTCCTATCTTATTAGATGCGCTTGGCTAACCAACGGATAGATTGCTGCCAGAGTTGGGCGTAACCACTCCAAGCAAGGAAAGGTGGCGGACACCAATGTGGCCCAATGTCGGATGCCCAGATGAGCGAACGTCCTTCCTCAACATTTTGCACGGCCAACAGCGGATCGATGCCAGCCGTAACCAGTAAGTGGGCTTCTGGCTTGAGTATTACCTCGTTATACCCTAGCAACGGCGGCCATTCGCCTGTGATGCCCGACATAATCGGATGGTTATCATCAACCACTTTGGCGACCACACCTTCGGGTGTTTCGACACGGTCATCAAAGGTGTGAATGGTGACAGGTAAGATAGCCTCAATGGGTGAGCGATAATATTTAGCTGAAGCATTGATGCCTGAAAAGGACAAATAACCGCCGCACATGGCTAGACCGCCGCCATTTTCTGTCCACTGTTGCAGCAGCTTGAGGCGGTTGGGGACAATTTTTCCGGCTGATGTGTCAGGGTGTAATAAGAAGGTATTCGCCCCAATATCGCTGAGGAGAATGACATCGTATTGTTCTAGATCCTCTATCTGAGTCGGGAAACCAGCACCCGCAATATGACCGGGCATGTGACCGAATTCAAATTCGTCACCTTCAAGCGCTGCCACAAGGTATTTTGTGCCGACACTGTACTTAGTGCTCGAAGAAAAATCCCAATCTTTGATATGGGTGCTAGTGGAGATCCATGATTCGCCAACTAGTAAAACACGTATGCTGCTCATTTAGAATAAACGCTTTCGTTAAGATATCAATTGAACGGGCGAAAGGATTGGCACATTTCGCCTTTATATTACGATTTTGGATTAACGTGTGTCGGAACGCAGATCAAGCCATGCCGAAGTTTCTGGCGAGAGATGATGTTCCAAGGCCGCGATGTTCGCCGCGAACTCCTCACCATTCTGGCAGCCGACCAGTGCGTAAATATCCAGCGGTTCGTTCATGACATAGGCCATCGCCACCTGCGGGATCGAGAGTCCTGTTTCCTGACCATATTGTTTAACACGGTCAAGACGTTTGAAATTATCTTCATAGCAATAGCATTCGACACAGAGTTTGTCGAAGTATTCGGTGAAGCTGGCGAGATTATCACGGGTGAAGCGACCGGAGAAAAAGCCACCTGCGAGGCTCGACCATGTGAACAGCGGTGTGTGATTTTGGGCGTAATATTCACGCGCTTCAACATTTTTCGGACCGCTGATGGTGATGCAGTTCGCCCAAGGTTCTTTGACCTGATCGGCGAGGCTAAAGTTTGGACTGCTGGCTGTGAAGCCTTGAATACCATGCGCCTTGGCATATTCATTAGCTTCTTGGACGCGGGGGTGAGTCCAGTTTGAACCGCCAAAAGCATGAATACGTCCGGCTTTGAGATGTTCGTTTAGGACTTCGACAATCGGGCCAACCGGCACATCGGGGTTATCACGATGTAGTAGGTACAGGTCAATGTAATCCGTTTTGAGACGGGCGAGTGTGTCGAATATATCGGAGGTAATATCGTGCGGTGTGACGCGCTGCCGATCTTGGCTGTGGTGTGCGCCTTTCCCAATGATGACCACCTTATCACGCTCACCCATATGTTCCAGCCATTTGCCGAAAGCGCGTTCGACATCGCCATTGCCGTAGACATGAGCGGTGTCGAAGGTGGTGCAACCGAGTGCATAAACATCATCTAATAGTTTGAAACTGGTCTCAAGATGGTTCGTGCCAATCGGGATTGTTCCCTGCACCAGCCGTGAAATCGGCTTGTCAATACCGGGCAGTTTGCCGTATTGCATCGTTAATTGTCCTTTTTAAAATGCTTATTATTCAGAAGGATATTTAAGTCCCCATTGAGAACGAATTGTATCCATTGTCTGTATGATTGCCAGCGATTCATCCAGCGGCATGGTTTCACTTTCGATCTTGCCAGCGCGGACGCAAGCTGCCACTTCTATGGCTTCATGCGGGTAACCGTTGCCGAGATGCGGGATATCGAGTGTTTCTGTTGGTTTGTCGTTCACGTTGAGAATAAGTTTTTGTCCATGCCACCAATCGGGAATGCGGATTGAGCCATCTGTGCCGTAAATGATGGCTTCATGGGCGGTGTTAGTCCGGTTGGCAGATGAAAGCAGCGCCAGTTGACCTTGATCGTAACTAAACAGGATGGCGTTTTGATCGTCGGCACCCGTTTCGCTGAAGTGGGCTTGGGCAGCAACCGTTTTGGGTGTGCCAAATAACATAAAGGCCAGCGACATCGGATAGATGCCTACGTCTAAAAGCGCACCACCACCAAGTGCCAGATCAAACAGTCGGCTTTTGGGATTGAAGCTGGTACGGAAGCCGAAATCAGCGTTTAACATGCGAACTTCGCCTATCATGCCGCTGGCAATCAATTCACGGGCACGGACGATGGCTGGTAAGAAGCGTGACCACATGGCTTCCATCAAAAAGACTTTTTTCTGCCGAGAGAGACTAATCATCTGTTGGGCTTCGGCAGCGTTGATGGCGAAGGGTTTTTCGACCAGTACGGCTTTGCCCGCGTTCAGGCAGAGCAGGGTGTTGTCTTTGTGGAAGGGATGCGGTGTGGCGATATAAATAGCTTCGACTTCAGGATCGTTTGCCAATGCTTCGTAGCTGGCATGACGTTTAGGCGCGTGGAATTCATCTGCGAATTTGTCGGCTGATTCCTGTGTGCGTGAACCCACCGCGATAAGTTTCGCGTCCGTCAGCACCGATAAACCTGTAGCGAATTTGTGGGCGATGCTGCCCGTGCCGAGAATTCCCCAGCGAAATGGTGTAGTCATGCAATACTCCTCTGGTGCTGCTCATAAAAGAAGGCGCTGAGATTGCGCCTTCCTATGGTATACATTATCCAGAATTAGCCTGTCTTTCAAGGCGGTTGGCCTGAATCCATTCCATTGGCCTCGATTTTTGAGTGGACTAGGAGTTGGTTTCGCTTTTGAGAGCGCCGATGTTATCCTAGTGGAGAGAATTGGTGATGTGCTTATAAGTTTCGAGACTTTGGCAGTTCATCGGTGTATTCTGGACTGTGATAAAAATACGAGATGCCAATTGACGAGTTGTAGAACTTATTGTGAGTAGGTAAAGGTAGACACTGATGTCTGGTCTTCAACGCTTTGAAGATTTGATTGTATGGCAGAGGGCGCGTGAGCTGACCAAGTTGGTGTACTTTATCACGCGTCATGAGACGTTTGATCATCAACTCGCCAATGACATCCGTCAAACCACGGTGATGATGGCGGCAAAAATCGCAGCAGCGTTTGAAACACGTGGCAGCCAGCACGCCCTGAATATGCTGACGTTGGCGAAATCGTCCTGCAACGGGTTTAAATTACAATGGACGATTGTATATAGACGTAAATTGATTAATGACATTGAGTATGATGAACTGATGGTTCGCGCCGTCGAAATCCGGCAACTGCTTTTTGAACTTGAATATTCTTTTGAGTTTTGGTTTCCCCAGCAAGATGATTCACAGGAGTAATAAATATGGCTCATTACATGCCCCCTTTCACCACGATGATTAATCTATCGAACGGTGTGATTGCGAATGCGGTTGTGGTTCAAAAGCGTTATCTGCACGATTTAGAAGGAATGTTCGCGGACTCGATGGCTGAAGATGCCTTGATGATCAATAACCCGCTGATTTACGAGGTACATGAGGCAACGCAAAACCCAACTGAAGAAGGCCAACTGCGCTATTCAACGACAACCATTTTCCCCGGCAAAGTGGGTGATGAATATTTCTTCACCAAAGGCCATTATCATGCGATTGGTAACCGTGCCGAGTTGTATATGGGGTTGGCAGGTGAGGGCTATTTGCTGCTGATGTCACCGGATGGCGAAATCAATGTGCAGCATATGACTTCCGGCGCGATGAGTTATATCCCGCCGTTTTGGGCGCACCGCACTATCAACATCGGCAAGGAAAACTTCGTATTTTTCGCCTGTTATCCGTCTGACGCGGGGTACGACTATGCCTCGATTGCGGACAAGGGGTTTGCCCAAATTGTAGTCGAGCGCGATGGCAAACCCACTATGATTGATAATCCGAAGTGGGAGAAATAGGTGTAGCCATACCAGATCCTAATTATTTTTGTATTAAGAAGATCTAGAAAGGTTTGAAGGATGGCACGTTTTGACCGTATGACCGTTTACAGCACAATGATGAATGATGGGGTGTTGCCATTGTTTAACAGCCCTGATATAGCGCTGGTGAAGGGCGTGGTGGCGACATTGGTTCGCGGTGGCAGTCATGTGATGGAGTACACCAATCGTGGCGAAGGGGCGATGACTGTTTTTAGCGAACTGATACAGCACACATCTAAAACTTATCCAGATATTATCCTCGGTGTAGGTACAGTGGAGGATGCGCCAACGGCAGCCGCTTACATCGCGCAAGGCGCAAACTTCATCCTCGCACCGAACTTCAATCCTGAGGTTGCACGACTCTGTAATCGCCGTAAAATCGCTTACGTTCCCGGCTGTGGCAGCGTGAGCGAAATTTCAAACGCAGAAGAACTCGGCGCGGAAATTGTGAAGTTGTTTCCAGCAGATGCGCTGGGTGGTTCGAGCTTCGTGAAGGCCATTCTCGGCCCACGTCCATGGACGCGGATTTTGCCGACGGGTGGTGTGAGTCCTGATGAGGCTAACCTTCGCGCTTGGTTTGATGCTGGCGCGGTTTGCGTGGGTATGGGCAGCAAACTCATCCGTGCGGATTGGTTGAAAGAGGGTAACTTTGCCGCGATGGAAACATTGGTGCGAGATACCTTGGCGTTGATTAAAACGATTCGCAATGAGAAGTCATCCAAGTAAGCTGCTTGGTATCTTATACAAGATGTTCCGGCTAAGGCATTAGGCATGGGTGTGACTAAAAGATCTGAGAAATTAGCCATCGGATGAAGGTTGAGGTACATCATACCCCTACTAGAGCGTGTGATGTACCTTGTTCGATTTAAAAGTTTTGTGGGCAAGCTGTGTGACTTGCTCATTCCCTATGCGTTTTGATTAAATTGACTTTGCTTTGTCCCCTGCTGTTTTGATCAGTTCGCCATTTCTCCGCTGATGTGTTCGACTCGTGTACCCGGCGCTCCTTGTAAGAAGCCAACAAAGACCAATTCTTCATCGACGGCGCGTACTGTATGTGCTTCTCCCGGTTCAAATACGAGCAGAGAGTTTGGTCCAAACTTCTGTTCTTTGCCGTCACTTGCTGTAAATATTCCCTGTCCTTTTAGGACAACTACACAAAAAGGTGAATGTGGTACGCTGTGTTTGATAATACTTTGTCCGGGTTTGAGCGTCCAACGTAATATACGCAAATCCTTTTCAACTAATAGGGGTTGAGCAAATGGGACTGTTTCGTGGAATTCAAGTTGATCCAGTAGTTGTTTAGACTTCATGATGTAATCTCCCTTCTTCGTAATTTGCCGTACAGACTTAGTCTAACACATAATACATGGATAACGTTCAATTCGAGAATGAAAGCCTCATCCTCCTTACTCATCACTTGGGTGGCGCTACAACACCAATCGTTAGCAGAATATTGGCATAGATGCGCTGCTCACCAGTGGCGATGACCAAGCAGCAATCAGGGTCACGCGCTAATTCGTAGAAAGGAAAACGTGCATTTTTCTTGAGTTCAAGATCAGGCAGCAAGCGACGGAAATCCGCAAATATCCCCGGTTCGTCGCCGCTGTCGGGGGTCATGACATCTGCCGACTCAATCGGGATCGCCTTGACTAACACCTCTAAAATCTCGACTACGTTGAGTTTGCCGGGAGTGAAGTTCAGGTAAACACGCTTTGCCGCCGGATTAGCACGTGTGACGAAGGGATAATTCCCATCGGCGATCAGCACTTTACCACCGTGACCGGAACTGCCGAGGGCTTCCAAAATTTCGGGATGAAGCAATTGCGTTGTAAGCATTTCAAATTTCCTTTATTAAAAGTCGAAAAAATATCAGTTTGGTTCTAAAGGCCATTCTGCAATCCCACGCCAAATGAGCACGACTGCTAAAATGGCGATAAGGCCGATTGTCAGAAGCATCATACACCCTGCGAACATGAAACCTAAGACGTTTCCATTGCTTCAGTTGCCAGTAATATGTGTGGAAAGATAATCGTCTACGATGGCCTGAAAAGTCGGTGACAGAATAAAGCCAAGCAACGATACCAATAACAGACCAATCGTCAGCGGCACTCTTTTGATATAGTGCTGCTTTGGTTGTGTTCCCATAGTCAACTTATATCCGATTGACCTAAGCGTTTCCTAAGCCAACCGATGATCCCGACAACCAGTGATAACCCACCGAGTCCGCCCATTAATAAGGTCGCTAGGTTTTTACCAAGAATGCCATAAATGATTGCTAGTACAATCTGCACGCCTTCCGCGCCGCGTGTATCTGTATTGGTCGCACCATAGGGGTCGATATACATGACCAATGTGACGACTAGCAGAATCACGCCCAAGAAAATCCAGATTCGAGGATCGAGCGGCTTATCCAACTCGGCTTTCAGTTTAGCCTGACGTTCCGCTTCGCGCTCGGCTTTGGATTTTCGTGGACGTTTTGGTTTTGCATCCAGTTCGGGCGAATCACTCATGGCATGATTCCTCGACTATGGGGTGAGTGGTTAAGGTTCACCCCGCTAGCGTGACTTGTTTACAGGTTGACATCCCCGCACAAATGAACCTCGATACCCATTGCCGCAAACATCGCAGCTTTGGCGGCAAGTGCCTTATCAGCCGAGTCGGCATCGTTTCCATAAGCCACGTTGAGATGATTAGCTTTATGCCGCGCCATCATTTGGTCACGGGTTACCCCATGCAAAACCGCGTGCATAATCGGCCATTCCGGACTGGTCATTTTCCAGCGGCGATCTGTTTCCTTTTGAGGCAATGCGACCACAGTTGCCCGTCCCAAATCAGCGTGTAAGATGCCATCCATCACATAGACACGACTCCAGACGATTTCGCCCGGTTTGCTGACACCACGAAGTGTGCCACCGCCCAATCGGAAGTACATCGGTGATTGGCGCAAACTGGTTGCACCTGCGTAGCCATCGATGAAATGCGAAGCTGGTGCAGCGCCCGAAATTAGGAACACCCACACATAGTCATCGACACCTTTGCCTTTAAAGTGTTCGCCGTAACGGATGTCGTGCAGCGTTGTTGCCGGATCGAGTCCCATCGCGTTCCATATGCGGTTAGTGACGATTTCATCCACTGCCGCACCCTCATCAACTTCGTTGAAGTGAGGCAATGCTTGACCGGCATAGAGTTCTTCACCTGTTTGGGCGTGATAAACCGGAGGCCGTTCGACATTGTTGAGTAAGCCTTCAACCAAATCAGAGGCAGGAACCAAATCTTTCAAACCTTGTTGATATTGGATGCCAATCGCTGCACAGCCGTAATCATGGGCGATGCGAACGGCAGCGATATACATCTTGCACTGCTCAAGGACTTGCTTATCGCTGAGTTCAGTCGCTTCATCTTTGCCGATTACAAACGATACGCCGCGTTCGTCAAGCCATTGGCGCACCTTTTTGGCTTCAGCATCCTTGACCAACTTCATCCCTGCCACCAATGCCGATTGACTCAGACGTTCTTTGTAGATGCCCGTCGCATTCAGCAGTTCATCGTCAATAATGGCGTTATACATGCCCATGCAGCCTTCATCGAAAATACCGATGATGGCTTTGTCCTGTTTGAGTTGGGCAGCCAATGCTTCACCGAGTGCCCGTTCCGCTTTGGGCAGTTTGCTCTTTTTTAGGTCATGAACTTGGCTTGTCTCATGTGTGATTTTGCCAGTCTTGATCCATTTACGGATGCCGTTGATGAAAAACTCATCCTTAAAATCCTCGCTCCAAATAGTGCTGTAATTCACACCCATCTTGGTGAGCGAACCGTTCAAGTTTAACATGCCGACTAAACCCGGCCATTGTCCGCTCCAATTGGCGACCGTCAAAATTGGCCCGCGATGCGCTCGCAGTCCGGCGAGGACATGATGGCTGTACTGCCAAACCGCCTCAGCGACGATCAATTTGGCATTTGGGTCAATATTCTGGAACACATCCATACCCATGCGCTGGCTCCAAATGAAACCATGCTTGAGTTCGGGGTCATAGGCATGACCACGTTTGACTTTGATGCCTTCTTTTTTGAAAGCCGCGATGATTTGCTTTTCCATCGCTTCCTGCGCTGCCCAGCAGGTCTGGTTGGCAGCGAGTCGCAAGTCACCGCTGGCAATCAGGATGGCTTCGTCGTCTTTGATAGGCGTAGCTTCGTGAAGTTGGGGAAGAGTATAAGTTGCCATGGAATGCTCCTTGAAAAGGCTACATGTTGTTAAGAAAGCAGCCTATATGTAAGTAAAAATAATAGAGAATCTCATTGTGTGTTTTGTCAGATCAAGAGCTTTAATTTTTGATCCAGTTCGCTAGTAGTATGCGTGTCGATTATACGTCACCTTTGCCATTGCACAACCGAACTTGGTCTCATTGAGCGAAAAATCCAAAGTCCAAATAGCTGTATGGTTTGCCATTGGCGTTGATTGTGCCGTGTTCCTTAAAAACAAATACACTTGGATCATGACGCTTGAATTTCTTCTTCAAGCTGCTCCATTGAGATTTGCTCGGTTCAGTTTGTCCCGGCTGCAAAATGAAATAAGCTGGATCAAACAGGACACGATAATGTCCGTCGGCATGCGTCACCAATTCATGGAGATATGAATGGTCGCTGTGCGAGTCCAACATCAAGACACGATGAACCAAGGCCATCACTTGATCACGCGGATGTTCTCTAAAGGTAGGCAGGTCTTTCATAAATATTCCTTTTGGCAATCTGTAAGAGTCATTCGATTATAGTGCCATCTGGTCAGGTAAGGCAGGTTTCCTGTGGACTTTTGTAAATTTGATGCTGTTTTATAAGCCGCATGTCCTACACATGTGCTTCCTAAAGCATGTTATTATAAGGGCGCTTGATAACCGAGTGGGGTATAAGGAGCGGGATGAACACGCTTTTAGGAGTATTGTCGGTATTTCTATTGGTCGCAACCAATGGATTTTTTGTCGCCGCAGAATTTGCGTTGGTGGGGGCGCGGCGTACGCGTATTACACAGCTTGCCAGTGAGGGGCATCGTGCCGCTAAAATCGCGAGTAACGCGATGCATCATCTGGATAGTTATATCGCAGCCACACAATTGGGCATTACCCTTTCGAGCTTAGGCTTGGGTTGGGTGGGTGAACCCGCCGTCGGACATTTAATCGAGCCGCTGCTCCATGCTCTGCTGCCGGAATCGAGTGTCGAAACAGTCGGCCCGGCCATCTCATTTGCCATTGCCTTCTCAGTAGTTACACTGCTGCATATCGTTATGGGCGAATTGGTTCCCAAGTCCATTGCCTTACAGCGTCCCGAGGCGACCGCCTTGGTGGTGGTTCGTCCAGTCCGTTGGTTTCTACTGCTGTTTCGTCCGGTCATTCGCCTGATGAATGGCTTAGGTAACAGTATTGTTCGCATGTTGGGTTTTGAGGCATCCAGTGAACATTCCTCGGTGCATTCGGCGGAAGAGTTGGAAATGCTGGTACATTCCAGCCGTGAAGCCGGACTGCTGCAAGCAAGCGAAGAGGTTTTGCTGCGACGGGTGTTTGATTTCAGCGACATTACTGTTGAAGAAATCATGCAGCCGCGTGTAAATGTGGAAGCCATATCCAGCGATGCACCATTTTCAACGATATTGGATATGGTCGTTTCTAATATGCATTCGCGTTACCCTGTTTATGAGGAAAAGATTGATAACGTCGTCGGGCTGCTGCTTGCCAAAGATTTACTCGAAGTCGTTATGCACAAGCCGGAATTGCTGACAGATCGTACCCAAATTGTGAATCTTAAACCTTATCTGCGTGATCCTCTGTTCGTGCCGCAAACCTTGGGTGTGGATGTTCTCTTGGAGCGGATGCAAGGATCGAAGACCCATCTTGCCGTCGTGATTGATGAATATGGTGGTATGGCAGGTGTGGCGACCATGGAAGATATTATTGAGCAGTTGGTCGGTGAAGTGCAGGATGAATACGACGAGGAAGAAGTCGAAGCCATCCATACTGAAGGGGCTGATATTGTGGTGGATGGCTTGACCAGTTTGAACGAAGCCATTGAACGGTTTGGTCAACCGGATGGTGAGCCTGCTTCTACCACTTTAGGGGGCTACGTCGCTGAAAAACTGGATCGTATTCCTGAACACGGTGATACGGTGGCTTTCGGTCAATATGATGTATCCGTCGAAGAAATGGAAGGGATGCGCGTGGCGAAACTCCGATTTGTCAAACGACCGGTGCCAGCTTCAGACGAAACCGACCCTGCGCCCGAAAATCAGTCTGCAAACTCTGAAATCTGATGCTAGGTGTATAATGCGGCAGTTGTTGCACATTCGGAGTTTCGAATTCATGCGTTTAGTTTTTCTCATCATGCTTGCACTTTTCTCAGCACTTTGTGTGGCGTGCGATTCGCCATCGGCACAAGCCGTTTCGGCCACCACCGAAGCGACCATCATGGTGACGACACCGCCACCGACCTTAGCTTTGGTGGAAGCGACTCCTGAATCAACGAGTAACATCGCACCCACTTTACGTATCTGGTGGCCGGACTCCCTTGCACCAACCAGCAACCAAAAAGCCTCATTGATGCTGGCAGATTATGTGGATACATTTCGCGCCACCATCCCTGAACTGACGATTGAAATGCGCCTGAAGAAAGCACAGGATTCGGGCGGCATCATTGAAACGTTGAAGACCGCTTATGCAGTTGCACCGGATGCTATGCCGGATATAACATTGCTGCGACGCAATGATATGATCGCGGCAGTTGACTCAGGTTTTATTCAACCTCTGCAAGGGCAAGTAACCTCAGCCATTCTCGGTGACCTATATCCAACCGCTTTGGATTTGGGCCGGGTGAATGGCACACTGTACGGACTAGCTTACACAGTAGATGTCGAGCAGATCGCATATCGTCCTGTAGTTTTAAATGGGACGTTTGCTCGTTTTGCTGATGTGCTGAAAAATAAGCAGAAATTTGTTTTTCCAGCAGGCGTGACTGAAGGCTTGAGCGATGTACTGTTATTACAATACATATCAGCCGGTGGTACGCTTAACGAGCTGATTCAAGGTAAGCCGGATGCGACTGCGCTGCTCACTGTATTGACCTTCTATAAGCAGGCTGTTGATGAAGGCATTATTGACCGGAGCGTCCTAGATTACGCACGCCCCGATGATTATTTATTCCAGTTGGCGCAGGGGAAATTCGATGCGGGTGTCATCACCTCGACTCAATATCTGAATTTGCTCTCCAACGGTCAATCGTTTGAAGCCGCACCCATTCCATTGGCTGACGGTGAACCATCGACAGTGTTAAATGGTTGGATGTGGGTGGTGGTAACCAAGGATAAAGATCAACAGGCATTGGCCTTACGCTACATCGAGTGGATGTTGGAAGCCAATCGCTTAGCAGCCTACAGCCGGCAAATTAATATGCTGCCCGCCCGCCGTGCAGCCATGCGTTTGTGGAATGCTGGAACCTTTACCGATTTGGCGAATCGGTTGCTAGCGAATGCTCGGTTGCCACTCGTTGATGGCAATGCCACCACTCTCCGTGCAATGGAGAATGCATTGGCGGCAGTCATCTCCGGGCAGCGTACACCCGAAGAAGCCGTCAGTGATGTGGTTGAGCAGGGGCAAAAACCCTAAACTTATTTGAGCCCTGCGTTAGCGATTGCAGCTTTCAGCATATCCAGTTTGATGGGCTTCATCAGGTATCCGGTTGCACCGGCACTGGTCGCTTCTTCCGTCATGGGAGGGAAGTGCGCCGAAATCATGATAATCGGCACCGTTTTAGTGGCCTCATTCAACCGCATTTTGCGACAAATTTCTAAACCACTGTCATCAGGCAGCATGATGTCCAGCAGCACCAAATCAGGCTCTTCGTAGGCTAGCTTATCCCATGTTTGGCGAGCAGATAGCGCCGTTATTGCCTGATGCCCAATCAGCTTGAGAAAGGTGCTGAGCATTTCGAGAGTCAATTGTTCATCATCCACGACCAAAATTTTTGCCATAAGACCTTAAATCCTTGCAGCGTCCAAAGCTGGATAAAGAGTTTAATAAAAAGCGATGGTTGTCGCAGCAGGACATAAGTCAGCAATAATGAGGGATAATTTGCTAAGTGACCTTATGCCTGCAACTTCTTCTCATACAGACGATGCGTTTTATAAATGGTTGAACCAAAACTCAGAGCGATACTCACCATGTTTTCGTTGACCTCCAATATCCAGCCGGAGTCTGAGTGCTGAATGTTGGGAGCCTGTAGCAGCGCCATCAATACATAATAATATAGCACTGCATCTACACCCTTGTTGCGAAAGATTTCTTTCACTCCCATGAGTGGGATTCGTGCAGTATCAATAATCGGTCGAATCTTCCAATACCACAATGCGCGCACTAATGACACAACTTCCGGTACACCGGGACGCGGGTTAGCGGCTTTCAACACCTGATTAAAATCGGGCACACCCATCACGAAACCGGCCGGTACGCCATCAACTTCAGCGAAGAATGCAAACCGCGAGTCAAAGAACTGCCCTAAACTATTGACCATCCCGTCTAGTTCTTTGGGGGTCATGGGTGTAAAACCCCAATTCTTATCCCATGCGGCGTTGTACAGCTCTTTAAACAGATTAAACTCTTCCTTCAGATTCTTACTGTCAATTTGTCGCACCGTAATCTTATTACGCTTCATGACCGCTTTGGTCAGCCGTTCCAAACGCTCACCTGTGGCATGTTCGGCGGCTCCTTGTCGGCTCAGGTGGAAGCTGAACACATCCATCGACTTTGTGAAGCCTGCGCCTTCGATTAAGTTTTTATAGTAGGGCAGGTTGTAGGGCATCAGCAGTACTGGACGTGTGAAGCCATCGACTAATACGCCCACATCTTCATGGGTGGTGAAGGTTTGCGGCCCGCGAATAGCATCATAACCTTTGGCCTTAACCCACTCGGCAGCCGTATTGAGCAAAGCTGTAGCCGCTTCTTGATCGTCAAATACCTCGAACGCCCCGAACCAACCGATATGCTCGTTATGATATTCGTTGTTCCGGTGGTTGATATAAGCCGCAATCGTGCCCACAATTTTATCGCCGCGCCATGCCGCGAAATAATCGCCTTCCATGTATTCCCAACTGGGGTTCTTTTTATGATCGAGCTGGTCACGCCGCATCGAAAGCAGGGGTGGAACCCAATTCGGATCATTTTTGTAAATCGTCCACGGGAACTCGAAGAAAGCCTTGAAGTCAGCCGCATTTTCGACTTTACGAACCGTTACCGATTGTGACATACATCATTTTCCAATCTAAAATTGAGATTCCGAGCCGCGTATGGAACGTGTGATTCGGTGTGCTGGCAACGCGGTTGATAATAATACTCTCTTTTGCCCCGCCCGCAAGAAATCGTCTTGACAGCCTGCCGCCTGTTTGCTACCATTCTGAGCATCTTCCGCAGTAGCTCAACGGCAGAGCAACCGGCTGTTAACCGGTAGGTTCCTGGTTCGAATCCAGGCTGCGGAGTTTTGATTCTAAACCTATTGATATATTACAGTTTTAACGCAGTAGGATGTCCCGCTTTTCCATTAACTACCCATTCTAACTTTACATGAAGCTGAACCTAGCCATGTGTGCGGATTACCATTCCAACACCATCCGAGGTTCGGGTTTTTGTTGCTATTTATCCAGATAGCGGGCACTCTCTGGTCGCCTGTATGACGTGAGGCTAGCATCGAAAAACAGTTATTTTTGATTAGAAACTCAGGAAACTGAGTGACAAGTGCCACCCCTTCGTCGATTGTGAGTGGAGAACGGTTTGCTTGTTTGATCAGTTGCAGGGCTGTGTTTGGCGGAAGGTTGATACTATCTTTGCCTCTATCAATATCAATTAGCAGATACGCTCTGTCATTCGGAATGCCTACGTCGTCGATAGGGGTAAAATCTGATGGCTCAAGCGGAAACATTTTGGTAATGCCAACTTTGCCGTTCTTGTTTACAACAGACATCGCCTTATTCGTGGCTATAAAATCGTTCTTAATGACGATGATGAATGGCAAGCGTCCTTGTTCCAAATCGATTTCGGGACTGGTAAGATTATGAATATATTTTTTGAGCGGCTCGAGCAGTTTTAAGAAATCCTCTGTCTTTATACGAGCGATTTCAGGGTATCCTTTTTGGATTAAAGTGTTTATTTGTCGGTAGAATTCTCGTTCAAGGTTCATGGTGGTTATTATACAAACTCAGTTAATAGGATGCGAATAGCGTATGCATGTCGCAGGTTCAAAATCGAACTCAACATTCAGATCTTCGTGCGATGTCTCTGATTTTAGATCAACTTATTGAAAAAGGAATTTGACAGTAATATGACTGCTGCTTCCAATACTCTCGCCTTCTGGCAGAATCCGATTGGCGTAGACATCCTCCACGACCCCCTTAAATTTTTGTACATTACCGATGAAGCCGAGCATATGATGGTATCGTGGCTGGCACATCGCGTCTTTGACTATCAACAAAAGTATGTCGGCACCGAACGTCAATTCACCAAGATGATTATGATTACGATGGGAGCTTTACTCCCCGGTGTATTGTTACAGGATTACATTACCCACTGTGCCACACCCGATATGCCCAACATCGAGTTTGGAACTTTTGGCGTGAAGTGTTATATAGGCCCGGGGCAGCCATTACAGCACCCCGAAATTGTGCAACCACTCTCGATTGATGTGCGTGGGCATACCGTCGGCATGGTCGAGGATTTGATCGATCTCGGTGGCACGGCGCGTTTTGTGCGTGATACCCTCACATCACCCCCGTATGGAGCGCGTGAAGTAGTGATTATCGCCCCTTATCGCAAGAGTGCTTCCACAACGAACGAGATGGAGTCCATCACATTTGGCTTGATTCCCCATGATACATGGGTGATCACCCCACGAGAACGCGTCGAAACCATGATCAAACGCGTGCCGTTTTGGGCGCAGCAAGGCGCGGATCGTGCTGCCTGCATCACCAACTTACGTCGCATTGGTTACTCACTGTATCTTATTGATGACTGGTTCGACACTGCTTGGATGCGTGTGGATATTTAACTACAAGCTTTGAGTTGGCATTGCTCAAATGCGCTTACGAGGTTAAGACGGTTATTTTTTTGTAGTACAGACGAATGAATAAGGCTCCCAATTGGATGAGCGAATCATTCTTAAGTGGAATCGGCATCTGCGTTGGTATACGTCGCCTATCGACCAACGTTCCATTGACGGAGTTTAAATCCATGATGGCTAAGTGGTCGTTTTCCATGAACATCATGGCATGTTGTCGGGAAACACCACTTTCTTCGGCATGAAAGTTTTCCAGATTAATATCCATGTTCTGTCCACGACCAATAAACATTTTACTGTTTTTGAGTTCTACGATCATTGTTTGAGGCAGATAATCAGGGAAAATAAGCAGCATCTGATTGTCTTTGAGTGAACCCTGTTTCTCTTTAATCACATCATCACTGGCATTCATCAAACTGACGATGGTGGTTTCTTGCGTGATCCTATTGGATATTTTGGTTAGTGAAGTTGCAGTCAAGTCGGGTGTTGGCAGTGATTTTATTAACAAACTCATCTGATCTTCGTACTTCGTTTGATCAACAAATTCTATTCGTTGCAGATGACGAATGAGAAGAGGCAGCGGGGCAGGCCGAACTACAATCGGGATGATGAGCTTGTTTTTAGTATGAAACTCGCGCCATTCCACACTGACATTATTGGATGATAATGCGTTGGGTGACCATACCAGAAGCATCACCTTTGAATCTTCTAATTTCATATCGACATACTCATCCCAATATTGTCCTGCTGGAATTTTATCGAGATGATCAACCCAGACCTCAAACGCGTACCGTTCCAAACTGCGGCTCAGATTATCTACAAATTCATCTTCTGTAGAAGAATGGCTAATAAATACCAGCATTACAAAACCCTCAAACCGATGATCGTCGAACATTAAAAGTATAGCCACATAAATATAAACCAACCACAAATAATACTCAAATGAAAATGAAACATTTCATCCGGGTATGGATTTCTAGATCTGATGTTTTATAACGTCGGGCGTATTGTGTAGGAGAGGGAGGGGCAAAGCCCTCCCAAGTGTGGTTATTTAGCTGCGGCTTCTGTAAGCCCTAATTGTTGTAGCCAACCGAGTCGGTTATATTCCTTGTAATCCACGATACCGATGCCATCTTTGTTGAAGCGCACAAAAACATTGATGACAAACGTAATCGGCTTGCCGTTAGAGGCAATCGTCACACCATCTTGCGAGATAGGCACAGCAAATGTTCCGGTATAAACCAGCCGCCCTGCCAACCAATCGCCTTCAGCGACAACCGCATCCATACTCACATGTAAATCAGGTACGACTGTGCGGAAAACTTGGACGACTGTCCGAAACGTATCGCGCGTGAAGTTCCCGAAAGGTTCATGTGTCAGATAATCCGCTGCCATGTATTTGTCAATTGCCGTCAGATCACCTTTATTCAACGAGTCGTCAATCACACCCGCGTAACCGTCTTTATGAGTCTGCTCCATACCAGTTGATACCGTTTCACCCAGCACAATCGGTTCAATTGCGCCTGTAACCAGTGTATTACTGATGTAATCGGGCAGTTTAGGTGCAGCATCCATTTGGATCAACATGCCAAGTTTGTCAAAGGCTGTGAAGTCTTCAGCGATTTTTCCTTCGTTATTAAAACGATGTAGGATGTTAAACGAGAGTTGAATGGGTTTATTATTCGGTGGAATGCTCTCATCAGCGAACACCCATTTGTCACTAAAGGTACCACTAAAAATCACACGGCTCGCTGCCCATTCGTCCTCGGATATAATCACTTCGGGTGTGACTTTGAAGTCCGGCATTGCAGAAGCCCACGCGTTCAGAAAGGCTTTGAATGTGGTTAGGTCAATATCTGTGCCGAACCCGTGATTGACATAATCGTCCGCATAACTTCCGTTCATCAAATCAACATCACCCATTGTGATGGCTTTGTCATAAATCTGTTGCAACAAGGCCTTATGTTGTGTCGCTGAATCCTCTTCGGCTGCTACCTGTAAAACACCCAGTACAACGGTCATCGCGATGACCAACAAAACGTGAACAATAGACTTCATTTGTCTTTGTCGCATTAAAAGTTTCCTTGCAGATAAAATAGGTACATAAAAAGCAGTATAGTAGGACTTTGTTTTGAGAGCAATTTGCTCACAGAATTGACCTATTAAAGCCTTGAAAGATGTAATTTGATGAAACTCAAATGGCTTTTTAGAGTTTTAACGCTCTTTTTCGTAGGTGGAATTTGTTGGTTGCTTGTTGGCATCACCATCAACTTCCCGCCCAAATCCCCGCTGCAAAAATTGGATGAAGCCCGCGCTTTGTGGCAAGTGAAGGGCAGTCCGAATTATCAGATGGATATTGTGTTTGGTTCTATGATGTTTCTTGAGGGGTATCGTGTTACCGTTCGTAACAGTCAAATAAAAGAAATATCTGAATTCCCACCGCTGTATAACACTCCTACATTAACACCTTTTGACGATACTCAAGACAAAATATTCCAATCAAGTTTTTTTGCACAAGCCATTTTGTCTGATTTGAAAAACTATACAGTTGATGCTTTGTTTGATGTTGCCTCTCAAAAATTAGCAGATCAAACGACTCCACAATTAGTTTCATTTTGCAGCTTAAATAGCGGCACACCGAATATCATTTTCAATGCGGAATATGGATATATTCGATCTTATGAGTTATCGAGCTGCTCAGATTGGCAAATAGGCGGCGGATTGTTGTGTCCTAAGATGGGCGAGTGCCATGTTGGTATGGGGGTTCGTAATTTCAAACTCCTGCCACCCAACTAGCCAGATTAAATGTCCATTTTTCTCTTGCACTACCTCGGCAATCCAACTATCATTTGAACAAAAGTTCGATGATCTGTGCAGTGGAAGTAAAGCCGATGAATTCATACCAGTATGAACAGATGCGTCCACCACAGGCGCTTGCTAACACAATTGAATGTTTCTGGCGCTTGTTAATGCCCGTATCTCCACCACCCGACGAAATGCTTTCGGCGGAAGGACGCGCTGAAATCCTGTTTCAATTTGAGGGACATTCGCAAGCCGTCAGCCCGAATGCGAATACCCCATTTGCCTGCACATCCAGTTGGATTGTTCGCCCTTATGCCCATGCGCTGCGGGTGAGTCAGGTCGGGGTCAGCGCCTCTGCAATGATCGGTGTGCGCTTTATGCCCGGTGGATGGGCAGCCTTCCATCGGGATAATACACTTGGCGAGGATGACCAGTCGCTCATTGTTCTGGGTGATTTCTACAAACCATTTGACATTCGGCTTTTGGAAGAGCAGCTATACGACAAGCTGTATACACCCCAGTGGGCAGAACCTTTAATCCATTACTTTGCCAGTCACCTGAATATTCCGCTCCATGCTGATCGGATTGCTTATGCAGCGAATCACTTGCTTCAGCGTGACATGAGCATTATGGCGCTCGCCGATCAAGTGAACTTGAGTGAACGTCAATTCACGCGGGTATTTAGTAACTTGGTCGGGTTGTCGCCCAAGCAGTTCTCACGGATTGCACGCATTCAGCGTGTTCTTTATGCGCCGGACAGCAGTTTGATGCTTCAACAGCTTGCAACCCGTCATGGCTATCACGATGCGGCCCATTTAACCCATGAATTTCAAGATTTAGTGGGAACTACACCCCTAAAATATTTTTCAGATGTACACGCTCTCATTGCCCAGAAAAACCCTAAAGATGACCGATTTTTACAATCCGAACAGGGTATAACAATCATGTCGTCTAATCTTGCGTAAGGAGCAATACAAAATGAATATCAAGCATATTGACCTCGTCGGTATTCCCGTGACCAACCAAGAGGTTTCGCTGGCCTTTTACACCGAAAAGCTCGGTTTCGAAGTCCGCATGAATATCCCGCACTTCGAAGATTCATCCATCCGTTGGATTCAGCTTGCGCCTGCGGGTGCAGCAACCAACATCGTCCTCGCGCCTTGGATCAAGCATGAGAGCTACACCACCATCGTTCTCGAGACTGATAACATCCAAGCGGATTACGCCGAATTGGAGAAGAAGGGTGTTAAGCTTGGAGAATTGGTTACACAGCCTTGGGGAACTTCCGCCACCGTGGCTGATCCTGATGGCAATGAACTCCTCTTACAGCAAACTACCAAATTACCGCCACAATAAAGTGCGTGGGTAACTAAAGACAGCGTATCTGATGTAGGGGTTTGCCGTCGGCAAACCCCTACGCCTCGCCTATTATGGATGGTTTATTCGTAACAATGTTTACTTTAGGTTTGTCGGCAAACCATTTCCCAACCAAGCTCCAACCGCGCACTGCATTCTCTCGCCTGAAAAGTTAGTTTTCGACCCTTAAAAGAGTTGCAAAATGTTCTTCCAAAATGTAACCCATTTGCTCCCGCCATCGGGTATGATTTGTCTGTTGATAAATACGATTCGCGATTAACTGTCAACTGTTAACCACAAACTGATAACTTAATTGGCAATCTTGGCGAAAAATTGACATTTGCCATTGCCGAAATTGCCGCCAAATTTGCTATGTTCTCGGCTAAAATCACACAATGAACCCTTTTTATTGGCAATCTTGGCGGCGGCAGACCCCCTCACCAAAATTGCCAATTTCGCCAATAGATGCTCCTGATTAATCTGGCAACTGATAGCGCTGACTAAAAATCCTACCGTTTTGGTCAGGTTCACATCCACGCTCTTATCATGTATACATTACCCTGATGAATATCAATGAGTTTGTTAATCGGCCTGTTCAACGAAGGAAAAATATAAATGGGCAAAGGACGTTTAGAAGCCTTTAGTGATGGCGTATTAGCGATTATTATCACCATCATGGTGCTCGAATTAAAAGTTCCACATGAACCGACACTTGCCGCTTTAGGCGAGCTGCTCCCCATCTTTTTGAGTTATATCCTTAGCTTCGTCTATATCGGGATTTATTGGAATAATCATCATCACATGTTGCATTTGGCACACTCCGTAAATGGTCGTATTCTTTGGGCAAATCTGCATCTCTTATTCTGGTTATCGTTAGTTCCCTTTGTAACGGCTTGGATGGGTGAAAATAATCTGGCAACTGTGCCGGTAGCGCTCTACGGGGTAGTGTTGGATTTAAGTGGATTAGCCTACTATGTCCTGAGTCGCGCGCTCATTGCTCATCTTGGACATGACTCTGAACTTGCAATTGCCGTTGGAAATGATCGCAAAGGTATTATCTCCTTAGTGGTCTATACCACAGGCATTTTTGTGGCGTTTTACAGTACGGGGTTAGCTTTTGTATTATATGCTTTGGTCGCGACGATATGGTTTATCCCTGACCGCCGTATTGAAAATCTCATTTCGAAATAAGGGTTCATGTTATGAACAACCCAACACCGCATCCCCCGGTTGAAGTCACCGAAACGACGCGCCTCGAAGCCTTCAGTGATGGCGTATTTGCGATTGCCATTACCTTGCTCGTATTAGAAATTCGCCTTCCCTCTACCACCGACTCGGAAGGCGCTGGAACATTAGCAAAAGCCTTGTTAGGTTTGTGGCCGGTTTATCTGGCCTACATCACCAGTTTTATGACCATTGCAGTTATGTGGGCCAATCATCACACCATGTTCAAAATGATTCGCCACGCTGACCGTTCGATGCTGCTGATTAATGCGCTCCTGTTGATGCTCATCACATTCCTAAATTTCCCAACTGTACTTGTGGCTCAATACTTTCAAAAGCCTGACGCCCCGGTTGCTGCTATGCTTTATAGTGGCACGCAGTTTGTGATTGGGGGCTTTTTTAACCTGATGTGGTGGTATGTGGTCAGGCGACCGCATCTACTCGAACATGGTATCTCCAAGGACCAGACGCAAAAATTAATGCGCCAGTATGCCGTCGGCATCGCCGCCTATCCAGTTGCCTTTGTAGTGGCTTTTTTTAGCCCACAACTCAGCGTCGTGATTTGCTTGCTGGTAGCGGTCTTTTTTGCACTGCCCATTCAACGCCGGGAAATTAACCTAGGCTAGCTGCAAATCCCATCGGATAGCGGCTTGTCCATTCGTCACGCAGTACCCCGTAACCCATACCATCGTAATATTCTCCGTTTACGATGCGCGCCTTGCGGAAGCGGGCTTCTTCGCGGTAGCCCAGCTTTTGTGCCAACCGCATCATACCTGCGTTGCCTGACCACGTTCTCACATCCAGTCGCACGAACAGGGGCTGCATTTCAAGGAGATAATCGCTCCACAAACCTAACGCTTCATAACCAATACCCTTGCGCCAATGTTGTGGATCATAAATCACGATGCCCAGCGCAGGCCATTTGGTTTCCTCACTGATCCAATACCATGACACTTGCCCCATCATCTGGTTATCGGTCGGATTAGCAATAATCAGTTGATGACGTGGCATAGGCCAGTCACCAAATTCAATGGCGGTCTGTTGGTCGCCAACGATTTCAGGAATCTCCTCGCGTGATGGGCCAGCATAGTACGGGCCATCCAACTGCTTCCATTGATGTCCGGGTTGCAACCATTGGGTATACGCAGTTAGGTCGTGTAGATCCCAATCGCGTAGGATAATTTGTTTGCCGTTAATGACCATCTTTTAGCCTTTCAGTTTAGGGTTATAGAGGACACCAACCACCTGAAACCAGAAAGGCTCACCGGGCGTTGGGTTTTGTTCCAGTGTCATCCCCAACTTACGCATCACGGCTTGCGAGGCTTCGTTTTCAAACTCGGTAGTGGCTACAATCCGACGAATACCCATAGTATTAAATGCGAAATCGATCATGGCTTGTGCAGCCTCAACCGCATATCCTTTGCGTTGGTGTGCGGGATCAATTGCCCAAAACAGACCAAACTCCGGTTGATTGAAGGTGTCTTCTGGCTCACTGTACTTACGAAACGCAGGAAGACGTTGATAAGGACCCATCGCAGGTACTAAGCCCACTGCACCAATCAGTTCACCAGTCGTTTTGAGTTCGATACCGCGTTCTCCATAAAGTGGTTGGTAGAGCCGCGCTAATGCAACGTAATTTCTAACCGTCCATTCCAGCCATTCACGCCGTTCTTCAAGTGGAGACTCACCAAAACAGGCATTCATAATCGCGTGTATCGTAGCCATATCATCCAATATGAGTGGACGAATATTCAATCGTGGTGTATCGAGCCGCAAGGCATCGGTCATCAGTGTTGGCCTTATACCAAAAATTTATATAAGGCCAAATTTTGGCATAATACGCTTAAAAGGGCAATTTACTTGGTTATGGCCCGCATCCGCTGCTGCGGATTTGTTCGGGATGCAGCCGCACAAAACGCCGAAACGACACCATACCTTCCCATGTTTTACGTCCGTCCGTTTGGCGCGGTTTTACCAGATACAGTTGGCGTACATTCCCTTGTAATGATAACCATGAGCCAAGCACAGCCGGACGGTTAATCGCCGCGATGACTCCCTCGGCTGGATATTCGATGAAATAATTATCCAATTGGATGGTTGAATGGGTAGCGTCGCAGTTAATGCTTGTGCCCAGAGTTTCCGGTTCACCATATTGTACGAGCAAATCACCCAATCGTACCCGCGCACAATTGGTCAAGATAATCTCGTTGATAATCGTTGATCCGCTTCGTCCATAAACGAATTGGGCAAAGCATCCTCCATCTTTAGTCTTGAAAATCTCAAGCTGACCTTTAACGGTGTTGTCAAAGATTGTATTCCCCTTTTGCTCGAAACTCGCGATGACATCGCTTGAGGTTGTTTCACCCAATACGACACCATACCAGCATGGTTGTGGTTTGTCTGTGCAGTCTGTATCCGTACCCGAAATGACCGGATGAACCAACCGAAAGTTGCCAAACATTTTCATCGTAAATGTGATGCTGGATAAGACTACTACGGTGAAAAGTGTTAGCCGAGAAAAGTATCTTATCATCACGTACAGGGGTTAAACGTATTGAGTTGACAGTATCGCCAACGGGGTGCAAATCCGCGCCAGTCATAGCCATATTCACTGAATGCACGGGGGATGTACAGGATAAATTCTACAATAGGTGCTTGTGGGTTAAGCGCTCCGCGTATCTGCAAGCGCATTTTGGTTTTACCGGTGTAGTAAAGTACATCATGATACTGACCGACTGCGTTGGGCATCCCAAAGTGGTTGATCCAATCACCCAATTTTAGACCGCGACATTGAATCACCAGCCCGTTCACCGTCACATTTTCGTAGATGAAATCGGCGCTGCACGGGAGATCATCACTATCACGCGTTTGTACAGGTTGTTTAGTTGACGCACTGACAAAGAAATAACTGCGTCCTTGCAGCTTATTCATTGCTTCTGTGATCGGTGTTTGGTTGATGGTGATGCCGTACCAGCACACCTCGATACTAGCCTGACAGCCATCATTAAAACCACGCATCGCTGGATTTATGGTCTTTTGTTCACCGAATCCACGTGCAGCTAAACAGGTGAACATCATGACCCCCGAAACGACCAATGTCAGTTTAAGAAGTAGATTTGTCATGTAGTTCACCCGACTAATCTGTCAATCGCTGAATGGTTTATTGACCTTCATCAACCAAATAGCGTGCAATCAAATGCGCGGTATGCTCAATGCTGCTGGTATGTGTGCGTTCATAACCATGTGACGCATCAATACCGGGGCCAATTAGCGCCACCTTAGCCGCACCACCTGCCCGCCAATAAGCCGATCCATCCGAACCGTAGTAGGGATAAATATCGACTTTGTAGGGGATATTATTCCCTGCCGCTAACTCACGCATTCGTGCCGTGAAGGCATAGTGATAAGGGCCGCTGCTATCCTTGGCGCAGATGCTCACCGAAAACTCGTCGGAGTTCTGCCCGTCACCCATCGCACCCATATCAATCGTCAGCAATTCATCGAGTTCAGTCGGCCAATTTGCCGAACCACCGTGGCCGACTTCTTCATAATTGGAGATGATTATGGTCGTGTCTTGTGCAAGTTGCTGTTTCGCGGATTTGAGCGCCATCAATGCCCCGTAGATCGCTGCCACACCCGCTTTATCATCTAAATGCCGTGAACGGATGAATCCTGTATCAGTTACTTCCACGCGCGGATCGAGAAAAATAAAATCACCTACTTCGATGCCCAATTCGCGCGTTTCGGCTGCGCTTCGGGTAATCGCATCCAACCGAATTTCCATGTTGTCGGCTTCGCGTTGGGTGCTGTTTAATTTGCTGTTGACGTGGGTGCTAGGATTATTCAGCAGTACAGTTCCACGAATACGCCTGTTATCCGCCGTTCGGATTGTGACACCCTCATATTCAACCGCGTTCCATGCGTAACCACCTAATTGAGTGGCTTTCAATCGTCCACTGCTTTTGATCTCTTTGACCATCAACCCCAGTGTATCGACATGCGCTGTGATGCCGCGAGGAGCGCTGCTGGTTGCCCCTTTCAGTTGGATACTTAACGCACCTTTTTTGGTGCGGTTAATTTTTGCACCGGTTATTTTCAGCTTTTTGAAGGCCGCCTCAGCATAATCAATCGCCTCGACCGCATATCCAGTTGGGCTGGGCGTATTCAGAAGTCCGGTCAAAAATGTCATTGTTTCATCAAGATTGATCTTTAAGTCGCTCATAGCAATCTCCTGCGTAGGATAATGACGTTTATACTATAACACTACGACGGGGTTTAGCGAGTTCAATACCCGTGCCATTGTTGGCTTACGTCTGCCAAGCAGTGTTACAATCCGGTCTTTAAGATAACGTGGGAGCAGGGCATGAATTCAATTCACATGCGTGGGGCAACGCTGGATGATACGCAGGCGATTAGTGCCTTGTTTAGAACCCGTATTTCGGTGTGGCAGCGTCTAAATCCTGCTGGAAACGTTGAGGATGTGGCCTACAATTCATTGAACATCTACGAACGCTGGTCGCATGGTGGCCCTTGGATGAGTGTGGAAACAGCCGCAATTCATTTGAGCCACTTGTTGCGCGGTGCGGGTATTCCGCTGGTGGTCGAAGCCGATGGCAAGATAGCCGCTTATGCTGAAGTTTATCGCGGCACTGAACCGGAACCTTTTGGCGACCATTATCATCTGGCACAGGTGATTGTTCATCCTGACTTTGAATCTGTCGGGTTACCGGACATCATCTTAAATGACTTGTTCGAACAAGCACGTATTGCTCGACTCACTCACATGACCGCCAACTGTCTTGCTGGTGATTCGCAAACTCAGTCATTATTAACCCGACATGGCATGGTTCCGCTATCGCGGGTTCGTCGCTATAACTTGCCCGCAAAATCAGGGCAGGGATTTTATAAGGTCGTCGATCATCCTAATGATAATCCACAGCAAATCTTCAATTGGTTTATGCCGGTTGGTCGTCTTGGCAGCGCACGCCAACAATGGGAAACGTTGTGGCCTGACACATGGTATGCCATTGCAGAAATGCGCGAACGCCGTACCCATCGTCTGAACTTTTCGGCTTCTGGACAAGAAGCCCTGATCTACTGCCAACAGCAGCTTTATGCGCCTCGTGCGGTTGAAGTTTATTTATGGTCGCCTAAGCCTCTGACGACACAACTCTTAACTGCCCTGCGTGATTGGACTCATCGGGAAGGGTATCGCACACTCATTTTGAGCGTGAATGACGACACAGCTAAAGTTTTAAGCGCGGAAGCTGAAGCAGATGGTTACTATGAAGATGTTTATGGGGTAAACGTATAAGATGAGCCAGTTTTGTCTTCTGGCTCATCTTTTGGCTGATTAAGATATTTAACCGGCGGCTGTCGGTTCTACAGTTGCTTCCTGCATCGAAGCATCAGCAGTCATCTCCATCATTGGTGCGCCGAAAGTCACTTTCTGGATGAAGTAAGAGGCTGCATCGGCTTTGCTGAATTGGGCATCGGTTGTGTAAGGAACACCGTCACGTATGGCAATAGTCGTCACCGAACCAGACGCGGGTACATAATCACCCGTAATCGTAGCTGTGGCGAAATCATCTTCGCTCGTCAATTGAACGACGTGTTTAGGTTGACCAACTGCCGCAATCAAGGTTTTTGCATCCGAGAAGATAATGCCGTCACCGCCTTGAACATCGCCATCAATTTTGACGACTGAGAATGATTGGGGGTTATCGAGTGGAATTTTGATCAGATCAGTGCCGCGAACAGCCACCAAGTAACCATTAGGGTTGTAATCAATGCCATTGAGTACAAATGATCCCACGAAGCTCGGATCTTGCAAGAAAATCGATGCATTACCATCGACATCGACTTTGTAGAACACGCCCGCTGCGCTGTCGGCGACATAAGCATTACCATCTGGATCAACTGCAATGTCATTCGGGAAATGACCCGCTGCATCCGGCGTGAGCGCTGCCAGATCAACCAGATGGATTTCCGCACCAGTGGTGAGGTCATAAATCCCCAATTGACCAACTTTTGCTTGATCAGTTGAACCAAACAATATGCGATTACGTTCGGCATCAATTTGCAGACCGATGACTGACTTTAACTTGGGGTCTTGGAGCAGGGTAGTCAGTGTGCCGTCATCACCAACAACTGAGACGCTGCTTTGTGAAATGGAACCGAGGAGGAATTGCCCGCGCGTAGCATCATATTCGATTCCCTCTGGCATCAGACTTGGAACATTAATTTGAATCGTATCTGGTGCTGCCGACATAGTGCTTTCAGGGGTAGCCTCTTGGGCAGCAACGGCGAAAACGCCAGTGCCGAGTGCTAATACTGCCGATAAAAGGACAATGTTTCGTTTCAGCATTCTTTTCTCCTCATACTTGCGAATACAGTGGATGCCGGTGGCTTCCTCCTTTCGGAGTACATTTGGGGGGCAAGCCTTACCCCTATAACGCGTTGACTCTCACACAGTTTTCATATCAACTGGGTACAGAGCTTTGATCCTAATTTAGCTATAATGAAGTGGTAGGGCGTACTTGGTAAAGGAGTCGTCATGTCTGGTTATGAGTCGGATCGAGCCGAATATGGTTTTACCAGCGGACACATCCAGATGGTGATGGAAGGTGGCAAGCAGTTACCGGCTTATTGGGCGCATCCTATTACAGGACGCTTATTTCCGGCTGTCGCTTTGATTCATGATTGGTGGGGGATTACACCAGCCATCCGTCGCATTGCTCATCGTTTTGCACAGGTCGGTTATTACGTGATTGTGCCAGACTTATTTGATGGACAAGTAGCGACGACACCCGAACGCGCAATTGAACTGGTTAAAGCCTTAGGTGATTCAGGTTATCCGCGTGTAGATGCTGCGTTGACTGTCTTGGAAACGCATAGCAATACCAACCATGATGTGGCTGTTGTCGGTGTCGGTATGGGCGGCAGCTTGGCTTATGAAGCGGCCATTATTCGCAAAGATATGGAAGCGGCGGTTGTTTATTATGGCTTTCCACAGCGTTACTTCGGGCGTTTAAAGGATGCTCGTGTTCCTTTACTTGCCATTTACGGTCAACAGGAACAGTATGTAACTTCGGCAGATATTACCCGCACCCGCCGCGAACTCGATTCGAATGTTCGACATCTAAAGCATGAAGTCTTGATGCTTCCTGATGTTGGTCATGACTTTTTCAACGATTCTGCTAAAGAGGTCGAGGAAGTGCAGGGACAGTTTGCTTTGAATAAAACTTTTAGTTTTCTTGAGAAGCATCTCAAAGGCCCGTCGCGCACTGGCCCAATTAAACAAATGTAAAATCATTCCACAAGGATATATAAAATGACAAATACCATAAATGACCCTTTGCGTGATTTGATTCGCTCGACGCTCAGCTTTTATGAACGTTTTGGTTGGCAGCCACTCACCAATGATGCCATCCGTGTATTTGAAGAAGAAGTACGCGAAGTCACCGAGGCCGCGCAAGATGGTAAAGATAAAAATCATATTGCAGAAGAAGCCGCTGATGTCATCGTCACTTTAATCGGTGTTTGTCAGTCAACTGGGGTAACACCTGAGCAGTTGATTGAGCAACTATATGCTGTTATCGCTAAGAACGATGCCAAAAATCACGAAACACATGTTTATACGGATGGCAAAATCCGCCGCCGTTTTCCAAAATCAACAACGCCGTGACTCAGATTTGTGAAGTCTTGCAACCGGGCTGTATGCCTTATCAACAAGCGTGGGATTGGCAGAACACACTGGCTGACTCGCGCGGACGTGGTGAAACACCAGATCGTTTAGTTTTACTTCAGCATCCGCACACCTACACGCTCGGCACATCAGCCCACGAAGATAACTTGCTGCTCCCGCCTGATGAACTTGCTCGTCAGGGTATTACCGTTTTTCATGTGGATAGGGGCGGGGATATTACTTATCATGGGCCGGGGCAGCTCGTTGGCTATCCAATTATTCAACTGCCGCGCGCTTCCGATACTTTACGCATGGATGTTATCGGTTACGTCCGCCACATCGAGCAGGTTATTATCCGTACCTTATCGGATTATGGTGTTGTCGGTAAGCCCATCTCAGGTCTAACCGGTGTGTGGGTTGATACTCCATCTGGCGAGGCTAAGGTTTGCGCCATCGGTGTGCGAGTGAATGTGCGTGCTGTAACCAAGCATGGCTTTGCACTAAACCTGAATACAGACTTGAGCTATTTTGACGGCATTATTGCTTGTGGCATTCGCGATAAAGGCGTGACCAGTCTCGCGCAACTGCTCGGTCAAACCATTGATGAAACCCTTGCAACCCAACGCCTTATCCACCACTTTGGTTCTATTTTTGGCTGCGAAGTGCTTTTGTCTTAGTTATTCTGCCGCAGTATCCTCGAAAATCGCACTGACAGGCATTTGAAAATCAGGCAGTACCGAACTGCCATCCAGCATTTCTCCTTCAAACAAGACCTGCTCATCATCAAGTGAATAAACTTCGACAAAGCGCTTTTGAGGTTCAACTAACCACACCAATTTGGTGCCGTTTGCCAGATAGTAACGAGCTTTAGCACGCATATGCTTAAGTGAATCGTCAGGCGATTTCACTTCAATTGCAATATCGGGCATTTGAAGTACACTGCCACGCTCGACTAATGGCGCATTGCCGCTGGTATACGAAATGTCTGGGATGCGGGAATTGCATTTGTCTTCTGGCGTGCGGTAACTTACTTCCCTAACTACACGCCCAGAACGCGTTTTCCGAACGTAATTCCAGAAATAGCCATATATGTTGCCAGCGCACATTCCGTGTTTTTGTGTAGGTACTTTTTCCACAATCTCCCCGTCAACAAGTTCGAGCAACTGGTCTCTGTTCTCAGGAGCATCCGCATACTTTTCAAACTCTTCAACGGTGTAGAGTAACTGTCGGGCTTCCATGTGTTTACCCTTCGCTTGCTCAACTTCTACACTGATTTTATCTCGTTTGATAGCCTTCCGCGTGTATCATGAAAAGTAACGTCGTCACTCGGAGACTATTATGTCGCATTGGCTGCTCAAAGTCGCGTTTCTCATTACGCTTATATTGACTGTTCCTAGCCTTATCATCCGCGTAATAGGCAGCACTCAACCACATAATTCAGCAATGCGCGGCTTTACCGAAGGCTGCAAAGGTCATCCGCAGCCTTGTTGGTATGGCATCATTCCCAACAAAACCGCCTTTGATGATGCTGTGCATCGTGTACGTGACCGTGGTTTGCCTATAATCAAATCGCCTAACGAAACCGATTTTCCCGCCGCAGTCATCAAAGCTGATTTTATCGACTGTGAAGTTGAATTATTTCGTTCGGATAAAGACTCAAGTTTATTCGGGGGATTCTATTTTCAGAATTGCCAAACGTTAAAGTTAGGGGATATTTTGAATCAACTGAATACACCCTATATGATAACCACAACGCTCAGTTGTGATTTCAATGCACCCAAACACAAGATACCCATGTCTTACTATTGGATGAATTATGTCAATGTTGGCAGCATAGGATTAAATGCCAAACCTGATTTTTGGAGGTGGCTTTCGGCTGATGACCCCGTTGTGTCATTTGACTTCGGCGGAAATAGAATGTCTCTCGATGCATCAAAATCGTGGGAAGGTTTCATCCCATTTTGGCGCTACAATCAACTTCATCCTGACCAAGTGATGCGATCAAGCTGCGGCTCGTGATACCGCGGTTATTGCTAAAACTTTCGCTATTGGTTGTGCCTGCCTTGACCATCACCATCCTCGTTGCCCGCATGTTTGGAAGCACCCAACCACCTAACTCGTTCGTAAGTGGTTTCAATGACAATTGCGAATATCAAGCGCAGCCCTGCTGGTATGGCATCATTCCGGGTACAACCACTATCGACCAAGCCAAAACGGATTTACTAAACGCGGGTTATTCCATCGACTCCACCTCGACTTTGCAACTGAGCGCCACTAAACCGACAGACAACGATTGCCAAAAGACGATTATCTTGTTCGACTCACGTGTCAAGCAAATCAACATCCTTTTGTGCGAAACCGTCGTATTAGGGGATTTTGTGCGGCAGTTCAACCAACCAGAGTATATTATTCTCGACCCATTGAGCATCTGGTATCGTGGTGAAATCCAAATCATTTTTGGCAAACGATTTTCAAAGTGGGAAACGGTTTCCTATCACACGCCACTGCAAGAAATTATTTTGTTTCCAGCCAAGAGCAGCGTACCCCAACTGCGCCAACCGTGGTTGGATGTTTTGCTCCAGCGCAAATACTGTAACCTTGATGGCTTACGCTATCATTGTTCAAACTAAGATCGACTGGCATCTAACCTATGACCCGTTTCTTACTCAAACTCACCTTGATAATGACTTTCGTGCTGACAATCACGAGTCTTGTTGTCCGCACACTTGGCAGCACCCAACCACCTAACCCTGCTTTACGTGGCTTCATCGAAGGCTGCGAAGATAAACCACAACCTTGTTGGTATGGGATTATTGTTGGTGAAACTCTAATTGAAGATGTCATAGGGATTTTGAATCAAAAAGGTTATTCAACAAGCCAAATACTTGATACATCATCTGTTGTTTTGAAGCAACTGTGGCAAGCTACGCCTAAAGAAAATAACCAATGTCATGTAGATGTTATAACGACTATACCGATGTGGACTGATGCTACACAAACAAAAATGATTCGTTCTGTTGAACAACTGATATTGCGAGATTGTCCACAAATTTATCTAGGCGATTTGTTTACTGTACTTAAAAATCCCGCAACATTCTATGATCCTTCTTCTTGTAGGCCAAAAAGCGTTACATTTGCTGCAATATCGCTAAACGACTGGCGTTTAACGGCAAACAATCCAACACATTCAACCCCATTTGTACCTCAGGATACTGTCGATAATCTTGTTATAAACTTGTATGGCGACTTGTACACGAAAGTTGATAATGATTGGTACGGCTCTATGTTTCTATGGAAAATACGAAGGATGTTATGGTCAAAATATTGTAGCCATGGTTGACCACATCAGCTTGAAACTGCCACGAACTATAGAAGTCTCATATAAAAAGCGTGGGTAGCCATTTCTGACCACCCGCGCCCTTATCGTGCATTGAACTGTCAACTGTTGACTACCAACTTACTACATATTGATCATGTGGCCTTCAAGCCCATGCGCCGCTTCCATGAGTGCCTCGCTCAGCGTCGGATGAGCGTGAACGTTGCGCGCGATTTCATTAGGAGTCAGTTCAGCCAACCGCGCCAGCGTCAATTCTGGCAGCAGTTCGGTGACTTCTGGCCCAATCAGATGTGCGCCAAGAATTTCACCGTACTTTTTATCACTAATCAGCTTCACGAAACCGACTGTGTCACCCAATCCATGTGCCTTGCCGTTGGCTTGGAAGGGGAACTTGGCGACGTTGATTTCGTAACCCTTTTCCTTAGCCTGCTTTTCTGTCCAACCAAAGCTGGCGATTTGCGGCTGGCAGTAAGTCGCGCGTGGCATCATGTCAAAGTCCAGTTCGATAGTTTCCACTCCGGCGATATTTTCTACCGCTATAATGCCCATGTTCTCGGCAACGTGCGCCAGCATCAGCTTGGCAGTCACATCACCAATCGCGTATATATGCGGCACGTTGGTCTGCATTTTCTTGTTGATCTCAATCGCGCCGCGGTCAGTTAGCTTCACACCGGTCTTTTCCAAACCGTAGCCTTCCGTGCGGGGTTTGAAGCCAATGGCCTGCATCACCTTATCGGCTTCCAAGACCACTTGCTTACCGTCCGCACCGGTCACAGTTACCTTAACGTTCTTACCCGTATCCTCAATCTTTTCGACCTTGGTGCTGGTCATAATCTTGATGCCCAGCCGTTCGTACTGCTTACGAAGCTCAGCCGAGACTTCTTCATCTTCCAGCGGAACCATCCGGTCAAGGAATTCAACTATGGTTACTTCCACGCCGTAGTTATGCATCACATAACCAAATTCCACGCCGATTGCGCCCGAACCCGCGATGATGATGCTCTTGGGCAGCGTTTCTTCCATGATTTGTTCTTCATAGGTCACCACCCGTTCGCTCAACTTCGTGCCGGGGATCAAACGTGTGGTCGCACCCGGAGCCAGGATCAAATTCTTAAACTTGAGTGTTTCTTTTTCGCCCGCGTTCAAAGCGACTTCCAACGTGTTCGCGTCGGTGAAGGTTCCCCAACCATCGTATTCGTCAATCTTGTTCTTCCGCATTAGGAAGTGAACACCCTTTACCCGCCCATCAGCCACGCGGCGGCTGCGCTTATAGGCTTCACCATAATCAAAGGTGACGCTGCCCTCAACTTTGATGCCGAAAGTCTTGGCTTCCTTGGTGAAGATATGTGCCAATTCCGCGTTACGCAGCAGCGCCTTCGAGGGGATGCAGCCTACGTTCAGGCACACACCACCCCAATATTTTTTCTCGACAACGGCTGTCTTTAGTCCCAGTTGTGTCGCGCGAATCGCCGCGGTATACCCGCCCGGCCCAGCGCCTAACACAACCACATCATATTCTTTTGCCATCGTAGTCTCCTTGGCAGACGGCATTTTGACTGATTCAGCCGCCTACAGTATGTAAATGCTAAAACTGTGTTGATTCTAATATGTTGATAGCCAAGAACGCAATGATCTTACGTGACATTGTCACGATTTGGGCACTCCCCACAAACGCACTGTACCATCAACGCTGTTGCCTTCAGTATCGCAATGATAACATCCGCCGCTGCCCGAAGCGATGAGGGTTCCACTCCCGTTAAAAGCTACGGTCCAAATATCTTCCAAGTGTTTATCTAGCAAACCGAGTTGTTTACCAGTCTTTGTATCCCAAATGCGGATGCTGTTGTCACTATCCTGGTCTGGAGGGTAATTTTCGTGGCTGCTAGCCGCAGACGCTACCAAATCACCTTTCGGGCTAAAGGCCAGTGCAGTCACGTAACCGATGTGTCGCTCCATACAGTTAATTTGATTTCCATCAGTGACAGCCCATGTGGTGAAACTGCAATCTTGGTTATCTTTTTGTCCTATAGCGAGTTGCTGTCCATCGGGACTCCATGCAATTGGCCCCGCTTCATTCCCAATAGTTCTGATGAATCCATGTTCTGAGACATCTTTCTGTGCAGTTGGATTATCATGTAAAAGGGTTACAATATCCCATAATTCGACGACGCGGCTTGTGATAGCCAGTGTTTTGCTGTCAGGACTAAAACGTGCATTAAAAATCTCGTGCAGCCAAATAGGTTCACCGTGAAATATACGCGCTGCTGCTTGCTCGGATTGAAGAGGTTTTCCAGCTTGCTTAACATCTTTCACATACCAGATTGACACAACATACGGCGCTTGCGCGGCTTTATCCTTTTTGGTTGTGCTGTAGGTTGCAAGCAAATTCCCATCAGGACTGAACGCCACATCATAGACGTTCCCTGTATGTTCGATTGCCCCCATCGGGTTGAGTGTTTTAGCGTCCCACAGGCGAACATAGCCATCTTGTCCCGCCGAGGCGATTAGCGTACCATCAGGACTATATGCAATTGAGTTTAGAAATTTGCCATCTTCGTTCGCGTCGGTTGCTTGTAGTTTTACTCCTGAGAGACTATCCCATACCTCAACTTGATACATACGAGCAACCGCGAGTTCATTCCCATGTATGTTGAACGCGACTCCGTAAACGTTATTGCGCCACCATTGTTCTTCATATCCAAGCACAAATTGCACGGCATTTGTTTCTTTGTCCCATAGCGACATATTGCTATTTACTTCTGAGATGAGAAGCTGCGGTTTTATCGGATTGAACGCCCATCCAACTAGCACCTCACTATGGCGGAATAGCTCCATATCGTGATCAACATCCCAGATTGTTAACTCGTCATAGGCTTCCGATGATGCGAAAAACGCTGCCAGATCTCCGCGAGGACTAAATAGCAGCCAGTCGACTAGATAAGGAATAGTACTTTTGATAGTCTTTTTAGCTACATCCCAGATGCGTGTCTTATCGTCGTCGCCCGATTCAGCGATATATTGGCCATTTGGGGCGATTGCAATAATTTTGGTTGAATCTATTTCATCGAGCTGGACATTTTTCGGTAGATACCATTGTTTTTGAAGAGCATTCCAGTCTTTTTCACCGTAAAAGCGAATGTTGTCGATCTCGTGGATATCCCACTCCTGTGCTATTTCTCTCTCTCGAAGTACGATACTGTTGCTGTCTGGGCTGAATATGATACTCGGAAAATCAATGCGTGCCTTCCATTCAGCGACTATAACTTGTCGCTTTAAGTCCCAAATATTAATCACCTTGTCTTGAGCATTGATTTCGGCCCACGTATCACTTTCAATTCTGCTGACAATCCCTAAGTACTTCCCATCACGACTGAACGCTACCGATATGGGTCTAGGATTGGATACTTGGATTCGATAGTACGGGCTGCGCTCAAACTTATCCGCATCATAAAGAATAACACCTGTCGTCGTGGCCGCTGCGACGGTTTTTCCATCGGGTGACCACGCAATATCATCAATCAATCCGTAGCCTAAAATGTTAAGTTGTTCAGTCTTAGAAGCATTTTCACGGGTAATTGGTTGTAGCTCAGGGAGCTGCGAAGGTATTGTAGTGTTTGTATACGCGGGCGTTAGACTGAGGAGAATCGTCATGAGAATAAGAGAAAATATCCACATAAGCCACCTGCTAATCTAATAAAAAGATGGAGAAAACGACTCCATCTTTTCAGCATAACATAGCTTGGTGCCAACCGAACAAGTAGTTCCCTAAACATAGGCTAATCGTCGTCAACCCGGCAGGGATGGCAGTGCCGGAGCAGATGGTTTCACCGCATCATTCGTAGTCGTATTTACAGGCAAATCTGTAGGCACAGCAGTAGCTTCATTGACCGGAGGCTTATGTCCCGGCCTGAAAATACCGAGTGCAGTCGGCACTACAATATTGCCTGCTCCGGCTGTAGGTGCAGGCGGTGGCGGACACAGTGGACGTTTCTCGCTAGGCGGCAATGGAGGTTCACCCGGTGCTGGCGGCATCACGCAGTCATTCGGATCGACCGTGGGCACAATCTCTGCCGTAGCCTCAAGAATTGGATTCTTGAACCCATTTTCACAGGCTGGCATCGGTGCTTCTCCGCATAATGCCCCGCCAGCCTTCACATGTTCATTGATCGCTTTCACTTGATCATCGCTCAGTGGAGGTACGAGCTCGATTTTGCGCTCCAGCATCCCTAGCGGCAGTGAGTCCATTTTAAGGAATTGCTTCTTATAAGCCTTGGGTTCTTCCGGTGCGCCATCTGCCACCATCATTCGCATGTTGACGGTTCTCCCACCTGCCGCGCGGAAAGGAACCAATCGGCCTGCGACTGGCACTTTTGCCCATGTTCCCGGCACAATCACCTGTGTGTTTTTCTTGGAGGTCACATACGCCGCACCTTCTAAGGTACTGACAGTCATACCATCATCTGTCGCGGTCGTTTGGAAGAATACAGTCGAACCCATCTGCACATCCACGCCGTTGACGTTGAAGGCTACTTCGCCTACACCCTTAGGTGTTTGCACGAGTAGGCCACTTTCCGGAGCTTCGTCACATTGTGCATCACCTGCTCCGGTTCGCAGATAGAAAGCTTGCATCGGTTTCATGTCAGTGCTGATATTTGCGTTAACGGCGTTCGTAATCTCTACGTCTCCAAACAGCAGGAAAGTTACATTTTGCCCCGGCAAAGTATCCGGTATATTGGCCTGTAACTTCATCAATGCCACACCCCATTGATCGTTGTTAACGCTCATTGGACTCAGCTTTAAGGTCTGCACATCCGCAATGTTAACGATGTCACCCACCTTGTCAAAAGTGAAGTTATCTGCCCCCGCTTGACCGGTTGCCTGTAAATTGAAATTGCCATAACAGGCTTGGTTACGTCCAGTTTTCTTGCATGCCGCGTCCGCTGCACTTAAAGCTTTGGAAACAATTTCCGGGCATGAGCTAGCTTGTGCCAGCAACAAAGTGGGTGCCAGCCACAAGATAAACGTAAAAGAGAGAATCATTTTCAGGTAGTGTTTCATGGCGTTTCTACAAAACTCGTGTCGTTATATAACATTGTTGTTACAGAGTACATTATAAGGCAGTTTTTTGGACAACTGCTCTACGCTAATTGTTATGGTATCGTATACCAACTGCTCGCTCGACATCGATCACGAAGAAAATCCCGTTTTCGGGAGACTGTAAATCGCCCAGAATAGCTTGTGAGCTGCTGAGTAAAGAATCAACAATTTGTTCATCCTCTAACAAAGCCATCAAGATAAAACTGCTAGGAGAGTTTGCCCGTAGGATATCCACCAGCGACATCATGCCCGGCAGTATTTCTCCTGTTCGTGAGGTTTGTCGGATTCGTTGTAGACCGTACCCTTCAATAATCGTAGTTCCCGGCGCTCCAGCACTCATCCAACTTTCGCCCACTTGTTGTGCGACATCATCCCGTGCAGTAATTAAGACGACCAACTTTGCCATTAAGTTCCCTTTCCAGAATTAAGCTTTTGCAGGTTGGAAGACACGTCGCACCAATGGCGGCGTGACCACCGTTGTTAGCAGAATCACTAAAAATAAAACAGCGAATAGTGGATGATCGAGCTTGAGAATGCCACTGCTCACCCCCAAAGACGCGATAATCAAGCCAACTTCCCCGCGTGATACCATACACACACCTAACCGGAACGACTCCTGATTATTGAAGCCTCCCAACTTTGCCCCTAGTCCGCAACCGACAACTTTTGAAATCACGGCGAGCACCAAAATAATAATCGCTAGGGGTAGCGCATCCATCGGAAAGCGGCTCAAATCGGTTTGCAAGCCTACACTGACAAAGAAAACCGGCACGAGGAAAGCATAAGCCAGTGCATTTGTCGCCTCTTCGACTTGGTGCTTCACATGATGGGATGTTCTGCTTAATCCCACTCCGGCGATGAACGCGCCAGTAATCGCTGCTACGCCACCAAAGGTTTGTGCTGCCCAACCGAATATGAATGCCAGCACCAAGCCAACCGCTGAGTTGCCGTATGCTTTTGTCAAATCGGCAAACTTATTGAGCCATTTCATCAGGAGCGGCACCCCGTACCACGCCAATAAAAACGCGATGACCAGATACAGGCTCATACGGACAATAATCTGTACGAGGCTACCCACATCAACACTACCTGATGTTGATGTGATGGCAACCGTTAGCGATACCAATAGGATCGCAATCACATCATCAATCAGCGCCGTTGCCAAGAGAGCGTTACCTTCTTTGGTTTGCAAAACACCGAGTTCCAACAACACTTGCGCCGAGATACTCACCGAGGTTGCCGCCAGCGTCACGCCTGCGAATAACGCGGGTTGCCATTCATATCCGAATAACATCACGACGGGAAGCACCATAATGAGGGGTAATAATGCCCCCAATGTACCGGCTATGCCCGCGACAATGCCCACTTTTTTGAGTTCATCAATGTTGACCTCTAAACCAACTTTGAACATCAAAAGCATCACGCCCAGTTCAGCCATCTCAATGATGGTCTCGTCAATATGAGCGTCTGCCAGTCCCAATGCCTGCGAACTCAGCATGTTCAATAGGGTAGGGCCGAGTATCACACCGATAATCAGTTCCCCAAGCACACGGGGCTGGTCAAACTTACGTGCGATTTCTCCTGCAATCCGCGCGGCAAATACGATAATTCCGAGTGCCAGCATCAGTGCCACGACTGGAGTATTCTGCATGCTTTTCTACCATAACTTTCTGATGCTAAGGGACAAGCATCGTAACTTCGATAGCCGTATCAGTGACGGCCATACTCTTAAGCTTCTGTTGTGGCCCAATACGTGTTTTGACGATTTTGTCTAAAGTATCAAGCATCAGTGTGAACAAATCGCCTGTCGCCACATCAATATAACTTTGCGGTACTGGCTGTTGGTCGCTTGTAATGTCGCTAATCGTAATGCTTGCCAGATCATTGACCAGTGTTACTGGAATCGTCACAGTACCGCTTATCGGGGTTGCGCCACTGGTCGTCATCTGTACCTTGATCGCTCCCGGCACAAAATCAACCACTGCACTTTGAATATTTGGCGATGCCAGCAGTCGTAAATCGATTTCTTCTTGGAACTGCTGCTCATTGATGATAACGGCGGCGACCTGTTTTAAATTGTTAGTCGGCGGCAGCGTTCCAAGCGGTGCAGCAGTGAACGTCGCATAATGGGGCGCTTCCAAAACGGCTTGAGTTGCTGTGCCAATCGCGGCTTGAGTCGGTTCAACCGTATTGGTTGGAGTGACGGGGCGCGGTGTAATCGTAAATGTACTTGTCGGTTCTGGCGTATCCGTTGGAAAATCAGGTGAGATAACCGTTTCCGTGGCTTCTACGGTGCTTTCTGCGATTGCCTCGATTGTCGCTTCGGCAGTTTGCGCTGCAGTTGCGCTGGCTTCTACGGTGACTTCCACCGACGCTGAACCGGAAAGTACAGCAAGCGTTGGCAGTGTTTCAGTTGGAGTGGTTGTGGGTTGGCAAGCCGCCAGCACCAATAGCAAGGCGAGCAGGGGAATGGTGAACTTCATAGTGCATCTTTCTGTGCAGACTGGGCATACTTGGTTTCGGCTGAGAACTTACTAAAGATAGCACAAGTTCACTCACTCCTGCATAAAATCGCCATAAAGTTCACTTCCACATCTCAACACTATCTTTTAACTTCTGCATAAATCCGTCACCCACAGCTCCATCCGCAACACGATGATCGAAAGTCAGCGTCACATAACAGCACGGACGTATCGCAATCATGTCGTTGATGACCTTGACTCGCTTCTCCATCACACCGATACCTAGAATCCCCGACTGTGGTTGGTTGATAATCGGTGTCGCCAGCAGACTCCCACTGACCCCGTGATTAGTGATGGTGAATGTCCCGCCTTGTACCTCATCGCTTTTGAGCTGTTTAGCGCGTGCCCGTGTCGCCAGATCATTGACCGCTCGTGCTATGCCCAACAGATTCAAATCGCCCGCGTTCTTAATCACAGGCACGATTAAGCCCTCGTCCATTGCTACGGCAATACCCAGATTCACCATGTTATGCAGGAAAATCCCCTCATCTGTCCATTGGGCATTCAAATAGCGTTGGCTTTGCAGTGCTTGAGCCGTTGCCATTGCGAAATAAGCCGTCAATGTCAGATTGACCCCTTGCTTGGCAAAATTGGTTTTATTCGCCTCACGATGTGCCAGCACTTCAGTCATATCAATTTCAAAAACCGTTGTCACATGGGGCGCTGTTTGCAGCTTGCTCCGTACCATATGCTCGGCAATCGTCCGCCGCATCGCTGATAGCGGCACCAACTCACCTACTCTTTGTTCACCCCGAATTGTTTTACTCCCTCCATCGCTTGCGGGCTGTTGCTGGACTGAGCCTGCCAAGGTAGGCAACGTGGGTTGGGGAGGGGGTTCAGGATTATGGGTTGACGGGACGGCAGCTAGTCTTCCTTGAGCACCCCTGTGCGGTTCAATTGCTGTTTCAGCAGGTGGTTGCGCCAAATACGCCTCAACATCCTTCTTCGTCACACGTCCATCGCGCCCTGTACCCGTAATCTGCCCCAAATCAATCTGATGTTCCGCCACCATCCGTGCCACCACCGGCGACACATAACCGGTATATTCCGCCACATGCCCGTTGGTTGCGGTTGTCTGTGGTAGGGGTGCATGGCTATGCGCCCTTGGCTCGGCACTTCCTACCACGTCCTCCGCCTCACCAATCACTGCCAAACACACCCCTGCCTTCACCAGTTGCCCAACCGGAGTCAGAATTTGAAGCACCACGCCGCTCACAGGCGCAGGAATTTCCGTGTCAATTTTGTCGCCGCTGACTTCCAACAAGGGATCGAATTGGGTGACGGGTTCACCCTCACGCTTCAGCCATTTGCTGACCGTGCCTTCGCTTACACTGTCGCCCAATTGCGGCATGATGACTTCGGTGGGCATAAAAACTCCTACAACACTTAAAAATCTTTATCCTAATTATAGCAAGTTGCAGAGAATGTGTTCGGATGATTTAAACAAATAGGTTCAGATATCCAGAGGTTTATGATGCTAGGTTTGCATACTCTAACGCTCGACAAAGTCACATTAGATGTCTGTAATCGGTTTACACAATTCGTCGTTGAAAAATCGAGCTTGCGAATTGATTTATGGGTCGATCCGTTGATCAAATGATGTCGCGTGATTTCCATGATTCATGAAATGACTTCATA
>JBBSBM010000029.1:0-72152 GCA_038251275.1 Aggregatilineales bacterium
ATCGCATTAACCACACCGCCCGGGTTTGTGCTGTGGCCGGCTTGGTTAATCGCCAACTGCACCACCGCATGGCTGCATAACACTGGTTGGGACTTGAGCGCTTTTGCTCTCTTTCCTTATTCTGAATGTTAACTACAGAGAACATTCCCGACTCACCGCCCATTAAACCCAGAAGTCGCATTCGGCGTTTGGGCTGTGGAATCGGCCTTGTGATTTGGGTTATCCTTTTGTTTTTGCCGTGCATAGCCATTGTCCTAATTTCGCAAGGTGAAATTGCGGTTCAATTAGGAAATATTCCGGGGCAAAGTTTCCGGGTGTGGTTGATACAAGATGCCACTGAACGCGGTCTTGGCATCGCGCGCCCTAGTGTTCACACAGACGAAAACGCGAATACTTGTTTGCAAACGGATAGTAGTTTTCTCCTGTGGATGGGTAAAGGTGAGTCAACCAGTTATTGCGAGTGTTATACGCATGAAGATGATAATTGGAAATCAGTGAGTTCGGCACAGGGATCGTGCAATCCGTAGTATCATGGATACTGCTATTCATCCTAAAAGTTAAAATAGGTTTGGTTTCGATATGAATTTATTGCAGGGTGCGAATTTAGGATCGCCGGTCTTGTTAGCGGTGGGTTGTGCGGTTTTATGTGTTGTCGGATTGCTGTTATTTTTTGGCCTACAAATATTAGGTACAGGTATTCATACGGTCATGGGGATAGTCCAGATCGTAGGTGGCATCGTGAACGGTGGCCCAATCGCTTGGTGTGGCTGTTTGGCCGTGATATTTGTTTGTGCGGGTGTGGTTGGTGGAGCACTATTATTTGCTAGTTGTAAAGCTAATCCTTCGTCGATGAACTTTTGTCTGTTCTTCCGCTGAGTAAATGCCGAATGAATTCCATCCAACAGTTGAACGAGAACATTAAACGCGAAGCCAGCGCGTTCTTAGAAGTCGCTAAAGAGACCAATCGAGTCATAGTCGGTCAAGACCGGCTCATTAACCGCCTGTTGATCGGTTTGCTTTGCAGTGGTCATATCTTGATCGAAGGTGTTCCGGGTTTAGCGAAAACTTTAGCCGTCCGTACACTTGCGAGTACGGTACAGGCCAAGTTCCATCGCGTGCAATTCACACCGGATTTGCTTCCCTCTGATCTCATCGGCACACAGATTTATAACCCGCGTACAGGTGGGTTTGCGCCGCGTTTAGGACCTATCTTCGCCAATATTGTTCTGGCCGACGAAATCAATCGTGCGCCTGCCAAAGTGCAATCGGCTTTGCTGGAAGCGATGGAAGAACGGCAGGTGACTGTTGGTGACCAAACCCATCCGCTTCCTGTTCCATTTATGGTACTGGCGACGCAAAACCCAATCGAGCAAGAAGGTACTTACCTCCTGCCAGAAGCGCAGCTTGACCGCTTTATGCTCAAAGTGATTGTGGGGTATCCGACCCGTGCCGAGGAGCGTATCATTGTCGAGCGTATGGCAAGTGGAGATGAACCTGCTGCTCAACCCGTGATTGATTTGAATACCGTTCAACAAGCCCGCACCGTCGTAAACGGAATATACGTCGACGAAAAAATTCATGACTACGTACTCAATATCATTTTTATGACCCGCGACCCATCCAGCAGCGGAGCAAAAGAACTAGACTCGTTAATCGAATACGGCGCTTCGCCACGAGCGACTATCGCCTTACTCAAAGCGGCCAAAGCCTTCGCCTTCTTGAGAGGGCGGGGCTATGTGACACCGGATGATGTCAAGCAAGTTACCCCTGATGTCTTGCGTCACCGTATACTGGTCACATTCGAAGCTCAGGCCGAAGATGTCACCAGTGAACAAGTCATCGAACAGATATTACGTCGAGTACCTGTACCCTAATGATTGCCGCCGACACTTTTCGCAAAATCCGCTTGGTCGAACTGCGAACCCGTAAGTTGGTCAATGATTCCCTCGCGGGTGCATATCATTCCGCTTTTAAAGGACGTGGCATCGAATTTGATTCGATCCGTCCTTATGAACCCGGCGATGATGTGCGATTGATTGATTGGAATGTCACTGCACGCACTGGGGATGCTTTTGTTCGCCAGTATGTTGAAGAACGCGAACTCACCGTCATGCTGTTGCTGGATACAAGCGCATCATGCCTGTTTGGCAGCGCCGGTCGTCAAAAGCGAGATTTGGGTGCTGAACTCGGCGCGGTGTTAGCTTATTCCGCCATTCGTAATAACGACAAAGTGGGTTTGGTATTGTTTAGCACTCGCACCGAATTGTATGTGCCACCGCGCAAAGGCCGGAACCATATTTTGCGACTGATTCGTGATTTGTTGACTACTCAACCAGCCAATCGCGGTACGGATATTGCGGCAGTTTTACGAATGGCAAACCGTTCTTTGAAACGCCGTTCAATTATTTTTTTGATCTCGGATTTTCTCTCGCCCGTTGAAAGTTATTCAACTGAATTATCGCTGTTGGCACATCGCCATGATGTGATTGCGCTCGTATTAAGTGATCCGCTCGAAAGGAAATGGCCGGAAGTTGGATTAACCCGTATACAAGACGCTGAAACCGGACAGGGTATTTGGATTGATACGAATGCGCCCGATTGGCAGCAGGCATTTTCTCAACAAGCATTACACTTACAAAGTCGTTTAGACTCCGCTTTGTCAAAGTCGAAAGTTGACTTTATTCATCTTGATACCAATGAGGATTATATCTCTCAATTGACCGCTCTTTTACAGCGTCGGGTGAGTTCTCGTCGGTAATGTGGCTTATGAACAAGCGCTTATTGGCTTTAATGCTCGGAATAGTTGTCTGTGTATTCCTAACTCTCAGCAGCGTTCTCGCTGAGGACAAAGCCTACTTTACGGCTGATAAGATAGCCCCATTAATCGGCGAGCCTGTCCATCTGACGTTACACATTCGCATTCCCTCAACAGCCAAATTGATCCCACCCGATTTTACAAAGTTTGAATCGCCTTTATTCGTCAAAGAAGTTGGCTCGTTGAATATCGTAACTCAAGCTAATAATGAGACTGAATACCAACTTCCGCTGACAGTAATCTTGTGGGCTACAGGACAGTATAGAACCCCACCGATTGTTATTTCGTATCAGCTTGATATGGCTGAACCTGTAACTTTAACTGTCGAGAATGTGGAGTTTGTAGTTCCAAGCACCTTAGATACAAATGATTTGAGGCTGCGTCCTTTAAAACCCCAGATTAATTTGCCTTATTTTCCAATTTGGACTTTTGCAATCGCTTTGCTGGTTGTGGTCGCGTTGAGTGTTGCGGCGGTACGTTATTGGACGCTGCGAAAACGATTAAAACCTCAAGCCAATATCCTGAATGATAAATGGCATCCTGAAGCGAACGCCGCTCTAATCGCTTTGAAGCAATTTGGGCAATCAGACAATAATCCATCTGCGATTTATGTTCAGGTATCCGATTGTTTGCGTCACTATTTGGATGCGCGTTTTGCCCTACAAGCCAGTGACTTGACCACCAGTGAGTTGCTAGCAATTTTGGAAGGTCAACATGCCATCGTGAGCGAGCAGCAAAAACTTGCGGAAATGCTCAAACGGGCTGATCTTGTGAAGTTTGCACGCGTTATCCCCAAACTCAACGCTGCCCAACAGTATGCATCTGTCGCCGCGCAGTGGATTCAAACGGTTGAGCAAGCACAAGTTGAGCGTGTGAAATGACTTTTCGTTTAGCACAACCGCTTGTGGCGCTTATTCCAATACTGTTTGTTGCATGGTGGTGGTTTTGGCGGCGAAAAAACCAACCTTCAATACCATTTGTAAAATACTCTGATATGCGTTTGCTTGAGGGTTTACCAACCCATTGGCGAGTTCGGTTTCAATGGCTGCCGGATGCACTTCGGTGGCTGGCATGGGGCTGCTTAGTGATTGCGCTCGCTCGTCCGCAAGCAGGGCAAAGCCAGCAAATTATACGTGGTCAGGGGATTGAGATTGTGCTGGCGCTCGATATTTCAGGCAGCATGGAGACGAATGATTTTGCCCCACAGAATCGTTTGGAGGCTGCTAAATCCGTTATCGACAACTTCATTCAAAGACGAGAATTTGATCGCATTGGTCTCGTCGTGTTTGCCCATGATGCGTTTCAACTAATACCGCCGACTTTAGATTACACCGTTTTACGGACTGCTTTATCGAATACGCAAAGCGCGACTGTTGAAGGTATTGTTGATGGAACAGCGATTGGACTCGGTATTTCGTCAGCCGCGAATATGCTCCGATCCGGAGATGCTGCCAGTAAGATTGTTATTTTGCTCACGGACGGCGCAAATAACGCCGGTGATATTGGCCCCGTTACCGCAGCGGAAGCAGTTGCTAGTTTGGGCATCCGTGTTTATACCATTGCCATGATACAACATGCTTCGACAACACCTTCCCAAGTTGATCCGATTGATGAAGCTACCCTTAAATCGGTTGCCTCGATCACGCAGGGACGTTATTTTGCCGCATCTGATCTGGCAGATTTGCAAACTGTCTACGATCAGATTGATGGCCTTGAACGTTCTGACGTAGAACGGAAGGTTTTTATCCGGTGGCAGGAGCAATTCTCACTCTTCGCGGGTTTGTGCCTGCTTATATTGATTCTTGAGACCATCTTGCGCCAAAGTTTATTTCAGGTTATTCCGTGATTTCTTTCTTAAATCCTTCGGCGCTACTTGTGCTCTTACTTGCACCTGTTGTGCTTGTATTTTTGCGTTGGCGAGAAGTGATTTATCTGAAGCGCATTCAACCCCTTCAATCAAATCTTGCCAAAACGGAATCACTCAAATGGCGACGAGGGCGATTAATGATGTGGGGAACATGCGCTATTCTGGTAATTATCGCTTTGGCTCGCCCAGCTTGGGGTACTGAAATTGAAGCTGTTGAAACGCAGGGCGTATCAATTATGTTTGTATTGGATGTAAGCCGGAGTATGGATGCTCAAGATATACAGCCTAGCCGGATTGAACGCGCGAAACTGAGCTTGGGAGAAATGTTTAAAGGGCTTTCGGGCAATGAAATGGGCTTAATCTTATTTGCTGGCAGCGCGATTGTCCAATTCCCTTTGACGACCGATACACTTTCCGCCGCTGATTTTGGAAAAGATGTCAGCATGAGTAGTATCGCTCAACAGGGAACGAACATTGCCGACGCTATCCGTCTGGCGATACTTTCGCTCAATTCAGCCAGTAAAGGAAAGCATTTGATAGTCTTGCTGACGGATGGGGAAGGGCACGAAGGGGACGTTAATTCTGTCGCTGCCGAAGCATCTGGGAAAGGTATAACGATCTTTACAATTGGTTACGGAGATACCGCTGGTACATTCATACCCGTTCGTAACCCCGACGGCAGTATTATCGATAAAACTGATTCAAGTGGTAATCGAGTCGTGTCAGCACTTGATGAAACCACTTTAAAAACGATTGCGGATGCTAGCGGCGGTCAATATCAACATGCCAGCCCAGATGGAGGCGAAGTCAATAGCTTGATGAGTGCAATTAACCAGTATGTACCGGAAACACTCAATCGAGGAATTCTAAGTAAACCCCTTGAACACTTTGATCTTTTCATAGCGTTGGCTGTCATTTTCCTGACGGTCGATATTGTGCTCCCACTTGGCCGACAGCAAGCTGCTTGACATGAAAAAGTGTTGGATGATAGGGCTACTTTTATGGATCGGCTGTGGTTGTAGTGTTAATCCAGCGGAACGCAACAATGCGGGGAATGACTTGTACAATCAAGCAGAATATGAAAAGGCAATTAAAGCGTATCAAGCTGCTCAAGTTGCAGCTCCCGATAGTGCTAAGGCGTATTACAACGCCGCCAGTGCTTACAGCCAAGAAGATGATTTTGACAAAGCGATTGATGCACTCAAACAAGCCTTAAAATCATCGGATGCAGATTTAATTGCGCGAACCTATTACAATCTCGGTAATATCTACTTTGGGATGCAGCGCTTCAATGATGCGATTATGGCTTATCAACAGGTATTGCTCATTCACCCTGATGACGAGGACGCGCGGCATAACCTCGAATTGGCACTTAAACGACTGGTGGTTGCTTCGCCCACCCCGACTCTACCCACTGAGGTTGCTACTGAAAAAAGCGATAGTGGCGAAGCGACACCAACCACATTATCGACGTTAAGTTCAGATGCTGTGACTCCCACTCCATCATCGAATTCCTCTGAATCGCAATTGAATACTGCTTCCCCGCCTTCTTCAAACGAAACTCAGCCGACATTTACCATAGAAGATGCTCAACACATACTCGATGCGATACAACAAGCCCAGCAGCCATTTCCCAATAATGCTTTATCGGTTACTCCTTCATCTGTGCAACCCGGTAAGGATTGGTAAGTATGTTGCTGAGATTTCGTTTGTGGATGACCCTCTTTTTTCTGGCTTTAATGGCGATTTCACCCTCATTCGCGCAGGATGTTCAAGGTGATGTTTACGTTGAGGCCAGTGTTGATAATGCGAATCCGTATATCGGTCAGCAGATTATCTACAAATTTAAGTTATATGATGCGGTTGGCCTAACCAATCCACTTTATCAACCATCCGATTTTGAGGGATTTTGGCGCGTTGATATAGGCGTGTTAGCTCAGACCATCGAGCAAATTAATGGGCGACAGTATACAGTCACGACGATTGCAACTGCCCTCTATCCGACTCAGTCGGGTGAAACCACCATTAAACCCTCAGGCGTTGTGTTACCTGAAACCGTCTTTCGTGCAAAAACAACCTTAACCGCTAATCCAATCTCTTTCATTGTGCAAGCCTTACCGACTGGGCAACCCATAGATTTTGGTGGTGCGGTTGGGCAGTTTAATGTGTCGGCAGCGCTAGATCATCAATCCGCGAATCTGGGTGAACCAATTACGTTGACATTAACCGTGAGTGGAACAGGTAATGTTGAACAATTATCGTCACCAACTGAGCCACAAAACTGGCGTTCAACCGTGACTGCCGGGAATTATTCGAGCGAGTTACAAAATGGGATCATTGTAGGAAAACGTGATTATCAGATTGTGTTCTTTCCAACAACCGCTGGCAAACAACCGCTACCGCCGATTACATTAAGCTATTTTGATCCGGATACCCATACTTATCGTTCTGTAGGTACAGCGCCTGTTGATGTTCAAGTGCTCGGTAATTCGAATAACACCATGTCACAATCCGCACCTTTGCCTGAAACCAGCTTGAAACTCAAACCAATTAGTGGTGTGATCGTAAATAATAGCGACTTGAGTGTTGAGGTTTTCAGTATTTTAGTGCTTGTACCCTTGTTAGTCGTTTTGTCATCTTTTGGCTGGCAGCGGACGAAAACGAAGCGTCAAAAGCAGCAGATACTTATCAGGCAACAACGAGCATTGCAGATGGCTACCCAGCAAATGAAACATGTGACTTTTTCAGAAACTCAAACTGCTTATGAGCAGATCAGTCAAATCATTCAAAAATATGTCGCGGATAAATTGAATATTGATCTGCTTGGTTCAAATAAATTGGATATTTTGGCGCTCATGAATAGGGCGGCAGTCTCTCAGTCCGCCATTGGCTTAATGACGATGCTTATCCAACAAATTGACGAGGGTTTGTTTGCGCCATCCATACAAGAAATGCCGCCTTCACGTCGAGAAGAGATCACGAAACTTTTGAGCAATATTGACCAGCAGTGGGTGAAGCAGTGAAAGTATTATTCGCTCTGCTGATTGCATTTGGCTTTATTCAAGGGACAATCGTTAATGTGGATGATTTGTCTCAGGAGGCCGCAACAGCCTATGCAAATGGTGATTTTCAAGGAGCTGCCAAACTATATCAACAAATGATTGATGAAGGTACTCGGAATGCTCAGATTTACTTTAACCTCGGTAATGCTTATTACCAACTCCATGATTTGGGGCGCTCATTATTGAATTATCGTCGTGCGGAGCAATTGATACCTCGCGACGAAGATTTGCAGCTCAATATTGCGCGTGTTCGCGCCCAACGAATTGATCCATCGCTTGCCTATATTGGACTAGGAGATCAAATTGCTCAGTGGTCGAGTAGTTGGCTCTCAAACTCGGAAGCGGTGGAGCTCATGTTTGTTCTATGGTGGATAACCTGTGGATCTTTGTCCATTTATTGGTTGTTCTCTCGCTGGCGAAAATGGGCAAGGTCGGGTGCTATTATTAGTTGTTTAATTTTGATTTTTGTGGGTGCGGTAGGTGGTACTCGTATCATAGTGGAGAACTCTTCCCCATCCGCAATTATCGTCAGTGAAAATGTTTCTGTTCTAACAGGATCTGACAGTCAATACATGGAAATATTTGAACTTCATGCGGCGGGTGAAGTTCGAATTATGGAACGCCAAAATGATTGGGTTCGTGTTCAGTTACCTGACTTGCAAGAGGGTTGGGTCAAAGCCGATGCAATTGAGGTTATATAAACAGGTATATATCACACGATGTATACCTGTTTATATATGAATATTGACTACTTCAAGAGTTCGGGGATTTGTTCTGGATTGTCGGCAACCTTGACACCGGCAGCGGTTAAAGCAGCAATCTTTTCATTGGCTGTACCTTCGCCACCTTCGATGATTGCGCCAGCATGTCCCATACGTGTTCCGGCAGGGGCGCTTTTACCAGCGATAAAAGCTGCAACCGGTTTGGTCATGTGGGCCTGAATGAAATCCGCAGCATCAATTTCTGCTCGTCCACCGATTTCGCCAATCAGTACAACCTTTTCGGTTTCGGGATCATCTTCAAACATGCGTAGGGCATCGACAAAGTTTGTGCCGATAACGGGGTCACCACCGATACCGAGGCATGTGGTTTGTCCCATTCCTGCTTGCGTCAGGGCAAAAACGACTTCATAGGTGAGCGTACCGCTCTTTGAAACGACACCGACATTACCGGGCATAGCTATATAACCGGGCATGATACCGACTTTGGCCTGACCGGGTGTAAGCAAACCGGGGCAGTTCGGGCCAATCAAGCGGCTGGAGCTACGCTTGACATAATCGTAGACCTTGATCATATCTAGAATGGGAATGCCCTCGGTAATGCAAACGATAAGTTTGATACCGGCATCGACTGCTTCGTAAATCGCGTCAGGAGCAACGGAAGCTGGAGCATAGATGATACTTGAATTTGCGCCAGTCGCATCAACAGCCTTTTTGACCGTATCAAATACCGGTTTGCCATGAACCCATTCCCCACCTTTACCGGGGGTTACACCACCGACTATGTTTGTTCCGTAGTCGATCATTTGCTTGGTGTGAAAGCTGCCTTCACGTCCGGTGATACCCTGAACGAGCAGGCGTGTGTTTTTGTCAGCGAGAATTGCCATTATTGTGCTCCTTTGGCGGCATCAACTGCCTTCTTAGCAGCTTCTGTCAAAGTGGCTGCACTGGCTAGATTTGGAATTTTGGCAGCATCAATGATAGCGCGGCCTTCTTCGGCATTTGTACCTGCTAAACGAATCACCATTGGAATAGTGGTTTTGACTTCATCAAGTGCTTGAATAATGCCTCGAGCCACTTCATCACCACGTGTAATACCACCGAAGATGTTAAATAGGACAGATTTGACGTTAGGATCAGCCAAGATAATACGGAGTGCCGCAGCTACTTTGGCAGCCTGCGCCCCACCACCGATGTCGAGGAAGTTCGCAGGACCAATGCCTTCGCCACCGTAGAGCTTGGTCATATCCATTGTGGCCATAGCCAATCCCGCACCATTGACCATACAGCCGATTTGTCCGTTGAGTTTGACATAGCTGATACCTGCGGCACGTGCCTGTGTTTCTTCAGCTGGTTCGGCATCGGTATCGCGCATGTCGGATAAATCGGTGTGACGGAAGAGTGCGTTATCATCGATAATCATCTTGCCATCGAGGGCAATAAGTTGATTATCACCTGTGATGACCAATGGATTGATTTCAGCGAGGACAGCATCACTTGCCATGTAAACCTTGAACAGATTGGTTGCAACCTTAGTAAAGACTTTCCAATGTTCATGGGGGAGATTAATGCCGCTGGCAATATTCCGTGCTTGATAATCTAACAACCCTAGAAAGGGATCAATTTGCTCGCGTATAATTGCTTCCGGATTTTCTCTGGCAACTTGTTCGATTTCGACACCGCCCTCAGATGATGCCATCATAACGGGTTTGCCGATAGTACGGTCATTCACAATTCCGAGGTAAATTTCAGAAGCGATGTTAACGGCGGGATCAACAAGTACCTTGCGGACAATAAGACCTTTTATCGTCATACCGATGATTTTGCCCGCGACTTCTTCGGCTTGTTCCGGCGTTTGTGCCAGTTTTACGCCACCGGCTTTACCTCGGCCACCCGCGAGAACTTGAGCCTTAACGACAACTGGCCCATGAAGCTCACGAGCGATCTCATATGCTTCTTGTGGTGTAGACGCAGTTTTGCCGCGCATGATAGGAATGCCAAAATCTGCGAAACGAAATTTAGTTTGATACTCGTGAAGATTCACGGATTGACCTCCGATTGAGTAGTTTTTTAGGTTAACAAGACAAGTATACACACGAAAATATTAATAGACACGGCAAAAATGCTTATGGTAGACTGAATTCAATTAGGGTGAATATTTTGTTATGTTTGCAGAGGTAGGTAAAAGCATGACACCAATTCGAGTGGTGTGTATTGAAGATGAATCGGAAATGATTGATCTTGTTAGCATGATTTTGTCGCGCGAAGGGTATCAGGTTATTGGCGCGCCGGGTGGTTTGCAGGGACTTCAGACTGTTGAAGATACTCAACCTGAGCTGATCCTACTTGATTTGATGATGCCTGACCTTGATGGATGGGAAGTTTATCAGCGTCTAAAGTCAAACCCAAAGACCACAGGTGTGCCGATAATTGTGGTAACTGCACGAGCGCAGAGTATCGACAAAATTCTGGGCTTACAAATTGCGAAAGTTGACGATTATATTACGAAGCCATTTTCTCCAGCAGAGCTTTTAGCAAGTGTGGAAAAAGTTCTTAGCAAGAAAAGCTAGTTTTCGTTTTTGATCAATTAAGTCCGGTAAATTCGGATGTACTTTGTAGAAGTGCGTGTTTTTGTTGGGGTTTCTCGTATATGTTGTTATGGCACTGCGTAGGCTTTATACTCATTGCCGTGCAAAAATAAGCCCTCTACTCTATAATGAATAAAGTGCAGCAGTTGACCCACTTACATACAGTCTGGAGCCAGTATGAAACGTTTATTCACGAACCAAATTGCTCGTCTGTTATGGTTATTGTTAACGCTTGTATTGGTTACAGGAATTGTTTCTGCCCAAAACCAAAACTTATTGACCAATCCCGGTTTTGAACAACCGTTTACGACCGTAGCTGGTTCACCTCCTCGACAGGTTGCTCAGGGATGGTCACCGTGGAATATTGGTGGTGGACAGTCAGCATCTGAGAATGTCCAACCTGAATATTATCCCGCATCAGATGTGACTGATGGTTTGGGGGTTCCACGTATCCGTAATGGGAGTGATGCTCAACAGTATCATTCTTTTTTTGCGACTCATGATGGTGGTCTATACCAAAGCGTAAGTGGAGTAACAAAAGGTACTCAACTGCGTTTTAGTGCATATGTTTATGCTTGGTCCAGTACTTTTGATGATCCAAATAAAAGCGAAGATCCGGGTGGGATTGTTGTGCAGGTTGGAATTGATCCTGCTGGCGGAACCGATGGCAGCAGTGCTGGTATTGTCTGGTCAGCGCCTTCAATCCAATATGATGCATACAATGAGTATGCTGTTACTGCTTCTTCGACGAATACAACCATAACAGTTTGGATACGTTCGACAGTGACCACACCGGTTAAAAACTCGAATATTTATGTGGATGATGCATCTTTGGTCGCTTCAACCGGAACTGGTACCGGTGCGACGAATACACCCATTGTTGTTGTGTCTACAAATACAACTGTGCCGCCAACTTCCACCGCAACCAAAACCACTGTTGTTCCGACTAATACATCGATACCTGCAATAGCAACTAATGTCCCCACTTTAGTACCACCCAGTGCGACATCAATTCCTGGACAGCCGACATCAACACTGACGAATACGGCCGTACCTGCGATCCCAACTAATACGTCAGAACCTGTTATTCCTACGTCAACGACTGCTCCGGAATTGCCGACAGCTACCCAAGAGAATACTCTGCCAACACAGGAAAGTCCTACGGCTACACCTAACGGTGGGGTTGATAATGTTCAGTTCCCCGGAAGGATTGTTCACATTGTTCGCTCAGGGGATACTGTAGGTAACTTAGCAACACTTTATGGCAGCAACGTTGACGCAATTATCGCAGCTAATAACTTGCCTGACAGCGCGCTGATTAAAGTTGGGCAGGGTTTGGTCATTCCAGTGAGGTTATTGTCGCCTGCGACTTCTACGCCTACACCTTCTCCGATTGCTCCGGTGGCAACGGCCACTACGCAAGTAAATGCTCCTGTTCCCAGTAATATCTATATCATTCAGCCCGGTGATACCTTAAACCGTATCGCTGCACGGTTTAATACGACGACCGCCACTCTTGCACAACTGAATGGCATCACAAATCCGAACACAATTTATTACGGTCAACGGCTTATTATCCCAGTAGCTGGACAGGAAGGGACGATAAATGAGCCTCAACCGCCTGCTCCTACCGCTACAATCCAAGCTCCTGTGACTGAGCCTACGACTTATGTGGTTCAGCGGGGCGATACGTTGTTCAAGATTGCTGTGCGTTATAACGTGACTGTTTCCCGGTTAGCGGAGGCGAATGGCATCAGGAATACAAATCTTGTTTATGTCGGTCAGAGGCTGGTTATTCCATCATGACCAAGTGGCGGGTTTTGAAGCAGTCTGACAACAAAGAAGTTGTTCTAAAGCGTGTCAAGTTGTGTGATAACTTTTGGACGCGCTTTCGAGGCTTACAACTCGTGAGACATTTGCCAGATGATGAAGGGCTTTTGTTCGTCACTGGTTCAGAGAATCGGGCGAATACGACAATCCACATGTTCTTCATGTTTTTTAGCATCGGCGTTGTGTGGTTGGATGCATCTGGCAAAGTTGTTGATAAATGTTTTGCTAAACCTTGGCGGCCCGCATATGCTCCCAAAAGCCCAGCACAATATTTCATCGAGGCTAAGCCGGGGATATTAGAAAAAGTTCAAATCGGTGATGTGCTGCGCTTTGATGAGGTTGCTGCATGAAGTTCCGTGGGATGGCAATAGCATTGTTAGCGGGTTTGCTGTTATGGCTACCCGCTTTTTCTGTTGCCCAAGATACAAATGAAAATGTGGTGGTTCATGTGGTGCAGCGGGGAGAAACTCTATATCGCATCGCCCAACATTATAACCTGACAGTTGAATCAATTGCTTCTTTCAACAATATTGCTGACCCAACCAATATTCAGGTTGGGCAAAGATTGTTAATCCCTACAAATGGCGCTACCCAATCTGATGTGCCAGCTGCGCACGTCGTACAGGCTGGAGAGACGCTCAAAAGCATAGCGACGTTGTATGGTTTAACGGTTGAAGACCTTGCCAGTCGCAACAATATCACTAATGTTGATCGGATTTTTGTAGGGCAAGTTTTGAATATTCAAGCGACTACGCCACCGACTCCAAGTCCAATTCCAACTGTTGCGCAGGCAACTTTGCAGGATGTGTCTGGTGAAGCACCTAGCCTAATATATACCGTGCAAGGTGGAGATACATTATTTCGAATTGCTACTCGTTATGGATTGACGGTTAACGATTTAGTGCGGGCAAATAATGTCACTGACCCTACTGTGATTTATTCAGGACAACAACTCATTATTCCGGGAGTCAAGCCGCCTCAATCAGCGCTCGATTTACCTGCCAATGTCAGCAATATTGTCGTGAATCCGACGATGTATGTGGAAGGCAAAACAGGGCGAATTCGTTTAACAACCACTGTTCCAATGACTGTTAAAGGTACATTTTTAGGCCGTAATTTAGCCGTTGCTTCGGATCAAAATGGTACTGTTGACACTATTTTGGTAGGTGTTCCTGTTTTCACAGATGCAAGTGTGTATCCACTTACTATGAGCCTGACTGACGGGGCAGGGCAAGTTACCCCATTAGACTTGAATATTCAAATTTTATCCGGTGGTTACGGTAGAGAGACGATTACTTTACAGTCGAATCTAGCTGACTTGCTTGATCCGACGCTAGAGGCAAGTGAGCTGCAAACCATGCAGCGAATAATGAGCAATTTTACACCGACTCGCTACTTTGATGGGGCATTGAGTTTGCCCGCTGCAGCGAGTATTTCTTCACCGTTCGGTCGAAAGCGTTCCTACGATGGGGGTCCTTTCGATCATTATCATACTGGTACAGATTTTGCAGCAGCACCCGGTTCTCCTGTAATGGCGGCAGCACCGGGGTATGTCGTGTTTGCTGATAAGCTTAATGTACGGGGAAATGTGACCATTATTGATCATGGATGGGGAATTTATACGGTTTATTGCCATCAAACATCCCAGTATGTCAAAATAGGTGACTTTGTGAACACTGGCACTGTTATTGGAACTGTTGGTGCAACTGGACGTGTAACAGGCCCTCACTTGCATTGGGAAGTTTGGGTAAACGGTGTTCAGGTTGATCCGATGCAATGGGTGCAAGAATCGTTTTCGTAAAGGATTTTTGATGCCAGATGAGGGGAAAGTCAAACGTTTATTAGATCGCTTGCGAACGCAAAATAAGCCGCCTATTGTTGACTCTTTTCCAACACAACGAGCAAAACCCCGATCAGAATTTAATTGGAATGATCTCAAGATAAATCTCAAGATGCTGCTTGTAAAAAGCACCATTTCTGAGGCGCTTTACAAGGAACTTGTTATTCCGAGTTTGACAGGGCCATTTGATAAGGAACTGTATGTTCGCTGGTTACAATCGGTTTGTTTAATCCCCTTTTTTCAAGAATCGGTCGTAAATAAGCAATTTACGGACTCTAATATTCATTTTACTCTTCAGTTACGGCATAGTTTGTTCCACTATTTACGCGCCGTGGTTGCCTTATCAAGAGATTATAAATGGCAGATAATACGGTCGCTGGATAAAGTAGAGCCGGATAACCCCAAAGTACATGGCATCGATGATTGTTATTTGTTAGGGGATGCCTTGTTGATTGCACCCGTTTTTGTATCAGGGGCAACACAACGATATGTCTATTTGCCTGCGGGACAATGGTATAACTACTGGGATAACCATTTGTCGGATGGGGGGCAGTATATTGCGGTGGACGCTCCCTTACAGGTATTACCCATATTTGTGCGTGCAGGTACATTGCTCCCACTTCAACCAGATAACGTAAAACCGCCTAATGTAGAGAGTCAAACGCTCCTATATCGCCTTTATCCGGGGAATCAAGAGACCGTACTTTATGAGGATAATGCAGCCGGGTTTGATAAGGAACGAAGTGAGTATCGATGGATTTATATCACATGTAAGTGGGACGATGGAAAGTTAGTTATCAGCCGCCGCATTGCTGGTCAATATAACCCATCCTATACGCAAATTCGTGTTGAGGTTGTGGGTCTTGAACATGAACCCTTGGACATCACTATTGACCGTCGGCCTGCGCCTTTATGGTTTTTTGACCAAGGTATACTGGAATTCACATCGGATACATTTCAGATTATTGAAATTGAGATGGAAGCGCCGATAGATACGTGGTAAGAAATTTTTGTTATTATGGGATGGTACAATTACCATCCCGTTTTTGTTTGTGCGCTGCGTTATTCGTAAGCGGGGTCGAGCACTTCAAAATTTGTGAATAGGAAGTGGTCGTGGTAGTAGTGAATCCACAAGAACGAGAGGATGGCTGTGTAGTAAGCCGTATCAAAATGACGGTTGGGATCGATGTTGGGGATAATGACACTTGCTAATTGGTAGACGACGATGAACACAATGACCGAACCGACTAGCATCATTGCACTGAGTGCAAACAAACCCCATGAGTCTTTGCGATTGCTGAACTTCGCCACTAAAGGAGCGGTTTGGTTTAAGTCGCCATAGCGTTGCTTAATTTTGATGATGTAGAAGGTAATCGCAAGATACTGGAACGAATGCCATGTGTTTGCACCTTGGAAGGCTGTATCCAAGTTCGGGAAGGCCGCTAATGGGAAAAATACCATGACCGTCAAACTGATGAAAATCGTTTTGGGCCAGTTGATGATTCCAGCACGATATTCGTTGATGCTTTTGTAGATATAAGCGATGAGCGCTACAAAGAATACACCAGCCGCAGCGATGAAGAACCACGGTGCTTGGAAGGCATTTGGAATGACTTTGGTCAAGTCATTTGTGCCGACTGCAAAAGAACCTGTGCTGATTTTGTAGGCAGCCATGGGGAAGAGGCAGGTTAACACAACTGCGTAGTCAATAATACGTGCTTGCAAACTGACAGCACTACCTTTTTTGACGATGGTATGTTCTTTGTGGTTATACAACTCAACAATATAGGTTACTTGATGCATCACATGAAGCATGGCCCAGAAGAAGAAAATTGTGAGCAGCAGCGTAAGGTTGAGGAACGCCAGCGATACCACAATGATGGGGATAATAATTGAGGAACGAATTAGCATCGGGTAGCGCTTCTTGAAATCTTTGTCCAGCCCTGTACGCAACATGGTGGACATCATGTGTGGACCACCAACCGCGATGGCTACAAAGCCGTTCACAATATTACGGCTGACATCAGCATCCATATTAAAAATACGAATACCTAGTAAGTAGCATACATAGGGCATTGGAACCACAAAGACACTGAGAATCATGAATATCATGTCCCAGCGACGGTTACGTAGCCAAAGGCCGGGGCGATCCTGATCTAAGGCGGCTGCGGTTGAAAAATTGGCTGTTGTGGCACTCATTCAATACCTCCTCGCTTACAGTAACGCTTGCACTTTAAATGACAGGCTAAATCATGATGGTGATGAATTGTTTAGCCTTGCAAAGCAATTCTAGCTTAAAGCGGAAAAGAATGCTACATCCATTCAAAAATTAGTGAGGAACTTGATGGTGTTTGCGGCAGCGTGCCTCATAGGCTTCCTGTGCGCCGACCATAATAATGGGGTCGTTATAGCGAGCGGGTTCGCCATTCACTAGGCGTTGAGTCCGGCAAGCATCTTCTCCACACACGACACAAATAGCGTGAAGTTTAGTCACATCTTCGGCAATGGAGAGCAGTTGTGGTATAGGGCCGAAAGGTTCAGCGCGAAAGTCCATATCTAGACCAGCTAGGATGACACGGATGCCGCGAGCAGCAAGCTCTTGGGCGACACTAACAATTTCAGGGTCAAAGAATTGAACCTCATCTACTGCTACAACGGTGGTAGATGTTGAGAGATTATCTAAGATTTCATGGGCTTTGGAGATGGCGAGAGCCTCAATATTTTGGCCGCTGTGACTGGTTACGTGGAGGACGCTGTAGCGGTCATCAATTGAGGGCTTAAAGACCTGAAGTTCTTGTTTAGCTATTACTGCACGACGTGATCGGCGAATAAGCTCTTCGCTTTTTCCACAGAACATGCTGCCGCAAATGACCTCGATGCGGCCTGAAGAATGAATCACGATAGTCCCCCTATTCAAAAAGAAAGGCAGACATGCCTAGGACATGTCTGCCTTAAAAAATCAAGCAAATCGAAACTACTCGGTAGCGGCTTCGCCAGCTTCGGTTGCGGCCTGTGGAACATCGTAACCACGAGCGCGCAGGAGCTTCTTGAGATCGCTCAGTACTTTACGTCCGATACCGGGGATTTCTAGGACTGATTGTTCGCCGCTGGTTTCCAACTTGTTCAGGAATTCGCCAACGGTGTTGATGCCATTTTCAGCGAAGATGGTGACATAGCGTTTACCGATGTCAAATTCGCTGATCGAAATCTCGGGTGATGTGAGTGCTGCAACCTTCGCTTCAGCTTCGGCACGGCGAGTGTCACGGGTTTGCAGACGCTTGAGGAAGCGATCAACTTGTCCTTCAGTATCGACGATACGTTGTTCGCCGGTATAGAAGGGGTGGCAAGCAGAGCAAATATCGGTGCGAATTTCAGGGATGGTTGCGCCGGTTTTCCACGTGTTACCGCAGGCACAAACCACAGTGGCTTCTGGATACCACGTTGGGTGAATATTAGCCTTCATTTTATTTTCTTTCTGGCGATACGGCCCAAGAGGGTAGCGTAGCGCACGACATGGTTACTGTTTTACTTCAGGTGTTTCAGCGACTGGATAGACGCTAATTTGTTTCTGACCATCACGACCACGAATGCGTTCGAAGGTGACGACACCCTCGGCAGTTGCAAAAATGGTGTAGTCACGACCGAGGCCGACGTTTGCGCCGGGGCGGAAGTGAGTACCATGCTGACGAACGATGATGGTTCCGGGGACAACATATTCGCCACCGTAGGTTTTTACACCGAGGCGTTGAGCATTGCTATCGCGACCGTTGCGGCTAGAGCCGCCGCCCTTTTTGTGAGCCATTGTAGGTGTCTCCTAAAGCTAAATTAGACTGTAATTTCGTCAATACGTAGGCGGGTGTAATACTGGCGGTGACCAGCCATTTTGCGTAGGTTGGTACGCTGGCGGTAATGGAAGACCATGATCTTCTCACCACGAAATTGTTCAATGACGGTGGCGCTTACTTTAGCACCTTCAACAAGGGGTTGACCAACGACGGTGTTATCACCATCACCAATAAGGAGGACATCTTCAATGACGAGTTTGTGATCTACGTCGTAAGGAAGTTTGTCGACATCGAGGGTCTTACCGACTTCGGCGCGATATTGCCGACCGGCAGCGCGGATTATGGCGTACATGTTTGCTCCCAATCTTCACTTGCCACCGCCGGTTGTATCACTTGAGGGTACAAAGAACGGGGAAAATTGGCTGTGAATGCGGTTGTAAATAGATATGCTCCAAAAGTGGAGCAACTGGTCTATTATACGGGTGGGAGAGGGGGTGCGTCAATGGATAAGTCTTTAGTCATCAGTCGTCAGTCTCCAGTCCAAACTAGAGCCAATCGTCGTTCACCTTTTGGTAATTTGATTCAGAAACTTCGCTCTAAAGGACTTCTTCGTCGGAAAAACTGCAAAAACTGCAAAAACCGCGAATTCCATCAGGGAGAAGATTCGGAAGATTCTGCAAATTCTTCAGATTCAGTGGTGCAGTTTTGTGTCGGCGTTGTCGTCGTCGTGACATTTCAAGTTAGCAGTTGTCAGTTTACAGTTTCAATATCGATTCAAACTCAGTGTGGCAAAGTTGGCAGCAATTTCAGCAATGGCAAAGGGACAATTCGTCGGAAACGGAGGCTCAAGCCTCCGTCTGAGGGAAGAAAGGGCGCTAAAGCGCACTGGAAGAATGGTAAAGTTGGCAATTTTAGTAGAAGGGGCTGCCGCCGCCAAGATTGCCAAAATGGTAGTTTCAAGATACAAGTTTCGAGCGGCAAGATTAAGACAGTTTAGATCAAATTGGGATCGAATCGTTGTAAATGTTGAAAATATCGCAGTTGTGAGACGAGCGTTTTTGTAACAATTACAACGATTGGTGAATGTTAAGTTGCGTGGAGAAAGGGCTTGCTAGCGGTAAGCCCCTACAGCCCCATAGATATCATATTTAATTTGAGGGGCAAAAGGGTTACATTTTGGAAGAATATTTTGTAACTCTTTGCGAGGGGTGGGACTAACCTTTTGAGGGAGCAAGATTGTTAAAAAGGTTAGGAAATGGTTGAAACGGGTTTGTGATGGTTTGTGCGTTTAAACCTAATTCATAATAAGTCGTCTTAGCTCAACAGAATTGTCTTATTTGTTTGCCTGACTCAATACTCCAAAGATACAACTCTCCATTATGGTCTGCGATAAGGAGATATTTCCCATCATGGGTCAGTTGATAATTAAATATCTCCTCTTCTCTAATATGAATTTGTTGTGTTGATTTTCGGATATCAGCATCCCAAATCTGTAGTGTATTGTCTCTTCCAAAAGAATCATTAGTCGCAGAGTAAGGTAAAAGGATATGATGATTGTCGGAGAAAAAGTCAATAACAAAACCATAACTAATTTTTAGAAGAATTTTACCTGTTGCGATTTCCCATAACCTTACAGGATTGGCGCTTTCAAGAAAATATCTGCCATCTGATGAGAATTTTAACCAGTCTGAATAAGTCTCAAAAGTTCTCTTTTCTTGAAAGGTATTTATATCTGAAAGAATCAGTTTTACACGTTGGCCTAACATGTTGTAATTCCTAGTAAGAATGAACTTTGCATCAGGTGTAAATCTTCCATACAATGCCCCATCAAATATATGGATTTTTTCACCCGTTATAGTACTCCATAAATTTACGCTATCCGATTCGGTTGTTAGAACATATTTATCATCAGAAGACATATAGCCATACTGATCGATCTCTCTAGCTTGCTGTCCTAAAAACCTGTAGATAAGTTTGCCTGTTTTTACGTCCCATAGACTAGCGCCATCATAGCCGCTCGAAAATAACCGTTGACCATCTGATGAGAAGGAAACCTCAGTTCCAAATGTGTCGTCTATCTCCCTTTGAAAGGTGTTCAGCTTATTCTTCGTTTCGACATCCCACAGCGTGACCTCAGTATTGGTCCCAATCGCAATGATGTCCTTTTGAGGCGCGAAAGCAAAGTTCGCATAATAGGCGCGTGGCTTATCCGATTTGGGCAAAAAGTCGTGAATAACTTTTCCCGTATTTATGTCCCATAATCGAACCTGACCATCATCCCAGCCAGTTAAAACCGTTTTATCGTCAGGAGCTATAACGATGTTTCCAGTACCTGCGAGAGATTTACATTCTGAAACGTCAACATGACGTTTATTAGTTTCTGACGCAGAAAGTGTATTGGTGATAGCTGTGAAAATGAATAAAAATATGGCAATAAAGATTGTGTGTAAGGTATTGTGACATCGTTCTTTGTGATTAATCATTTATTTCTCCCTAACTGGATCAACTTTCTGCAATCATATTTATGAGATGAACATGGCATCGCCGAAAGAAAAGAAGCGATAATGGTTTTGTTTGGCGGTTTCGTAGGCGTGGAGCATGTTTTCGCGTCCGGCGAAGGAACTCATCATCATGAGGAGAGTGGATTTGGGCAGGTGAAAGTTGGTGATGATGGCATCGACGATACGCCAGCGATAGCCGGGGTAGATGAAGAGGTTGGTGTCGCTATCAAAGGCTGTGACAGGCCGCCACGCACAGATGTCGCCGATTTCTTCGGGATGGGCGGGATCGCCTCCGGCACTGAGAATAGCAGACGTTTCGAGTGTGCGGGTGCTGGTCGTGCCAACGGCGATAATACGGCCTCCGGCAAGTTTGGTCTCGTTGATGATGCGAGCGTCATCGGCTGAGATATAGGCGCGTTCGCTGTGCATGTGATGATTTTCGATTTTATCGACTTTGACAGGCTGGAAGGTGTCGAGGCCAACATGTAAGACACAGTTGGCGATTTTCACACCTTTATCGCGGAGTTGAAACAAGAGTTCAGGCGTGAAGTGTAAGCCAGCGGTTGGGGCTGCGGCAGAGCCTTCTTGACGACTGTAGACGGTTTGGTAGCGTTCAGAGTCTTGTAGACGATGGTGAATGTAAGGCGGCAAGGGCATTTCGCCAAGCTGGGTGAGGAGGGCGTTTACAGGCTGGCTGAAGTTGATGATGCGTTCGGATGCTTCGAGTGATTCAAGGACAATGGCGGTTACATCTGTCTCCGCAAAATGAAGTTCGAGACCGGAAAGGATGTTGCGACCACCGACAAGCACATGCCAGCGGGTATCATCCAACTGACGCAGTAATAAGATTTCGATTTTTCCGCCGCTGTTGGCTTTGGTGGCAAAGAGACGAGCCGGAATGACGCGGGTGGTGTTCATCACCAGCACATCGCCGGGATTGATGAAATCCACGATGTCGCGGAAAGTGCTGTGGGCGATTGCACCTGTTTGGCGATCAAGAAGCATGAGTTTGGACGAGTCGCGCGGTTCAAGCGGCTCTTGAGCGATGAAGGATTCGGGTAAGTTGTAATCGAATTCAGAAAGGTTCATGGGCGGTTGATGAGACGAACGACTATGTTGAGAACGATGGTTAGAACCACGCTAATGAGAATCATGCTGACAATGGGGATGACACAGGAAAATCCTTGAGCTTCGACGTGAATGTCACCGGGGAGGTTGCCTAGATTACCGAAGAACGGGATGCGGGCAATCAACATCAGAATACCACCGAGTAAGGTTAGAATGATGCCAACGATGAGAACGCCGCGGCCTATAAGTTGTAAGTCCATATTGAGAAACCCCACCCTAAGCCCATTAAAGGTTGGTTTTTAGAACCCGGACGAGGCACGCCTCGTCCCTACAACTATATTATCATTCAGGCGTTCAAAATAGGGTCGGTTGGTTGGAATTGTTTTCAGGCATCGGGATACCCATATGCTCATAAGCGGCGGCTGTGGCGACACGTCCGCGAGGTGTGCGGCCTAAGAAGCCGAGTTGAAGCAAATAGGGTTCGCAGACATCCATAATTGTAGCGCTGTCTTCGCTGATGGCGGCGGCGATTGTTTCAAGGCCAACAGGGCCACCACCAAATTTTTCGATAATGTATGAGAGTATGCGACGGTCAATATCATCAAGGCCGAGATGGTCAATGTTGAGGAGTTCAAGGGCTTCCCCTGCGACCGGGCCGGTGATGACACCATCGGCACGAACTTGCGCATAGTCACGAACGCGACGGAGTAAGCGCAATGCTATACGAGGCGTACCCCGCGCACGTCGAGCGATTTCGGCAGTACCTTCAGGACGAATTTCGATTTTGAGCATCCCAGCAGCTCGGTTAATGATGTGCTGCATGGCTGCGAGATCGTAGAAGTCGAGGCGGAATTGTGCGCCAAAACGATCACGCAACGGAGCCGAGAGCAGGGCAAGGCGGGTAGTCGCCCCAACCACACTAAAGCGCGGTAGATTTAGTCGAACGTTTTTTGCGCCGGGACCTTTGCCGATGACAATATCTAATGCGAAGTCTTCCATGGCGGGGTAGAGGACTTCTTCGATGGCACGACCAAGCCGGTGGATTTCATCAATGAACAGGATGTCGTTTTGTTTGAGGTTGGTTAGAATGGCTGCCAAATCTCCCGCGCGTTCAATAGATGGGCCAGCGGTGATGCGAATATTGACTTCCATCTCGTTGGCGATGATATAGGCGAGTGAGGTTTTACCGAGACCGGGCGGGCCGTAGAACAGCACATGATCAATTGGCTCTTTGCGGTTCTTGGCGGCATCAATCAAGATCTTGAGATTTTCCCGGACGGAATCTTGCCCCACGATGTCATGCAAGAGTTTGGGACGCAAGGCAATATTTTCGCGGTCGTCGCGACGGCGCGTGCCACCAATAATCCGTCCATCATCGGACATAGAGAGTCTCCTTGACCTTATCACCTCGAAAAATTGGTTGCCTAAGCAATTCTATTTTCAAGCGGGCGGAATTAATCCCACCCCTACAATTGTTTCAAAATTATTTACTTCATGTGAGATTGGCGCGATCTCAAGTTTGATGAATAATCTGTTCTATTGTAACGGGATGATGGGTTAGGGCGCAACGGCGGCTTTGACAGCCGAGTTGGCTACGCGTACAATATGCCCGTTTGTCTACTGAAGGAGGTTCCCCCGTGTCACAAGTGCATGTATCCCGTCATCCGTTGGTTTTACACAAATTAACTGCATTGCGCGATAAAGATACCGACCATCGCGCGTTTCGTGAATTGGTGCGGGAGTTGGCTCTTTTGCTATGCTATGAAGCGACACAGGATTTGGAACTTTCTCCTAAGAAAGTTATGACTCCTATGGGTGAGGCGGACGGTTATAAGGCTGATTTGGCGATTGGTTTAGTACCTGTTTTGCGGGCAGGGTTGGGATTGGTCGAAGGGGTTATGGAGCTGCTGCCGAATGTGCAAGTATGGCACATCGGATTGTATCGCGACGAGAAAACGTTACGACCAGTTGAGTATTACAACCGTTTGCCAACCGCGCCGACGGTGCAGGTGTGTGTTGTACTTGATCCAATGCTGGCAACTGGCGGATCAGCGGTGGCGACGATTGACATCCTCAAGAAGTGGGGTGTGAAGCAGATTAAGTATCTGGGTTTGATTGCTGCACCGGAAGGTGTTGAGCGGTTGACGACGGCGCATCCTGATGTGCCGATTCATATTGCTGCGATTGACGAAAAATTGAATGACATCGGATTTATTGTGCCGGGGCTAGGTGATGCTGGCGACCGTCAATTTGGGACATAGGGTTACAACGTGGTTGACTCCGGTATTTTTGTGCTGGTGTTTGTGATGGCGCTCAGTATCGCGCTGATCGTCGGTCCGATTGCTGATGCTGTAGGAAAACGATACAAAATTGTCTCAGTGATGGGGGGGCGGCGCGTGAATGATGCCGATTCACGCGGAGTATCCAAACTCGGCGGGTTAGTTTTATTTGTGTCATTCACTGTGACTGTGCTTCTTGCCCAATTTCTGCCTGTGCCGCATCTCGACCCTTACGAAAATATCCGATTAATCGGTCTATTGGTGGGAGGCAGCGTTATTTTTGGGGTCGGGCTGCTTGATGATATTTATCAATTTAAGGCGCTAAGTATCTTTACGGGACAGTCGATTGCAGCTGCGATTGCGATCGCTTTCCAAATTTTTATCGAATACTTTAATAATCCCATCAGCGGACTGCAAACTGTGCCGTGGGCGTATATCGTCACAGTGACACTGAGCTATTTTTGGTTGGTAGGGATGATGAACACCGTCAATTTTCTGGATGGGTTGGATGGATTGGCAGGGGGAGTGGCGTTTATTGCCGGCACGATGCTGTTTGTCAACAGTGCTTTACGTGTGACTCCGCCGCAAACGAGCGTTAGTTTGTTGATGTTAGCCCTCATGGGAAGTTCGTTGGGGTTCGTGTTGTATAACTTTTATCCGGCGCGGATCATTATGGGTGGCGGGGCGTTTTATCTCGGCTACCTGATTGGTACGTTGAGCATCAACGGTGGAGCAAAGATGGCAGCTATTCTGCTGGTGATGGGTTTGCCGCTGATGGATTTGTTGTGGCAAGCGATTAACCGTTTACGGCGCGGACGAAGTCCATTTGAAGGGGATCGTGGGCATGTTCATTTTCGGCTGCTTGATATAGGGTTTAGCCAACGTCAGATTGTGACCGGATATTATTTGTTCTGTGCGTTTTTTGGTGTGCTGACGCTTGTGACTGATAGCCAGTTGTTTAAATTTGTGACGCTTGGGGTGATGCTGTTGTTGGTGGCTATCGGTTTCGTGCTGCTGGCACGCACTAATCAGGCAGGGTCTTCAAAATCCTCGTAGTTTACCTCGTCATCTTCGTCGTTCTCATCATCATCTAAATCATCTGTGTCACCAAAAGGACTGACTGGTTTCGGTACGGGGCGGACTGTTGCTGGTGTGACTGGATTGGATGGTATACGAGATGCAACTATTGGAGTGGCTGGTTTTTCGGTTGCAGATAGTGATGTAGCCGTCGAGGGTGACGAGGGTCTAAAAGGGGATGCTTGGGATGATGTTGGCGAAGCCGCCTTGAACGTCGATGTTTGCGACGTGGTTGCGGGATTGAAAGGCGATGGTTGAGGTGATGTGGTCGCTGCGGCAGGTCGAGCCGGTGGCGCTGCTGGATTGGATGGGATGACTGTGGGCGATGTTGGTTGTGAGGAGGGCGCGGGCAATCGCTCGGCGACTGTGCCGGTAATCACGGCGGGGCCAGAACGTGAATCGGGTTGGACAGGCAAGATCGGTTTGGTTTCTTTGGATATGACAATTTGTGGACTCGGCGTGACTGCTTCTTTACCCGGTGCGCCGGGAATAGGGAAGTGTAGTTTATAGACAGAGGGTGGGCCGGAAGGGGCATGTGCAGCACGTTGAGATTTTGGTTGTGGTTTAACCGCAAGCGCCTGTTGACGACGGGCAAGGAGTTCACTGCGGCGTAGGGTAACCATCTTACCATTTTCAAATGTGGCGCTATCGCCGGTTACCCGTTCGATGATGGCTTCCATCGTGCCTAGTACAGCAACCATAAAGATGTCGAGGCCAATGATGATAGCAAAAACACTGGATAAAGAATTGAGCGCGTTGCTAACCGGGCCACGCAGATTGCTCATTACCACTTGGTCACCTGCACCGAGGATGTAAAGGGCGGCGATCAGGATGGCAATAATGGTGAGAACGATACGCCACGCACGCAAATTTGCAAAATTAGGCATCATGGTGTTGCTGATGGCGAAGGCCAGATAGACCCAAATCCAGAAGTCTGGCGCGTTGGTGAAATGGCTTAGTGCTGTTGATAAATTAACCAGCGATCCACCGATATTCATTTCAGTGAGGAATCCGGGAACATTGAGAATGTTGTTGGCGATGTGCCATACAGCAAACATGCCTACCAGCAGTGGTGCGGTACTGATGATGGCAAGGCGGAATGGTGTCACGTTTTTGGAGAGGCGAATGAAATCAAGTTTGAGTTCGCCGATTTCCTGTTTTTGCGGCCATTGGATGGTGCGTTCCGCACTGACATTCAGGAAACCGGCGGCAAGCCAAAAGATAAACTGATTGAGGATGATGCCGGGTAAGAAAAATGCGTAGTAGAGAATAGTCGTGGTCTGATACTGTTTGGTGACGAGCCAGCCCACCTTGAAGATGTGCTGGTGCAACCAAACCTCAAGCTGACGCAGTACATAAAAGAGTACGGCAACAATCAGCCAAGGGGCGAACAGATCCAGACTAGACAGTTTACACGCCTTTCGCTTTGGCTGCGGCCTCAATCAATTTGGTGAAATCATCTACTTTTAGGGATGCGCCACCGACTAATGCGCCGTCAATGTCGGGTTGTGACATATATTCCTGCATGTTATCGGGTTTAACGCTGCCACCATATTGAATTCGCACAGTATCTGCAACAGCTTGACCATAGAGATCAACAAGTGTGCCTCGAATTGTGCCACCGATAATGCTGTTTGCAAGTTGCGCGCTGGCGCTTTTACCTGTACCAATTGCCCAGATAGGTTCATAAGCAACGACAATATTTGTCATATTCGGAGCATCTACCCCATTAAGAGCCGCCCGAACCTGACCCCCGACTAGTTTTTCAGTTAGTCCGGCTTCATTTTCGGCAAGACTTTCACCCACTGCAACGATGGGTTTTAGGCCGTAAGCGAGAGCGGCTTTGACTTTTTTATTGACAGTTTCATCCGTTTCATTCAAGTAAGCACGGCATTCTGAGTGACCGATGATGACGTATTCGGCAATACCTTGAAGCATGGTCGGAGCGATTTGTGATGTAAACGCGCCTTGGGCTTCCCAATGAACGCTTTGTGCACCTACATGAACATTCGTGCCTTTGAGCGCGTCTGCAACAGAGGCAAGTGCTACATAAGTCGGGCATACCACAAGATCGACACCGGTGAAGGATGCAAGATGTGGCGCGAGTTCACGGACAAATGAGGCGGATTCAGCAACGGTTTTGAACATTTTCCAGTTGCCAGCAATGATTGGTTTTCGCATAGTGATTAAGAGGCTCCTAGTTGGAATTGATTAAGTCAGTGACACGTTCCATAACCCACAAAGGGGTATCGGGAATTTGCAATACTGCCTTCCACTCTTTTTTGGCTTTCTCCGTGTTTCCCTGGGCTTGGAGCAACTCGCCATGAACTAAAAACGCTTCAGAAAGTTTGGTGGTTGCGATTGAGAGACGATTATAAGCCGCTTGAGCGAGAGGTAGCCGCTTTTGAGCAATGAGTAATTGCACAGTCATAATATCAAACAAAGCAGGTTGTTGAAAATCTGGAATTAGCTGATTCATACGTTCTAATTCGCGCAAATTGATGTCATTGGGCTTTTGAGCAGCTATATAAATGTCATACCCGACGCTAGCCCGAACAATTGGGTAACGTGTTGAATCTTTTTGAGCCAGAAAAAGGGCTTGTCCGTCCAGAAAAAGTGAGGCTGTAATATGATTCACCTCAGATGCAACTGAAGCCCCCATTAGGAAAAAGGTTATTTTATCAGCAGCAATTGCAAATCCATCTTGAATGGCTTTTTGAGCGGCATCATTATCATTTTGCAGCCACGATGCTTTAGCCAATGAAAGGTAGGCGGCTTCGTCTTTTGGATTGGTGGTTAATGTCGCTTGGGCTTGAGCGATTGATACATCAGGAACCGAATATTGATCAGTGTTTGGAATTGACGTTGATGCAAGTGCTGTGGGAACTGTGGTTATAGTGTTCTCTAAGGATGCGATGGTTGGAAGCGGAGTTTCTGATAATTGGGGCAATGACGAATTGGATGCGACCAAAACGCCTAATGATATTATGCCTACTGCAACTAGTATCGCTGCAAGCCATTTTCGAGAATTATTATTTTGTGTTGTTGGAGGTTCAATGTCGGCTGGAACACCGATAGTAAATGACGGAACAGGTTGTGCTGCTGATGTTTGCTGCACGGGCGGTTTATTAACAGATTTTGAAGTGTTCGTGAATGCTCGTTTGTAAGCGGCTAGCATTTCAACAGCAGAGACATAACGCTCAGAAGGTAATTTAGCGAGTGCGCGCACCAGAACCGATTCAACTTCCGGTGACACAGACGGATTACGTTCATGAGGAGATGGCAGTGGTGTATATATGTGATCATGGACGACTGCATATGGCGTAGTACTACTAAATGGAACCTGACCAACCGCAAACTCGTAAAGTATGACACCTAGCGAATAAATATCTGTTGCGGGGGTTAAATCCTCTGTTCCTTTGGCTTGCTCGGGTGACATGTAGTGGGGCGTACCCATGAGCATATCCTGACTGAGAGTGGATTGAGATGCTTGGGTCATCCGGGCCAAACCAAAGTCGCTGATATATGGGCGTTTCGCGGAGTCGATCAGGATATTGGACGGTTTGATGTCACGGTGTAAAACATGCCGGTCATGAGCGTAGGTTAAGCCAGCCGCAACTGAAGTGAGCATGTCAAGGATTTGAAACTTAGTCACAGAGTCATCGCTCATCGCTTCTTTGAGCGTGACGCCTTCAATTGATTTCATGACCAAATACGGCTGTCCATTGAAATAATTGAAATCATAAACTGGCACGATATTCGGATGATCAAGGCTGGCGATGATTTTAGCTTCGCGTTCAAAACGGGTGAGGAAATTGACATCGTCAACGTAAGATTGTTGAAGAAATTTAATTGCGACGTTGCGTTCCAACTGCGGGTGGTAGGCTTTGTAAACTGTTGCCATACCACCCTGACCGAATTGACCAACAATTCGATACGGTCCGATCATTTCTCCAGATTGGAGCGCCATAAAACCCCCAGTGATGTAAAGAAGTTCCTCTTGTCATTATAAGCGGGCTATGACGTACCAAACAATCAAAAAGTGTTACCGATGTGTTACGTTTTATCTTTAAGCGCGACTACGCCGGGTAAAGCTTTACCTTCTAGCATTTCCAGACTTGCGCCACCACCCGTTGAAATGTGAGTTATACGAGAGGCGAGGCCAGAGGCCTCTACAGCGGCGGCTGAGTCACCACCACCGATGATGGTGATTGCACCCTGATCGGTTTGTTCGGCTAAAATCTGGGCAATGGCATTTGTGCCTTTGGCGAAGTTGGACATTTCGAAGACACCCATTGGACCGTTCCAAACGACGGTTTTGGCATCTGAGAGATGTTTTTTGAACAGTTCAATGGTCTTGGGGCCGATATCGTAAATGCTCCAACCATCAGGAACACCATCAGCTACATTGATGATTTTGGTATTTGCGTTGTTGTCAAAGGCATCACCAATAATTGCATCAAGTGGGAGCACCAGTTTGCCACCTGATTTTGCAAGCAGTTTGGATGCTGTTTCAACTGCATCAGCCTCGACCAGCGATTTACCCAGTGCATGACCTTGCGCTTTGAAGAAGGTGTTTGCCATACCGCCGCCGATGAGCAAATGATCGACTTTTCCAAGCAGCGACTCAATCACTTCAATTTTGTCGGAAACTTTTGCACCACCGAGAATGGCGATGAAGGGGCGTTTGGGACTTTCGAGGGTTGTGGAAAGATAATCGATTTCTTTTTCCATCAGTAAACCCGAAACGGCAGGAAGGAATTTGGTTACGCCTTCAGTTGAGGCGTGGGCACGATGAGCAGAGCCAAAGGCATCGTTGACGAATACATCACCGTGTTTGGCTAGTTTCTTAGCTAGTTCGGGATCGTTCTTTTCGTCGCCCTTATAGAAGCGCGTGTTTTCGAGCAACAGTACGCCGCCATCGGGAAGATCAGAAACTGCTTTGTCGGCAACATCGCCTATACAATCGCTTGCAAACTGCACATTTGTGCCCAATAGTGCGGCGAGAGCCGGAGCAACTGGCGCGAGTGAGAACTTTGGGTCGGGACCATCTTTGGGGCGACCGAGGTGGGACATCAAAATTACTGCTTTGGGTTTCTGTTCAAGTATATATTTGAGCGTTGGTACTGCAGCACGGATACGGGTGTCATCGGTTATCTTGTCGCCATCGAGCGGCACATTGAAATCGACTCGGACGAGGACGCGCTTGCCTTTAAGATCAATATCACGGACTGTCATTTTATTCATTTGATCGTCTCCTGTTGACATAAAAGAGGAGAGGCGCAAAGACGCACCTCACTCCGAAAAACGCATTGTAGGCTTGAAGTATTCATCGGTAGTAGACCATAGATCACCACAATTGTAACCTTCTTGGTGTCAGGTATTGCGGGTGACACTCGGGATAATTACTGTTGGGCGATACTTAAATCTAACAAATTGACATCAAAATGACGAGACTATTTGTTTAAGATACTGCGATTAATTCTTTTGACTGACTTGTGCCAGCGCGTTCTTCTTGACTCATTTTGAGGATGGCAGCGACTAATTTTTCCGGGTCATGCCGCCAAGGGCGGTCGTTGTCGGTGAGATCGGCGTAACGAATTTCATAGCGCTGCAGGATTTCGTGATGTTCAGGCGCGGGCTGAACATATGTGGTATTTGTGCCAGCATTTAATTTCGGATAAGCATTATTGGCGAGAACTGCTTGTACAATGCCACGTCCAATGTGACGTTCTAAGGCCATGACATGTTCGGCGACAGTAAAGTCGTCAGTTTCGCCTTCTTGTGTAGCAACATTGCAGACGTAGACAATATAGGCGTTGGATGCTCGTAAGGCTTCGGCGATACCTTTGACAAGTAAATTGGGTAAGATGCTGGTGAAAAGGCTGCCGGGACCAATTACGACTAGCCCCGCATCAAGGATGGCTTGCACACTTTCGCTGTAGGCTTGGACATTAGGCGGCGTAAGACTGAGTTGTTCAATTTTCCCGCCTGCGTCGGTGATTTTGGATTCGCCCACGATTTGGAGCGGACGAGTCTTGCCCGCTACGCGAACATTTGCGGACAGATGTACATCTTCGAGGGTTGCGGGTAATACCCGTCCTTGGATGTTGAGTACTCGTTCGGTTTCGATGAGTGCGGTTTCAATACTTCCTGTTACACCCGCTAATGCGCTGATAAAGAGATTGCCAAACGCGTGACCACTGAGATCACCTGCGCCGAATCGATACTGGAAAAGCTGAGTCATGAGGCTTTCATCATCGGCGAGTGCGGCGATGTTATTGCGGAGATCACCGGGGGGAAGAACGCCCAATTCACGGCGAAGACGACCTGAACTACCACCATCATCAGCGACAGTTACGACAGCCGTGATATTACTGGTGAAGGGTTTTAGGCCACGTAGCACTGAGGGCAAGCCTGTACCGCCTCCGATGGCGACGACTTTCAGCCCTTTTTGACGGGTTCGGTGGGCATAGACCGCATCAGCGACATGACCTTGTTGATTGCGGCGATAAGGCGCAAGGATATTGTGAGAGAATTTGACGACCGAGAAAATAATGAGCAGGAAGCCAAGTGCGACCGTAAGGGCATCGAAAACGACTTCGGTGAACGGTGAGATAAACACAATCAGATGAAGGCCAAGAATATTGAGGACGCTTTGGGTGATACCCAAGGAAACTAAGGCGACACCTACTATGAGTAGCACTAACCAGCGTTTGATTCCCATTCCGAGGGTTAGCCAAGTTGTTAGCAGGTGAAATTTTTGCATATATTTACTTCATTATGAATGTCTAAAATAGCGCAAGAGTACCACTGTGAGCATGGCGTGTCAAAGCTGCTGTTTTGTTTGTCTATGTGCCAGAAACATGGTTACTAAGGCAACCAAAAGGGATGCTCCGCCGATAATTAGCGAGGCATCAAACCAAAATTGTTCTGGAAACAGACGGATGAGTATGTCCGAATATTCGAACTGCCAAGTGCCACCTTTAAAGAAAAGTTCGTGAAAGGTTGTGAAAAAGGTTTCCCAACTGGTGATTGCAATGATGACAATTGCCAAAATAATACCGATGGTGAGGCGACTGCCGTTCAAGAGGGTCATCCATAAGTTTGAGCGATTTGAGCGCCAGAAATATGCAAAAATTAGTAAGGCGATTATGCTACCAATAAACGCAGACAGGTAGGCATATTGCGTTACGACTTTGACATCCCGCATATGCTGAAGTTCATGGGTGTTATACATTTCTCTGCCGTCGGGGAAGCGGAGATCAGCCAGATATGAAATGTCGTCACCATTGAGAAGATATTGAATGGCGAAGGGTGCATAGGTTAAGCGCTCTTGAACAGTGAAGCCGTAATAATCAGCCGGGAAATCGGGACGATTATATTCAAATTGAGGGTAAAGCGGGCTCATGATTATGCGGACGAAAATCATGACCACTAGAAATGGAAAGGCAAGTGTGATGTAAAGGCGTAAAAACCAATCTAGTATGAGGCGAGAGCGAGAAGGTTGGATGGGTAACATGCTTTAAGGCTGCTTCTCTAACTCATTTAGATTATTGGATAATAAGAAGTTGACAACAAGAGAGTCCACTAAGGTTTCGACTGGTGCGCGGTCGTCGGTGAAGATGGTGGCGGATGTGTGGGTGGGTACAAGCTGTTGTACGCCCCACGTCAGTGAGTCACGCAGGAGGGAATTAGCATCAGCCGGTAATGCCTGAAGATTTGTGGCAAGGTTGATGTCCTGTGTCGGTTGATTGGTGGCGACCAAGATGGTATTGAAGGATGCCGGTACATCAATGGCATGAACGGACGGATAGACTTGCAGGAGGGTCGATGTTAGGGCATCCACAAGGCGGCGGTCAGTGTTGGTGCGACCGACATTGATGGCAACCACGCCGTTATTATCGAGATGAGTGCGCACTTCCTGAAAAAACTCGACGGTCGTTAAGTGCCAAGGAATGTAGGGTGGGCGATAGGCATCAATGGCGACAATGCTGTAGTGCTTATCGAGATGGTTCAACATGTAGCGACCATCTTGGGCATAGGTGGTAAGCGAGGGCATCATTTGGGCGTTCATGTCGAAGTACTGCGCTCCAGCATCAATAATATCACTATCAATTTCAATACCATCAATTGGAATGTTGCCGTAAACCCCTACATATTGCCGTGCAATTGTGCCAGCAGCAAGACCGATAATAGCCATTGATTTGACATCGCCGGGTTGCATGGGCGGGTTATTAAAGTATGGGGCGGTTAAGAAAAAACTCCATGTGCGGTGGTTATCACTAATGGTATTTGGGCTCCATTGGCTGTGGATACCCTGACCTTCATTTAAATAGAGATAACGATTGCCGTAAGTATCTTCCTGAACCTGAATGTAGTTGTATTGGCTTTCCTTTTCGTAGAGCAATTTTGCGCCCACTACTGGTGGGCGAAGTGGGCCATTCAATACAATAACAGCAAGTATTGCTACAACAACAGGCATCCATAGCCAGCGCAAGACGGAGATGCCTTGGTGCTGCCATATACCGATAAAAGCGACTACGTATAAGATGCCTGCGAAGAGTAAAAAGGTTCGGATCGTACCGAGTTCGGGAATGATAATCAGTACAGGTAAATAAGTGCCAAGCAAGCTGCCAAGTGTGCTGATGCCGTAGACAAGCCCGGATGTTTTACCTGTGTCCGATATATTAGGACTATTAGCGATGGCTAGGCGAATGGCAAAGGGTGAAGCGCAGCCTAAGAGCGTAACCGGAATGGAAAATAAAACCAAAACGGATATAAATGAGCCAATGGCTAAGGCAGCCTCAGCACCTGCGACGGCAGAGCCAGCCGTTGTTAAGACTGGGCGCGCAACTAATGGAATGAGCGCGCTGAGGAACGCACCCCATAAAAGAATGCGGTAAAAAGTAGTGGGGTAGGGTGAGCGATCTGCCCAACGACCACCAATGAAATAACCAGCTGTGAGGTACAGTAAAATGAGGCCAATTACATTTGCCCAGACAATGTTACTGGAACCGAAGATGTTGCCGAGGAGACGAGAGGCTGATAATTCGACAGCGAGCGTGGTCATGCCGCTGATAAAAACGGCTATATATAGAAATTTACCAGCTGGTTTAGAAAGTGTGTTGGGTTGCACTATTGGTCAGTCGATGGATTGATAACTTAACGGTACACGAGCGTATCTGAAATTAAAACTATTTTCTAGAGGAGAATTAATGAACGTTGGTGAATTCCGAACTGTAAATAAAATTAATGTTGCCGAAATAGAACGAAGTCGGTTGGATTTGAAAAGGTTGGGCGCTACCAATGGTGGCGACGCCCTTTACGATGAGCTACAGAAAGCGAGATGCCTTAAATAAGCTAATGTCATGCGGTGTTTCGCCTGTGATAGCAATGTCACTCAAAATTTTGCCGATGATGGTGCTGAACTTGAAAGCATGACCAGAACATCCACCCGCAAATACGATATGTGAATATTCAGGGTGTTTGTCGATGACCCAATGTTCGTCAGGTGTCATAGTGTAAAGACAAACGCGAGCCGCCCGTAAGCCTGTCATATCAGGGATATACTTACTACCGAATTTTAAGGCTGCATCGATTTCAGCTTGAGATGTGGTGTAATCAATCTCCGAGGGGTGATTGAAAAGTGTCCCGCCGTGCCACGCGACTTTGAGTCCAGAACCTTGATTACTTGCCATTCCATAGGGTGAATATTTGTATTCCGATGGTAAATGCCCAATGAAGGCCGGAAAACGACCAATCTCGTAATCATCCGCATGATCTGTTTCGAAGTACATCTCTTGACACCGGCAAGGGGTCAGAGGCAAGTCTAAATCTAATGTAGCTAAGAATGATTTTGCCCATGAACCCGCAGTGATTACCATTTTGGGTGCAGTGTAGGTTTCATCGACTGTCTTGACTTCGACACTATCAGGATGGGCAGTGATGCTCATGATAGGGGTGTTCGGCTTGAGGACAGCACCATGTTTTTCAGCGAGCCTAAGATGAGCCAATACACATTTCGATGCGGGTAGAATTCCTGTATCCGCTTGATAGACCACCTTCATATCATCACTGAGATGAAACTGGGGAAAGTGTTTGCTGGCTTCATCAGCAGACATGATCTCAAACGGAACATTGGTATCGGTTAATGTCGTAATGATTTTATTCAAGCTGATTTCGTCAGCCGCACCGAAATCAATGCCGCCAGTGCGGGTATAAAGTTTTTCGCCCGTTTCTTGTTCAAGCTCTGCCCACATTGGATAAACGGCTTTAGCTAGTTCGACATATTGCGGAAAGTCATAAGCGTAACGAATGATTCGTGACAGGCCGTAAGAACTGCCTTTTTGATGGTTAAACTCGAATTGTTCAAGTAAGAGAACCCGTTGACCCGCTTTGGCTAGATAATATGCCGCAGCACTACCCATCGCTCCCGCACCGAGAACTATTGCATCATAGTTAATTGCCATGAGAATTCCCTTTGTTAGACTGAGCGCTGTGACAATACGGCTCCGATATCATCATTTTTCTTGATGGTTATGGTTGGAATACGCGCTAATTGTAGGAGAGCGGTCAATTCTGTTGTTTGTGCATTGCCACCAAATGAATAGGGGTCAATCAGTATACAGACAGGGCGAATACCACGACGCGCGAGAATTTGAGCCTCTGTAACCCAACCTGATTCCAACGATGAGGTGATTATAACCAGCGTCGTGCCACGCGTAAAATACGGTGTTTCCAATGCCAACATCTGAGAGAGTGAATAGGGGGAAAGACTCCGTGCAACCGCGAGTGTTTGCAATATTCGGCTCAGTTGGCGGTTACCATGTTCAGGTTGTATGACTTCCCGCGTGGGCACATAGGCCGCGAAACCTAAGGCACGTTCTGAATCGATGAAGTATTTGGACATTGAGGCCGCTACGACTACCGCGTATTCTTCAGTAGAAGCGGGGATTCCGCTGCTGGTTGCGACGATACTGCGGTTAGGGCCAGTACGTTCGAGCAGTGGATCATCTACGATTGAGGTCGAAGAAAAGTCGGTAAAGAGCCAAATATCAACCAGCGGGTCGATTTCAAACTCTTTGACAATGAGGCGGTCTTTACGGGCAGTGGATGACCAGTGGATACGGTTAAAACTATCACCTGAAACGTAGTCTCGGACACCTGCGGCGTTGGTTGTGACGTTATGCGAACGTCGACGCTGAGCATCCCCACCAGACATCTGACCAATCGGAAGGTCAATATGATTGATTGGGATAGTTTGTGGGTAGACGATTACTTTGGACGTTGTATCAAGTTGACGTGGAGAAAGGAAAAAACCAAATGGATCACCACTTTTAAGTGTGACAGGGCCGAGTTCAAATTCTCCGCGCACCAAACAGAGTGTTTCGACTGTCCAATGATAGCGTTTACGTCCACCTAATGCCGGAACCACATGACTGGCATAGTGGTTGGGAAGGGTAGAGTGATCACGGACTTCGAGCCATAGTTTCGGTAGGATGCTGCGGTTGTAGATGATGAACGTTTCTTCAAGTTTGCGGCCTACCTGTGCGCGACGAGCGCGTGTTTTGCGGTTAATGGTCAACCATCGCACTGAAATCCATGCCCAAATCAAAGACACGATTAACAAACCTGCAAATAAATAGGCAAGCGTGAAGAAAAAGGCACGTCCTGTGAATAATCCCGTGAGCAGGGAAGCGATTAAAAGACCATAAACCGCGTTACGACGACTGGACATGGTCGATTACCGTGTTGACGCGCCGGGAACGCTTGTGGCTGCCAGCACATCGTGTACGACGGTACGCGAGGAAATGTCTTTAATGCGAGCCGCAGGGCCGACGATGACACGATGTGCTAATGTGACTTCAGCTAAGGCTTTCACATCATCTGGAATTACATAGTCGCGGCCTGCCATTGCAGCACGAGCTTGTGAAGTGCGAAATAATGCCAGTGAACCACGTGGGCTGCTGCCGAGATATACGTCGGGGTGTTGGCGCGTAGCATTAACGAGATCGATAATGTAACGTTTGACCTCATCAGCAACATAGATTTCCCGAATGGCTTGTTGGGCGGCAATGAGTTCTTGAAGACTGACAACTTGTTGAAGATTAGCGATAGGATGCTCATATTGCTGGGCTGAAAGAACTGTTAATTCTTCTGCGGGGCTGGGATATCCCAGTTGGAGACGAATCATGAAACGGTCTAACTGTGCCTCTGGCAGGGGAAATGTCCCTTCATATTCTATCGGATTCTGAGTTGCTAGAATCATGAAAGGATTGTCCATTTGGTGAGTTACACCATCAACTGTGACTTGATGTTCTTCCATTGCTTCCAATAATGCGGCTTGAGTTTTAGGAGTGGCACGATTGATTTCGTCAGCGAGGACGATTTGCGCCATAATAGGGCCCGCACGAAATTCAAATTCACGGGACTTCTGATTGAATAGAGAGACTCCTGTTACATCCGAAGGTAACATATCCGGTGTAAACTGAATGCGGCTGAAGGTGCAACCGATAACGCGGGCAAGGGCTTTTGCAAGCATTGTTTTGCCGACACCGGGAATATCTTCAATAAGGATATGACCTTTACAAAGCAGACCAAGAACGGCCAGCCGAACTTCGTTTCGTTTACCAATAATGACTTGCCCAACAGATTGGGCGATGCGCTCGGCTACATTCTGAGCTAGATTGATTTGTGGAGCCATGTTGACAGCGCGTGGTGTTTGACGAGTGTTTTGTGGAAAATCGGTCATTAGTACCTGCTTTTTATCCCATTATGCTTAAAAGGGGTAAATGAAACCTGTTGATTACCCTATGTTACACCACCAGTATAGCGGAAGTTGAAACGACTTGCCGTTTATAGTGGGTTTAGTATAATATGAGTAACGTGGCAAGACTGTACAGCACTATTATTTCTTCAACGTGTTCAACACTTGTAAATCTATTTTCGTTAAACTCGTAGTACAATTTCTGTTGTAGCTCGTCAGTGTGTGATGTGAATTTGTTCTTTAGCTGATTAACGGCTACCCGGGGCTGTAAAAACCGGGCAACTTGAGAAGGAGTGCGAGTATGGCAAAATCGCGGACAGAATTGATGGTTGACCGCCTACGCGATCTCCAGTCGACAACACCAGAGATTGAAGCATCAGCCGTGGTGAGTGTAGATGGTTTGATTATGGCTTCATCACTGCCGGCAGGTGTTGAAGAAGACCGTGTTTCGGCGATGTCTGCGGCAATGCTTTCACTCGGTGAGCGTATTTCTACTGAACTGGGTCGTGGCCTCCTAGACCAAGTTTATATCAAGGGTAAAGGAGGATACGTTATTTTGATGTCAGTTGGCGATGAGGCTGTATTGACTACATTGGTTCGTGAAGGCGCAAAACTAGGTCTGATTTTCCTTGATATGCGACGTACTGCGGACGACCTAGAAAAACTCGTCTAAATCGAATTCCGGTTTGGCGTTCACTATACGGGCGCTAACTATTATCTGAAGTGTAGATTGGCGGGAGACACCTGCATTCCCTCCGATCTTTTTGTTTTGTATAGGTGAGTGTCGAAATGCCAAAACCAAAGTATATTTTCTGCACGGGTGGGGTTGTTAGCTCGGTAGGGAAGGGTGTGACAGCCGCTGCAATCGGGCGCATTTTGAAAGCGCGTGGGTTAAAGGTTGCTATCCAAAAACTTGATCCCTATCTGAACGTTGATCCCGGTACGATGAGTCCGTATCAACACGGTGAGGTTTTTGTTACCGCAGATGGTGCAGAGACTGACCTCGATTTGGGGCACTATGAGCGCTTTATAGATGAAAATCTCGACCAGAATTGCAATGTGACTGCTGGCAAGGTCTACAGTACCGTTATCGACAAGGAACGGCGTGGTGATTATCTGGGTGGGACGATTCAGGTAATTCCTCATATTACCAGTGAAATCAAGCGCCGCATCGGCCTCGTTGGTAAGGAAAACAGCGCGGATGTTGTTATCGTCGAAGTTGGCGGTACGGTTGGTGATATTGAAAGCTTGCCATTTTTGGAGGCGATACGTCAACTACGCAATAGTCTTGCCCGCAATGACTCTCTATCGGTTCATGTGACGTTCCTGCCTTATATCGGTGCAACTAATGAACTGAAAACGAAACCGACGCAGCATAGTGTCCGTGATTTGCGAGGAATTGGTATTCAGCCGCAGGTCATTATTTTGCGTACTGATTACCCTGTGACAAAAGATTTGACTGATAAGGTGGCGCTTTTCTGTGATGTAGAACCAGAAGCGGTCATTCCACTAGAAACTACTGATTTGCTGTATGAAGTCCCTCTGACGTTGGAAGATGCGGGTTTGGGTGAATATCTCGTTCAGCAGTTGCAACTTGATACTCCTCAGCCTAATTTAAATGAGTGGCGCGGAATGACACGTCGTATGCGGGCAGTACAAAAACCCGTTAAAATCGGCGTTGTTGGCAAGTATGTTGAACTTCATGATGCTTATATGAGCGTCAAGGAAGCCTTGTTCCATGCTTCGGCCTCTCAAGATGTGAAATTGCAAGTCGAGTGGATTTATTCAGGCGATCTCGAAAAAGAGAAGGGCTGGGATAAACTCGCAGCAGTTGATGGTATTGTCGTGCCGGGGGGATTTGGACACCGGGGCGTTGAAGGGAAAATACTCGCTGCTCGATTTGCACGAGAACACAAGATTCCTTATTTAGGATTGTGCCTCGGCATGCAGGCTATGTGCATTGAATTTGCACGTGATGTGCTTGATTTAGAAAATGCCAATAGCTCCGAGTTTGAAGTAAACGAACACGCGGTTATTGATTTGATGTTGGAACAACGTGGCATTACCGAAATGGGTGGGACGATGCGGTTGGGTTTATATCCCTGCAATCTTACTTCGGGTAGTATCGCCGCTCGTGCCTATCATGATGTTGAAACTGTACAAGAACGCCATCGTCACCGTTTCGAGTTTAATAACCGCTATCGTGAAGCATTTGAAGATCACGGTATGTTATTTTCGGGTTTAAGTCCTGATGGTCAATTGGTTGAGATTTCAGAGATAAAGGATCATCCTTTTATGGTTGGCAGCCAGTTCCATCCTGAATTCTTGAGCCGCCCAGAAAAGCCACACCCATTGTTTACTGAATTTATCAAAGCTGCGTCTCTCTATCGCCAAACAGCTCAGCCCATTAATTTGGCAACTCCGTCCGTAAATGGGCATCAAACTGAACTCAAAGAATAGTATGAACTGAGAATTTGCAATGACTATCGAAAGTTTCGTGCAGGCAATGCCGAAGATTGAAGTGAATCTTCGCTTGGAAGGTGCCATTCAAAACGATGTATTGATCATCATTGCGGAACAAAATGATGTTCCGCTCAACGCGAAACCCAATAAGGCGCTCGTTAAATTGCTGGAGCAACCTGATTATGCTCAACTCGACGATTTGCTGCGCGGCGTGAGCAAATGGTTGCAGCAACCAGAAGATTTTACGCGAATCGTTTATGAAGTTGGTGTTTCGCTGGCAAAGCAAAATGTGCGATATGCGGAAATTGGTATTGCACCATCTTTGTATGCAGAAAATGGAATGACCTTTGAACAGCTACTTACGGCTCTAAATGATGGTAGAACACGGGTCGAACGTGCGTGGAATGTGAAGATGCGATGGGTTTTGAATGCGTTCCGTGACGAACCTCGCAAATTCGATGATATTCTCCGGTGGGCTTCCGGCGCTACTGCTATTAAGAGTGGTGTGGTTGGTATTGGCTTAATCGGTCGTGAAGTTAAAGGGTGGGTGGAAGAATTTGAACGCCCATTTCGAACGGCCCAGAAGAAGGATTTATCACGTTGTGTGGAAATATTTGATAGCCACAACACGATTCTTGAAATGTTGCAACGTTTCGAACCAGAACGCTTTGTCAGTGGTGCAGTAGTTGCTCATGACGAGGCTGTTATGAAATATGTCACTGATAAACATATTGCATTGAATGTCTGTATGTCACAAAGTGTTGCAACTGGTAATGCTCCTTCGTATGCGAACTTTCCAATACAACGTTTATATGACGATGGGGCGGTCATCAGCTTGGGTGCTGGAATGCCTAGCTTGTACCGATCAACCTTGACTCAGCAGTACTTAGGAGTTGTTCAAGAAGCGGGTCTGTCACTTGCTGAACTGGAAATCATCAGTTTGAATGCAGTTGGTGCAAGTTTTATGGCAGATGAGGAAAAAGCAGCGACAGTTGCTGAGTTTAAGACAGCGTATGCCAATTTACGTGTCGAACATGGTGTAGTAGCTGATACCGCGCGCTGAACTATAAAATGAGAAACAAAAAAGCGCTGGTCGAACGCCAGCGCTTTTTTGTTATGATGCTTGTTTCCTGAAATCGACAAATCTATAACCGATTCCGCGCTCGGTAATGATGTACTTAGGATTTGCGGGATCTTCTTCGATTTTTTCCCGCAAGTAATTTACATACAGACGAACATAATGGGCTTCGTCGCGATATTCATATCCCCAGACCTTTGCCAGAATTTGATCATGGGGTACTGTCCAGCCTGCGTTTTCGATCAAGTGATAGAGCAATCGGTATTCTGTTGGTCGGAGTTTGATATGCTCACCATTAACAATAACCTCGCGGCGATTAAAATCTACACTTAGGCGATCATCAATTTTGAGAACAGCAAGCTCAGGAGTGCTTGACGGAATAGCTGCACGACGTAAAACCGCTTTGATTCGGCTTGAAAGCTCTCGCGGACCAAAGGGTTTTGTGATGTAGTCATCTGCGCCCAATTCTAGACCGTAGACACGATCATTTTCTTCACCTTTGGCAGTCAACATGATTACTGGAATGCTGGAAAATTCGCGTAGCATACGAAGTGTTTCGTAACCGTCTAATTCGGGCATCATAACGTCTAATAGGACAAGATCTGGAAGTTTAGTGCGGATCGCTTCCAATGCTTCCAGTCCATTATGGGCTTCAATAACCTGATGACCTTCAAGCTCAAGATTCATTCGTATGAAGCCAATCATACGGGGTTCATCATCGACGACGAGGATGCGCTTGCCATCACGTTGGTTCGTTTTCGGTAACCTAGTTGTCATCTTTTCCATTTCAGTTGCTAGTTAAGTCTGAATTTAGTCGTTGCGCCAAAGTTGCGGGAATTCATCCTGCGCATTGCTATTAGGCATGATTTGGATAAAGTTTATACGTGACCACGGTAGAATAACAGTGGTTACACCTTCATCAAGCCATTCGACTTCCCGATCTTTACGATCACGAGGATTGCGACCTATGATCATAATGTCGGTTGTATTGGGTAATTCCTCAACGTCAATTTTGACAGGTTCACTGTTAGAGATATGTACAAGCAGAGTAATCATAGTATGTCTCTCGATACGCTCCGATAGTTCGTTATTTAAAATAGACGTGGGCGACTAACTTACCCAATCGAATTTCGTCACCGTCGCGTAAGATGCGCGGTTGATCTGGTACCAGCCGTTGCCCATTGAGATGCGTGCCATTTGCACTACCCATATCCACAAGGGTCAGGGTATCCTCGCTGCGACAGACCGCAGCATGAATGCGTGAAACGCCTTTTTCTAGCGCTCCGAATGGTGTCAAATCTAAATCTGGTTTATTAGTACTCGTATTATCAGAACGTCCAACCACGAGTTTTTCACTGGGCTTGAGAATTATGGGTTCGGTTGCGTCACGAATATGGAGAATAATAAAGGCATCATGCCCGAATCGCGCTGTTCCCCATGTTACCTTAGCCGCCAAATCTGCGACAGATTGGTCAAATCGTTTAGTAGGGGATACCGTAATGGTACGTTCAGCTACTGCATGTAGACTTTGCCCGCATTCTTCGCAAAACATGACACCTTCACGATTCTGGTGACTACAATACTGGCAGGCAATCATTCTGCTTTGTCCTCTGATGACCCTAAGAGGAGGAAACGCGTTTGGTATTTTAAAGTTTTCCGCCCTTGATCAGACAGATTACTGGTATGTGCTACTCTAAGGGCTTCAGCACGTGCTTCATGCGCTAAATTTTCTTCCCCAATTGCCAATAAACGGGTTGCGAGATTTTCAAGACGACGAGTTGCTTCTTGAATATCGCCTGTCGCAAGTGCTTCCTGGGCGCGTTCCTGCATCCTATAAAGTGTCAATTTGCCAAGAGCATCCAATATAGCAACGGGAGGTTCTTCGGACGAGGGTTGATCTGTTATTTCGAGCGAAATATCACTTAATGCCTGAAATTGCTGCTGCTGGTTCGATAGAATATCGCCGTAAGCGACTAAGCGTGCCACAGAACGAAAACCAATCGGCATATTTGCTGGTAGTTGAAACTGAAGTAGCACGGAGATGAGACGCGTTGCTTGCAAACTTCCCAATTGAATATGACTGTCATTGGTTGTAAGTGGCTGTGGGTGAGGGGCCAGTTTAAATGCAGATTCTATTTTTATGTCCGGGTCTGTTGCAATAGACATGCGAACACGTTCCGCAAACGCATTACTTAAATTGCGCACGTGATCGTTTAGAAACTGAACAACCGCGTTGGCTGTGTTGATATAGGATGATGTTCCACCTGTTATTGAGGCAATTTCATCCAAAAATTCATCATTCCATTCCTGACCTAAGCCCATAGCGCTGATTGAAATTCCTTGCTCTGCGGCCTCGCGTGCCAAGTCTAGACATTTTTCTTGATCACCAAAGGTATTGCCATCTGTTAGCAATACGACATGATTTACCAGTTTTGGCCCAAGATAGCGGCGGGTTTGTTCGATACCTTTAGAAAGTCCCTGAAAAATTTCAGTACCGCCGGATGCCGACATCATACTGATTTTTGCTTTGAGACTTTGTTTATTATTGACAGGGGTAGCAGCAATAATAACTTCCGCACGGTCATTAAAAGCCACTACCGAAAGAATGTCATGTTCATTTAACTGTTCAATAATTTGGTGCGCGGCAACTTTAACTTTGTCTAGGCGAGTACCATTCATCGAATTACTGTGATCGAGCACAAGCGTGAGATTAAGGCGCGATTCGCGTTGTGTTTGATCTTGGTCACGCGCCCGTGGATCGGGCAAGATTTCCGCTAATAGATAAACAACCTGTGGTTCTTTTAAAGGCATAATCGAGCGTTTGCTAGGAGTCACACGGAGGTTGAAAAAGAAAGTGTTTTCAGTGTTGCGACGACTATATTGTGAGTCATATTCGCGTCGTCGAATTGGATCGAGCAGTAATTCATACGCAAGCGTAACGTCCTGAAATTGGGTAGTCGCGCCCAAACTATCGTGGTTGACATCGGGATGCAAACGACGCGCGATGCGACGATAAGCTGTCTTAATATCCTCAGCGGAAGCGTCACGTCCGATGCCCAAAGTTATATACGGGTCTATATTAAATGACATGTTTTATGCTTTGCGAATTATCCATCAGTGGGCAGGAATTCTAAGTAATATCACTGTAATATTGTCTGATCCACCATGAGCATTCGCTAATGCTACAAGTTTATCACAGGCTTCTTGAGGATTCGAATGTTTGCTAACTATGTCCATTATTTCTTCGTCGCTCACCAAATTCCAGAGGCCATCACTACAAAGCATCAGCATGGAATTGGGCGGTAAACGGCGTGTCAGTGCGTCAACTTCAAGTGTTTCACTTTGGCCCAATGCACGATATAAGACATTTTTTTGTGCATGGACACTCGCTTCTTCACGGGTCAAGAGATTAAGCTCAACATAGCGCTGAACTAAGGAATGATCACGGGTTATTTGCTCGATGTTATCTTTCGTAACAAGATAGATGCGGCTGTCGCCTACATGAGCAACGTAGGCAAGGTCGCCAATTACCGCTACGGCTGTTAAGGTTGTTCCGCCATCTGGTACTTTTGTGATAATGTCGGCGTTGGCTTTTTGAACTGCCGAGATCATTGATTCAGTTACCGGGACGCGCTCGGTATCCTCATCACTATTCAGCATGGGTAAGAATATGTAGTGAGTGATATAGGAGGCGACCATGCTCGCAGTAATTGCTGAAGCCTTTTCTCCATCGTGATGTCCACCCATACCATCTGCTACAACGAAAAGGCCGAAATCGGGACGCTGCTGTGAGCTGCGGCTCGTAGAGACGAAGGAGAAGACCGCATCCTGATTATTAGTCCGCACCATGCCAACGTCGGTTGCCTGTCCAAACAATAAATGTTCATTGCTCGAGGAAATCACTGTCTCAGGTGGCAAGGGACGTGTTATTCCGTCTGCTATATTCATTGGCGGTGCCATTTCAACGGGTGTGGACGAAAGTGGCGTTGTTCCGACAACAGGTGATGTAATATCAATCACTTTTGGAGGGATTGGATCTTCAACCTTTGCCGAATTATCAGGTTTAGAATTAGCCTGACTGAAGAGGCGGCGGAATAAATCCATATTAGGCTCCCGTTATGTGGCGTAAAGGGTATAACACGTTCATTGTGATACTACCCTGCGGCCAATGGTAACGCGTACAGGGTTTTATCGAGCGATCCAAATAGGATGGTGTCGTTTACAATGAGTGCCGTTGACGTAATCGGCCCACTTGTCTTGAACTTCCAACGCTCTTTTCCGGTTGCAATATCTACGCAGTAGAAGTGGTCATTTGTGCTGCCAAAGTAGATTGCACCTTGATAAGCAATGGGGGAAGAGATGATGGGCTTTTCGGTTGCAAACTTCCATTTTTCTTTGGATGTCTGGGCATTCAAGGCGTATAAATTCCCATCTGTTGAGCCAAAAAATACTAAGTCACCCTCTACGATGGGAGACGAAATAATCGGCCCATTGGTTCGATATCGCCATGAACTAAAGCCGTTGCCAGCATCTAGTGCATATAGAAAACCATCCATTGACCCAACATAGCAAATACCTTCTGTGGTATCGACAAATGGCGAGGAAGTCACGGCTCGTTTAGTACGATAACTCCATTTGCGTTTGCCATCCAAACCCAGTGAAAAGAGTTCACCGGATTCACTGCCTACGATAACCAAGTCATTAGCAATTACGGGTCGGCTACGGACAGCTTCTCCTAATTGATATTTCCACAGGAATCGCCCATTAGGAGCGCCTAGGGCGTATAAATGTCCATCGTCACTGCCAAAGAACACAGCATCAACTTCGCTTGCGATACGCGCTGTACTGCGGATTTTATCTTGAGTAGTGTAGGACCAACTGATTTTCCCATTACGATAATCTAGAGCGTAAAAGGTTTTATCTTCTGAACCAAACATCACTAGACGATTACCTTGATCAACAACAGGGGAAGATGCAATGCCACCATGTGTCGCGTACTTCCACGAGAACGCGCCTGTTTCAAGGTTGATGCCATATACATTGGTGTCGTATGATCCAATAAATGCAAGCTCTTTATAGGCTGCGGGTGTACATCGAATTTCATCTTCAGCTTTGAACTTCCAACGTGGTTCGATTGTACCGTGCGAGTCCAGACCTGCGAAGAAACTTGTTTCACTGCCACCTTGCTGGGTTGATTTTGTGCCATTTGATACGACATTAATTTGGGGCTTATAGCGCAGCTTTTCAAGCTCAGTTTTCATTTCGAGGCAGCTTTGGAAGCGATTCTGGGGCTCAAATGAAAGCGCTTTTTCGACCACCTGCACTAATGTATCAGGAGCAGCAGGATTAAAATCGTGAATTGGGCGTTCAGCAAAACTAAATGGAGGTTCTAAGCGTGGGTCTTTGCGCGTAAGAATATGGTGTAATGTAGCGCCTAGACTGTAGACATCGCTCAGAACTGTCACATCGCCTTTGTACTGTTCGGGGGCACAATAGCCTTCCGTACCAATCATGGTGTGTTTCTTGGTGCCACCATCAAATATTTTGGCGATACCAAAGTCAATTAACCGGATTTTGCCGAATTGATCAACCATGATGTTTGAAGGTTTCATATCACGGAATACAATTGGTTTTGGTTGTGTGTGGAGAAATTCAACAACATCACACAGATCAATCGACCATTCAACGATTTTGTCGATGGGTAGTTCTTTGGTTTGTGCGAGCAATGTTTCTAAGTCTCGACCATTGATGTATTCCATAACGAGATATACACGGTCATTTTGATCGAAAAAATCAAAGATTTTCGGGATTGCAGAATGATTCAATGTAGCAAGGATATTAGCCTCGCGCTGGAATGTCTTCAGGGTCGACGCGTGAAGGGTAGGGTCTGTCGTCGGATTGAGCATTTCCTTGACAGCAACCAATTTGCGTACATCAGGAAAATTAAGATCACGAGCTTGATAAACAGTACCCATGCCGCCGCCGCCCAGAACGCCAAGAACCTTATAACGGCGTTGGAGGACGGTATTCGCCTGAAGTGAACTATCGGTCGAGTCTTCTCCGCCCATACCGGCGAATTGAGTCGTTTCGGGCATGATTATATGATTCCTATAATTACAGACACAGTGGATGATATATGCGTCATCAATTATTATATGAGAGTCCCTATGATATCGCAATCGGTGAAGCATTAAGTTAAGCTAAGTTAGGTTGATATGATAACCCCCTCGTCTTTGTATTTGCATATTCCGTTCTGCCGTATTAAATGCACATATTGTGCTTTTAATACCTATGTGAACCTTGATAATTTGATAGAGCCGTTTGTGCAGGCATTAATTAAGGAAATTCAAATTTTGGGTCGCAGTAAGCCAGAACAACAGTTACACACGATTTATATAGGTGGTGGAACACCAAGCTTATTGACTGCTGAACAGCTCCAACTCATATTGGTCGCGGTTAAGCAAGAATTTAATGTATTGATAGGTAGTGAGATTTCGATGGAGTCTAACCCCAGTGATCTTACTTCTGAGTATATGGCAAGCGTGGGTGCGGTTGGGATTAATCGCCTCAGTATTGGTATGCAATCCGCCAATGAAACCGAATTGAAACTTTTTGAGCGCCGGCATGATTTGGATGCAGTGTTAAAAGCGGTTGAGGCTGCGCGAAAGGGTGGATTTGATAATCTTAACCTTGACCTTATTTATGGAATCCCACAACAGACATTAGCAGATTGGGAAAAGAGCTTGCAAGTGCTGTTGAGTTTGAACCCTGAGCATGTTTCTCTATACGCCCTAGGTCTGGAAGATGGGACGCCACTCAAGGCGTGGGTTGAAACAGGCAAGTATCCGGCACCAGACGATGATTTGGCGGCAGATATGTATGATATGGCAACTGAGATGCTAGGTGGGGCAGGGTTGGAACAATACGAAATCAGCAATTGGTCAAAACCCGGTTTGGAGTGCAAACATAACCTACAATATTGGCGTAATTTACCTTATCCCGGGGTTGGGCCGGGAGCGCATGGATATGCAGATGGTGTGCGTTATTCAACCATTCTTTCGCCGCAACGTTATATCAAACTGATGAATGAAGCTAATCGAGACTTTGTTTATCCGCGTACACCTGCAACTGACCAAGCAATCGTTGTGAACCGCGAAAGCGAAATTGCCGAAACCCTGATTATGGGTTTACGTCTTACTCAGGAAGGTATTCGTCGCGATACCTTCCGTGAGCGTTTTGGCCAAGATTTATTGGAGGTGCATCCTGAAACGATTGCCCGCTACGAAAAGCATGGATTGCTTTACGTTGACAAAGACGTTGTTCGTATTACTCAACGCGGTCGGCTGTTGAGCAATATGGTGTTTCGGGATTTAGTGTAATTAATAGTTGCGCTCAAATAGACTGTTAACAAGCTGCATAATCCACTCGGATGCTTGTCCTTGTGGGTTAGCCGCTTCAATCGAGCTTATTGCTGTGTTGTAATAGCTTTCTTCAGAGTGCCTTGTAAACTCCTGTGCATTAACGGTATTTAGAACCTCGATGGCTTCATTTACGTCCTGCTGCTTGAATGCGGCACGTTTGTAAATGCTCACCAGTTTCTCGCTGTTATCTAAGCCGTATAGCACGGGCAGTGACTTTTTGCGTGAAAGAATATCGGTCGCGGCTGATTTTCCGGTGACGCTAGGATCGCCCCAGATACCTAAAATATCATCACGGATTTGGAAGGCGATGCCTAAATTCAGACCGAAGTCTGCATAGTGTTGGGCGATTTGAGAATCACCGCAGCCGATTAACGAACCCATTTCGGCACATGCGGCAAGCAGAGCCGCCGATTTGCCAGTTATCATCGAGATATATTCATCGGTTGTTACAGACGCTTGATGCTCAAAGCGCATATCAAGATGCTGCCCGCGTGTCAGTTCAAGCATCGTTCGATTGAATATATGCCATATTTGAATCAATGTCTCGGGGGCTATGCCATTTCCGGATAATCGCTCAAGCGAATCGTAAGCCATTGTGAATAGGGCATCACCGATATTAATGGCATTGGCTTGTCCCCAAACTTTCCAGACCGTCGGACGATTGTGTCTTAGTGGGCTGACATCCTGAATATCATCATGAATGAGTGAAAAATTGTGCAGCAATTCTACGGCAGCAGCAGCAGGCAATGCGGTTTTCCAATCGCCTCCAGCAGCTTCGACGCATAGTAACAATAACACTGGGCGGATACGCTTGCCGGTTGGAATATTGTAAGGATCACCGTTTTGGTCTACCCACCCCAGTGCATATTGCAGCATTATCCTCATATCATCCGGTTGTTTTGGTTGAGAAGTCACAACTGTTCGCATGTAGCGATCAATGTCCGGTAAGTAGCGTTCGAAGAACGATGTTAACATGAAGTTGCTATCCTAGACTTTGACTAATGTGGTTTTTTGTAATTGGCTAATGTTCTTTGCACTGCTGCATAGCATACTAATTCGAAGTTGGGTTGCTGTCTCGCGGATGAGTTGGTCTACTGCTTCTGCTGAGTGATCGGCTGCCTTTAAGAACGGGCCAGCCATTCCCCCAGCAATTGCTCCGAGTGCAATACATTTAGCAATATCAATGCCATCTCGTAATCCGCCGCTAGCGATCACAGGGAGTTTGGGAGCACCTTTCACTGCATATTGTATGGCTTCGCTGGTAGGTATACCCCAATCTGCGAAACTCGCCGCAACACGGGCATGATAGGCTGTGGGAGCGCGGTGATATTCGACTTCGCTCCATGATGTGCCGCCCGCTCCAGCAACATCAATGGCCGATACCCCTACACTCACAAGGTCGCGAACATTTTGCTCGGAAAACCCCCAACCGACTTCTTTTGCAATCACCGGGACTGAAACTTGCTTGCAAATTTGCTCAACTTTATTCAGTAATCCTGCAAAATTGGTATCACCTTCAGGCTGAACCGCTTCTTGTAATACATTAAAGTGCAGAATGAGTGCATCAGCTTCAATCATATCGACTGCACGTTGGCATTGAGTGATGCCATATTTGTAATTGAGTTGAACCGCGCCGAGGTTTGCAAAAAGCAGAATGTCGGGTGCAACGTTTCTTACTTGATAGCTGTAAGCTAAATCGGCCTTTTCAATGGCTGCACGCTGTGATCCTAGACCCATCGCAATATTATGAAGTTGGGCGGCCTGCGCCAAATTCTGGTTGATTTTATGTGCCATCTCCGCGCCACCGGTCATAGAAGATATAACAATTGGGGCAGAGAGTTTTTTACCAAAAAGTTCAATAGATGTATCGACATCGTTAAGATTGATTTCGGGTAATGCCTGATGGATAAAACGATAATTCTCAAGACCAGTCGTTAAGCGAGGAAACTGCACATCTTTCTCAAGGTTAATACGGATATGATCCGTTTTGCGACTTTCAGTTGAAACTGTGTCCGTGACTTTACTCATTGATGGGTGTTCCTTAGTGTAGTGAGCGTAATCGTACCTGATGCGGCTAAGCACTGTCAATAACATCGCACTAGCGGTCAGCCTGTTTAAAGGTATAATGTCCCACTGCTGTCTATAAAATCACAATGCCCCACCAATCGGGAGGTAAAAATGGCATCAACTGAAGAACGTGTTAAGAATATTGTCGTGGATCTGTTGGGTGTAGACGCTGATCGTGTCGTACCAGCAGCTCGTTTTCGTGAAGACCTTGAAGCCGATTCACTCGACCTCGTCGAACTGATCATGGCCTTTGAAGAAGAGTTCGGCGGCGAAATCACCGATGAAGACGCACAGAAAATCACAAGCGTTGGCGAAGCAGTTTCCTATATCCAGAAGAATATGGGCGGCACCTAGGTAGCGCGGTTCGTATGGATTCTTCTTGCAAACAGAGTAGTTCGGCTACTCTGTTTTGTTATATATAACAATGCGGCTGCACCCAAGCTGATTACCGTTATTATACCCCCGTAGCCCAGGCTTGTCGGCAAATCAAAGCCCTTCATTAGCATATTACCTTGATAAAGACCCATTGCAGCCGATAGACATCCTGTGAGGCTCAGTAAGATGGGCAATATTCGTTGCAGTGATTTGTTGCTCCAAATTGTTATCAAGATACCAACTAAGAGAACAACGAGGGCGATAAAAAACTGCTGCTGATAGTTTGGATCATCTCTATATACAGTAAAAAAATCAAGCGGTGGGAGCAGTGCAATCGCTGTGATGAGGACAATAAGCAATCCAAACACTTTGCGATGTAAGTTGAACGCGATATAAGCTACGAGAAGAATCCCTAGGATAGCTAGTGGAACGCGCAGGGCAAAGGTTGTCCATAAAAAGGGCAGTGTTTGTCTGACAACCGGATGCAGACTTGTCCACTCTGCCAGATCATATGCTCCCATGCTGAGGCTTTGTGCCGGAGTTACCACCCAAGGTAACAGATAGCCTATGATCGCCAGCACTAAGAAAAATGGTATCAAAGTCGCGAAATTTAATGGGCGCATGTTGACCTATGATGTAAGTTCATCAACAAAGGTACGGATTTGGTCGTCTTCTTCACGTTGGCTGTTGAAGAAACTCACCATGAACTGGCTGCGACGCTGCCGAAGTGCCATTGGCGCGACTGCGCGTATATCCTGAATGTTGGCTTTGTCACGTCCGTCAGCTGCGGCATGGGCACGGGCTGCCTCGAACATAGTGTATTCAGCACGATGTGAGTCGATATCGAGTTTTTGGACTAGTGACAGCCCTAGAGTCACCGCATCGTCATCAATCGTCGTTTCTTTGAGCACATCACGAGCTAAGATGATTTCCTCCCGTGTTGCAGATGTTGCTGTTTCCCACAAACGAATAAATTGGCTAGGTGTTTCACGGTACATTCGCACTCGTTTATAAACTTCCAGCCGATCTTCTTGCGTCATTAGCCCTCTAACATTTACCCTTAGGCCAAAGCGATCCAAAATTTGTGGGCGTAAACGGCCTTCTTCCGGGTTCATTGAACCAATAAGTACAAATCTCGACCGGAATGTGCCGGACATTGCACCCCGTCGTACTGTGTAAATTCCTTGAGCTGCTGCATCCAAGATTGCATCGACAATTTCGTCATCAAGTAGATTAACCTCATCCACATAGAGTAAATTGTTGTCGGCATGTGCAAGGATGCCTTTTTCGAGCCTGACACGCTGCTGTTGAATAGCAAGACGCTCATTAATACCCCCAACCACATCTTCGAGTCGGGCATTTAGTGGAAGTTCAACCAGTTTTACCGACTCAAAATGTGAGATGGATTGACCACTTTGATATTTTTCATAGCAATCAGGATATAGAAAGCGTGCATTTTCCGATTGAAGTTCATAGGGCAGGATACCTTCGTCGCAATCGCTGACTTCAATATCAGGTAGAATACCTGTCAGACTGCGGACTGCGGTTGTTTTGCCGATTCCACGCGGACCGATGAGAAGGACACCTCCAACTGCTGGATTGATGACTGATAGCATAAGTGCGATTCGCATTTCGATCTGCCCGACAATTGCGAGGAAAGGGTAGGGGCGTTGGTCGGCAATGCCTGCATCTGGTATATCTTCAGCGAGGATGGCTCTTGCGCCCGATTGATTGAGCAATCGTAGAAGTACCGATTCCTCTAGTCCGCCGAATTGAGGTAAAAGATCACTCACTTAAGCCATCGCTTTCTAATAAGGCATATACGCAATAGATCTAAGTGTGACGTTATTTTGCTAAGCAAGCAAGTCTTGATAAATTCCTAGAAGCTGCCGTGCTGATTTTTCCCATGTGAATTCACGAGCGCGAGCAAGTCCTTTTTGAATCAGTGTGTCTCGCAATTCTGTATCTAGGATAAGCCTTTCAAGACCGTATGTGATAGCCTCTAAATCATATGGATCAACCGTGATTGCTGCATCTCCGGCAACCTCAGGTAGTGATGAGACATTCGAGGTTAAAACAGGTACACCAGCAGCCATCGCCTCTAACACCGGTAAACCAAACCCTTCGTATAGTGATGGAAAAGCTAAACAGGTAGCATTTTTATAGAGCGCGGGCAAGTCTTCATCATCTGCAAATCCGATGAAGTGGACAAAGTCTTGCATGTGATTTTCGTCGAGGGCTTTATAAATGGGATTATCGAGCCAACCTTTCCCTCCCGCGATGACCAAATGAATATCAATACCTTTAGCACGTAATTGAGCCAGTGATTGAATGAGACGGATATAGTTTTTGCGAGGTTGAACCGTACCTACTGTAAAAATATATGGAAACTCATCAAGAGAATAGCTTTTTCGCGTAGTCATTAAAAAACCATCGGAAATATTTTGACTAAATCGACTATTAACCCCCGATAAAAGAACCGTAACCTTATCCGAGCAAACGCCATAAAGACTTACAAGATCATCGGCAGTCGCCTGAGAATCAGCCAAAATATGGGTAGCATAACTAACAGAACGAGGAACAACCACATCCAAATATTGCTTCAACAATGGTGAAGCAGAATCAGAAACACGCACAAAAGACAAATCGTGAACTGTCAACACCGTAGGGATTGCCAGTAGAGTAGGCGGCAAAACAAAATCAGTAGCATGAAAAAGTCTCACTGACCCCGTGAAAAACTCCACAGGTAATGGCAAACGTGCGCGATGCCAAATTCGAGCCAGCCATTTCGGTGTAAAACGAGTTGGTTTCCAGTGAAAATTAGCACCAATTGATTGAGGAAGTTGAGAGGCAGAAGCACCTGATACAAAAAGCGAATATGGTGTCGTTTGGTCAATCAACGACAGGGCAATGACAAGTTCACGCACATAGCGCCCAATGCCACCTCCCTGTTCATATGCAGGAGTATAATCAATACCTATAGGACGCAATTCACACGCTAATCACTACTTCGCGTCAACATCATTGTACGTCCAACGACGGTTCGCAAAGAAGTTCCAGAAGGTTACTACGACCACACCGATCACCATTGCAATCATGGTACCAAGTTTATCATCAGCAGCCAGCGTTGGGACATAAGCTGTTCTGAACAAACGCACAATGGGCAAAACAGCGGGCATCATCAAAACACCCAAGAAATGATAAGCACTTGTAATCCAGATCGTGCGCCCTAAATAGCCAACCATGCTAATAAAGCCGAACAAGAAGAGTTGATGGCGAGCTGAACGCGACCGTGAGTCAGGGTAAGTCCAAATCCTGTTCCATGTAAAGTTACTGATGAGCGCAGCAATAAAAGCAATTGTTGTCGCCAGAATAACGTTGGCAATAACACGTTCACCCAACTTGTTAGTCGGTGGCAATATTGTTGCCTGAAGGATCGTCACAGTGCCAAAGTCTACAATAAAACCAATAACACCAACGACCACAAACTTCAGGAAACGTTCGACTTCTTTTGACTTATCTCCAAAACGTGACGCGATAGCCACGATCGGGATGTCAAGTGGATTGCGTATAGCAAATGATCGTGACCGTAAAGCGTTCGATTGACTCACTGATTTATATCCTTACACTTGATTTGGCTTCTCTGAGCAGCAAAACCATAAGACTGAGCATGACAGCAATTTGTAAGAAGAGATTATTTACATAAAGATTATCAAAGAAGCTATGCACTGATACATATACCCAAGCACCCAGCAAACCTATAATGACCAATCGTGAAAAAGTATCTGGATGGGAAGTCGCTTTCCAACTCTGGTAGAATATTGTGATCCATACCTTGCCATAACCTAACAATCCTATTATACCGACTTCTGCGAAAATGTTAAGATAATAATTATGGGCGTGACCCAGAGGCTCATTCCAATTAATAAGCTGATAGTTCGGATAAACGGTCGCGTAATTCCCAAATCCCACACCTAAAAACGGATGCGCTGTTATCATATTAATCGCAGCTTGCCAATGAGCAAGTCGCTCGGCAATGGCGTAATTATCAGGTGTAATATCTACCCCTCGAACATCTTCAAATGCAAAGAATTCTGCTGTAGACGTTTCGAGCCGCTGCACAATTGATTGTGGTAGTAATCCACTGAACCACACCACAAGTGCCAAACTTCCGATGCTCAAGAATAATAATAAACCCAAACGTGTACGACGCGGTATAAAGAAACCCATAATGAGCAATGCTGCGCCTAATCCTAGCCAAGCACCGCGACTCCATGACATCCCAATCGCGATGACTAGTATGACTGATGAAGCCCCATAGAATACCGTGAGCCACAAGTTGAGTGAACTTTGGTTTTTACGCCAGCGCAGAAAATAGCCCAAGGTGCTCATTACACCGAGCGGTATGAGCAGTCCCATGAAACCACCAAACGGGTTTGGTTGTCCGAAAGTTCCAAAGGCGCGAAAGAAACGATCATTAATAAGCAAATGGAGAGCGCCGCTGCCACCAAAAAACTCGTAGATACCTACGAGCGCATTGGCTACCCCTGAGAGTATTAATCCAAAGACTAACCATTCCCAAGAAATACGCGAGAAAATATTGACGACAACTGTAAAGGTCAAGAAAACCAGCAGCCATTTTACCCACTCTAGCATCCATGCGGTGAGCGATGTGGCTGCAAATGCGGACAAACCAGTAGCCACAAGGAAAATAACAAGTGCCGCTGAAAGAGGTGTCCACAAATTGCGCAGACGTAATGGAATAGCATCTGCATGGATGATGCGGTTAATCAACCATGCTGCGAGAAATACCATAAGCGCAATCTGCCCGATATCTAAGGGAAGCTGAAAGGCTGCCTCTGTGGAGATGAGCACGCGCATTGGTCCAAGGATGAGCAGTGCCATCAGCGCCGCGATAGGATGAAATATGGATAAGATTAGCAGCGCAACCGCAACACCCACGAACACGACTACCGGAACCGGTTGGATGAGGGCAATGACACCGATCCCAATAGCAGCGATGAGGCCAATAAGCGGCAAAAGGAATTCTCTACTGGGTGCGTTTTGGATATTCAATGATCGCAAACGGATCACACGACCTCGCGGAAGTAGGCAACCGTTTTCTCTAACCCTTCTTGCAAATCAACTTTTGGTTCCCATCCGAGTACGGCACGGGCGCGGGTAATATCGGGTTGGCGAGTTTGTGGGTCGCCCTTGATACGTTCATCTTTAAGAATGATCCCAGCTTTGTTTCCCGTGATTTCATTTACCGCTTCAGCAAATTGGAGGATCGTCATCTCAGTAGGGTTACCGATATTCACAGGCTGATTGTAATCAGAATTCAGTAGTCGATATAAACCTTCAATGAGATCACTCACATACTGGAAGCTGCGCGTCTGCACTCCATCACCGTAAACCGTCAATGGCTCACCACGAAGGGCTTGAGCAATAAAGTTAGGCACAACACGTCCATCCGCCAGACGCATACGTGGCCCATAGGTATTAAAAATTCGCACGATTTTAGTGTCAACTGCATGGACGTTATGGTACGCCATTGTAATCGCTTCAGCATAACGTTTAGCCTCATCGTACACACCACGTGGGCCGATGGGATCAACGTTTCCTGCGTAGCTTTCTTTTTGAGGATGTTCTAATGGATCACCGTAAATTTCAGAGGTGGAAGCGATCAGAAAACGTGCGCCTTTAGCCAGAGCCAAGCCTAAGGCATTATGTGTGCCAAGCGCACCAACCTTAAGAGTCTGTATAGGGAATTTGAGGTAATCAATTGGGCTGGCTGGTGACGCAAAGTGCAGCACCGCGTCAACCGATCCATTGATATAAATATAGTTAGTTGTGTCATGGTGAATAAAGCTAAAATTGGGATTACCAGCCAGATGGGCAATATTGCGTGTATTGCCGGTTATGAGATTATCCATCGCAATAACGGTATGTCCTTCGGCAAGGAAACGATCACATAGATGAGACCCTAGAAAACCTGCACCGCCTGTAATCAGTACGCGCACTTGAACATCCTCTGTTGAATATGTCAATCGAGACTAAATCGAGTGTACCATAGGTTATTTCAGGGGTGTATGCTGGTTTATACCGTAACTTCGCCTTCGCCAGTCGATTTCAACTGCTCGACCTGCGACTGTAATTCATCTTGAAACACAGTCATGGCGGTCAAATTATCCAGACAGATAATAACCAGTTTTAAGAAGCGAGGATTTTCAAAGGTGTAGTCAATCACCTGTGTGATGATTGTCCGGGCACAGTTCTCAAGAGGGTAGCCTAATATCCCCGCAGATATAGCGGGCAGTGCTAGTGAACGTAAACGATATTCCTCTGCAAGACGCAAGCAAGCAAGGGTAGTATTCGCTAACTTACCGCGTTCGCTGCCTTCACCCCAGCGTGGTCCAACCGCATGAATGACTTTTTGAAAGGGGAGTTCACCGGCATCTGTAATTACAGCATCACCAATATCACACCAACCAATTGAATTGACCGCTTCTTGGAGTTCGTGGCCGGCTTTAAGCAAAAGAGGAGCGTTAAGGTGTAAATTCGGATCAGTGGCATTGACAAGCGCAGTCACAGCAAGAGACAGAATGTCTTCTTGAACGATTTGAATCGTGACTTTATTCACCTTTACTTTCATTGGCGATCCTCGTCGCATTTGGTCTAGATTACACCATCATATTAATGGTTCGTCAATAGATCACGCGTTCTTTGTCTATTTGGACAAGTGCCAAAAGCACTACAAAAACAAATGCTAGATCCTCCACATATACGCTATTATCAATCATACCGTGACCAAGAAGATTGATCATGCTGCCAATCACTCCGACACTGAGCGCGAAGTACAGAACATCATGTTCACGAAGAAAGCGATACATTTGTATTGCTTTCCGCCAGAATATCGCCTGCAAACTAATCAATAGCAAAACACCAGCAATTCCAAGTCGCACCCAAAAATCTAAGAGGATATTATGCGGATGGGAAAGATTTGGTTCTTGCCATGCGTCCGGCAGGATATATTTGCCGCGAAACGCATACAAAAATTGATCGAGACCAAGTCCCGTAATAGGATGGTCGTGAATAATGTTGACGGCACTTAACCAAGCTCGTACCCTGTAAAAGTTGGTACCGCTAGAGAAATCAAGCACACGGGCAAAGCGTTCAGACTGCAAGGAGAATGTGAATCCTATAACAACGACAACCATGAAACCTAGAACAATATATCTTGCTCGACGACGGAGGGATAGTAGTAATACAACAGCCACCGACAATGGAACTCCAATAAATATTCCTCCAACACTCTGTGTTAGTAGCAAGGCAATGCACATTGGTATCAACACCAAGGCATAAAATACTCGTCGGCGAATATCGACATGAATGAGGGCGAATGCCAGTGCAAAGGGGATACATCTTCCCAAAAACAGCGCCACATTATTAGGCGATCCATAAACACTTGCCAATCGGCGCGAACCTGCTTCAGCTGTGATAATCGACTGACCTTGAACATATTGGAAAAGGCCAATCACCGCGACGATTAAACCCGCGATAATGAAAATGTCCACAATCAGAAGGACTTGATTTCGCTTAAGCTTACTGGTTCGGAATATCAGGTAGAAAAGAAAGGGTTCCACAAACATCACACGCAGTTCAGTAGTTGCCTTCGAAAGCTGTGCTGACCACAACAACGAGATTGCACCCAGCAACACCCATACCAATACGAGCCAATCAATCACGCTTCGTGATGAAAGGAAGTCTTTAATCGGTGTGAACGAAAACTGCGAAACAGAAATCTGTCGCCAACTGGCATGATTACTAAGCAACCGAAGTAACCATGCAGCTGTCGTCAGCAGTATCATGATCTCAACAAGTGGGAACGCAAATTGATACAGTGCAACCGGAAACAGGAAGAAGGGAGCCCAAAATATCGTAAGTGCTAGACCGATATACAGGTGATTATAGAAGATAACTAGCAATACTAGAGCAGCAATCACCGTTAAGATGAAACCCGGTTGGAGTTTGATCAATCCACTGGTTGCAATTGCTAATAATAATGATACCGGCTCATGACGCAGCACACCAGTAACACCATCGCCCCATGTCATCATCATACCGACAAGCAGGGCCAGCGACGAGAAGATACTCAGGATAAACTGGAAAGTCGCATTGATATATTGTCCCATGAATCTTGCTAAAGGTTCAAGGAAGCCCCAACCTAACCCTCGTGCTGTAATCACAACGCTGATAGCTGCAAACAACGTTGTCAGCCATCCTACCGCGATTTGGTGGTCATAGGGCAGTGATAGACTACCAGAACTCACACCAAAGCCCGCAATCGCCCAACGATCCCATCCTCGATCTGCAACCACATGTAAAGTATGTTCGGCAACGCGTATATTTCGAGCAACAGGAATGAGATTCGTTTCCGGCTCTTGAGAAGGACTGGTCAACACAATGTAGTGATTACCCGAAGCATCTGGCGGTACAGCATTCGGTTGTTGCCCATCAATTGTTGGATAGAGGTAAGCCGTGTAATTGTCCTGACGCAGCAATAAAGCCACATCCGAACCGTTAAAGTCGAAAGCAAACTGACTGTCCTGCACCCAGCCAATATCTGCGCCCAAGGGGCCAAACGTCCACACACCACTGTATTTCGTAAATGGATTAACCGCCGGAAAAAATCCATTTTGAGCTTGCTGAGGTGATTGACTAATCGATAACGCTCGCCATAAGGCAGTGGCTTGACTGTTCTGGTCAACAAGCGCAAATCCCCAAATAGGATCATTGGCTGGTGCAACCGGCTGCCACTGACTCAATATCATGCCACCCAACCAAGGCCATTCACGATCAGCCCGAATAAGCGCTAATAATGTGTAGTTTGTTTGTGTGTCTGATGTCACACTTCCCCAGATAGACGGATTACCCGACCATTCTTCGGGTAAACTGTTCCATCCCCATTCACTTGCCCATAATGCCTTCTTGGCATCTCCGTTACGAACCATAACTTCTCGTAAGGCGATAATCCGCGAGAAGTTGAGCTTATCCGGCGAAACGGTGCGATCTTCAGGTGAGCTGCTGAAACCATAAGGCTTGGCAGCAACCGCATCCATGTAATCTTTAGCACCGACCGCGTACATATCGGTCAGAAACAGAATGTCGCTAACATTTTTCGGGCCGGTTTCAGAGGTCGGTGCAAGTGCCGCAGCCATAACCGTTGCAACTGGATCAGCAGCATGAATTGCTTTATACGCAGCAGAGAGAAGGGATGTGTATGCGGCAGCATTCGGTTCTTGACCACCCCATGCAGCAATTAAATTAGGTTCATCCCAAATTTGATAATATTCAACTTGCTCGGAATAACGTGCCGCAAACGCACCCGTGAATCTGGCAAAATCATCGACATTGGTTGGTGGGGCAGTTGGCGTGGGTTGATTAGGTCGCGCCCACTCTGGTTCAGAAACTAACACGATCAGCGGCTTGAGTTGAGGATGTTGTTTAAATGCGCTGAATATCGCATCAGTCTTGCCCCATTGGAAATTGCCTTGTGACAGTTCAATATCTGACCAACGGATACTCTGACGCACCCAGACAATATGCGCTTGCTCCATAAGCCTCAGGTTACGATCTAGAGAGGTAGCATCATATTGGGTGAGTTCCGCATTCACGCCCAATCGGGGAATGCGAAGGGGGAGATCAGCATCCGTCGTAGCATCTACATAGCCACGCAGGTTATAGTCGCGCTGACTAATAGTATCCAAAGTCGTCACAAGGCTGCCTAAAAATAACAGCACGGTAAGACAAAATATCAGATGAGTGCGTTTCATTTTGCCCAAATGGGGGTAGAGGCGCGCCCATCAAGAGTTAATTGATGGGTAATGCCCGATTCAGCGTCAATGATCCACAGGTTTCCCTGATAAATAATGGCAATTTGATGCCCATCAGGGCTCCAAGTGAATTCTCGATCTTGGAATATCGACTCTTGAGCAGTTAGGCCAGTACGACCATCACCGGGGAACAACACACGTGCGTTACTACCGTCGCGATCCGCAACCACTAAATCATATTCACCGTTGATGGTGTTGAAAGAATCGCGCGCCTGTAGATAGGCCATATATCCTTTTGGGAATTTGCTATCGGAAGGTGTGAGAATAGGCGAAAACTGTGGAGCTGACCAAATACCGGCGTTTGGAACAATGTTTGATTCGAATGTGCCTGTTGTATCTGTCACCGAAACATTGAATGAAGGACTATTTTCAGGGCTTTCGTTACCAACAGGTGCACCGTGCGTGGTAGCGAGTAGCAAGCTATCATCAGACGACCAAGCTAAGGTCGAACGCCACGACCAACCGCTAAATGGAACTAGCACAGCATATTTCACAAGTGATGGATCAAATCCTGTGACATCGCCTTTGAGAAGCGCATCAGCGTCGAAAATACCAATCTTGTCGGCTTGAGCCCACGCTAATTTCTTTCCATCAGGCGACCATTGAAACCGCGTTGCCCACCAACCGTAAAGTCCGCCGCCAGATCTTTTGAGCAACTGCTTAACACCCAACGATTCTCCTGTATCAGGATCGACACGCATTTGCCATAAATCATGAAATGGAAGCCAACCGGGGGTTGCTTGGCTTGGCTCAGCTGCCGAGTAACTTATAGTATTCTCAAGCTCTGGTATCCAATCAGCATACAGAATATTATCTAAAACCAAGCTAACTGGTGTAGTAGGTCTGCTCACGTCGGTAATCATCCACAAACGGTTAAACGCACCACTTGAATCGGCAGAGTCTGCTTTACGTGTAAAAAGTAATTGGCGACCATTAAGTGAAAGAGCAAAAACATGGGTATCAAGATCGCCTTCTGTCGTGATAGGTCTTTTGGATGTGCTGCTTCCTTCGACAATCCAAACATTACCATTGCTCTTATAGGCTAAAGTGCCTGCTATTTGAACCGGTTCGACATCACCGGACACGCCAATATAGATTATCTCGTCTTGAGCGGCTTTAATTTCTGTGGTTCGAGTAACAACTCGGTCTTTGGGAGTCCCATCGATTACCGTGACACGGTAGCATGTTTCTTGTGACCCGGCTTGCCCAGCTTTAACAACTTTCTTTTCGCCAGCTTTTAAGCCCTCATTCAAAACCTGTGTTTGTTTATAAGGGACTTCGATTGTTTCACATTCTTCTTTTTCAGATACTCTGGCAATCGTGATTTGCATCCCATCGGCAATTTGTGTGAATGGTGGTGGATTGACAATATCAAGTTCTGAGTACTGCACATCAACTTTTGGATCGCGCAAAAATTCATCAATGGTGGTTGCTGTTGGTACATCAAAAGTACGTTCACGCCCATCTGCAATCAATTTGACACGTATCTGGGCGGCAACTTGGTTTTGACGACATGCCCCTAAGAATACGATTAGGATTAGAAATAACAGACGGCTCTTTATGCGCTGCGGAAATACCATATCTTGTCGCTCAAATCATCAAAATAATTCGGGTTCAATATAAACCAGACCCCACAAAATTTGCGAGGTCTGGTTTTACTACGCTAGCGATACGCACCGATATTTACGGTTTCCACGAAGGCGCACTATCGTTACCGGTTCCGTCAGAGACTTTGGTAACGCCTGTCCCATCCTGATTCATCACGTAAATCTGTGATAGGCCATTATCCTGCGAAACAAACGCAATTTGGCTACCGTCAGATGACCAAACCGGATGTGTATCAGGTTTGCTGAGATCAGAGATACGAGTTGGGTTCGAGCCATCAGCGCCGATGACATAGATCTGTGCTAATGACTCGCGATCTGACACGAAGACGATACGACCGCTGTCAGGTGACCAAGCTGGACTAGAGTCAGTGCTGGCAGCGCTGTTGGTTACATTTGTCACCGAACCATCAGTTGCCTGAACATAGATCTCATTGTTTCCATCGCGGTCAGACATAAATGCTAGTTTAGAACTGTCCGGCGATGGGGCAGGGTTCGTTTCGTTAGATGCTGGTGCATTTGTGACATTCACCGGATTACTGCCATCGGTAGAACTCATCGTGTAGATCTCGTAATTACCATCTCTACTCGTCGCGAAACCAATTAAGCTGCCATTTGCTGCCCATACAGGTGAGCTTTCGGTAGCCGGATTATCAGTCAAGCGAACGACATTAGAGCCATCAGCATTCATGACATAAATCTCGTCATTGCCGTCACGGTTAGACACAAATGCAACTCGATTACCGTCTGGTGACCATGATGGACTGGTGTCACTTGCTGGATTGTTAGAGATATTGGTTACTGTACTATCTATCCCCAAGGTATAGATCTCATCATTGCCACTGCGATTTGAAACAAAGACCAAGGCATGATTGATAGGTGGCGGAACCGGTATTACTGGCGCAGTGTTGACAGTAATAGACTGGGGAGCCGTGGTGTTCGTCCCGACGTTATTGGTCGCGGTCAAGCTGGCGTTGTAAGTACCTGCTTGATTGTAGACATGACTCGGGTTTTGTTCCGCACTGACCGGCGAACCGTCGCCAAAGTCCCACGCATATGTCAGGTTGTCACCCGTCGATGCGTTGGTAAAGTTGACCGTCAACGGCGCGTCACCCGTATTGGTATCCAGTGTAAAGCCCGCTACTGGCGCCACCGCGGCTGCGTTTACAGTGATGGCTTGGGGCGCAGACGTGTTGCTGCCTGCGCTATTGGTGGCCGTCAATGTGACATTGTAAACCCCAGCAACACTGTATTCGTGTGGTGGGTTCGCATCTGCAACGACGGGTGAGCCATCACCAAAGTCCCACGCATACGTCAGGTTGTCACCCGTCGATGCGTTGGTAAAGTTGACCGTCAACGGCGCAGTGCCGGTGTTGGTATCCAGTGTAAAGCCTGCTACTGGCGCCACCACGGCTGCGTTTACAGTGATGGTTTGGGGCGCAGACGTGTTGGTTCCACCAAGACCATTCACTGTGAGTGTAGCCGTATAGGTTCCCGCAGCAGGGAAGGTGAAGGCCGTTGTCGCCCCATTCGCTGTGCCAATGACATTATTCGACGCATCGGCAAATGACCATGCCAATGTATTAAAATCACCGGTCGATGTGCTTGTGAATGTGACATCTAAAGGCGCAGTACCACTTACAGGATTCGTTATGAAGCTAGCTACAGGCGCAAGTGGTGCCGCATTTACCGTAATGGTTTGAGGTGCTGATGTGTTACTGCCACCACTGTTGGTTACGGATAGCGTGACTGCGTAAGTGCCCACGTTTGCATACGTATATGATGGATTAGCATCTGTACTAACAGGTGAACCATCACCAAAGTTCCAGCTATAAGTGAGGTTGTCACCAGTAGATGTGCTAGTGAAATTCACCATCAATGGAGCAGTGCCGCTCGCCGGATTAGCTGTAAAGCTGGCTATTGGTGCAACGGGCGCAGCACTAACCGTGATTGTCTGTGGAGCAGACGTGTTGCTGCCGCCAAGACCATCAACCATTAAAATGGCGCTATAAGTTCCAGCACTCGGGAATGCGAAGCTTGTCGTTGGGCCGTTTGCTGTACCCAATACGTTATTAGCCGCGTCAGCAAAAGTCCATGTCAGCGTATTAAAATCACCGGTCGAAGTGCTTGTAAAAATCACTGTCAACGGTGCATTGCCACTGTTCTTATCCATCGTGAAACTGGCAACCGGTACAACTGCAGCGGCAGTGACCGTGATTGTCTGCGGAGCAGACGTGTTGCTGCCGGCAATATTGGTCACAGTGAGTTTGGCAACGTATGTACCTGGATTGGCATAGGTATGCACTGGATTAGCATCTGTGCTAACGGGTGAACCATCGCCGAAGTCCCAGCTGTAAGTCAAACTTTCGCCTGTAGACTGGTTCGTAAATTGCACTGCAAGGGCGGCTGTGCCACCCGTCGGTGATGCTGTAAATGCTGCTACCGGTGGAGCGATAGGCTTAGTCGATGTAACAGCCGATTGTGCCTCACTTGTACCACCTGCACCCGTCACCTTGAGTTTCACTGTAAATGTACCAACCGTGTTGTAAACATGTGATGGATCTTTGTCGGTACTGGTGGGTGAGCCGTCGCCAAAGTCCCAACTATAAGCCGTTATATTGCCCGTGGAGTTATTCGTAAACTGCACCGTCAATGGCGTATTGCCTGAAGCAGTGCTTTGTGTAAAACCTGCGACGGGTGCATCGGGCGGTTTAATGGGTGTGATCTTCGTTTGAGCGACATTTTGTCCACCGGGACCAATGGCTGTGAGTTTGACTGTGAATTCGCCAGCCGTTGTAAAGGTATGCACCGGATTCTTCTCGATGCTGGTCGTGCCATCGCCAAAATCCCAAGCGTAACTGGTGATTTGACCAGTGGATTGGTTAGCAAATTGAACAACCAGAGGAATATTACCTGTGGTTTTATCGGGTGCAAATGCGGCAACTGGTGGCGATACAACGGGATCTTGAACGGTAATCTTCCGCGTGACGAATGACGTGCCACCCGGTCCAACCAAACTCAAAATGACGTTATAGGTACCTACTGCCACAAACTGGTGTGTCGGATTTGGATCTAAGCTGGTTGTACCATCTCCAAAAGCCCAGTTATAGCTCGTGATGATACCCGTTGATTGATTAGTGAATTTAACTGTCAATGGCGATGGGCCGCTGGCTGTATCCTGTGTAAATGCCGCTACAGGTGCGGACGGCGTTTGTACATTGATCTGCTGCGTGACATTTGATGTGCCACCGGGGCCAGCAACCTGAAGAGTCACATAAAATACACCAGCCGTACGGAAAGTGTAAACTGGATTGGCTTCGGCACTGCTTCCACCATCACCAAATGACCATGTGAAATTGGTGATATTTCCGCTTGATTGATTTATGAACCGAACGACCAAAGGCGCTTGACCAGAGGTGCGATCTTGCGTAAACGCCGCGATCGGACGTGGGATATTAGGCGTTGCCGATGGTATCGGTGTCGGCGCTTGATTCTGGATGCGAATATTATTAACAACTGTCGCAAGACTTGTGCCATCCCGTAGGGTAACACGTAGACGCAGTTGGTAAACGCTATCTTGTACCAGTGTGGTATTCCAGATGCCAAGTAAACCATTGAATACGGGGTTCTGCGAAATCCCGCTGGCTGGATACCACAAATTGCCGGGATTCGGGTCAGGACCATATTCAAGCTGATACTGTAAGAAAAGTGGATGAATGGCTGCCCCTAGTACCTGCACATTACCGGCCACAACATTCCCCGGAATAGGTGATAAGATGACGATGCTAATTGGGGTAGGGGTGCTGGTAGGAAATGGGGCAAAAGTTGGTGGTAGCGAGATAGAGGTTGCTGGCAAAACTAAACTTTGACTGGTCGGCGGTGCAACCTGTGTAATGGGTAACGTCGTTGGCAGACCGTTATTTGAGGAAATGAGCGTGCGTGTTGGTGCAGATGTATTCGTTGCGATCTCAGTTAGCGCAAGCTGCTCCGGTGAATTACTTAAATTGCAAGCACTCAATATCACGGATAACAATAAAAATAACAGGTACCCGTACCTTATTTTGGCTAAATGAGCCATGACATTACCTTTCTCGGTCTGGCGTAAACAAATCATTTTTGATTATAGCAGTTATTAGATGGCTCAACCTGACGTTAAGCACACTATTGATCAATGTAGCTGCGTAGGATAGAGCTTACTTGTTGCTCCACTAAAGCAATGCTAAACTATTTTTATAGATTTATCGCGTTACCGCAAATTCCACAATGTTCACCGCGGCGCAATTTTCCCAAGCCATTTAGCCTTGACCAGTGAAGGGTTGTGTAATTATGAAGGCACTTATTGTTGACGATGAGCAGGCGATCCGTGATGCACTCGGTCGCAAACTGCATCGTGAAGGATTTGAAGTTGTCTTAGCCGCAGACGGTTTGGAAGGCTTACGAGCATTCCATGCTGAACATCCTGATTTGGTCATTCTTGATATTGTAATGCCCGGTGGTATGGATGGACTAACAATCTGCCAACGCATTCGGGAAATTGCAGATACTCCTGTTATGATGCTTTCAGCACAAGCAGTTACTGAAGACGATATTGTTGAAGGTTTACATGCTGGTGCAGACGAGTATCTCATTAAACCAATCCGTCTAAATGAATTTGTGGCACGTGTTAACGCTTTATTGCGTCGTTCACAAATTATTGTTACTGAGAGTCAGCAGGGCTATAACGATGGCTATCTCAATGTTGATTTGCATCGTCGTCATGTTCATGTTGATGGACGTAAAATCCATTTGACACCGACCGAGTTTAAGTTGTTAGCAACCTTGTTAGAAAATGCTGGCCGTGTCGTGACCCAGCGTGATCTACTCGAACAGGTGTGGGGCAGGGAATACATCAACGATATTTACTATCCACGTGTATATGTTAGTCAATTGCGTCGAAAAGTTGAACCCGATCCAGCCAACCCCGTTTACATCTTAACTGAACATCGCATAGGCTATCGGTTTGAAAAACAATCACCTATGGTGCCAAAAGCACAGTAAGTTATGTCATTTTTCAATACTGTTAGCTTGCTCTCCAATGGCATCACACTTGCACTGTCATTGGGATTTTTGCTGATTGTTTTATGGAATGATTTCCGCAAAGAACTGAATCAGTTCTTTGCGACATTTCTGTTTTTGGTGATACTCTGGAATGTTGGATCGTTATTTACCCTCGCATTATCCATCACTGCTCCCGACTCTAGCATAATCAAGTTTGCTACCACTCTCCTTGAATTGGGTTTCACTGGCTCCTGTATCGCACTTTATGCCATGACTGCAATCCTTGTTGGCGTACATACGCGGCGTTTTCGTTTGCTGGCGTTTGCAGGTTTGCTACTCATTCTTATTTATCAAGCAATACTCATACTCGCTGAAGCACCTATTCAGTTTGAAACACTTGGCGACGGCTTTTATAGATATCGCTTTCAACCGCTATCGGCTATTTTTTATCTGATGTTCGACGGTGTCACGCTTTACTTGGTTTGGCGTTACCGTCGCAAGGTTCAATCCGTAGGGTTATTTGTAGGCTTGAACCTGTTTGCAATCAGCCAGAGTCTCGGCTTTCTTAACCCTGAACTGAAAATTGCTTCACTTTCGATCACGCTTGGTGGAATTTCTACACTGCTGATCAGTTTTTCAATGCTACGTCGAGAAATCATCACGCCGCTCGCTGAACGAGTTTCACAAGTTGAGGCGGTTCATAAAGTTAGCCTCGCAATAACCAGTCATATTGCACTTGATAACGTACTCAATCAAATTGCGGTTCAAGCTGTACATTGGCTAAATGCAGACGCATCCGGTATTTTCTTAAAAACAAAAGATGATCAACTGGAATTGGTGACAGTTTATGATTTACCGGACAGCTACTTGCATGGACGACTCAACATGGGCGAAGGAGTTGCTGGACAAGTCGCTCTAACCCAGCGTTCAATCTACCTCGAAAATTATGGTCGCGATTGGAAATCATCGCCTGATTTTTTACTCGCACGTGAAACTTTCGGTTCTATCATTTGTGTCCCCTTAATCTATAACGAATCAACCATAGGCGTTCTAATCGTAATAGCAGGACAGCAAGGACGATTATTTCAACGTCAAGACGTTCAATTACTTGAACTGCTTGGTTCGCAAGCTGCCGTAGCCATTGCTCACAGTCGCTTGTTTGGTGAACAACAAGACCTTACTCGCCAGGTCGAATCGGCACGAAATCAACTTGAAACAGTGCTAACCAGCACCGAAAATGCTGTGATTGTTGTAAATCGAAAATTGCAGTTGGTCTTCGCTAACCCCGCAGCAAATAAACTCTTTACCGATTCTATCGTTGCCATAGGCGATACATTGCCACGTATGCTTCCTAAAAATATTTTTCCGGGTGATTTTCGCGTGGCACTACGTGAACTGCATCATAAGCAAGCCTACACCTATGAAATAATCATCAGCGGCAAAACCTATTTATGTCATGTGACAGCTTTGGGACAGGAACAATCAACAGGGTGGGTAGCAGTACTTAACGATGTTAGCCAACTCAAAGAACTTGACCGTCTGAAAAGTGAAATGATTCGAATGGCAAGCCACGACCTAAAAAACCCGTTGCAAGCCGCAATGGCAAATCTCGAATTACTCCAAGATGACTTGGTTCCCATCGAAAATGCCGAAGTTGAGTTATCTCTAAACACCATAAATGCCCAGCTTGGACGCATGAATAAGATTATCAATGGTGTCCTTGATCTTGAGCGCATTAAAGGCGGGCAATTAGTAACCGAGTTATGTTCAGCAAAAGATGTGGTTAGAGAAGTTGTCGATGATTTGCAGCATCAAATTTCTCAGAAGCAAATTCATTTAATTGTGGATGTCGTTGAAAAACTCCCGTTATTCAAAGCTGATCCTGATCAGTTTGGGCAAGCGCTAGTAAACATATTAGAAAATGCCATCAAATTCACGTCTAATGCTGGCCAAATTAGCATCCACGTAACATTAGAGAATGCTCATTTGCGCTTTGCAATTGCTGACACAGGTATAGGCATTCCGCTAGAATTACAAGCGAATGTCTTCGAGCGTTTCTGGCGCGGCGGTCAACGTGGTCAAAAGGGTGCAGAATATATTACGGGTACAGGTTTGGGATTAAGTCTAGTGAAAACCATTGTTGAAAACCATAATGGGGAAGTGTGGTTGACCTCTACGCCGGGGACTGGTACGGTATTCTACGTGGATATTCCTGCAACCATCGAATCCGAAACCGTAGTTTAGACACAAGATACAAGAGATGAAAAAAACGATCCGTTCTATATGTATTCTAACGAGCTTCGTACTGCTGTTTATCTTTACTGCACAAAGCTTCGCTGATCCCATAGATGGCAATATAAGGCAAGCGGTCAAAACAGCTACGCCCTCTACTCCGCCTCCATTAGTCACAAACACGCCTGCTTCTACTAAGGATTTAACTACATCTACAACTAGTTTTACACAAGCAGATCTATCAATACTTACGGGTAACATTCAACGCCCTAATGCACTGACATGGCATGATGGCATGATTTATGCCGCCTGTAGTGGAGATTGGACTGTTTATCAAATTGATGCTGCTAGTGGTAGCACATCACAGTATATTTACGGTGTCAAAAATTCTCACAGTATGATTGCGCAAACTGATGATACAGGTACTGGAATCAGTTTGTGGATACCAGACTTCCAGTCGAATAATTTGGTTCAAATTACGCGCGGTGTAGTCAAAAATATTGCCACTAATTTAAATGGACCTTGGGGTATCACCCGGTTCAATGACACTCAATTTTTGGTGACTAACTTACGTGGTAATGATGTTGTGGTGGTTGGCGATGGCGATCCGAAAACGATCATTACAAAACTCCGCTCACCAACAGGCATTGCTGTTGACGACAAATTTATTTACGTGGCCAACACTGGTAGCGCCCGCCGCGCCATTGAATGGTTTGATGCCCCAACTGACGGCGCAAAAACCTTACCCATAGACGCCGAAGACAAAACAGTTTCTCATTCACTAGTTACTGGATTACAAAACGTCACCAATATTGTGATGGGTTCTGATGGCCTGTTGTACTTCGGCTATTCCTTGGGAACAAGAGGGGTAGTAGGGCGCGTTAATCCTGAAACTTGTCGAGAGAACGGCGGCTGTAGCAACGACCAAGTTCAAATCGTTGTTTACAGTGAGCTGGCTGCGCCACTTGCCGGTGTAACGCTGTCAGATGATATGCACCTATATATCCACAGCATTTTTAGTCCTGAAATCTATTGGGTTGATTTGAAATCAACACCTATAGGCAAATGATAAACCGGCGTTTTATGAGTTAGATTGATTGAAGAGGGCATATGGCTGTATGTCCTCTGGAACTCAATTTTGACGACAGCACATTATTATCAGCATCCAAATTGCGTTTAGGTTTACACCACAAACCGTCCTATACGCTTCTCATACCACATTCAAACCAACTTAATAATTCTGCTCCCTCAAAAAGTTAGTATAGAACCATAAAAATAGTTACCAAATTTTCTTCCAAATGGTAACCCATTTCATTTGCATTTCGAGTATCATGTTTATAGACGTTCTACTGGTATTCGATCTCTGGCTCACGCATCTTAACATCGACCAATAAGCATAATTTGGTCACAAATAGTGTGCTGCTTTTGCCGCTTATGCTGCTAATTGTGCTTTGAATCTGGAATTCTATCGAGCTACCTATTGTTGCCAATGGCAAATTAGGCAAAAACCCTTAGTTCGCCATTGCCGAAATTGCTGCCGATTTTGCCATCAAGTAGCTAAACAGGATTTTTAATTTTGATGGTGATCAAAATGCCAATAGCAACACAAAACTGCATCAGTGAATTTGAAGAATTTTGGTAACTACTCAGGTAGGGGAGGAAGGGAGAAAAGGAGCAGCATGTAAGGCAGCAGAGAGAGCATCAAGGAGGTTGACACCCTGTTTGCGAGCGGTGGAGAGGTAGCTGCAAATGAGGCAGAAGCAGTCAGCGCCAGCCGGA
>JBBSBM010000030.1:0-72112 GCA_038251275.1 Aggregatilineales bacterium
AAGTGGTGGACGCTTTTTGAGGGAGAAATCTGGCGTATAAAATGGTAAAAATGAACATGTTTACCAAATTACTGAACGCGTTCATCAAATTCTTGAACATGTTCACCGATCATAATGGTTCAGGAAGGTCTATATTGGCGCCCTACTTCTATAATTTGTGATGCGCTTGATTTCGTCGCTTTTCTCCACCGTTTAGTGCAGTCCTACCAATACACAGTACCTATTTAATTTTAGAACAAAAATTCACACAAGTCAACCAAAATTCGTTCGAGTTTCCTAACCTGTGCCATTACCAAATTACAAAAAACATTCCTTCGAATTTTTTGATTCTGTGTCTCTATTTTAACAATTTACTACCTTAAAATAAAAACTCCCCACTTCCCGTGGGGAGTTTTTAATCAATTATTGATGGTGCTATGTATTACCGTTAGCAGCCGTTGGTGGTGGCGCAATCGTCGGCGGATTAGTTGGTGGCGGCGTCGACGTCGGCGGTTTCGGTGTAAAGGTTGCGGTTGGCGGTCCCTTTGTCGGGGTCTTGGACGGTGGTAGCGTCTTGGACGGTGTCAAAGTCGGCGCAGGCGTATTCGTCGGACCTTGCGTCGGTAAGGGTGTTGGGCTCGGGTAATTCACAGGTGTAATCTTACCCGTTGGCTGTCCACCGCTTGTGGTGCCTGCTGCGCCCCCCGGTGTACCGCAGGTCAATTCAAACTCCGAGAAGTTGAAATCGCTCGATCCACCATACTTGGGATTGGTCGAGTTGACGTTTTCATCATAGGTATATATACCTTCAAAATCGAAGTATATAGGCGTAATCGACGGCGCACCGATTGCACCCGCAGCCAAAGTGTAATTCGTTAGCCATGTACCTTCAGTCTTACTGTTGGTCGGGGGCGTGGAGTCTTGATTGACGTTGCCCGAATCCCAAACTACAACAGCACCGGGTTTGCCCGGAGGGGCCATCATGCTCACTTTGACTAGGCGCTGGCTGTTCACATATTTCACCCAGTTAATCTTGATGCTTACCAATGTAGAGGTGGTATTGCGCTCGCTCAGGATGTCATAGCGCACCAAACCGAATGTATCGAACGAATTGAACTTAATCGAAATCCGACTCGATGCACAATCGGGAGCCAATGTTTTTGTGGGTGTTGGCTGCCCCGGAACAATTGGTGTATTAGTCGGTGTAGTAACAGGTGATGTCAGCACGCATGGGGAAGCCGGATTTAGCGGATTGAACAGCGTAAGCGTAATCGCGTACTGATTAGGCTTCACATAACTTGACAACTGCGGAGGCCCATTGAACGTGGCGGCATAGACCGACGTATCTGCAGCAGTAACTTCACGAATAGAGGTTGACGTACTTTGGAAGGACGGATTACCGGGCTTGGTATCGGTATCAGTGGTGGTTGTCGCTGCCGCAGTCTGGAGATCATTGCCTATCCAGTTTTGTACGGTATTAAGCGACATCATGATCAGCCCCATTTGCGCATACTGCGGGATATTGGGCCATGTGATCTGGACACGCGTAATATAGGTTACCGTGCTCGGCGCATTGTCATTCTGAATATCCAACTGAACTTGATAACCACTCAGTCGTTTATTCAATACGGATATCTTCGCGCAGTCAAACGGACCTTCCGCGGTCTTCGTTGGGCTTGGAGGTGGCTTAGGTGTCACGCTCGGTATGGGTGTGTTGGTATTAGTCGCCGCTGGCGTATTCGTTGCAGTAGCCGCATCGGGTGGTGCATCCGCGCCGATCGGCGGAACAAACACTGTACCTTTACGGTTACCAGCGGTACGGAAAGTTTCAATAATCGCCGAGCGGCGTGCTTGCAAAGGAATGAAAGGCGCAATACCTAACGGCGTAATGAGCGGGTGGTTGAAAGTAACGGTCACAAAAACCGTATCTTCTGGCGCACCGGCATCCATCCAATTTTGCCCCGCGTTACTAAAGCCACCATTCACCAATAACGGATTTGGTACTCCGTCTATGGTTGCAGCAGGTACTTCATTGAGAAGGCATGTCGGAGCCCATGGTGTAACCGCAGTTCCACCTGTTGTAAGATTCACATCACCCACATAGGGAATAAATCGGTTCGGGGCATCTTTAAGATCAATTTTATAGTATGACGAAGATGTATCCGCGTTAAAACTGCGATTACTGCATACAACCACATTAAACCAATTGCGTTGGTCAGAACGGGGTGGATGAGGACTTGTTTGCCAGCCTGCGAACCACGGAAATGTATTCCATTTACCAGCAACATCAGTCTTATCCGCGGGAACGGTCCACTGATTATTCTCAATGGCGAGACCCGCAGCACCACGCCGTGTCTCCAACATAATCGACAGAATACGTGCCATGTCTTTACGCCGGTCTTGATCATCGGGATCAGCCGGATCACAATTCTTACCGTCATACCAAGTCGCGAATAAACTTTCGAGACCACCTGTGTAGACATTGACAGAGCCATTGCCCACACCATTTGGTTGAACGGTGGTTTTAGTGCCTCGCTGGTCAACCGTAGAATAGGTGCCAGTAGGGCCATCATCCACACAAGGAATAAAACCAGCAGGATCACTAAGATTAGCTTCATTAATGATTGTGTTCATTACGAACTGATTTTCAAAATACTGCCCAGTGCTTGCATAACGAGCACCGGTACGTGCGGCATTTTGCAGCGTGACCCACGCCTGAAAAACGCGTCCAAACTCGATGATGCCAAACAAAAGAATGAGCAACGTAGGCAGCGTAATAGCAAATTCTGCTAAGGTTTGCCCTTGTCGTCGTCTTCGGTTAGCGGTTTCTGATCTTATTGTGTCCATGTGCACCCCCTACCATATAAGGGACTGAATAATTGCCCTATCAAATTTGAGAGAACTCCCCCCAAGAATAATCTTCTCAGTTGGGAGTTCGTCCTATTTACTTAGTGATACGTGTGAACATGCGGGAGGCTATGTCCTCAAACACCTTCGTCAATTCTGGCCCACCCGGCGCGTTGTAATAATTACCGCAGGATGTTTTTGGCGACAGCGGGTTAATAAACAGTGGTTTGTAGCCGCTACTGAACGCCAGTGCGTTGTTTGCTGTGTCAGCGTTTGCGTAGCCAGGGATCGGAGCCTCGCAAGGGCCACGGTCACCATAGAAATTCTTGGTTGGATCGTCGGATATAACACCATTGACGTAACCATCATTGATGTAGTCCTGCTGGTAATCCGTATCAATACGGTTATTGTCACCGACATCAGCGATATAACGCAGCAGTTCTTCACCGAGGCAGTCATTAATGTTGGTGTACAAAGCACTGTTGCTATTTGAACATTTACCAACCGGATCTTCAGTGAAGTCCAATCCAAAACCAATCGTGAAAATCGTCGGTAATTGCAGCAAACTACGCGATATCTTGCAATTCTGACCGGGAAGCTTACCGAACGGACTTACACATGGCAGACTAGTCAAACCAATAAAGTCTGCCCAATCACGTGCATAATCATCCACGTCATATTTGGTCGAGCAATCAAAATCGAGGTCACCACCCACCCCTATGTCAATGTTGGCGTTACTATCCGTACCAACAGCTGAGTCTTTGCAGAAATGCCGGCTCACTGGCCCCATAATACCGCGTGAACCGCCATTGGAAGCTTCACTACCATCATCGCTGCAACGCGGTGGGCGCGTCTGCCAACCTGCCGTTAAACTCATTTGATCATCCACTGCTCCGTAAGGGCACAAACCATAAGCACCATATCCACCGGGCTTCGGATTATCTGTGAATTTCCCATAAGGGTAACCGCTGGGGATTGAAGCACCGTTGCGGATAACCGGGTCACTTGCACCCGCAGCACCATCACCCAACAGAACCATAACCCACACAGCACCGGTATTACCGATACGTACGGTGCGCGGATCTAACAACGCATTATTACCAACGCGTAACGCTGCACCCACGTTATTACCAGCGCAACCTGAGCGGAATTCATAGCTGAATAAGGGTTTCGAGGCTTGTCGGGCATAAAGACGCGAGTCATAGGATTTCATGCTGTTATCCCAAGTCGTCAAATTCAAATTGGGATTCATCATGGGCGTGCCGTTCATAGCCGCCAAGGGAGTGGGCCAACGACTGGCTAGATATGGAATTGTACCGTCATAGAGATAAGGCAGGCCGTAGGTCGTAATATCCGCAGCGGTTGCCTGCGAACTATACAGACTCTTGGGATATTCTAAGGTAGCATTTTCCCAATAGCAATTATATCGTACTGGATAATCATTTAGCGCGCCCAGTTTGGTATTGTTAAATCCGGCCAAACCATCGGTCGCGGTCGTATTATCCACCCACGCGCTTTTCGAGAAATCATATCTTCCGGTATAGTTGATAGGAACACCACCACCAGCCACACCGGTATAGGCACTGGCTCCCGTAACCAGTGAATCCCAGAGTCCGTCGGTCGTCTTATCGGTAGGGCTAGTACCCGTATCCGCATAATAATAGGGCTCGGCACGCACGCCCACGATGTGCCGCAAAGCGGTAACTGCATTGTCCTGCGCCGTGATCATTGGCAGTTGCGGCCCTTTATCACCATCTGGATCAATTAGATACGCTGTCTTATCAAAGGTCACAAAACCCACACGATCACCGCGCACAAAGTCGACATGATCCAAGAAACTTTCGGTGGCATCGCGGACTTTCTTAAACGGCTGGCAAATCAAATCATCGAATTTATTGTCACCATTCGGATCATTGCAGCAGCCAAAATAGTCATATGCTGGCATGAAACCGTCAAAGCGGTTGTCGTAACTCTCACCAGCTGCCAAAATGGGCTTGGTTCCGCCTGTAACCGGGTCTGGATCTACCCACGTTTTTGATCGCAAAAGTGCCGTGTATGAATTTTGCAAATCATTAGGAATAGGTGCTGATGCGGTTGTCAGCCATGTCATGGCATTTGGGCCGACCGTATCCGCATAAGGGAAGAAACGTACACGGCAATCCTGACGTGGTGCTCTCGCATCTGATGAACTGACCTTAGTCGCAGTCGATCCATTCCATGTAAAAGCCACTTCCGGGAAGTTTGCTTGATCACTATAAATTTGCTGTTGAGTCAGATTCAGCAATTGGGTCCAAGCTTTATACCATGCACCGCCTGCAGGAGCCCAATATTGATAGAGCGCCTGATTGCCGTTCCAATTCGGTGCTCTGTTTACCTTGACAGGCAAATAACGAAGACTCTGATCTTTAGTATCAACAGAGCCATCAGCCTTGTACGTTAAGTTACCGCCAGCATCCACAATAGGAACAGTCTTCCAATCGTTATAGGTGGTTTGCTTGAGCATGGTTTCGGCGGTGTCGAAGATCAAAACCACATCAAGCACGGCGGTTTCAGAAATAGCGCTGGCTTCCAGTGTGACCGTTTGCCAACCAATTAAGCGCAAGAAAACCGTCGGTGATAGCAGTTGTGCAGTCACACGCACCATTTTGCGCGGCTGCTTGTCGTTACCGCATTCAAGCAATGCCATAAGATCAAGTGTCCTTTGATCAGTTGGCGGTGTGGTATACGAGTTAAGTGTATCGCAGCTATCAACAGATACATTCGAAGGACTTAAGCCATAAAACTCGATAAACTGCCGTGCGGCGAGGTTGATGTTGGTAACATTACGCGCAAAGGCATAACCGTTCGCAACTGTTGCATTATTACCAGCCAATGTCATTTCCGCTTGTGTGGGCAGCGTACGTCGTACCTGTCCGGCAGCAGCGACCGCGGCAGCATCTACTGCACGCCGTAGTGTCGTATAACGCACGAACATTAACGAGACGTCAGTCACAATACCCACAAATGCCAACAGTACAATAAAACCAAATGCCATGATGACAATCGTTTGACCGACTTGTCCCTGTCCTTTCGGACGCTTCGACAAACGTGATAAGAGAGATTGTCTCATTGTGTCTCCTTCTCTCCTATGATCCGACTGCGAATTTAATACGCGGTTCGGTCGTGGGTAGCGGGAACGCCGCCCAAACGGAAATGATTGTTCCCCCGCCATTCGGATTGCTGGGGTCGTTCAGGATATTGAAAACGGGATTAAAAACCGGATTTCGTAGTAGCAACGTGTGCTGCCAGAACATTTCCACCAAAATCAAACCTTCGCTCGGAAGCTTAGACCGTTGGCTCTGGTTTTGCATACTATAATTTGAAACATTGATCAGACCTTGAACACGGCTAATCGTCCATTCGGAACCGTAACACCGTGAGGCTACAGGTAATGCACGGGTTGATGTAATCACATGTTGACCCGTTAAGGCAAACCCGCGCTGCAACTCTGTCCCATTATCATAGCCAAGCAATTCGGAATAAAGTTGAGTGCCGCTGCTCATAACATAATTACGGTAGCTATCGGTAGTCGACGTATCTGTATTACCGGCGCCTGTATAATTTATATAGTTAAACGGGTCACGCGTATCTTTATCCGATGCCGTATCGGTCGTACATTCATTTGCATTAGTAGGATAACGCCCAATCACAATCACTTGTTGCTGTGTACTAGGAACGGTTGGTTCGAGCGCAATCGCGCTTCGCATCGCCGCCGGGATATTCGAATCGGTTGGGTTAATCGACTGAAGGCTGAATGCCGAGACAATAATGTCATCTACCCCGTTTCGGTCAGTAGGATCAGCGAGAGTGGTAACATATTCACCCCGGAAATCCAGCGGCGACATGGCATCAAACATCTTACAGATGATGATGTTGTAAAAACGTGGGGTTCCTCCGGGTTGCGAGTTACTGCATATCCGATATGCTACCGCATTTTTATAATCCGTCCCCTTACTAGCAGCGTCAGGTTGTAGATCGGGTAGCAAGCTGGCATCGTGGGAGTTAGATTCATTTTCCCACTTATCCGGTGCAAAATCACCCGTCTGCACAGCTCCATAACGTGCACCAACCCTTGTCGTCTCCAACAAAATTAAATAATTGTTGGCAAACCACCCGATTTCTGCCAGTCCCATCAACAATACAATCAATAAAGGCGTGACAAGTGCCAACTCGGCTAAACTTTGCCCACGCGAATATTGACCGTATACAGCCGGTGTACCGTCCAGAATTTGGAAAATCTTCTTTGGAACGCTTTGCATTAGTACGTCCTCAGAAACTAGATAAGAAATACTTGATAAATGACAACAAAATTATCATACCACAATGTTTGTCGGCTACGACGCGGGGAGTGATAAGAAAATGATAGGGTTTTGTTCAGGAAGTTGTAAATAAAACGAGCGGAGTGATGCTCCGCCCGCCTCATGAAATGTTAATAGAGAAAAATTAAGACGACACCGCAACACTACCCTCAATACGGATGCTGGCACGCACCGCGTAACCTCGCCCATGGCGTGATTGAATAATTGCAGGACGTTCAGGATCATCCTCAATCTTACGTCGCAAATTTCTCACATGGTTCCTGACCAACGCCGCATCCCCTGCCCCGCGCGGGTACTGCCATACACCGGTCAGTAAATCTTCGGTACGATGAAGTTGGTTAGGCTTGCGACACAAAAATGAAATTAATTCAAATTCCACCTGTGTCAATGTAACTTCGCGATCATTAATATAGATGGTTTGCGTTTCAGGCAGTATCCGTAACATCGGCATCGCATCATTCAAATTACCGGATACACGCCGTAGATGTGCCCGCATCCGTGCCGCTAATTCTCGTAGAGCGAAAGGCTTGGCGATGTAATCATCACCACCAGCTTCTAACGCATTCGTCACCGAATAATGAACATTTTGTCCCATCAGCAGAACTGGCAAATTAGCAGTGTGTGCGCTTGCCCGAATTTTGCGGCAAAGACTGAGACCATCCAAACCGGGTGCGGTCGTATCAATGATGCATAAATCTGGCGTATTCTTTTCCAAATGTAAAAGACCATCACGAACAGTGAAGGCTGTTAACACTTTATAACCTTCTCGTCGGAGGAAATGCTCCATCATATTCACATTTTCAAAGTCAGTATCAATGATGAGGATTTTGTACATTTAGCTACCCATTACCCTTATGCCTGTTTCATATTGTTAGTATAACGGGATAGCAGGTTCAAATACGTATGTATGTCTGAAAGTTTTGTGAAATTTATTCGGCATCCTCAAGTAAGAGCGTCACAAATAAAAAGAAACTCAATTTATTGAGTTTCTTTCTTCGATATTAAGGAGGCAATAAATCACAATGAAATCATGTATCCCACGCCATGAATGGTTCGTATGTAGCGACGGTCAGAATTCTTTTCTATTTTTGAGCGCAAATTACGGACATGCGCGCGAACCAAATCTGGATCGCCCGTGTTCGGTGGATATTCCCAAACAACTTGAAGCAAATGCCCGGGCGAAAGGGCACGATTAGGGTTTTCCATCAAGTAGCGTAACAAACGGTGTTCGGTCGAGGTCAACTGGATGCGATTCCCTTTGATATAGACCTGATAGGTATCCGAGTCCAATTTCAGATCATTTAACTGCAAGATTGCACCCGTACTCGAATCCCGCACACTCCGCCGCAAAAGTGCATGAATGCGGGCACGCAATTCAGCCAGTTCAAACGGTTTTACCACATAATCATCCGCCCCAGCATCCAAACCATCAACCACATCTTCAGTGCTGCCCTTCGCCGTCAAAAACAGGATTGGCAACGCATTGAAGCGCGAGTCCCGCCGTAATTGGCGGCACAAGGTAATCCCATCCATACCGGGCATCATAATATCAAGGATCATCGCAGAAGGCGCTCGCTGATCGAGCAAGACTAAGGCTTCTGCAGCAGATCGTGCCAACCCCACCTCAAATGATTCACGTTCTAAAACACGCCCCAAAGTATCAAGCACTTCAGGATCGTCATCAACCGCCATAATATAGGTCATTCGTCATTTCCTCCTCGCTTAACGGGCAGCAGAACCAAAAAGCGTGCGCCTTTTCCCGGTGTGCTTTCAACTGTAATACTGCCACCAACTCGCTCCGCTGTTTGGCGACAGATATGTAAACCTAATCCTGTTCCTTCGCCCACGGGCTTGGTTGTGAAAAACGGCTTAAACACATTCTCGATGATTTTCTCAGGAATGCCGGGGCCATTGTCCCATACTAATACCTGTAAATAATCAGCATCCGGTGTGTATGAAGCAGAAATCCCCAATTGGGCATCTTCACAACCCATTAATGCGTCATGTGCATTCAGCAGCAAATTGAGCCAAATATCGTCCACTAATCCTTGAACCGCCCAAACAGGTGGAAGTGGCTCGTCCGGCAACTGCGAGATAATCTGAATATGATCGCGCTCAATATGTGCTTTGACCAGCGACAACACACCCTGAATTGTTTCGACAACATCAATCCGTTCAGGAGGCGATTCTGGATCATTCGGACGCGAAATGGCGAGTAAACGCCGTGCCACACCGGATGCACGCTTACCTGCACGATGAATCGCTTGCAGCGACTTATAATTTTGTGAATCCGGACTTTCATCCAACAGCATCATTTCAGAGTCTACCATGATTGTCGTCAAGGGATTGTTAATTTGATGGGCGACTGCAGCCGCCAACTCACCCATTGCTGACAAGCGTGCCGTTTGGACAAGGCGTTCTTGCGTATCCTTAAGCTCTTTGAAGCTGCGTTCCAAGTCATGTAAGAGATAGGAATTGGAAAGTGCCGTCGACGCTTGCGCAACTACTGCACGTCCTACATCAATATCACGTTCATTTAGCACGCGACCACGCCGCGAGTCTGCGAATACGACAATACCCTGCGGTTGCCCGCGCAAAATAATAGGAATCCCCACTGCCGAACGACAATGAGTCATCTCTAAAAATTGCTTTATACCATTCGTCATTTTAGATGCGTCCGCATTACGAACGATAATGTGTTGAGATTTAATGGTTTCAGCGAGATCAGCACTACAAAACAAATCAACATAGGGTTGGGGTTCGGATGACCATATCCCCAAGCCCAAAGCAACTTGCGTGACTAACGATTGGCGATCAGGAGTAAGCAGTGCAACTTCGCACCAATCTGCTCCGATTAATTGATTAGCGTTTTCGAGAACACGGAACATTCCTTGCGGCTTAGACAAGTTGGATTGGCTTGAAAGCATTGCCAAAACTTCTAGCGTCATCAACTGAATACGCTGCAAAATATCGGAAGCAGGCAAATTAAGAGGCGGTCTCACAAATGAGAATTGAATAATCCCTAAAACTTGGTCGCCACCAACAATTGGAACAATTTGAATTGTATCGACACACGTCTGGTTCAGGAACTCAATTTCGCCTTCAGGTGTAGAAGCGTCTCGGCGAGTAATAACCGGAAAAGTGCTTTTTTCTAGAGCATACTGAACCACCAAACGTTTAGATAAATCTATGACAGGCCCGTGTCCTGAATTCCAGACCGTACGGAAACAACGTGCGGTTGTCCGTAACTGATTAGAGGCTTTATCCCACTCATGAACAGCAACATAATTGACATTGACGACACGGATCAACTGCTCACAAATATTGGGCAGTGTTTTGTCTAGGGAAAGTGATGAGTTGAGTACTTGGCTCGCTTCAACTAATGTTTGCAGCTCGCGCGTGTGTTCAACCGTTTCTTCATGAATCCGCGCATTTTCAATAGCAATCGCTGCGAATGCCGCCAGATTCATCAGCAAATCTTGGTGTCGCGGATCAAAGACCGCCTCGGTGGATTTATTGTTGACTCCCAAAACACCAATACACTGACCTTCATAATTAATTGGCACATAGAGCAGCGCATTAACCAAGTACTCTGTTTTGACCTTCTGCGGGCCCTGTGCACCAATCAAAACAGGCATGCCACTGCCAAATACTTGCCCGGCTAAAGTATCTTCTGTTTTGACACGGAAATTACGTGCAACTTCCACGTCAATACCGACCTTCGCACGTAAGTATAATTGTCCGCCTTCATCACCCGGCAGCAAAATCATGCCTTCTTCGGCGTTAGTCAAACGCCGTGCCGCCTCGACCACGCGGTTTAGAACTTCACTGAGATCAAGTACCTCAGTCAATGAGCGGCTGAGCGCAAATAAGGTTTGCAATTTTTCAGCCGAATTAGTCGTGACATCAGGAATCTCCGATGAAGTCGGCAAGGGTGCGGGCGGTGCAGACTCAGTTAACGTTTTCGTATTGGGCTTGGGAGCAGGAGCAGCAATCGGAGGTGGGACATCCAAACCTAATGCCAACGTAACCGTCTGCCGGATCATCGTTTCACTTGGCACAATCACAGAAATATTGGATGCGCCACCTTTATCACCCATGATTGCAGGATCATTCGCCAATCCAATCATCGGTATTGCGTGATTCATCTGCGATAACCTGACAAGTGTAGACTGTCCATCACGGTGATTGACCATGAGCGCATCAACCACAACAGCATCAAAATCACCGTTTTCGAGCGCGTAAAGGCCATCAATATGGCTGTAACCAATTTGAAGCGTAATGCTGAGATGCGCCAACGATTCTTTTACAGCTCTAATCAAAGCATAATCACTGGCAACAACAAGAATGCGTTTAGTATTCTGATTCATATTTAAGTTAACGATTACTCCGGTTTAGAAAGCCGCTGGCGGCGTTTCGCCAGATCATCTTCCACGGGCTCTGGTCGAGTCTCTGTAGGCGGTTCAGGAGCAACATCTTCACGAGCGGTGATTTGGTCACGTAGCTCCAACACTTTGTCACGCATATCACTCAATAAACCGGATACTTTATCGTTTGCTGCGCCAGCCGACACAGCCTCATCTGTCTGCTTCTGTGTGGCGGCATCGACCGCCGCTTCCAATGTATTAACATGAAAAATCAATTCCTGCGTCACCCGTTCATGCGCCGTTAGATCAGACTGAACCATCGTGAGCTGTTGCTGAACACGCTGCATCTGTTCAACGGCGTAATGCGCTTTTGCATCATCACCATCTTTTACAGCCGCATCAGCTTGCTTATCCCAATCAGTAATCTGAGCCTGCAACAATTGGATTTGCTGTTGCAACTCATCCTCAAATGCCAGCGTTTCCGTGATTCGTTGGCGTAGTTGCTTAATCTGCTGATTACCTTCTTGTACTGCAGAAGGCTTATCGCCACCGGGAGTCACTAACTTATTTCGACGGCTGTCACCCGTCAAAGCATCATTGAGTGTGGCTTTTACAAGTACGTTGAGTTTTCTAATTAAATCGTCCATAGTTACATTTTACTGTTTTCATAACTTATAGCGCAACAGGCTAAAAGTTAATGGTTGGGGCAAATTCCGTTCCAAGTCAATTCATAAATCGTCATATTCGGTCCGCCGGCTTGAATTGCGGCTTGTCCACCAGTCGTAAACACAGGGCACAAATGCGTATCGTGGATGTCATCACTCGGTATTTGATCAGGGAATGCCATCAAGTAGCGGGCACTTTTTTGCTGTAGCCATTGCCACAATTGATCTTTATCTAAAATAAAAGGAACAATCTCCGGACTAACCAAACCCGCTAGATCAAGCATCGGACGCGGAGCAAAATACCCTACTGCTCCAATATCATGGATTGCCAACATTTGGTCAAGCGGAATATTGTCTTTGATCCAATGTGCCGAGGCAACCATCTCTTCATCAATAATCTTGACATCCTGTCTGTAAACAGATGCACCTTGGAAAAAGAAATAGGCCAATGCCAGCAGCAATGAAATGGCTAATGAACGCGTCAACACACGTCCTGTAACCGATTTACGTGCAACCATGACAAGTTGTATTGTGCCAGCGACGCCTATCACAATGAAAGCGGGCAACGCTGGAATCACATAACGTCCATGCTGATAATAAGCTGGCAAACGGGCAGCATAGAGTGCGATTAGCCCCACACTCCACAAAACTGGAACAATCAACAACAGAACTCGCCGATCTTCGCGTAGCTTTCGTATTTGCTGAATAACAAAGAAGATCACACCCGGCAGGAAAAATAGTTGAACACCAGCTACCAACGGCAGCAGCATATTGATGATCCGCGTTGGATAACTATCAAGCTGCAGTGGCGCGTTTTCTGCCTGCTTAGCTGCCGCAGTATCGGGTAACAACCCGCCAGTCAAATGGAGATTAAGCACAAAATAAGGACTAATCGCGATCAAGAATGCAATCGCTGCGCCAATCCCCCATATAATGAAGGTGCGCCAAGATTTTTGAGGCTGTACCAACAAGCTAACTAAGCCAATCAATCCAGCCAACGCCACACCTTCTGGACGTGTCACCGTTGCCAGCGCCGTTGCCAGTCCGAACGCGCCACCACGCAACATCACATCAGCAAATCGTGTCGAGCGCTCATCCAATTCGCGCCAACCGAGCGCCAACAGCGCCAAAGTCCACATGCTAAACAACATTGTCTCCATGCCCGATGCTGCCGCCCAAACTAAATGCCACGTCAGTGTGACGGATAATCCACCATATAAACGGACGTAAGCTTGGTTTGGTAGCAATCGTTCGCACATCCGCCCGCCCAACATGCCCGCCATCCACAACGACATAATCCCTAAGCCATACGTCCACAGCTTGAACGAGATACCGAGTTTGTACCCGATTGCTAACAAAACCGTATACATCGGTGAAGTCGAAGCCGCACTTGGTACACCCGGCACAAATGCCCACATTCCCGTTTCAGCTAGATTGCGCCCGTAAACTTGATGAATCCAACTGTCATCTAATGGAAAGCCACCATTAGCCGTTACCACATACAAAGCCACAGCCAACACCGCAACCACCAGCAGGATAATATCGCTCCGTTGGAAGCGATTAGTAACGAATTTCATAAAGTCTCACATTCGGCACATTCAATGGCACAGAAACAAGGAACGTTGGCGGAGCAGTCAAAATGGAATTCATTTTTTCGGTAATGGCGTTTGAAGTCTGTCCATCATCACTGACTTCCTCAATCACGACATACTTCACACCATACTTCCGCGCAATATCGACAATCACATCAGGTGACTCATTCGGCAACACCACACCGCCTAAGCCTGTGAAATAATACAATTGCGCTGGATCATTAATCATCACCATTGCATCAGGTGGGAGTTGTTGGACAAGCGCCTGATCAAGTAGTGAAGCGCCTCTTGGTGGCACACGGTTCGGCAACCCAATCATAACACTCAACAGCACGGCTATCGTTACCAAACCAACTGAAAACACCACTTTTGCCGAGCGCACATTCCACCGTCTGCGACGACGCGCAATCCACTCGACAACATCATCTAATCCCACCACACCGAGCGCCGCCCAAAACGGAACCAATGCCGCCGCCGAGTGCAGCAATCCACCACGATAACCCGGAAACGGAAATACGAAGGTCATCGCTAGATGCAGCCCAACTACATAAATCCAGAACGGCTGCAACAATTCTTTTCGCCGTCGCCGCCATAACCCCACCAGCATCAGAGGAGTCATAATAATCATTCCCTCGACTGCCACAAAAGTGCCGAGGTTATTGGTCAGTGCTAACCATCGCGATGCCACAAATTCGCTGATACCATTTGCGAAGAGTGTTGCAGGTGTTGCCAACGGCGGATAATTAAATAGGTCATCGTAGCTCGTGAACCAGATTGTTTGTGTGCCGCCCAATGGCATGGGTGAACCCAGCACACTCATGTTACGTAGGAACCACGGCAGCATCACAAGTAAATAGCCGAGTGTCAGCCCCACACCCAGACTCATCAACCGCCCAAACCCCATCCGCTTGTCCAACCGATTGAACAGCAGCGACCAACCAAGCGCTGCCCATCCCACAATTACAAGCAACACACCATCTGCCCGTGTCAGATGTGCGAAACCTGCTAACGCTCCCCCTAATACTGCATAAAACAGTGTCTGCTGTGGTTTAGCATCAACGCTGTTGGATAATCCCAAAAACACCAGACTCAATGATCCTGCCAGCGCATAAGGGGCAAAGGTATCAATCGCTCCCCAAAACCGCACAAAGAATCCGCTGAACAGCGTCACTAATCCCGCTACCCACATATGTTGACGCGTACCACCCAAATAAGCACCACACCAAAAACCAACCAGAATAACACCGGCGAACATCAACGAGAACAACAACTGTGCCGAAGTGTAACTATTCGGCGCATCCAACAACCACATGCCAACCGTCGCACTTAATGATGTCAACGGCATCCAATACAGATGTGAAGGCGCGGGTAACTTATCGGTCGCCCCGATATATGTCCAATAATAAGGATCGGTCAGCCCCTGCCCTGTCACCAAACGGTTCGCCGCGTTCAAGTGATAAAACACATCGGTATAACCCGGCCCCGCCACAAAATAACGGGTAATGAAAAACGCGCCCACCAGCGCAACAATCACCATTATCAAACGTTCACGGTTTGTAACAGTCACACCCATATTTCAGTTTGACCCTATCGTTGGTACATTATTCCACCATAACTGCCGCGTATACCACATCAGGAAGAAGAGGATAAACGGCAGCGGCAGATAAATACTGGGATGCTCAAAATGTTTATCAACCGTCAGCAAGAAATGTACCCACGGCACGACGAGCAGGACCAACAACCACAGCACAACCCACAAATTTCCCCGACGACGATTACGTTGGACAAGCATCGCGAAGTAAAACATCAATGGGATAATAAATACCACATAATGGGGAGTCGCCGTGCGTGGCGCGATCAAGTGCGTAACCGTCAACGTCATCACCGCCGCCCACATAAATTGCTCAGGATGACCGCGCAGCACCCAATACCACGTCACCAACATCAACACGCCCAACAATCCGCTGATAAGCAGTTCTGCCCAATTGCCCAAATGGAGATAGTAGTTAGTGATAATCCACACGGGCGAACCAAGCGCCGTATATGAGGTATAATTTCCCAACTGGCCTAACCAGTCCCCCAACCATGATGGCTGTAGCACAAACGACACAATCAACAGCACCAGCATCGACATGCTAAAAGTGATAATAAACTTCCAGCGACGATAACGCAGTCCCCACAGCAGGAAAAACGGCATAATAAGAAAACCCATCTGCGGTTTAACTGTCGAAATAGCCAGCGCAATTCCTGCTAAACCATCACGTTTTTTGACAAGTCCCCACAGCGCCAACAACTCCAGAAAATAAACAACGACTCCCACCTGCCCCAATATCAAACCGCGTGCCGAGTAATAAAACAGCAGTACCCAAATACACAGAATGCCCAGCAACCAAGATGCAATTCGCCACTTGTACAAGTCCATCAAGAAGAACAACGAACCGATTAAGAATGCTGCCAGCAGCACCATCCAAATCGCCGAAGCCCACGCATAATCCATATACACCAGCGGCCAAACCAATACCGCTGTATACATCGGATAGGCAAAGAAACCGGGGTCTTCACCTTCGACAACAGGACGTCCGTAAATCTGCTTCTGGATATTGAGGCTGGCTTGGTCGCCATAAGGATTCAAGTGATCAACCCAAAATGACCGTGCCCCTTCCCACCGCGACATAAAATCATTATGACCGGGATAAGGCTCAGTCAGCATATTGTGGGTGACAACCACCGCACCCGCAAAAAACACACCCACAATCAATATCAGGAAAATGGATTGGTATTGGCTTCGTGCCACGCTCAACCTCAGTTCACTTGGTAAATGACAACACTGTTTGAGGTAAATACAGGCTTGAGATAACTCGCGCTCATTGGAGTCCAATTCCCCAACTGTCGCGCACTTTCATCGTACCAGATATACAGGGCATGTGTTTCATTAAGAAAATCACGCCGCCAATCATCTGTTGTGGTTGCATCATAAAACTGTTTAATCTGGCTCATCTTATCTTCAAAAAGTGCCGTTTCGATCCAGTGACCAATAAAAACGCGCAAACCCGTTGCCGCCACCACACGCCCACCGCTGCCTTTGCCATTTTGGTCAAAGGTCGTCAGCACCAAATCGTTCGTCGTGGCATGTTCTCTTAACCAAGCAAAACCTTGCACTTCATCCGGTTGATAAAACGCCGTCAGGCTTTTTTCCGGATTGGACAACGAAATGGTATTGACGGCAATTAGGGCGATCAGCGCGATAGAAGCCACCGTAAAATAAATAATCGTCACTAAAGGACGACGCTTGATCTTAAAGCGCGGCAAAATCGTCCGTGACCACCCAAACGCAGCCATAACAGCGAGTGGCGTTTGCACTCCCAACAAATAACGTCGCTGGGTTGGGAACGGCGCGTAGAGCAATAGTGCTACCAACACCACCCAAAAAATTGGCATCCACCAACGGTCATCATGTGCTTCAGCAATAAAATGTTTAGCACCAAATACAATCGGAATCAAGAACGGTAAATAGCCGAGCAGATAATAAATCACAGGTGGTGACAGCGTGATATTCTGTGCCGTAAAACTCGCCCAAACCGGATCAGAATTCAGCGCGAAATATTGGTACAACACCAATCCTACGTGAACTCCGAACGGAATAACCAACCACAATGCTTCTCGAAAAGTCAGCTTTTTCGCCGAGAACACGTAATATGAAGCCAGCAGCACTAACAATGGAATCATCAGCAAGATCGCATACGGCTGAATAATGGCTTCCAACGCCAGTGCAAGCGTCAACACCACGAATGAGCGATTATTATGTTCTCGTACCCAATCCTCGTAGCTCAGCACGATCACAATCTGCAAGATGACTGCCACCGCAAAATGTGGCATATACAACGCGCCAAGCAGGTTGAACGCATCAATCAACCAGAACTCAATCGGCCCCACATCCGCTGACATTGACGGACTGATAAACAACAAAAACCAACTGCATCCAACCGCAATTGTCCCGAACAACGTCGCCAACCAACGTTCGGATGGCTTCTCAAAAAAGTGGCTGGCAAACGCCCATATCGCCAATACCAACCCGAATGTCATCGCAAATCGCACGATATGAAACACCAATGGCAAACTAAATAGTGTGATATAAGCAATCGCGCCGAGCAGGATATAAAAGCTTTGTACGACTGGCAAACCGGGGTGATCTTCATGGGTGAACAGCAGGTGATAATCCCACTCGCCTCTGCTGCCCTGCCACATCTTCGCCAGATGGCTGTCGACATCAAACTGCGTTCCGGTCGGCAATACCGCTACACCGCTGTATTCCCAACCAACAGGCGTACTGAGTTGTCCCACAAGATAAGGCAGCGATGTTACAACCGCCAGAAACAGCGCAAATATCCAAATAGAGATCGGAAATCGCTTCATCATGGCGTACAGTCGCCACCTAAATCGCCATGAGCGTCACCGTATAAAACCACATCCAAATCGTTAAACTTCTCGGTGGACGCTGCCGTATAGTGTCCAGTTAGCCATGTTTCAGAGTCCGCCAATTCAGTACGTCCAACACTGGCATATTGCGCCTTCGCGAAATCGAACACCATCCACCACACTCGCTTACCTTGATGAGCCGCCGATTGTACGCAGGCATCCGCCGAGATATTCAGAGCCTTCTGTGTCGGCAAAGCCAACGTGTCATCACTGCTTCCTGCTTTATCGGCAATGAAATACTGTGGCAAATCCCGTTGATAATAAATCCCCGGTAACGCTGTTAGCTTATTCTGATGAACCACCACATCACCCGCTTGCCAATTTTGGGCGATGTAATTTTCGGCTGTTTCGAAAGGCGAGTTGGGAAAAGTCGCAATCGTATATTGGTAATATAACCCAATAGCCACCATCACCAAACCCAACATCCCGATCACACCCACAATGGCCTTTGGCATCCCACTGCGAGTGAACAACCACGCCAGCCCAATATATAACATCAACGCCGAAGGCAGCAGCGACCGTTCAAGGTAAACAGGTTGCACTTGAGACACAATCCACATCAAAATTGGTGGTGTTGCCGCTAACCACAACACAAATAAAATCGACTTGCGTTGTGATCGGTTTCGTGGCTGACGGATAAACATCATTACTTGAACGACTAGCAGCAGGATAACAAATAACCCGCCGAAGAACGCAATCATCGAAGCTGGACTTGGGAAATCCAGATTGACCGAAAGGAATGATCTAATAGTCAATAATGGCGTTGCAATGTTCGGCTTATCCAGCCAGTAATACGAACGCACCTTCTGCAACTGTCCCGGCAAATTCACCAACCACGGCAGATAAACTACAACAGCCGCGATTGACCCGACCATCACGCCAATCATCTGCGGTCTTCGCCGTGCCAAAAACGGAACCAGTCCGATTGCCACCAGATAAAACGCCGCTAACTGCTGCGTATACATCGCCAAACCCGCGAACACTCCGAAGCCCAACCAGTATCGCCATTTTTGCCACAGCGATTTCTGTGCGGCTTGCGAATTGTCTTCGTGCCACGCTTTGATAAAGCACCAAGTCACTGCCATCAACAACAGTCCAAGCAGCGCATACATCCGAGACTCTTGCGAATACTGCACATGAAACGGCGCAATCGCCGTAATCAGCGCGGCGACTAAGCCTGTTTTTTCGTCAAATAAAGTTTTCGCCAGCAAATAAACCAGTGCCGCCGTAGTAACGCCAAAAATTACGCTCAACAAACGGACGGTAAATGCACTTTCACCGAAAAAGTGCATCCACACATTGAGCGTGCTGTAATACAGAAGAGGGTGAATATCCGCCGCGCCGCCCGCAACCGGGGTCAAAGTGCCATAGAGCATGGCGCTCAACCCCTTCTCAGCAAATAGGACAGCGAACGCTTCATCGTACCAGAGCGCCCGCCCGCCCAAATTAATCAGCCGTAAGCCAATCGCCAGCAAGAGGATGAGTGTAAGCGGCAGCCAGCGGTACTTTGCAAATAACGAACTCATTGATCCCAAACATCGATTTTCTTAACGTTCGCCGCACCCGGGCGTTTGAGGATATAAACGGACATTTCGTTGATGGACTCGAAGCTGATCATTTCCCAGCCTTCGCGTCCCAGTTGGTTGAGTGCGTAATAAATCGGCTGATCTTTCCATTCCAGTCTATTATCACCGTTGACCTTATATTGAATACCATAAGCCCGTTTGACTTCCAGTGCTGCATACTGCCATGCAGATGAATCGCCTTGGCTTGGCGTATCGTTCGTGGATTGCTCAATTTTTATGGGTGAAAGTTCATCCAGTTTTTCCAACCACTTTTGTGCGGTGGGGTCAGTTTTAACCTTCATCAGCAGCATACGCGCTTTGTCGTACTGCTTTTCAGAGATCAAATCCTTCGCCAATTCCAATTCCTGTCGTGCCATTCGATAAATCTCCTGAACAGATAATGTGATGATGCGTATCAGATTAGATTATCATGAATTCAGGCGACCAGACCTTGACGATCTCGCGACTGACGCAAAATTCGATACTGTGCCACACAAATGCCTATCAGTATCACAGTACGCGCCAGTACCAACGCCGCAAATGGTGTGACCAGCGTTCCTGTGATTTCCCCGCCAGTATCCCCCGTCCGAATAAACAAAAATGGATACTCGGTGAACGTCACTAGACTCAGCAGTACCACAATCAGGACACCATCACGGTTCGGGAAACACAATAAGATAAACGGAATGATTTGCACCAACCACTGTGGACTCCAACCCTGCGCTTGCAAAAAGAAAATCAGCAGCGAAATCCCAACGAATGCCACCAATCCTTTTGCATCAAACCGCCGTGTCCGCATAAATACGAACACACCTACCGCTAATGCGGCCCCCAATCGTAACCAGCTGGGAATTTTTGCCGGATTACCTAAGGTGATATTTGCCTTTGTCGGATCAAGTCGGTCTTCCAATGGCCCAAAATTTCCCGTCTTATAATTCCCGTCAATCAACGCCCAAACCGTCTCATAAGACGCTTTCGAAAACTGCGCCGTCAACGAAGGCATGCTCATCGCCGCATTCTGCACGAAGAACAACGCATAAACCACCACGATAATCCCAACCGAAACAACCGTCGGTACAACCGCCTTTCGCACAGGTCGATAACGCCAAACTGCCCCAAGCAGCACAATCGGCGTAAACTTCACCAGCACACCCAGCGCGATGCCTAGACCTGCCAATTTGTCGCGCTCTTTCAGCAACCACCACAAACTCAGCAGCATGAAGAACGCCACCACCACCTCGAATGTCCAGAACACAAACACCAAGGGAGCCAACAGCACCGCATAAATCCACGCTAGCGCCTGCGCGGTATCTTCTGAATAAAGATGTGTCGCGATCTTGCGGATTAGTACCAAGTTACCAACATCAAATAGCATAAAAACAAAGCCCAACAGCATCGAAAATCCCGTATAATTCGGCTGCAACTTGTAAATCAAAACCGAGAAATATGACCATAATGGTGGAAACTCACTCCACCAATCGCGCATCGGCAATCCGACTTTGTCCGAAAGTGAAGCAATCTGGAAATAAGTCTGGAAATCGCCGCCGGCCGCAATTCCACGCTCAACCCCTTGCAAGATAAATGGTTGGTAGATCAACAGCAGCAAAACCCTCAAACAGACGAACAGTATCAGCAGCAGTCGGAAATCTGCCAGCAGCGAATGAAGTTGTAACGGCGCTTGTCCACTGGGCGTTTTTGATTTAGCCATTCGTCGTCGCCTCACGCACAAACACCACCGCCTGTTTATCCTCGTAATCCAGCTTCCAACCCTGTGCAGTTCGCAAATTCCGAGCCAAACCACTGTCAGCTTCCATCACCACATAATTAATTTTGAATTTATCCAACGTCGCATCCCATCCCGGTGCGCCGGATGCCGTTTCTAAATAATCCTTCGACAGAAATGCATCGCCGTACAAATCGGTTCGCCCATCTACAAATACCGGCTTATCGGGTAGCCAATAGATGAAATATCCACCCCAGTTATATGTATTGAACATGTTGCCCGACAAGTTCGCGGTCTTCAAATGCTTTGTCACTGCAACTGGCAAATATTCTTTTTGTGCCTCATCCAACGATTTCTTATCCAGCACCAGCAGCACTTTGCCCAGCGCCGCCAACATAATGACACCGACCAAAATCGCATTCAATCGTGCCATGCGGGGTGTCGCCCGTTTTACCGGATTAACCACCCAACCACGCTCTCGCAGCACATCATCCAGATAATGTGTCAGCACGGGAGTCGCGACCACAGCAAACACCGAGATATTGCGTCCCGCCAGCAACCCCATAAACGCTGTTCCGGTCGTCAATACAAAATCCGTCCAATCCAACCGTTTCTTACTCGCTCCCATCACACCGATGAGCCCGAGTATCAGAAACACAAACGGCCATGTCTGCCGCTCATGAAAATTGGGCGAGTTCCACTCTTGGATGAAGTTTTGCAGAGCCCCGATGCTCACCGTCTGGAACGGCACGGTCAGCATTTGTAATCCATACGGATTAATCACCAGCGCTACCACCGAGAGCACCGTCACGATAATCAGCTTGCGAACACCTGCCCACGGCACAACATATTCGCCTTTTGGATTAAAGATATGACCCAGCACCTCACCCGCAATTGATCCAAAAAGGAATATAAACCCGATAGAAAATCCCGCGTGTAAATTCCCCCACAAACACATAATCGGCGGAATCAACCATAATCGGTCAATCTTCTCACGCTTCTGCAAATACAACAGATATAAAATCACCGTGCTTAGAAAAAACGAGAGCATCTGTGGTCGTGGCGACCAGAAAACGGCTGCTGTCGCCGCTCCCACCACCAGCGCAAACGCCTTCAGATACACATTCCCCGAACTCATGCGATACACAAACCACATGCCGCCCGTTGCCAACGCCGCCACATAAATCGCCATCCCGAAATTTCCCGCCACCTGCCAAACGGCGTAGAGTATGATCTGCGATCCCCAACTATGGTTAATCCATGCCTCGCCCAACTTTGTGAACGAAAACGGATCAACCCGAATCATCCCATTCGCCAGCGTATATTGCCCCGCCCGCAGGTGCCACCACACATCCGTATCGACCGGAATCCGCGTCGCCAGTGCGAATAGCAGTGCAAACAGGATAATCACGGCAGCCCGTTCAATCGTTAATCGGCGCATAAATAGCCTCAATAAAATCGCACATCAAAGGATAAAATCCACTTATACAATCGAATCTTGCATCTGTAGGGGCGCACGGCTGTGAGCCCATTTATTCATCTCTATGTGTTCTTCACGTCTCTGCGGTTCAAGTCGTCTTATCCAACAAATACAACAGCACTGGATCTTTCCGATAATTCACCTGTGGCAAATACTGGCGCTCAATCGTCACCTGCAAGAACTGTGCATAAGCGATATTAATCAGTGTCTCGTCATCTGCCGCCAATGGCTCTTTCACTAACGCGGCTCGTGCAGTCGCCAACTCATCTTGGATCAATGTCACGTTGCTCATGAATTTCGCCAATCGCGCCTTACCCATGTGCACCCAAGCCTGCTCAACCGGACTAACCATCAACTTTTCTGCTTGTGCTAATGCGCTTGCTGCCCCGTCCATATCATTTTTAGCCATCGCTAAAATCGCTTGAACCACATAGCTCGGCGCAGAATTTAGCGGCGTTCCCTTCCAAATGGTTTCAGCCCCTTCGACATCACCATGTTCCACCAGCCAAACAGTATGTGCCGCCACCGTCAATTTTGTCTGGTCCACCGCGTCTGGATTAGCTTCCGCAAATGGGCTTAACTCAGTATACAAGCTGGCATCGGGATACAGCCTTAAAGCCTCTCGATAAGCCGCGCTTGCAACATCCGACTTGCCCATCGCACTAGAGTATTGCGCCAACAAAAGCTGAAAATTCCACTCAACCGAATCCAACAGGATTGCCCGCTGAATATCAGTAACTGCTTCGTCCTGTTCACCCACTTGCCATTTTAACGCCGCCAGATTAGCCCACGCCACCGCATAACCCGGATCAAGTTGGATAAAACGCTCATAGGCCGCAATTGCCGCCCGTGCCGCATCCAAATCGCCATTACTGGCAACCATACCGTACAAAAATCCCTGCTGCATATCATAGAGACTCAACTGAGGGTCAGCCGTAATCACCGTATTCATGCGATCTGCGCCTTGTTGATAATTGCCAGTTTTCCACGCATCGCTCAAAATTGCCACGTAATTCGTATAAATCCCGCTGCTCCAAAAACCTGCAACCAGCAGAACCACCCATAATCCGATCATCTCAATCGGATGACCGGTCTTGGCCCATGTTGCGTTTACCAATTCTGGCTGTTTCGGAGCAAGCGCCAGCACCAACGCAATCAATCCCGTCAGCGCAATGGCAGGCATCATCGCCGGAACATCGGTTAGTTGATGCACCCCAAACGCTACCACCCCACCAGCAGCCCCCGCCAGTAATAGGCGTTCTCGCGCCGTCGATAAACGCCAATTCGCTTGAATCGTTCGATAGCCTACAAATAGTGTCACCACTAACGCTGCTAATCCCAACACACCTAACTCTGCCGCGATGTGCAATGGCGCGTCATGAGCATGGCTGTGCGGCTTATCTGGATTAATTCCCGGCAGACTGACCAAACCGCGACCAAATGTAAATAATCCTTGTCCGGTCAATGGTTTCTCTTTGAAGAGTTCAATCGCCGCTGTATAGATTTGAGTTCGCGGTCCAGCATCACGACCGGGATTTGAAAATGAGCGTATGAAAATCGCGGATACTGCGGCTGTCACGATAATTCCAATGATGATCACCGCGACCAAACCACTTTTATTCACTCTAGGTTGCTTTCGCCACCACTCTCTAACAATATCCCCTGTTACACGCCCATTTCGTGCAGCAGCCATTCCAGCCCACACCACCAAACCAACAGCGATGCCAATCCAAGCACCGCGAGAATCGGTCAGGAACAATAGCACCAACTGAATCAGCGTATATATGCCCAACAAAATGCGTGGCGGTCGCTCTCTTGCCCCTATCATTCGCGAGAGGGTTAGCGGAATCAGCACAATCAAAAAATCACTCAGGAAATTCGGATTACCAAATACGCTTACAGGTCTTGGCGATGCAAGAAATTGTCTCGCCGCCACCATTTGACGAATCCAGCCTTGAAGCTGAACAAAACCAAACAGGACAATCACAAATCCAGCAATCAATAGTGCATCAATAATGACTTCGCGTCTCACTGCTCGGTTGACAATCAAATCATGCAACACATACCATACGCCAATGTACAGCCCCATATACCATAACCCGATTGCAATTCGTCGCCATACATCCGTATTCGCAATTAATGACACGCCGAAAGCCACAACCCACAACAAAAACACAGTATCCAATGACGTGCGATACCACTTCCAACCGCCGCGCCAATGGGCAAACAACCATACAACAACCAGCAGTGCCATCATAACCAGCGAAATAGAATCCAGTTTGGGGTCGAGGATTCCATTAAAGGTTGCACCGATCGTAATTCCGAAACTAAGCACGATAGTCAGCACAGCCAGCGCTAAAAAGTCAGAACGTTTTGCCAAAAGAGAAACCTTCCCGGTGTATAGTAGAACTCAGGCTCATCTATGAAGGATTGTCGAAATGTCACAAGTCCGTAGGCTGATTCGCCCTTGGTTCATTGTTAGTGCCCTCTGTTTAGTCTACGTTGGGTTTGTGATTTTGAGCAATAAGGGTAATCCATTAACCCTCGTCACACTTGGTACACGCTTCAGCCAGCAATCGACTGCTACTCAAGCGGACACAGAAGGTTACGACGGTCAATTTAATTATTACATCGCTCGTGATCCAAATACCGCCGCCCAATATCTTGATGTTCCCGCCTACCGCTTCCAACGTATTTTGTTCCCAGCACTCGGAAGATTACTTTCTGTTGGGCAAGCCGATCTCATTCCTTGGGCATTCTTATTGATAAATATCATCGCCTTAGCGCTCGGAACTGCCTTACTTGAAAATTTACTGATTCAATTTCGCGTCAGTCGCTGGTATGGCCTCACCTATGGCCTCACCTTAGGCATTTTCGGATCAGTACGGCTCAGCCTTTCCGAACCTTTAGCCTATGCACTCGTACTTGGTAGCATCACACTTGCCCGCAACCGTCAATGGCTTTGGACAGCACTCATCTTGGCCCTCGCCGCCCTTGCCAAAGAAACCACGCTCATCTTTGCTGGCGCTTATGTCCTCTACTTATTCACCCAACGGGATTGGAAAAATGGTCTGCTGCTTGGATTTATTTCGGTGCTGCCTTTTGCCATCTGGCAGCTTATTTTGTACAAAATATTAGGCTCATTTGGTGTCGGATCAGGCGGCGCGCAAGCTACTTCGTTCGAAATGATTCCCCTCATGGGCATTATACGTATCTGGACAGATACACCCGCCGAAGCCCGTGCCAAAATCCTGCTGATCCTCGCTCCCACGCTGCTCATCTTTGTCATAGCCCCTACCATATGGGCGCTTTGGGTGAGTATTAAGGACATCCGCCGACATAAGTGGTCAGCCGAAATCTGTCTATTACTCATCAACGCTGCCGTAATGCTCTTCGTTCCTTTTTCAACTTACCGTGAACCCATTGGCATCTTGCGCTTCATCGTCGGCCTTCAAATCACTGTCATCCTCTACGCCGCCCAAAACAAACGTTACCGTGCCTTACGCAACAGCACACTTTGGATTGTTACACTCTTTTACGTCGCAACCCTAGTCACTGGATAATGAATACAATTACGCACCTTCCGCTCCAAACCACATTTGACGACATAGACCTCTTGTTCTATCACACATTAACAAGCAGTCATTAGATTGTAGGGAAGAGGCGTGCCTCTTCCGCGAAATATATAACATCCAGCACGAACGATAAAATTATCAACGCAAATCGTGAATCAGACTATTTAGTCCTCACTTTACAGGAATCACTAGCTTGAAGTTAACCTACGAAGAGCGCCTATCGGACTCCCCCTATGTCGAACGAATTTGGCGCACACAGAGCGCCAATAGCATTTTCTTTACTTCGCTGGCCTTCTGCCATTGGTGCATCGTCTTCTGGAAACAACACGGCAAAAACAATATCGCCATACACGGTCCGGAGACACCTGCGATCTGCGCCGAAGTTCCTGAATATGCCGACTTTTTGGGCATTGTCTTTAAACACGGCACATTTATGCCGAACTTTCCCGTCAGCCATCTCGTAAATAGCGAAGTAGGCTTGCCTGAAGCAGGGAGTAAATCCTTCTGGCTAAATGGAAACGCGTGGCAATTTCCTGATTACGATAACATCGACACCTTTGTCAGTCGTCTTGTAAAGAACCAAATAGTAGTCCGTGAACCCATTGTTGATGCTGCACTTCGCGGTCAACTCTCCCACTTATCATCCCGTTCCATCCAACGGCGTATCTTGCGCACCACAGGCTTGACCTACAACACGATTCGCCAGATCGAACGCGCCCGCCAAGCGACTATTCTGCTCCAAGAAGGCGTGTCCATCCTCGACTCTGTTTTCCAAACAGGCTATGCCGATCAATCGCATTTGACCCGTTCCTTTAAGCAATTTATTGGACTAACCCCATCTCAGATCATCGATATTAGTAAACGCGAGCAACTGTCGTTTTTATTCAAGACGACCGAAACCTTGATGAACTATGATGAATACAGTTGCACTACCCACAAATAAGTTGCTAATGCCCAAGACGTATAATCGCATTTTTGTAGGAACGTAGCGTGCTGCATCTGAAATTCATGACCAGATAACTTGCGAGACAAAGCAATTATAGATATATAGAATCACGAGGAAAAACGATGCGCAAAGTCATATTGCAGATGATAACCACTCTGAACGGAAGGCTAGATAGACCTGACCAATGGGTAACCAGCGTCAGCAATAAACTCGATGCCGATTTCAATCGCGTCTGTGAAACCTTTGACACCGTCCTTCTCGGACACAAAACGTATCAAGAAATGGCTGGCTACTGGCCATCTGCGGAAACCGATTCAAACCAGTCAGAGAGCAATCGCAGCTTAGCTTATAAGCTCAATACCTATAAGAAATATGTGTTTTCCAACGGAATCAAACAAAAGCCGTTAGCGTGGAATAATGCCGAATTGGTACTTGCCCATACGGCAACAGACATCACAAACTTCATCAACAGTCTAAAGGCACAGATGGGCAAAGATATTCATCTCGCGGGTGGCGCTCGTTTGGCACAATCCCTAATTGCTTTTGGTCTCGTCGATGAATTCCACTTCTTTGTCTATCCGGTTGTCTCGGAAGGCTCATTGTGGTTTGACCAAGTCAAAAACAAACTTGATTTAGAACTCTTAAGCACAACATCCTATGAACACGGCATCATCGGCTTAAATTACCGATTAAAAAGATAATGAGAGATTTCGTAGGGACGCAGCGTGCTGCGTCCGTCGCATTTGATAATTCCCAAAGGCTAAAAATTTATATTATGAACAACGTTTACTTTTGGTTTATCGACAAACCGTTCTCTAACTATTGACCAACAATTTCACGCACATCCCTCCCCTAATTTGGTTTGTTCCACACCCTCGAATCAGTTACCAAATGTTCTTCCAAAATGTAACCCCATCCGCATCCAACTATGCTATCCTGTTGCTAGACCTCAATCTACTGGACTATTTTATGAACTACGGCGACATTCTTTGGGCAAAGCCCTTTAAAATTCTCTCTGCGTTCTCCGCGTCTGTGCGAAGCCTCCTGTGGATGGCGGTTCAATTGCATTTTCGGCAGCTTCCTCCCTCACATCCGCCAAAGCGAAATATGCAAAATGCACGCGGCGGATACACGCGAACAATCCGCTGCACTTGCGCCATTTCAGCGTTTTCAGCCGAGCCAATCGCCAGTCAAAATTGTCAATTCAGCGGCATTGAGGGAGCAATTCGCCAGTCAATTCAGCGGAAGTATTGCGAAATATGCACAATCTGCGAATCTTGTGCAATACTTTTTAGCAGTATGGATTGAACTAAGGACTACAGACCAACGAATAACCTAAACCCCACCCATTTGAATCACTTTATAGACCGTCCGCAGGATAATATTCAAGTCCAGCAAGATAGATTGATGACGAATATAGTACAAATCATATTGGAGTTTAATCAGCGCGTCTTCGTCGGTCGAACCATAGTTATATCGAACCTGCGCCCACCCTGTTAACCCCGGTCGAATAACCAAGCGCGTCCGGTAAAAAGGAATTTTCTCGGTCAACCGTTTGATGTGTTCCGGTCGCTCCGGGCGCGGTCCAACAATACTCATATCGCCCCGCAGGATATTAACGATTTGGGGCAGTTCATCCAAACGGGTCTTTCGCATAAATCGCCCAACCCGTGTCACTCGTGCGTCACCTTTATGGCTAAAGACGGCTCCTGTTTTGGCTTCTGCATCCGACCGCATCGACCGAAACTTATAAATACGGAATAGTCGACCGTTTAAGCCCGTTCGCTCCTGCGAGTAAAAAATCGCTCCCGGCGAATCCAGCCGGATAATTAACGTCAGAAACGGAAGTAAAAGGATGAACACGACCATACCAACGAGAGAAATGATGATATCCAGGATCCTTTTTATCGCGATTTGTGGGTTAAATATTGAACCACCGTCCATCGGTAGCACAACCGCCCAGTTATTGATCACATGTTCAACTGGCACTTGCCCTGTAATCCGTTCGTAAAGGAGAGGCATGGGTACAATCGCAGCACCATGTTCATACGCATCCATAACACCTTGAAAAATCTCAGTGCTCAATTCGTGAGTAGAGGTAACAATCAACTCGCTAACTTGCTCGGTAAAAACCAGTCGTGAAATATCTTTACCTGTGCCAACTACCGGAACACCGCAGATGTCTTTCAGGTCATCGTCTGGTTCTGCTATAACACCAAAAATATCATATAAATCGTGGGCATGCCGACCAATTGCGCCAATCATCGTCATCGCTGCCCAATCGGTTCCCACAATCAGCACTTTTCGCCGCGCACTAATCCAACCAGATAGTGCCGGATTCAATAATCGGATAACCGCAATCAATAAAAATGAAGCCACCGCATAATAAAGAATGAAAAGTCGGGGTAATGCCAACGGTTGGGCAAAGAAGAATACAATCAGATAAAGAACAACCATCTGGAGGTTAATCAGAATGAGGCGTTGGGCAGATGCACCTCGGTTGGCTGCCACCCGCAGTTCATAAAAATCATTCGCACTTGCTAATAAGAGCCACAGCCCGGTTAAAGTAAAGAACCAATGGCTGCGAGGCCAGATAAACTCCATGTTGAATTGGTTACGCGCGACCACCGACCATACGAATAATGCAATAGTCACTGCGATCAGAACACCCAGTACATCACCAGCCATCAGCATCAATCGCCGCTCAGAAATCTGGAGTTGCAAACGCTTACGCATAGGCGAAGGGGAAAAGAGCATTGTGGTATGTTCTCGTTGTTGATGATTCATTGACTTGGATTAGTTTCATGTGAACGGAATAGTACCATCACTATCAGGAGTGAAGCTATACTCACCAATATTCCTGCCCACATCCAACGGAAATGATATTCAAACCGCACTTCATGAGCACCAGCCGGCACTTGCACCGCTCGGAACATCAAATTCGCTTGTTGAATATCCATCGCTACGCCATCAACAGTCGCGCTCCAGCCGGAATAATAAGTATCTGCCAAAACCAACCACGCGGGGTGGTCAGTCATTATCTTAACAATCAGGCTGTCACTATTATCTTCAACATTTTGCACTACATTACTCTCTTGCACTGATATTGTTGGCTTCAAACAATCTCCATGCCCTAATAAATGGACAACTTCTTTAGGGTTCCAATCAGCAAGTAATCCTGCCTGAACAGAGGCAATATCGCTATGCCAACACGCAGTGTCAACAAACCATGTACGAGTTACGGCTTCCCCAACCAATGTTTTCTGGCCTTGTAGATCGTAAATACTTTCAACACCTGCCGCATTCAACAAAGTTGCTCGTTGGTTAGGGTTACGCTCAACTAAATCAATGTATTGCTTGAATGGGTCAATCAACAAAGGTTCAAAGTTATTCAACAAAGTTATCCGGTCAATAAGATTCAAGTTGGGCAGTTCACTTGCTCTATATGCCGCTTGCTTATCAACAGCTACTCGATAATCGTCAAATACCAGATACCCACTATCATCGAACTTGAGTTTCTTATCAATCGCCGCAGGCCAATATTCTCGTGCGGTCTGCAATTCTACAGGCCGCTTATCATAAAATGAGGCTGGAACAGTAGGATTAAGTCCCCACGATGCATAAACCAAATCACCTGCCACCACTACCCAAATCGCCAAAATCCACCAGCTATACCAACGACTAGTCTTGAACTCCGGCTGAGCGAGTGTTAGTAACCCCGCTAATGCCCCCAGAACACCCAGCGCAATCACCGCAAAAATCAGCGCCGCAACTCCAGGTATCTTCATCAAATCACTCGATAAAAAGCGTGGTGCAATTCCAGCCAAAATCGCAGCCCCTATCGACCCTGCAATAGCTAACCGTGTTCCAAACAACACCCAATAACCGCGTGTCCACATCCCAACACCGATCCCCGCCAGTAGACTCAACCCAAACACCGTCCAAATATGCCAGCGCACCGGTGCTTGAAACATACTAAACGTTGGCACATGTTCATATAAAAATGGAAATACGGGCGAGTTTTTACCGAGTGCCAGCACAAAAGCCACCGCCACGATCACTATCCAGAAGGGAACACTGGCGAAGTAATCGGGGCGTTCCGCACGACGCAACTTACCCCATGCCCACGTCAAAATCGCGACCAGAGCTGAGATTAAAGGGATAAGGCCGATGTAAACTGCATCTTCAAAGAATGCGCCCTTGGCTGCGTAAGTTCCATTCGCAGGGGTTCCAAAAAAGTTAGGAGAAAGAAGATTGAGCGCTCTTGGCAAACTATAGCTGAAGTTCATCACTGTCTCATAATCAACGCCACCTGAGCGCTGAGATTGAGCCAGCAGTTCAGCCGTAGGCAAAAGTTGAGCAGTTGTTATCCCCGCCCCGAGTGTCAGAGCCAAAATTACTGCAGCAAGTCGCTGCCACTTCACTCGATGGGTGATTGCCCACCACACTGAAAACGCGCCCAGCAAAACCATACTGTACCAAGTTGTCTGAGCATGACCAGCTAACAATTGCATCCCAGCAAATACTGCCAACCAACCAATATCGCGCCTACGAGTATCCGTTAGTATTTTTAGAGTGGCCCACATCAACCACGGAATCCATGCTGCCGCAAAAACAGTTGGGTAGGTTCCTAAACGCGCTACTAAATAGCTGGTCAGGGCAAACGAAAGTACACTAACGCCCCGTCCGAGCTCCGGTAAGCCAAGTTGTCCAGAAAACATCCACATGCCCCATCCGGCAATGAATAGATGTAAGACTGCCGTAACGCTCATTGACCAAGCCAGCGGGAGGAAGAAACCAAACCAATTTAGTGGATAAAGTAATGTCGATTGATAGTTCGCAAGCAGTGGAGCACCTGCCCCGTTGTAGGGATTCCAAAATGGCAGGTGACCATTTCGAATGAGGTCAAATGCATATTCACGCCACGGATAAAATTGTAGGGAAGGTAATCCCCAAAAGAATACTTCACCAAGTATCAACCGGTGAAAAATCACCAATAGAGCAAGTGCCAGCACAACAAGAGCAAGATTATTGCGACTCACTGAACGATTCAGCATCTCAGATTTGCCTTGGTGATTTAAAAATGAATATGAGTAAGCTTATCAGTGACGCAAATTAACTTCCGTCTAAGGAGCGTAGACAGTCACCGAGTTATATGTAAATACAGGATGTAACGCGTCGGTACAGGATGTACTACCAATCGCTTGTTCCTGTGGCCCGACCAACACATATTGAACATCGTACTGCTCAACAACTTGACCACAATCACTGCCATCGTACCAATGCTGAACTTGCTGCTCTTTAACTGCCGCATTTAGCGTCTCAAATGGGTGTCCGTAAACAACACGGTCCCCCGTCCAACCGGGTATCCAAGCGCTTACGTCAGGTGCAGCAAGTATCACTTCATCTGTCTGACCTTGTTCTTTCAACCATTGAAACACAGCAGTATAATCACGCTGAAGAAATGGCCCACTGTTCACGGTTAAATTACCCATCAACACCAGCACATAACTAATGGTCATAGTTGGCACGACAGCCACCAACATGCGATAGCGCCATCGCCGATTCACATAATTAAACCAAAAACCTTCAAGAGCGCGGGTAGCAAAATAAGCTATAGGAATCATAATTGCTACACCGAAGCGTCTTTGCGTGTTCGTCGGTAGATACATTGCAATCAGCATAGCCACCAACCATACCAGCATAAATTGATCACCATCTGGCTCAAAATGCCGTATACTGCGCCAAATTCCCGGTAGAGCCATTAGTAGAGGGACACCCAAACCGACGGCTAAGATAAGAGGAGCAGGTGATAGCGTAATATTTTGTCGGTTCCACTCAGCTGCCGCCGGATTATAATTTACAACTGCGAAATAATACGCGGCTAAGGGAAGTGCGGGCACAATAATAACCAGTAACCAGCGCACGTCCCGCATATTGATATGACGGTGACGAATTGTCCGTAAAGTAACTAAACTAATGGCGGCGACACCAAACGGCACAAGTGCCTGTGGATATAACAAAGACAATGCGAAACTAAGTATACCAACTAACAACCCTCCATTATTCATAGAGGGATCATCACTTGAACCGGGACGAAAAGTGATGATTAAAACACTACTCATCAGTGCCAGACAGGCTATGGTCAAAGGAAAATGGACATTGACCAAACTACTATAAAACGGAAACATTTCAGGGATTACAAAATCTGGTACATTGCCCGTATTCCCTGTAACTATTATCAACAGCCAACCTAATCCCGAACCGATTGCCGCAATAACAAAAAACATTCTTCGGGAACGACGACGTGGCCAGATGGTTGCTGCTAAATGATATATTGCCATGTACATAATAAGCGATGCGACAACACGAGCTGCGTGAAATAAAGCAATTGGTGGAATAGACACGATCCGCGCCAACTGCCCCAGCAGTGGATAAATGACCTGAATAAACATGGCATTATGGGGTTCAGAGGTATGGCGAAAATGGATTAACCACGAACCTTCAAATCCCTGAGTCATTTTAGATAAATAGGTTGCGCCATCGCTATAGTTATTTAGAACACCCATAAATTGCCATTGGCTGTTGTTTGCACCACTAAAGCCAACCCACAGAAAAGGGATAAAAGCAAGAATCACAAGTGCACTGCCAAGAAAAATGACCCAGCGCCATTCTGTAGGTGTGATATGAACTGTATCGCGCATTGATTGCATTCAGACCGCCTTCACTAACATGGGTAGCAGCGCATATTTCAAATAATCAATATATGCGCCTATTTGGAATTAACCGGAAAACATAATTTCACGGATTGTTCACCCCAGTGTATACTTAAACTGTAAACTGAAATGATAACTATTACACATTAAGACATCCCTATGATCTAACCTAACCGTACCTAAGTGTGGTGCTAGATGGACAAAGCATATTTATGATACAAGCGTCCGAACTTTACCGCCTACAAGAAATCGATTCAAATGTACAACAACGGCACAAACGTCTTGAGGAAATTAATGCTCAACTAGCTGACAACAAGGCTCTAACCGAAGCTCAACAGCAGGTAATAAACGACCAACAAACGCTCATACCACTTCAAAGCAAAGTCCGTAAACTTGAACAAGATATTCAATCCAATACGGCAAAACTAAAAGAAACAGATGAAACACTGTACAGTGGGCGGGTAAAAAACCCGAAAGAACTACAAGACATGCAGCATGAAATCCAGTCTTTGAAGAAACGTAATCAAGAACTTGAAGATGTCCTCTTGGAAACCATGATAGCCGTTGACGAGGCAGTAACAGCCTTAAAAGACAGTACCAAAAACCTTGAAACGCTAAGCGCTCAATTTGAACTGGCAAATATAAGCTTAATTGATGAGAAAAAACGACTAAAAGCAGAAGGAAGTGCCTTGCTTAAAAGCCGGGAGCAACTTGTACCAACCATAGATCCTAATACACTCAAAGTATATAACAACTTGAGATCTCGCAAAAACAACCAAGCTGTATCCGTACTTGTTAATCAAAGTTGCTCGGTATGCCACGTCCAACAGGATATGAATGTCATTCAATCGCTACGCAAAGGTGATTCACTTACCTATTGTTCCAGTTGTGGTCGCATAATTATCCCTAGAGCAAGCTAACCCTTTGGAGGGCTAAACATGGGCTTTGATGTTGAAAATTTCGGCTTTGGATTACTTGCAGGATGGGCTACTGCTTATGGAGTCTATCGCGCCCGACACCTAATTAGCAGTGCAATTCAATCCGTAAATCAGCAAGCGAGCAGCGCTCAAGGTTATGCGACCCAAAGTTCAGACTCACGTTACATCAATAATATTGTCCGTTTAGCGCAGCGCAACCACATTGCTAACACAGCAGTTAATCTTACAGATATTTTGATTGAGCCACGTTTTCTCACAGCGCCACCTCTCGCTGCTCCTCTAGAAGATGTTGTTACACACAGCATATTTCATGTGGTACCTCATTTACCTGATATGCCCGTCCTACAAACCCCGTATAACATCCATACGCTTTCAATTGATGAACTTGGTTCAGGGGATCGTACGCTTGCGTTACTCGCTACACCCGGTAGCGGACGTACAACGGCGCTGATGGCGATCATTCTTCGTGCATTAGGACGGGCACAGTTCAAAAAGCCAATTGACCGTGTGCAACAAAAACTGGATGCAGAAGAAGCAGCATTAGATGACAAAAAACGGGCAGTCCGCATAAAAGAACGTGTACTGCTAGAACAACGTGCCAAAGAACGTCTTGCAGAAGAGCGCGGAATGGCACTGGATAACCAAAATGAAGCTGGTATCCCTCTATTTAACCGTTTGATGCCGGTTTATGTGCATCTTTCGGACATTCGAGCTGACGAAGCAACTTATGGTAAAGAAATTGATCCCGCTGAGCCACTTGTCCGCGCCGTACAGCGTCAGATAGGGCGGGTTGCGGCCAGCACAACGCCTCAAAATCTCTATAAACGTTTGAATAACGGCCAAGCACTGCTGCTTATTGATGGCTATGACGAATTGGCTCCCCAAGAACAAGCAGGCCAAATTGAATGGCTCAAAGCCTTTATTAGCGCGTATCGGCAAAACTTTTTCATTATTACCGGCTCGCCAGAACAACATGGCGTTCTAACTCAAGAAATTGGTTTAACACCTGTTTACCTCCGTCCATGGAGCGATATAGATAGAGAGCAAGCCGTTGATAATTGGGCTGATGCATGGAGTCGCACAGGTGGTAGACGATCATCCACTCAAGCACCAAATAAAGATATTGTTCAACTCGCAAAAACAAATGCGCGATTACTAACACCCCTCGATTTGACTCTCAGAACATGGTCACATTTTTCGGGCCATGGAGAACAAAGCCAATTTGGTGATTGGGTCAGCACATTCATTAAACGCTACTTGCCAACTGATCAAACAGAAGAAGAGGTTGCTAAGTATCTTATTACCGCAGCGGCATTACAATTGGACGAGGGTTATATTACCCGCGCCCGGCTGACATCCCTGCTCGATGAAGATACGCCTTCTCCAGAAGAGAGTCCCATTTCTGAAGAAATGGCAGCATCTGCGGAGCCTGAAATTGCAGATCCGTTAGCCGAACTTACTGATGGTACAAGAGAAAAACCACAGACCAAACAACAAGAGAAAAAAGCTGAAAAAAAGGTCAATCCGACTGATAAGTTTGTAGCAACACTTTATAAAACAGGTTTACTGGTACGCTATAAAGGTGGGCGCTATCGCTTCCGTCACCCAGACATTGCTGCATATCTAGCAAGCCAAAGTCTACAAGATGCCGATGAAACCGTTCTCAGTGAGAAAATGAATGCACCCGCGTGGCGGCAGGCCATTACCTATAGCACATCGCATACTGACTTAACCAATTACATTAATATCCGAATGAGCAACCCAACGGACATTATCCAAAGTAACATTATGGAGATTGCTCATTGGCTGAAACACGCGCCCGAAGATGTTTCATGGCGGATTCCATATCTCAAATATCTGGGTAAAGTTTTTACTGCTCCCAACCAATATCCCCTTCTCCGTGAGCGAGCAGCAGCAGCATTAATCACCACGACTGATCCTAATGTATCGGTTATTTTTCAGCAAGCGACACAAAGTGTCGTCGCCCAAATCCGACAATTAGCTTGTCTCGGTATTGGTGTGTTAGGCCAACCAGAAAGTGCTGTAACAATTATTCCGTTACTCAAGGATGGTGGTAATGATGTACAACTTGCCGCAGCATTAGGATTGGGAGCAATTCGCACTGAAGAGGCGTTAACAGCTCTGGTGGATGCCCTAACCGACGGTTCAGAGTCATTACGACAAGCAGTAGCCGAAACATTAGCAGACATTCCATTAGAAGGTTATCCCACCTTATATGATGCCATTCAAGATGATGAAATGATCGTCAGACGTGCTGCGGTATTCGGGATTAAACGCCTCAAATCAGATTGGGCGGTAGTAGCGATTTACCGCGCCTTTCTGGAAGACTCGCAGTGGTATGTGCGCTCGGCTGCCCAAATGGCGTTCCAAGAAATGCGCTATGGCACTGGAAATGGCCCACACGGTTATCCACCGCCAGAAGCCATTACTTGGCTGAACGAATGGGCGGCAAAACGCCAAGAAAATATCCCGCCGGGTGAAGATGCTGGCTTGACTTTAGTCAAAGCGCTGCAAGAAGGTGAAGATACAGTTCGGGCACTGGCAGCCCGGAATGCTGGACAATTAGGCGAAGTACAGATGGCAAAAGTCTTATATAACACGTTACGTGATAAGAAAAGTGACGTGCGAGACGCTGCCCATCGTTCGCTCGCAGACTTACAAATCCAAACCGGAAAATTGCTACCTACCCCCATTTAACGTTTCAAGAGGGTATACAGTTATATACCCTCTTGCCCTGTCAATTGAATATTCCTTAATCACTTGGAATTTGATTCACTTGATTCGCAGATTTTGCATTACTTCCGCCGAAATGACTGGCGAATCGCTCCCTCAAGGCCGCTGAATCGACAATTTTGACTGGCGGGTGGCTCGGCTGAAACCGCTGAAATGGCGCAAGTGCAGCGGATTGTTCGCGTGTATCCGCCGCGTGCATTTTGCACATTTTGCTTTGGCGGATGTGAGGGAGGAAGCCGCCGAAACTGCAAATACAAAAACTTAACGCAATCCCACAGAGAGGCTTCGCACAGGCGCAAAGAGGCTGAGACGCAAAGGGAAATGTAAATTGAAACACAGAGTCGTGGAGAAAGCAAAGATCAGAATGAGTGTTAGGCGAATGTGAAATCATAAATGATGTTTCCTGTTATGCTTAGGTCTAGCAACAGGGTAGCAAAGTTGGAGGCGGATCGGGTTACATTTTGGAAGAACATTTTGTAACTCTTGCGAGGCACTGGCACTAACCATTTTGAGGGAGAAGAATCGCGGAGTTGGTTTGAAAAAGGTAGGTAAATGGTTTATGAAGGTTTGTGCGTATAAACCTTCATACGAATTTCTATTTCTATATCAAATAACCAATCGAAAAGTTTAGCGGAAAAGGCATCCACAGGAAGCTTCGCAAAGTCTTTAGTTCATCGGTGTAGGGGTAGATGCAGTAGGCAATTTTTCTTTAGCGGAATCACAGGCTACTACCCTATCAAAGTCGGTGTGGAAGATGTACTGCTGATTGTCGACACTCAAGACAATTCGATATCCATCTACTTCTTGCTTGGGATAGGTTATATCAGGGTTCGGACAACCCAAAGTAATATCCGCCCATTTATAAGGGATTACTTCAACGACTTGAACACGTCGTACAGGCATATTGGTCAAATCAGCAACACGGCGCTGAGCCAAACCCACCAATTCGGCGGCGACGGGGTCATCAATAGTTTGATCAGATTCAGTTGTTGCCGAGGAATTTTCAGCCGAGGGAGCAGCAGTTGATAAATCACTAGCTCGGGGTAATGGTGTTAACGTCTGTGTTGGCGTTAGAGGAATAGGTGTGTTTGTTTGTGTGGGGATGATTAACCTTTGAGTCGGTTCAGCAACCAAAGGGGCAGTAGATGAACAGGCAGTTGAGATACACACTAAAAGAATAATAATTCCGTAACGCAGCCTGAACATCTACAACACCTACTCGGCGGTTTTCAAACCACCAAAACGTGACTCAAGGTCAGCAGTCGTAATACCTTCGACACTAATCATTTTATCCCGACCGCCTGCACCTGCCACGATTTCAATTTTATTGGTCGAAACTTGCAATTGTTTAGCAAGCAACTGAACCAATTCTTGATTAGCAGCGGGATCACCAGCAGGTGACGCAACTAAACGCACACGGAGGGCGCCATCTTCCTGTGTACCAACAATCTCAGAAACTTCAGCCTTCGTTACAACGCGTACCGCAAAAGCAGCACCGCCCCGTGCGTCAGTTATTTCGAATTTCCGGTTCTGTGACATAATTTATCCCTTCCTCTGTTGATATAAATTATCGCAGAGAAAACCTCAGAATAAGCCATAAGACTTAAAAGTTAAATACGCCCTACTTTTAAGTCTTAACTTTACTGCGAAACAACCGGAAACGCTATTAACCTTACAAAGATTAATGAATGCCGCGTAAGATAGTACTCAAAACCTGAATTATGACAAAGACAATGAGCGGGCTAAAGTCAAACATTCCACCCGGTGGTAACATTTCACGAATAGGCTTTAAAACAGGCTCGGTAATGTCGAACAGGAATTGGATAATCGTATTACTGCGATCAACATTAGGAAACCAACTCAAGATAATGCGTGCCAACAGTGCAAGTTCAAACAACTGCAACAGTAGACTTATGATTTGAAGGATGAACACGACTTTGCGACCTCACTTATTAGCTCGTTCACCAAAAATAGCACGACCTACACGAACAAATGTGGCACCTTCTTCAATTGCCACCAGATAATCATCTGTCATTCCCATGCTTAAATCGGGCAATATCACCGAAAAATCGGTTTGAAACGCTTGCTGTAATTCCGCTAATGAAGCAAACACAGGTCGAGCTTCTTCAGGATTAGCAACAATGGGAGCCATGGTCATCAACCCCCGAACATGTAACCCCGGCAACGCTAAGAGCTGCTCAATTTGTAACCAGAGTTCACGCTTGATAACTTCATCTGATGCCCAATTCACTGCCACAAAACCGTGTTTGGCTTCTTCACCTGAAACATTCATTTCGAGCAGCACGTCTAAGGATTTGCCCTGTTCCACACTCAAAGTAGAAAACTTTTGCGCCAGTTTCAACGTGTCCACCGAATGTACATATTGGAATAGCTGGACAACATCTTTGGCTTTACGACTCTGAACATGTCCAATCATATGCCAAGTCGGTGGTTTAGAAACTTGAGCATTCACCAACTGAATCTTCGTCTCAGCTTCTTCTACGCGATTTTCACCAAAATGTTGCGCACCAGCGGCTAAAGCTTCAATGACTGCTTCGGCTGGATTAGTCTTACTCACAGCGATGAGCGTCACTTCATCAGGCTGACGACCCGATTTTACACAAGCATCCATGATGTGCTGACGAACTTCTTGAATATTTTCAGTAATGGTCATAGTGAGAGTATTGCTCCAAAACGTCCTGTCTTGCCCTTCTCCGCCCTATGCGAAAAAAACTCATCTGTATGTGTTGCGGTATCAATACATGCAACTTCGATCTGCTGTACACCGGCACGTTCAAGATCAAGGCAATTGGCAGACCATAAATCTAGATAGGCCGTTCCATCATTACTATCGCGGTGGACTAATCCATCCGTTGTACCAAAGTAGTCAAGAACTGCTTTAACAACTTCCTCACCGACTTGATAGCTCTCCGGTCCAATGCTAGGTCCAATCCCCGCTTGAATATCACACGGATTAGAACCATAGGCAGTCATCATAGTCTTAACTGTGTTGGCTCCAACACCGGCAACTGTTCCGCGCCATCCTGCGTGAGCTATTCCAATGACATGGTGGACAGGATCATGAAACAATAGAGGAGTGCAATCTGCAAAACGCATAAACAGTGGAGTATCCGGACAATTCGTGACCATGCCATCGGCTAAGGCGATCCAACGCCTCCCCTGTACTGGTCCATCTACGATAATCGTGTCTGCGCTATGTACTTGCCAAACACTACAAACTTTATCCGAGTTGAGATTGAGGGTTTCATAAATCAAATTTTGATTGTGCTGAACCGCAGTATGATGATCACCAACATTACCCCCCAAATTGAGTGAAGCCCACGGTGCAGGACTTGCGCCACCTTTGCGGGTGAAGATGCCGTGATTGAGATCTTGCCAGATACCAAACCGATAGTAGACAAGATCACCCTGCTTCACTTGTTCCAAATTTGCCTCTCAAGTTGAGTACTTATAAGATTTCCCTAGTCTACAAGCTTTAGGTTTAAAAAGCATCAGAACACATTTAAAGTTGATTAGAGGTTGTAGGGTCATGAGCTTTGCTTGCGGGGGGTAACATTTCCGGTGTATACTGCCGATAGTCTTTATACAATTTTCTTACCCAAATTGTTGATACAACATGAACCAATGAAGACTTCCTGTGCCTTGCATCAGGATAATCTTAACTAAGACTCTCAGCGTGAGGATCATAAATGAATAGTCGGGACGATAATCGCAAGCAACGGAAAATATCGATTGTGATCGTTGATGATCATCCAATGTTCAGGGATGGGCTTCAGCAGGCATTTGGGTTGGAACAGGATCTGAACGTTATTGGATACGCTGAAAACGGTGAAGATGCGCTAAAGGTTGTCCGCCAACTTGAACCTGAAATCTTGATACTCGACATTAACTTACCCTTAGTTAATGGTATGCAAGTCGCTCGCCAACTCAAGACAGATCGATTAAACACATCAATCATCATGTTAACGGCTTATCATGACGAAGAGCAGGTATTACATGCCATGAGATCCGGTGCAGCCGCTTACTGTTCCAAAGACATTACGCCTGATGAACTTATTCAGGTTATACGTGATGTAGCGGATGGTCAGCATGTGGTTAATGGCGAACGAATGGATGAAAGGCAACTTGACGAGTGGATTCAATCCAGTGTAGCCGCTATGAGCGGACCATATATTGTTGATGCTGACGAGCATTTTATTCCGTTGAGCCACCGCGAAATGGAAATATTGCAATACGTGACCGATGGATTAAGCAACAAGGAAATTGCGGTTAAACTGAATATTAGTCAACAAACCGTTAAAAATCATATGACATCCATACTCAAAAAATTGCATGTTGAGGATCGTACACAGGCTGCCGTGAATGCAATACGTCGCGGATGGGTACGTCTGAGTAATAACCCTTCTACGAATAATTAACACCTAAAGTGATTGGATTTTTCTATGGCTGATGGACAAACACAAGTACTCGATGTCATTTCTACAGAAATGAAACGTTTGAAAGATAAACTCGCTGAAATCAAAAGCCAAATTGACCAGACACAATTGGTTGTTGACCGTGAGCAACAGCGAAACGCGGATATTGCAACTGAATTACGAACTATTCAAGATAATATTGAGACTGTTCCGCGGCAGGACATTCGTACTAAATACGATGAAGCAATTGATGCCCGTTTTCGGTTAACGACGATGCGCGGTCAACTAGAAAAGTTTCAGTCCCAAAGAGATGCACTGGAAACTGAACAAAAGGTTCTGGCACAATTGCTGACTATGACTCAAAGTGGTGGTCTACAAATTAATTCTGGTGATGAGCAAGCTCCGTTACGTCCTCCGCCAGCGTCAATTAACATTGTCCGCATCGTGCAAGCGCAAGAAGAAGAGAAAAACCGCCTCGCCCGTTTGATGCATGATGGGCCAGCACAGTCATTAACTAATTTCATTCTTCAAACCGAAATCTGCCAACGTCTATTTGACCGAGACCCGGCTCGCGCAGCCGAAGAACTCGGTAATTTAAAGTCGACTGCTAGTGTCACATTTCAAAAAGTACGTGACTTTATCTTTGACTTACGTCCGATGATGCTCGACGATTTGGGGGTTGTCCCAACTGTGCGTCGGTACGTCGATTCCTTTAAGGACAAAAATGACATTGATGCCAAACTGGACTTTATGGGGGAAGAGCGGCGGCTAGAAAGTCATCGAGAAGTGATGGTGTTTCGTGGCATTCAGGAATTGATGGGACATTCCCGTGATTACGGCAGCGCCAGCGAGATATTCATCCGACTGGACATTTCGAATGACCGGGTTAAAGTTGATGTCGAAGATAATGGGCGCGGCTTCGATGCACAGGCGGCATTTACGGGTGATGAGACCCACGTTGAGCCACGTGTACAAAGCATTATCACGCTTCGAGAAAAGTTTGAATTGGTCGGCGGATCACTTTCTGTGACCAGCGGGGAAACCGATGGAACCCGAGTTCATATGGAATTACCCACCAGCGATGATGTCATGTGATTGAAAATTGCGAGATTCCTTAAGGCTTTACGTACTTCAGTCTATTTGACAGTGGCTAGTATTCGACTACACTAGAATTACGTTGCTGTCACAATTTTAAGTTTTTGCAGTTTCATCTGGCAACTGGCACGATTGCCACACAGATGGGACACCCGAAGGTCTAACGGAGGGACTTCATGCGTGGTCGCTTACTCATTCTGATTGGATTAATTGTTCTTTTGGCAATAGTTGCTGTTGTCGTTATCTTACCGAGTTTGAGCGCTCCTCAACCGGTGACGGTGACCGATACCAGCGGTAATACGGTAGTACAACAAGAAGTTGGCACACAGGCTCCGACACCCACACCTATTCCTCTTGTGAAGGTTGTTCAAGCATTACAGAACCTTCCACGCGGGTATCGCTTCCCCAACACGATACAAGAGCTCGAAAATATTGTGGGTTACGCTACTCTCCCGGAAGAAACTGTTCCATTTAATGCCATCAAGGAACAGGATGGAGGGTTAGAAAAAGTTCTTGGAAAAATCGCACGTACTGATGTCTTCCGTGAACAGCCTATTCTTTCCACATACTTGGTCACTGACTTGACGCAGCTTGCAGCTGTTGGTTCTGATGCAGCAGCGGTATTGCCGAGTGACCGTGTAGCCGTTTCATTGCCGATGGATCGCATCACCAGTGTAGCCTACGGTTTGCAAGATGGCGATCATGTGGACGTGATTATTTCGATGCTCTTCATCGATGTGGATGAAGTTTTCCAATCAATCACCCCCAACCTCGTAACACTGTTTACGAAAACAGATCAAGGTATCGAACTCAAGCAAGGTATTGGTGGTCGTATTGACCAATCGAGTATTGGTACGGTTATTGTCGGGCCAGCGGAACGTCAACGTCCGCGTTTGGTGACACAACGTACCATTCAAGATGCGTTGGTGGTTCATGTGGGAGAATTCCCACTTGATGGACGTTATTTAGGGGTACTTCCAACACCTACACCTGTACCAGCAACAGCAGAAGCCAGTGATAGTGGTGGCGGAAATAATCAAACGCCCGTTCCCACTATTACACCGATACCGCCTCCGAATATCGTTACATTAGGTGTAACGCCGCAATATGCTGTTGTTCTGGTGTGGGCAATCGATGCGAGACTACCTGTCACTTTGGCATTGCGTTCAGTTAATGATCGCAGCACGCAGCAAACATCTCCAGTCACACTGGATTATATGATGCAAGAGTTCCGCATTGAAGTTCCTGCGCGTCGTGATTACAGTATTGAACCAGCTATTCGTAGTATTCGCCAACTGGTTACAGGCGACATTATCGATTTGTCGGGTGTGATAGCCAATCCCCAAGCAACACAATAACAGGCTAGATTGACAACATTCTCAAGTCAGGTTAGTCCCGTCCCTCATCTTTTCAATAAAGATGAGGGACTTCTAAAGTAACTTGATTAGGAAGTCAATTATGATATGGGAACACAAGTGTCAACAGGTGCGATGAAAGAAGTCTTCAGGTAGCCATATGAATAAACCAGGAAACCCTCAGGGCGCCGACGGCGAAATTATCACTATTTTATTAGTGGATGATATTCCGGAAGCTCGTGAAAATATCAAGAAAATGATTGCCTTTGAACCCGATATGAAAGTTGTCGGATCAGCAGGCACTGGTCGTGAAGGTGTGGCTCTGGCAAAGGAACTTAAGCCAAATATCGTCATCATGGACATTAACATGCCCGATATGGACGGTATACAAGCCACCGCACTCATCACGCAAGCTGTCCCAACTACAGCCGTCATCATGATGTCAGTCCAAAGCGATCAAGACTATTTGCAGCGAGCCATGCTGGTTGGGGCACGTTTTTTCCTGTCCAAACCGGTATCAATGGATGACTTGTATAACACTATTCGCAATGTTTATGCGCAGCACAAACAGCTTGCAGAACAATATAGGACAATGGCAAGCGCAACTAGTGGAGGATCTGTCAAAGCTCCTGTTGCATCTACAACGGGAACCGATAATGATCGCGCAGGCCATATTATCGTTGTTTATAGCCCACAAGGTGGTGCAGGATGTACAACGGTAGCGACTAATCTTGCTTCCGGTTTGATGAGAGAAGGTATACGTGCCCTGTTAGTAGATGCGGACTTACAATTTGGCGATGTGGGTGTATTTCTAAATTTACAAGCACAATCAACGATCGTCGATTTGGCGCGTAGTGTCGCTGATTTGGACACAGAACTTTTTGACAATATTGTTGTCACGCATGACAGTGGTTTAAAGGTATTGATGGGACCTTCGCGTCCCGCTGAAGCTTTTGTTGTACAACAAGACCCTTCGGCTGTCGCAACCATTCTACAAAAAGTTGCTAATCACTATGACTTTATCATTGTAGATACCGGACGACACATGGATGAAACTCTAGGTGCTTTGTTTGACATTGCCAGCAAAATTGTGCTTGTCGCTACACCGACATTGGCCGGCGTTAAGAATGTCCGTTTTGTAATGGATGAGTTTGATCAACTTGGTTACACGGCAGACAAGACAGTCATCGTACTGAATCGTGTACCGCAGGATCGAAATCTACAAAAATTCGCAATACCCAGCGAAAAAATCGCGAAGTTTTTAAAACGTCCTGTAGAAGTTGAAATACCATCGGACGAGCTTACAGCCTTAACTGCTATGAGCAAAGGCGTTCTCATTGTAGCGCAACGCGATCGTAGTCGTTCACCTGTGAAAGAGTTCATGCAACTCGCTGATTTGATTTATACAAAGATGATGGGAGATCCAATTGAACCTGAAACAAAGGCACAACCAGAAAAAACTGGTGGTCTTTTCAGGACGAATATATTTGGAAGAACCAGTTAAAGTAAGCAGTCCAAGCGCACCGACCTCGGTTGTAAGTATGGAGGATCGCAATGTCACTATTACGTCGAATTGATAAAGGTGGGGGGAACTCAGGCGGTGACTCGGGTTCTGGTGGACATGGTCCTGAAACCGGAGGCGCAGGCGGAGAGACTGATGAGTCAAAATTAGCCGCTATGCGCCAGCGCCGTCAGGCATTGGCAGAACAACAGCGCCCCGGAGCACCCGGCAAAGGCAATAATTACCTCGACCTCAAGACACGCGTTCAGAATAAACTCGTGTCTGAACTCGACCATCAATCAATGGATGTATCGCGCAAAAATGAAGTGCGTGCCCATATTGAAGAATTATTCAATGCCATTCTAGCAGATGAAAGCATTGTCATCTCGCGGGCGGAACGTTTGAGTCTATTTGAAGCGATTGTTGCGGAAATTCTCGGTTTTGGGCCGTTAGAAATTCTGCTTGGTGATGATTCTATCACTGAAATTATGGTGAATGGACCCAAAAACATATTCATCGAGCAAAAAGGTAATATCACACGTGCTAATGTTGCGTTTGAGAACGATGAGCATGTGTTACGTATTATTGATCGTATCGTCGCACCTCTAGGCCGTCGCATTGACGAAAGTTCTCCACTTGTGGATGCTCGTTTACCCGATGGTTCGCGCGTGAACGCAGTTATCCGCCCCATTTCACTGGTTGGCCCAACGATTACTATTCGTAAGTTTTCTAAAAAACCACTTGTGATTGATGACTTGATTCGCTTTGGTTCCATGACGAAGGAAATTGCCGATTTCCTTCGTGCTTGCATTATTTCACGATTGAATACGATTGTGGCAGGTGGTACAGGTTCAGGTAAAACTACCCTGCTCAATGTGCTTTCAGGCTTCATACCGAACGATGAGCGCATTATCACTGTAGAAAACGCGGCTGAGCTGCAACTTCGGCAGGAACATGTTGTTACACTTGAAACACGCCCATCTAACATTGAAGGCAAGGGGCAAATTAGTATTCAAGACTTGGTTGTTAACTGCTTGCGTATGCGCCCTGACCGTATCGTTGTTGGAGAGTGTCGTGGTGGTGAAGCCCTAGACATGCTTCAGGCTATGAATACAGGTCACGATGGATCATTGACAACCCTCCACTCCAACACACCGCGTGATACGATATCCCGTTTGGAAGTGATGTGCTTGATGGCGGGGATGGATTTACCCGTGCGCGCTATACGTGAACAAATCGCAAGTGCAGTGGATTTAATCTGTCAACAAAACCGTTTGCGCGATGGTTCACGTAAAATAGAGAAGATTACGGAAGTACAGGGCATGGAAGGTGAAATTATCACCATGTCTGATATTTTCGAGTTTGAACAGACCGGTATCGAAGGTGGAAAGATCATTGGGCGAATACGCCCAACGGGTTTGCGTCCGAAGTTTATCGAACGAATTGAGTCCGCAGGTATCCATTTGCCACCATCAGTCTTCGGTATTGGACGCACTTACTGAGAACTCCATTCGTATTGTCGTATGGATAAATAAGCTGTGGTACGCGCAAATGCTTGACGTGCATTCCATAGTATCCATACAATGTAAACAAGAACAAGTCGATAGTTATAGGGAGGAGGCTTAACAGTGCCACCCCAACTTATACCCATAATAGCAGCTGTAGCCGGTGTCGTTGCGCTTGGTGTCATTATATTTGGCATTATAAGCGTACGTTCCGAAAAAGATTTGGTCGAGGAGCGATTAGGTCGCTTCGAGGAAGATTTTCAGTCTTTTTTGGAAGTTGATGAACCTGAAGATGATTCACGAAAAGAAGACAAGCGTGCGCTTGACCAGATTGATAAGGCTATCTCAAAAAGGCCTTTTGCACAGAAAACTCGCTTACAACTTGCTCGTGCGGATATCAAGCTGACGGTTGCCGAGTACTTTGTTTTACAAGGTCTCTCCCCTGTCGCATTTTTTGCGGCGGGTTATTTTATACTTTTCCGTGGCGACATCGTCATGTCGATTGTGGCAGGTTTTATTGGCTTCTTTTTCCCGCGTATCTATGTGTCGCGAGCAACGAGCCAGAGGCTCATTCGTTTTGAGCAACAGTTACCCGACACGCTTGCCCTTTGGGTGAACGCTCTCCGTTCGGGGTTCAGCGTGCTGCAAGCGATGGAAGCGATTTCCCGCGATGCTCCTGAACCGACGGCTACAGAGTTCAAGCGCGTTGTGCAAGAAGTTCAGCTCGGTATTGATGTCGAAGATGCATTAGGACATCTTTTGGCGCGAGTTGAAAGCGAAGATTTGGATTTGGTCATTACGGCTGTAAACATCCAGCGTGAGGTCGGTGGTAACCTTGCCGAAATTCTGGAAGTTATCGGTCATACGATCCGTGAACGTATTAAGCTAAAAGGCGAAATTCGTGTACTTACTTCACAGGGACGTGCGACGGGTTATCTAATCAGTTTATTGCCCATAGCGGTAGCGATTTTTCTATCTTTAATTGAACCGGGGTTCATGAACCCGTTGTTTGAAAATCGGCTTTGTGGTTGGCCATTGTTAGGCATTGGCTTAGCACTTATTGGTATGGGTATGGCTGCCATCCAGAAAATCGTCAACATAGAAATCTAGGGATATTGTGATGGAAAATATTGTTGTTGTATTAGTGATTGTCGTGGTGGTCGTTATTGTGGGACTGATTTATGTCGCACTAAGGGATGATCAAAAACGTGATCCTTTACAGGATCGATTGGCACAATTTGGTGAACGAGAACTCCCCGAATCCCTAGAGGAAATTGAACTCTCACTCTCTTTCAAAGATCGTATTTTGATCCCGCTCCTGCGTCGTATAGCGGACATCACAACACGCTTCACCCCCCAGAAGCAGATTGATGAAACACGTAAAACGATTGAGCAAGCTGGCATGGCTGGCTCAATGGAACCGACTACATTCCTAACTATCCGTATTGTCGCCACTGTAGGCATTGCACTCGCAGCCTTCATGGTGTTCTTTGTTTTATCGCCCAAGCGTGATCCTAACGCCCTGTTATATACTGCTGGCGGTGCTGCACTGGGCTTTTACTTCCCCGTACTTTGGATAAAGGGCAAAGTCTCGCGCCGACAAGACGGTATTCTTAAAAGTTTACCGGACGCGCTTGACTTACTTACCATCTGCGTAGAAGCCGGTTTAGGTTTCGATCAAGCGATGGGTAAAGTTTACGAGAAGTGGGATAACGACCTTGCGATTGGTTTTGGACGTGTGCTTCGCGAAATTCAGCTCGGTAAATTACGTCGTGAAGCGATGCGTGATATGTCTGACCGTATGGGTGTTCCAGATGTCACCAGCTTCGTGGCAGCCGTTATTCAAGCTGACCAATTGGGTGTAAGCATGACGAAGATTTTGCGTGTGCAATCCGACCAAATGCGTGTTAAGCGCCGTCAGCGTGCTCAGGAAAAGGCACATCAAGCACCTGTGAAAATGATGATCCCAATGGTACTACTGATATTCCCATCGCTGTGGATTGTGTTGCTAGGGCCAGCCGTCATCTTCTTGATGGGCAGCGGCACACTAGGCAAGGTGTAGTGAAACAATAGCAAATTCAATTTGATTACTGGCGCATTATCATTACCAATAGCGAGCGATATGCCAGAAATTTTGTCGCAGAAAATCAATATGAATCAAAAACAAAAAGCCCCGATTTGGTCTGGGCTTTTTGCGTCTAGGACAATTATCAATCGTTTGACATCCGTTGGGTTGGATTTACTTTTCCCCCCTCGTTGCGCTGGATGTGGTCAAATTGATACATTCTGGTGTGCCAACTGTCAGCACGAGATTGACCTCATAACCTTAACTGAGCATATTGAACCAAAAGCTCCGCTACTGGGTGTAGTCGCAACTGGTTGGCATACAGATAAGCTTCGAGAGGCAGTACAAGCACTAAAATACGAAAATGCTCGTGCTGTAGCCAAACCGCTGGGAGAAAAGCTTGCACGTTGTTTGCTGCAACGTGATTGGACAATCGACATGATTGTCCCTGTGCCATTACACACTAAACGTTTGGCGGAAAGAGGTTACAATCAGGCACAGTTATTGGCGGAAGTCGTAGCCATAATTAGCGAGATTCGTTGTGAGCCAAGTGCTTTACAGCGGGTAAGAGAAACACAATCACAGGTTACAGTCAGTGGTGCGGAAAGGTTAGTCAACATAAACGGCGCATTTGTCGCAGACAGAGAAATCGTTGATGGTCAAAGTATATTGATTATAGACGATGTATATACCACTGGATCAACATTAAGTGCATGTGGAGAAGCACTTGTTTCGGCTGGTGCACGTGCAGTTTACGGCCTGACTGTTACTGCTGCTAGTTATTCTATTACGCACAAAAAGGAGATTGTAGATGAATATCACCATTCAAGGGCGTAATGTTAAGGTGACGGACTCGATTGAGAACTATGCCCGTAAAAAGGTTGAACACTTTGATCGTTATCTGCCTAATATCATTGATGCACGAATTGATCTCAATCACGAGCATACGCGACGCGGGGAAGACCTTGTCGCCGCACAAATTACAATCCGCCACAGCCGAGGGGCGATTTTGCGAACAGAGGAACGCACGACTGGTGATGTAATCGCTGCTATTAACGGTGCTGTAGAGAACATGCACCGGCGAATTCAGCGCTTTAAGAGTAAGCGCATTCGCAAAGGCAAAGAACGTTTCAGCGCATCTATTGAGGAAATGAACACAGCAGAGGCCATTCCAAATGTGGAAGAATTTGTTGACGAGGATGTACAAACCGAAGTTGTCCGTCGAAAAGAAATTCCGGTGATGGCTATGAACGAAGCTGAAGCAGTCGAGCAAATGGAGCTGCTAGGACACGCCTTCTTCATGTTCTTCAATGGTGATACAGGCGGCGTCAATGTTTTGTATAAGCGTTCGAGCGGTGGTTACGGGGTTCTCGTGCCTAAAATCGATTAAGTATCTGTTCTAACGATTTACGATACAGATAGATATAGGGCAGTGGGTAAATTCCACTGCTCTATTTATTTCCACGCCAGAGATTCCATAAATGAGTGTACTTACGGAACTCATACCAGCCCATCAGCAAACTCAAGCGAAAACCGTGCCAGCCATCTTGATAACCTTTTAAGCTGACAAAACGCCACCAAAATTGGCGAAGTGGTTGCAAGATAAAGTTCTGTGGTCTGAGACGAATATTTCGCTGATAAAGGATACTGGCATCATAGGCAAAATAACGTTTTTGCTTCGTGTGGAATTGCTGAACAGTTTCATAATTCAAGTGAATGAAGTGTTCGCACAGTGTTCCTTCTGCGCCATCAAGCTTCACCAATTCATGAACCTTCCGTTCCGGATCATAATGGGCTTTGCCAACACGTAATAGGCGCGTTTGATAATCGGGATACCACCCTGCCCCTTTGGTTAGCTTACCAAAGATGTAATTGAGTCGAGGCACACGCCATGCAATAAAATCAGGATTCTGGATAGCAGTCTGAACTTCGGCAGCCAACTCTGGAGTAACACGTTCATCAGCATCTACAAAGAGTACCCAGTCCGCCCTGCCCGCAACATATTTTAAAGCAGCGTTGCGCTGACCGGCATAATCATCAAATTTACGCTGCATTACTTCAGCACCAGCATCACGGGCAATCATAACTGTATCATCTGTACTAAAGGAGTCGAAAACTACAGTACCATCCGCAAAGCGAACACTTTCGATACAGGCCTGAATATGTCGGGCTTCGTTGTAGGTCAGAATGATAGCGAATAAAGTCATTCAGAAGCCATTTCGTCAATAGATTTATAAGCATCAGCGAGCGCAGAACGATCTGAATCTGATAAACCGGACAAACCCGATAATTGCCGCAATTTAGATCGTATTCCATAAGCAACCATTTTGCGGGCTATGGTACGCCTTAGAGGGTCAAAATACCGATCAAATAACAAAAGCCGACTCTGCCAAAGATACATTAAACTACGAGGTCGAACTTGCGATGCACTCTTACCTGCGAGGTGAGTCACATAGGCGGATGGAACACAAAAAACATCCCAGCCTGCACGATGAATACGCCATGCCCAATCAATTTCCTCACAGTACATAAAAAATTGTTCATCAAACATACCCGTTTGCTCGATAACTTCGGACTTGAGCATCATGGTCGCGCCCAATACAAAATCGACGGCAAAGGGTTTTTGGGCATCATATTTTTCGCGCGGATAACGTCCGTTAAAGGAGCTATCAAACAATCGTCCGGGTGTTGGGAAAAATTCAACCCACAATTGGCACAATCCGGGAAAGGAAAAAGCACTATGCTGAAAACTGCCATCTTCATAGGTTAAAGCTGCACCGACTAATCCACTTTTAGCGTTTGAGAACAGTGCGTCATACAGTGTTTGAGTTGCGCCTTGATGTGTGATGGTATCGGGGTTTAAGAGATAAACTGCTTTTGGCAGTGATTGAGACATATTTGATCCAAAACCCATCTCGTGAAGTGCTAAGTTATTAGCTGCCCCAAAGCCTAAATTTTTAGTGCTTGCAATCAATTTCACCTGTGGAAAGCTAGAGCAGATTATTTCAACCGTTCTGTCAGTTGAGGCACTATCCACTACGTAGACTTTAGATGATATTCGGCTATTTGCGAGGTCATCCATCAAGCTTTGAAGCGCAACCTGAACCAAATCACTCACATTCCATGTGACGATAACAACCGCTAAATCAACAGTCATTAGTTACCTAACTGTGTGAAGTCATGTTTGGTACTGGTAGCGAATTCTAATAAAGGCTGTAAATCTTCTGACTTCGCAGGAACTAGCGCAACCGGCCCTAGTAATTGGATGATATTGGGTTTAAGTAGACGATCTTTAGACAAACTGATCCACTCGTCATTCAAGGCTGTTAAAGCGTTAAAAGGAATATCTGAAGATGCGACCAAAACGGCATAGGGAATGGCAACACTGCTGGTTAAGGTTGATACTTTGGCTGAAATGGCCTTATCATCGGTAACCAATTCGCTTACAAGAGCATCAGGAATTGCGGCAGCGTCGCAAGCACTTGTGGATACGGCCTTCACTAAATCAGCTGGTTCAGCAAAATCTTTAATGGTCTTTGGATCATTTTCGGAATCCATTCCCGCAGCATCCATCATTAGTGATGGGATCACCCAACTAACCAAATCGGTGTTGGAAATACGACAAAATATGCGCCCTTTTATATCAGAAAGCGCACTTATTCCACGTCGGACAATGATAGTCGCGATTTCGCCCGTGGTCGCTTTCGAACCTATTCCGCGACTCACAAGCAGTTGCGGTTGACCACATTTTTTGGCGTTGGCAGCAATGTAGCCTAAGCCAGTCAGCCATGCAGCAGCAGGTTGATCAACTGTAGAAGCACAAAGTGCGCTCAACACAGCAGCGTCACTATCAAGAACCTCAATCTTAACAACTAAGCCCGTTTTCTTTTCGATAGCAGCCTCAAGGTCAGTGAGCGTTTTATCAGAATCAAGCTTGACACTCGGGTGAATAATTAAATGTAAAGGATTATCAGCCTTGCCTACGGGAACGCTCGTCGGTAGTGCTGGCAAAGGAGTAGACCGGGGTACAGCAGTTAGAGTGGGTATGGGAGTCGGCAATACAGCTGCCGCTTGCGGACGACAGGCCACGACAACTAGTGTTAGGAAACCCAACAGAAGTAACCGCACTAAGCCAATTGAAAATATGCGCTTCGGTTGGGACACTGGTATTCCTCCACTCGTTTGATGTGTATGCCTATTATAGCATCACCCGCCCGTAGAACCGTCCGTTTGCACAAGTAAAATATCACGTGCACCAACCCGTTGATTCACGACCGCGACATCTTCATGTATGAGACCCGCCCAACATTGTTGAGGGTTACGTGCTTTAATCAACTGCGTCAAGTGGATCGCGCCCCACACTTCACTTTGTGCACCAGCAGGCAAGTAATAGTAGATGTTGCCGTTTTGTGGATCCGTTTCTTTGGTCAAGGTATCCGGTGAACCGACCGCCCATCGCCACGGCCAATTGGTTTCTGATGTAGAACACATAATACCGACACGGAATGAACCGGATTGCTCATACACGCCAGTCGCGCCCCACACTTGGTTATCATCATAAACCGTTCCGGGCCAAGGTCCACTCGTACGAATAGCCACTTTTCCATAATTACGAACGGTTAACTTAAATATCAACATCTCGCCAACAGGCATTGAAACCGTGCTAAATCCCAAATCCTTAGAAAAAGTAGGAGGTGTTAAAAGTTCATCGGTTTGAGTGGTTGTAATCGCATAATTCGCATCATAAGGTTGAGAGGCAAATACAACGTCGATCCCTGAGGGTTGAGGTGCAATTTCTGCTTGTGGAACTCCACCATTATTGATGGTCAATTTAGCAGTTTGGCTAGTGCGCTGCCCTTCCAAGTCTTGGGCAACGGCTACGACTGTATAATCGCCATTTGAGGGCGGTTCGACACCACGTTCAATGCCGCCATCGTAATCAAAAAAGTGTTGGCCTGCTTCGCCGGGTTTACGTCCGCTCAAAATTTCTGGGATGTAAATGGATTGTCCATCTAAACCTTGAAGATAGACAGTCAATGACTCAACAGGCTTTGTCAGGTTGAGATTCATAATGACGCGATCAGCAATACCGTCTTGATTCGGTGAAAATTCGCGACGATCCAGCGTAAAGTCAGTCATTTCTGGTAACTGTGATCCTGCGTCGGCAATCTCGAGTTTCCCAGTTTGCTCGGCTTTTTCCCCAGTGATAGCATCCTTCGCTTGCAACTGCCATGTATACTGCCCATTAGGGATTAAACGGCGTTCGATTTCACCAGTGACGTTTTCATTTGGCAGTTTAAAGCCGCCAACTACGCCGCTAAAAGCAACTGTATAGTCTGCCGGAATACGAGCTTCATTCTGCCGGAATACAAAATTTGTACCATCCATCGATTGAAATGTAAGAGAAACTTCAGCATTGCGCGATATACCATATGAAAAATTCGTTACATCCGAATCGCCATCAGCGTTTGGCGTGATTCGATCTAATGAAAAAGCCGCATGAGTGATCAGCGGCAGATTGGGTTGAATCAGTGATTGACCGACCAACACCACTGCCGCCAAAACGACTACAGCGACCAAAATTGTTACCCAAATTGATACTCGCATATCATTTCCATCTACTTACCGACCAAAAATAAGTGTAGCGGAAAGGAATGCCAACGCCAAGTGTAAGCCAATATTATTAAAGCAGGATGTTTACTGCATGGGCATACTGAGGTAAACTGCAATCCCCTTTAATTTTCACCGCTTGAGGTCAACTGCATTGGCGAATCAGACAGGTATAAACGAATTCCAGAAAATTACAGATGCCACCACTGACAAAGATGGCCTGATCACTTGCCCAGTTGTGCCGCTGCGTGGCCTCGTCATTTTTCCCAATGTTATTAGTCCAATTTCAACCCGTAATCCCCGCGCTATGGCTGCTATTCAAGCGGCACTGGTTAGCCATAAAACAGTGGTTGGTGTTGCGTTACGTGATGCCAATATCACTAATATCCAAGCAAAAGATTTATACGGAATTGGTACGGAAGTCGCGCTTAGCCGCATTATCCGTACACCCGATGACAGTCGTAATGTGCTGGCACAGGGACGACGACGTGTCGAGATTATTGAGGTCTTGCAAACCGATCCTTACATCATCGTCAAAGCCCGTCCTTTCGAGGACTTAGATCCTGATATTGAAAGTACATCTGAATTAGTGGACCGTGTATTTCAATTGGTCCAACAGTATGCTGATTTGAATACCACACTACCAGATGATGTCGTAGATCATCTATTGGATGTGGAAGACCCAGAACTACTTTCCGATTTTGTAAGTTCGGCACTGGTTTTACCACTTGATGAGCAACAGCGTTTACTGGAAACACGCACACTTGAGGAACGGTTGCAAGAAATTTCACTCCTACTTAGCCAAGAAATTAGTGTGCTGGAGTTGCGAGAAGAGATTAATAATCAAGTTCAGCAAGAAATGGATCGCAGCCAACGGGAAGTTTATCTACGCGAACAGATGCGTATCATTCAAACGGAACTTGGCGAAGGCGATATCTTCCAGCAAGAAATCAATGAAGTGCGTGACCAAATCGTCAATGCCAATCTACCTGCCGACATCCAAGAAAAGGCACTGAAAGAACTTTCACGATTAATGATGATGCCGCCAATGGCTCCCGAAGTCGGTATCATCCGCACCTACATCGACTGGCTGGTGGGTCTACCGTGGAATAAATCCAGCGACGACAATTTAGATATTAAAAACGCACAGCAAGTACTCGACGAAGACCACTACGGCTTGCCTAAAGTAAAAGATCGCATCCTAGAATATATCGCGGTACGCAAGCTGGCAAACAACAAGATGAAAAGTCCCATTCTGTGCTTTGTTGGCCCACCCGGAGTTGGTAAAACATCGTTAGGGAAAAGCATTGCACGGGCATTGGGACGGGAATTTATCCGTGTCAGCTTAGGTGGTGTGCGCGATGAGGCTGAAATTCGTGGTCATCGTCGCACCTACATCGGGGCGCTGCCGGGTCGTATTCTCCAAACGATGCGGCGGGCAGGAACAATCAACCCGGTCTTCATACTTGATGAAATTGACAAATTGGGTGCAGATTTCCGAGGTGATCCGTCTTCTGCTCTGTTAGAAGTGCTCGATCCCGAACAAAACAACACTTTTTCAGATCATTATTTGGAAATGCCCTATGACCTTTCCAAAGTATTGTTCATCACAACAGCCAATGACCTTGACCCGATTCCTGATGCACTTCTTGATCGGCTAGAAGTCATTGAATTTAGTGGCTATACCGATGAAGAAAAACTGGCTATCGCGCGCAAGTTCTTAATTCCGACGCAGCTTGAAGCCCATGGATTACAAGATGCCAAAATCAGTTTTGATTCTAGAGCGATTAAGGCACTTATCCGCGAATATACGTATGAGGGTGGGGTTCGCAATCTTAATCGCGAAATTGCCAACGTATGCCGGAAAATCGCACGGTTATTGGCTGAAGAAAAACCATATTCGCCAAAGATTACCCGCAATAAAGTGGTAGAGCTGCTCGGCCCCCCCTTATTTACCAATCGACTGGCTCACAAGGAAGACAGTGTTGGATTGGTGACAGGATTGGTTTGGACATATGATGGTGGAGACATAACTGTCATTGAGGTCTCTGTTTTACCGGGCAAAGGCAGTTTATTGATGACAGGTCAGCTTGGCGAAATCATGCAAGAATCGGTGCAAACAGCCTTAAGTTACGTGCGTTCTCGCGCCAAAGATTTCGATTTGCCGAGCGATGATTTTGAGAGCTATGACGTGCATCTTCATCTGCCAGAAGGAGCAATTCCTAAAGAAGGCCCATCTGCAGGCATTACGCTAGCTATCGCTATACTTTCGGCTTTCACAGAGCGTAAAGTACGCAGCCAATATGCGATGACCGGGGAAATTACACTGCGTGGGAAAGTGTTGGCGGTTGGTGGCGTGAAGGAAAAAGTGCTGGCCGCACGGCGGGCTGGCATTACTCATGTTATATTACCTGCTGAGAACAAGAAGGATTTGATCGATATTCCCAAAGAAGCTTTAGATGACCTGCAAATCTCATTTGTGTCGGACATGCAGCAGGTGATTGACAAAGTATTACTCGCACCACCACCTGAAGGCCGAAAGCGGGATAAAGATCGCCAAGAAGAGGAAAAGGACGAATCCTCAGAAACGGCAGTTCAAACGTGAGTACATCAATTGATGAGCTATGGCACCTCATTAAAAATGGGCGTAACCATCATACCGAATGGTTTAGTGAACAGTCTGCGCCGGAAATGCTTGCCGAGACGTTAGTGGCTATGGCAAACAGTCACGGCGGAACGGTGCTATTGGGCGTAACGGGTCATAATGGAAACATTATCGGCGTGCGCGATCCCAATGAAGCAGTGGATACCATTTTACAGACCGCGCTCACCATTGAACCTCATCTGATTGTGCCGTTGCCACAGGTTGTCCGACTGAGCGGCAAGTCGATTGTTATCGTTCAAATCCCAACGGGTATGCCCCATGTTTACGGCCTTAAGGGTCGATACTTACAGCGTCAAGGCATTGATAACACACCGCTTAATCCACCTGAACTTCGCAAATTAGTTGTTGAACGCAGCGAAGGCAGCTTCGAAACTGAACTCGCCACCAATACCAGTTTAGAGGATCTAGACTGGGAAAAAGTTAAATCCTACGCAGCCAGTCTCAGCGGTATGGGCGAGACTACACCAGAAAAAATTCTCATTAAACGAGGCTGCTTAATTGAACACGATGGAAAATTAAAACCCACTTATGCGGGTATTTTGCTTTTCGGGAAAGATCCGCAGCGCTTTGTACGTGGCGCAGATATTACGGCGGCACGATTCGCGACCGAAACCATGAGTGATACATTCATACGACAAGATATGAGTGGCACATTGCCCGATCAAATCCGGCGCGCAGAAACCTTTTTAGTGGATCATCTACGAAAAGGGATTCAACTCGGTACAACAATGGCGCGAGCAGAAACGTTTGAATATCCGTTGGAAGCCGCTCGCGAATTGGTTGTCAATGCGGTCGCACATCGCGATTACCGCATCAATGGCGATGGTGTACGGCTTTTCATTTTCAGTAATCGCATGGAAGTTACGAGTCCAGGAAGGTTGCCGGGGCCAGTTACAATTGCCAACATCAAAGATGAACGGTTTTCGCGCAACCCGGCGATAGTGCAAGTCCTGTCCGATATGGGATTTATCGAACGGCTCGGATATGGCGTTGACCGCGTGATTGATCTGATGCAGCAGCAGCAACTCAGCGCACCAGAATTTGAAGAAACGGCCGGTGGTTTTCGCGTCGTACTGCGAAATACTAACACCAAACCTAAAGTTCAAGCTGCGCCGGCCAATCCTGTTCCACAACTGAACGGCATTTATCAGGGTGTCGAAATTAACCCACGACAAGAAGAAGCTATTTTATTTCTAAACCGCGAAGGTGGCAGCAAGCGCATCACAAACAGCGATTTACAATCTCTTTGTCCAGATGTGCATCCTGAAACCATTAGACGTGATTTAGCTGATCTGGTCACCAAAAATATTTTACGAAAAATGGGACAAAAACGCGGATCTTATTATGTTTTTCGCCCTGAACTTATTGAGAGCAAATAATAACATGGCACGCATCCGCATTGTGATTTGGCTGATGATGCTCATACTGACAGGATGCAACCTTAGCCAAGGCGCAGATACGACACCTGAACTAGCCCCTACTCCATCACCAACCGTCGCAACAGCGCTTAGCTGCGATGATCTCGTGACTACTGCACTTAATAAAGCTAATCAAGTTTGCAGCACATTAGGCCGTAACCAAGTTTGTTATGGAAATAACCTTATTGATGCGGAGCTGCAACCGAATGCCACTACGACCTTTACCAAAGATGGTGATATTGTGAGTGTCAATTTGATTCGCAAGCTAACAACCGCACCACTTGACACATCCAAGCAAGTGTGGGGCATTGCGATCATGAAAATACAGGCGAATCTGCCGGATACTTTACCGGGGCAGAATGTAACTTTCCTACTGTTCGGAAATGCTGTATTAGACAACATTACACCCCAAATGCAGGCAGTTGTACTCAAAACAGGAGTCGGTGGCACGACAAGCTGTAGTAACGCGCCAAAATCAGCACTACTCCTGCAATCGCCAGAAGGCAGCCAAGCCACCATGAAGATCAATGGCGCGAGTATTTCGCTTGGTTCAACGGCGTATATCACGGCAGAGCAAAATTCTGAACTGACTATCGCGACAATTGAAGGTTCGGCTGTGGTCAGTTCGGCGAATACCACGCGTGTGGTACAACCGGGAGCGCAAGTTCATTTGGCATTAGGTGGAAGCGACGGTTTACAAGTCAGTGGGCCGCCATCGCAACCAGAACCATTTGATTTACAAGCGGTTGGACAAGCACCATTACCCTTACTCGAGCGTCAGGTACAAGTACCGCCACCGATTGCGCCCGTTGTACCGACCAACACGAGTGTGAGTGTGCCAGTTGTACCTACAGCTTGTGTAGCCCGAGCGGACTGGAATTTCAGTTACACCATTCAAACTGGCGATACGCTGTTCAAGGTAGCGCAGTCCTTTGGTTTGAGCGTGACGGATTTGCAACAAGGTAACTGTATCGTGGATGCAAACCAGATACAGGTCGGACAAGTAATCCGTGTTCCTCGTCAACTTGCGACCGCGATACCTCAACCAACTGCACAACCAACCAATACGATCGCGCCAACGGCAATTAATCCCAATCTTCGTGCCGACAGTACTCAATTAAAACAAGGCGAATGTACAACCATCCATTGGGATGTTACGAACGTAAGTCAGGTATACTTCCAAGGGCAACCTGTAAATACAAACAGTCAGCAAGTTTGCCCACGTGTGGATACGACTTACACCTTATTGCTCACTTATCAAGACGGTAAACAAGTGCCATATTCAGTCAGAGTACTCGTTGCGCTGCCCCAAGCCGCACCCGAGTCAACTGCCGCTCAATAGTTGAAGTCGTAGAGTAATCGTCAGCTTTTAGCAATAGTCCGAGCGGGTTCTGCATGGTATTCTAATCGGTTTGGCGACCGTCTAGGCAGGGATTCTGATTATGAAAGTTCGCGTTTTATTTTTAGCCGTGATGCTATTTAGCGCATCCTGTAGTTTAGCAAGTTCACCTACACCAACACCCGCTCCAACAGCGACTGAAACTGAAATACCGACAGTGACCATAACGCCTACGGAAACGTCAGTACCAGCAACTGAAACACCGACAGCAACCAGTACGGCTGCTGATACACCCACCATCACACCAACAGCGACTATTACACCTACGCCCTACCCGACCCCACAAGCCACCGTAGGATTTATTTTTGACAACTGGCAACTCCTCACTGTACCCAAGGATATAATATCGAGCCTAGGTTCGCCGATGTTGGCATTCGTTAACCAAAATGATAAAGACAATGTTCCTAATCAAGGAACACCACAACCGGCGACTGGTTTAGAAACCCTCTACTACGTAGCACCGAACAATTCCGGTGGTCGTATTCCTGTCATGCAGCTAGCAGCCAGCACCAATAATCAGATTTACATTTCGGCAAACGGGCGTTCAGTCGCCTACTTTAAAGATGGACGCGACACGACTACCGCACAAACGGGTGGACTCTATATGATGAGTCTGGAAAACCGAATTAGCGGACGCATCTTACCGATCAACTCATTAGTTCAACGCGGATTCTTTAGTGATCCGGCTTGGACACGAGACGGAAGCCGTTTAGCGATGGCTGTTGCCACGGGCTACGATATTGATATTTTCACAATTGGCAGCGATGGTGCTGATCTGAAAAATGTCACAAACAACGGTTCTTATGATATTTGGCCGTCGTGGTCACCAGATGGCAGCAAGTTGATGTTTGTGTCTGACCGTGATACGTGTAGTTGGATACCAACCGATACAAACGCTTGTGATCCAGCAATAAATACTCCGCCGATTGAAGGCAGCGTTGTTGGCAGCATCTATTTGATGGATATGACCAGCGGTGAAACCCGCCAATTGACTGATGAAAAACTGAGCGAACCACCACGTTGGTTGAACAACACCACCATCACCTTTGCGACGGGAGATCCGACATTAGGTAATCCACCACAGCGCAAGCTGTGGATTGAAGACATCAATATTGGACAAGCACAAGAAGTTAAACTCGCTGTTGGAAGCGAAGCCCCAATACGGCTATCGGAAGCATGGGCGGCGGATGGCAGTGCCGTTGTTTATCAGAGTGTAAGCAATAATACATCAGAAATTATCGCTGTACGGCGCGATGGGTCACTCATCGGGCGCACCAGCGAACTCAGTTTCCCACGTTTTGGAATGAGTGCATCATGGGTCAGAGATGGTTCACGTATCGCGCTTGGTGGTGTGGGTGGACAATGTCCTTACGGCGCGCGCGTACTGGATGGAGCGTTCAACTTCGTCACACGCGGCAACCCGCCTCCCGGTATGTGCAATCCAAGCTATTCACCAGACGGTGCATGGCTGGCATTCATTGGCGTGAATCCCCGGGTAGATGGGCGTGTTGATGTTCTAGTCGCGAATCCAAATGGCACAGGTACGGCCAATTTAACTGGCGTACTCAAAGGTACAATTAACCTGATAGGTTGGGTTGGTGGTTCATAAGAATGGCTTAGAATTAGCCGAAACGGTATAGTTCTAAACATAAGTATCTTTGATATTGGTCTTTGCCAATTGCAACGTTGGCGAAAGGAAATGAATATGGCTCAATTGACCGATAAAATTGCGGTTGTCACCGGAGGCAGCCGGGGCATTGGTAGAGGTATCGCGCTAGAGTTGGCAAAGCGCGGCGCAACTGTGGTTGTAAATTACAACAGCAATGCCGACGCTGCCAATGAGGTTGTTGAAAAAATCACTGCGGATGGCGGGAAGGCGATGGCTTTTAAGGCTGATGTAGGGGAAGAAGAAGGCGCAAACGCTCTGATTAAAGCGGCGATAGATGCCTATGGTAAATTGGATATTCTAGTGAATAATGCGGGAACTACCCGCGACAACCTGATTATGATGATGAAGTCCGATGATTTTGATACGGTTATCAAAACGAACCTTCGCAGCACGTGGTTGTGTTCGAAAGCAGCAGTCAAAAGCATGATGCGAAAGCGTTACGGGCGCATCATCAATATTACGAGCATCAGTGGTATCGCAGGTAATGGCGGACAGACCAATTACAGTGCAAGTAAGGCGGGTATTATCGGGTTCACAAAGTCGCTGGCAAGGGAAGTCTCATCGCGCAGTATTACTGTGAATGCCGTCGCGCCGGGATTTGTACTAACCGACCTGACCAAAGATTTACCAGCAGAAATGACCGCGAAGTTGAATGACAATATTCCGTTAGGACGTTGGGGGGCTATTGAAGATGTGGCCTACTCCACCGCTTTCCTTGCTTCCGATGAAGCCGCGTATATCACCGGACATGTGTTGGTGGTCGACGGCGGAATGGCGATGTAGGTAGAGGAAAAATTATGCCAACGCTATTTTCAAAGATTATCGCTAAAGAAATTCCAGCCAGCATTGTGTATCAGGATGATTTGGTAACAGCTTTCAAAGACATCAATCCATCTGCACCTGTCCATATCCTAATTGTACCGAATATCGAGATTGCTTCAACGAATGATGTATTACCCGAACATGAGCAGATGCTGGGTCATCTGTTTACAGTGGCTAAACAAGTCGCCAAAGAACAAGGTGTAGCAGATAGCGGTTATCGATTGATTGTTAACAATGGAAGTGATTCAGGGCAGGAAGTACCACACTTGCATGTCCATCTGATCGGTGGACGTAAACTGGGGCCGCTTCTCCAATAGAAAGTTTGAGTTTTGCGGTTATCAAAAGAGGCGATTAGAGTTAATCGCCTCTTTTGATTGAGCCTATTTCTTAGGAGGCGGTTGCCTCAGGAGTCGCTTCCATTGTGGCTTCAATGGTTGCTTCGGCTGTCTTCTCGAGAGTTGGTTCCATGGTCATTTCAGCAGTGGCTTCAGCCGCCACAACAGGTTGAGTGGCCTCAACAGTCGCTTCCGGTGTGGTTTCAGCAGGTATACCACCCGCAGCCTGTAGAGCAGTGTTAATCGCATCCATCAAGGATACATTGCTGGCGGTATCGACTACTGTACCATTGACTAACAATGCTGGTGTTCCGGCAACATTTTGTAACCTGAACGCATCCATTGCCGCAGTGATTACGGTATCTGGTTTACTACTAGCAACACATGAATCCCACTGGCCTTTATCGAGGCCTAAGGCATTTACGCCACCGTTAAAGCGGTTTTGCGAAAAAGCGGTATTGGCATAAGTGGTCTGCCAACTAAACAGAGCATCATACATTTCCCAGAATTTGCCTTGATCACCAGCGCAAATAGCCGTTTTGGCAGCCCCTTGACCATTCTGGATACCGCCAGTGCCATATACCGGGACATAGGTAAATTGCACTGCACCTGAGCGGATACTCTCCAACACTTGAGGCCATGTCCCTGAATGAAATTCAGCGCAATGGCTGCAATCAAAGCTGGAATATTCGGTAACTTTCACCGGAGCGCTATCCTTACCTAAAACGGGAAAACCCTTATCATTAAAACTTTGATCAATTCCTTGATAGCGCGTAGCCGTGCCTGTTGGAATTGGTGCATCAGCCGGCGCTGTAATCAGCAGCACGATGACAATGGCAAGAACTGCTACTACCACGCCACCAATAGCGAATGTGAGCTGACGCTGGCGCTTTTTTTGCTGCTCACGTTCTTTACGACGTTCCAGCGTTCGTGTACGACCCATCTTTCCCTCATTTCTTACAACAATTAGCATCCTCTACAAATCAGAATCCTAAGTCTACTTCCTGCCGCGCAAAGTGCAACAGTTTCTTTGCGGACTCTCAGTCTTTGGTATAACGATTCATCCATTCGACTAGGTAAGATACCAAATCTGAAAGGTAAGCGGGTAACTTATCTACCAAAATAGGATTTTTGAGCAGTAAGCCTGTGTTAAACATCTCGCCAACATCAAAGACAACTGAAAATGTATTTGCTGAAGTTAAGGGTGTAACCTGTCCGCGGGTAATCAAATCGGCAGTCAAGATTTCGATTTGGCGTAGATCCTCATCCGTGACCAGACGCAAGCAGGTACTTCGTAAACGGTTCGAGGAGTCAAATGCTAAAGTTAAACCGCCGTATACATCTAGGTGAGAACCATTATAGGAAAGGAACTGATCACCGATTAAGTTAACGCGGCGGGTTGTGCCATAGGTCATAAAAACGTGCCCCGCAGTGTTTCGGTAGGCCGCCATTGGGGTAAAAGTGGTATCAGAGGGTAACTTAAGTTTGGGACGAACCTGTTCATTTAGAAAGCTGAGTGCCACCTCGGATGATTCGATAGCAACAGGCGCTTGCAAATTCGGCAAACTTTTCAATTTAGCTGCATATTCACGGGCAGTACCAGACGCAAGAATTTTGCGCTCGTCAAATACCTTGATCAGTATATCCGTATGTTTTCCATCGTAGAGAAGATCATCAGCCGCTAGAAACGCCTGCGCCATATCACTAAAGGTGAGTTCGCAAACCGGGCCAAGTTCTATAGCAGTCGTCAGTAAATTCCCGACAATATCGCGTACCCCATGAATAATAATGCGATCGGCTGGTACTTGCCTCATTTGTTCATAAATGGCAACCAGAATGTCATAAAATGCTCCCGTGAATAACCGCGAATAGTTGTGTTTTTCGCGAGACAACTCAAGTTCAGGATCATTAGGGCTTGGCGGGAGTTGATCAAAAGGGACATCCGTAAATTTGTTAAGGGCGTTGCGGAGATAAACCGTACGACCTTGTATTTTCTCGCCCCGAGCTTGCAATCGGTCTGTGACTTGTTCTGCAACTGCCGAAATGAAATTATCAATACGTAAATCGCCACCCGTCCAATCAAGCAGACGTTCAATCAGAGAGTCATCATGCAAGGCAACCAACACGGCGGTCATATCACCAAAGCTTTCGTGAAAAGCATTAGAGCCTAAACCGAAGGACTCGTTATAAAGGTCACGCATCCCATCCAAAATAGCATGTCCAGTTTCATGGCTTACGATATCCGCACTTTGCGAGGACTGAATAAGGTCTTTACCGTCCTGAAAGCCGTTAAAGCCTAGAAGATGATCGAGTTCGCTGTAATAAGCATTCCCGCCGAAACCCGCATGAGGATCAATGGTTAGATGGTCGAGTTGAAATGACCACGGCAGAGCACGTTGCGTATAACGCTCGTACATACGGAGTGTAAAGGTGGCATAGTAAAAGCTATTCACTTGATCAAACTCTGGCTTACCCGGCCAAAACATATAATTGCCCTGTTCGTCTGGTTGGGCAGGCGCCGCAAGATGATCCCGTAATTGGAAGCGTGAACTCACCAAGCCGGGATTAATATAAGTGGCGGTCATCTGACGTACTTCTGGCGCACTGACAAACGGGTCTTGCGGATAGACCATAACATTGACGAAACCCGGTCCTGCTTCAGACTGAACCTCAGGCTCCGATTGAAGTGTGAATGCCGTCATTGCTTTCTGAGCGATATTAGCGGGCGCATCTGATTCATTCTGTTCTTGCAGACGGCGGAGCAAATTGAAGGTTGAAGTATTGTTATCAATCATATAGCCACACTCCTGTGGAACATCAAACCGTTGAATGACAATCTGATTGTGACATGGTTTTCAATTGGCACTTTAAAATGGGCATCATTCCCTGCGAAAAGGAAGCAAAGCTATAAAAGCGGTTACAGCTTCATTCGGGACAGAACGTTTGCGAACCCCGATTAAATAGGTACGCGCATCATCCGCACCCACAAGAGCAATCGTATGAAGTGTACCTTGCTGGACTTCGCGCTCAATCGCAATCTTTTGGATAAGGGCAACACCCAAACCTAACTCAACACTGCGCTTAATGGCTTCCGTTTCACCGAGTAAAATTGTTTCAACATGTGATAAACGATCTTCACCAAATAAGCGAGAGACAGTGGTATAAAGCGCTGAACCGGGTTCACGAGTTAGAAATACCCGTGTGCTAATATGGTCGAGTGTGACACTTTGATAGCCTGCCCATTCATCCTGTGGGCTAACAATCACCACTAAATGATCTTGCATAAAGGCTTTGGTTTCTACATCAGGATGCTCGGCTGGTGACCCGACCAAAGCGATGTCGATTTCACCAGAACTCAACTTCGAAAGGAGTTCACCTGTATTGCCAACGACCAGACGCACATGATAATCGCCATGATGCGTACGATAGCGACTCAAAACATCCGGCAAAATATAGGTGGCTAAGGTATGACCTACGCCGAGCTTGAGCTGCTGCTTGGCAAGACCTGCTTCGTTTCGGACAGCCGCAAGAGCTTCATCTGCGAGCTTTAACAAACGTTCACCATAAGAGAATAATACTTCACCAGAGCCAGTGAGACGCATCTTGCGAGTGTTGCGGTCAATCAGATGAACACCTAGTTCACTTTCCAGAGCAGCGACTTGTTGGCTAACTGTCGGCTGCGTCATATGGAGCACGGCAGCGGCGCGTGTGAAACTGCCAAGACGGGCTACAAATACAAAAATACGCAGTCGATGAACGTCGAGCATAGTGATTTATTGGAGCAACCTATGAATACCATAAAAACTATCCATTTGAATAATAACTAAAAGAGGCATAGGATACAACAAGAAGGCTCACTATCAATTTTTCGATAAGTGCTACTCTTGAACCAAATAGGCAACAGTGTTATACCCATTGAGGCTGACACTGATGTACTATTTTGGATAGAATTAATCACGTTTCGTAATAAGCGAAAAAGAAAACGGCATTTGGACAATCATTTTTGGTAGCATTCCCGGATTAGCCATCCGGTTTTAACGATTTTGGGAAACTCACAAACGAGAGGATGACATATGGCAAAGATACTTGATAGCTTCGGTACACGCGGAACCCTAAATACGGCAAAGGGCGAAGCGACAATATATCGTCTGAATAAACTCACAGAAAAAGGTGTCGGTCACGTCGACAAACTGCCTTTTAGCATCAAAGTCTTATTAGAAAATGCCCTTCGCAACTTGGATAACTTTCAGGTCAATGAAGAGGCGGTTCAAAATTTAGCAAACTGGGAGGCAAAAGCACCCAAGCAGGTTGAAATTCCATTCAAGCCCGCGCGTGTTATTTTGCAGGACTTCACAGGTGTAGCCTGTGTGGTTGACTTAGCAGCACTTCGCAGCGCAATGGTGCGAATGAATGGTGAGCCGAAGAAAATCAACCCAACTATTCCAGTTGATCTGGTGATTGACCACTCGGTACAGGTTGACCGATTTGGCTCGGCCAACGCAATCATGATGAACTCCTCGCTGGAATTCGAACGCAACCAAGAGCGTTATGAATTTTTGCGTTGGGGACAAAGCGCTTTTGACAACTTCAAAGTTGTACCCCCAGCAACCGGCATCGTGCATCAGGTCAATTTGGAATACCTCGCCAAAGCCGTACAGATGTATATAGACGATGAAGGACGCACCGTTTTGCTACCAGACTCACTAGTCGGTACAGATAGCCATACCACCATGATTAATGGTTTGGGTGTACTAGGTTGGGGCGTGGGCGGTATTGAAGCCGAAGCAGCAATGCTTAACCAGCCGATTTATATGTTGATGCCTGAGGTGATCGGCTTCAAGTTGACTGGCAAACTGCATGAAGGAACCACTGCCACCGATTTGGTGCTGGTGGTCACACAAATGCTGCGTAAGAAGGGTGTAGTCGATAAGTTCGTCGAGTTTTATGGAACAGGGTTGAGCAAGCTCTCATTAGCTGACCGCGCAACCATTGCCAACATGGCTCCTGAATACGGCGCGACGATGGGTTTCTTCCCGATTGACGACGAAACATTGAGCTACATGCGGCGTACAGGCCGTGATGAAGCGCTGGTTAAGACAGTCGAAGCCTACTGCAAAGAACAAGGCCTGTTCCGCACTGATGCAACACCTGATCCAGAATTCACAGACACAATGGAACTGGATCTGAGTACGGTTGAACCGAGCATGGCTGGCCCGAAACGCCCACAAGACCGCGTACTTTTGAGCGCCATGAAAGAAACATTCGAGCAAAGCCTACGTACACCCATCGACAAACGCGGATTTGCTCTGGATGAGTCTGCAATTGAAAAGACGGCTCAACTCGGTCAGAACGGTGACTCAGTTGAAGTCGGTCATGGCGCGGTGGTGATTGCGGCTATCACAAGCTGCACAAATACCAGTAATCCATCGGTGATGATTGCGGCGGGTTTGGTTGCGAAGAAAGCAGTTGAGCGCGGCCTAAAAATCAAACCATATGTTAAGACCAGCCTTGCGCCCGGTTCGCGAGTCGTCACAGAATATTTGGATAAAGCCGAATTGACTCCTTACTTGCAAGCTTTGGGTTTTTACACGGTTGGTTATGGATGCACGACCTGCATTGGTAACAGCGGCCCACTGCCCGAAAAGATTTCGAGCGCCATCAAGGAAAGTAATTTGGTTGCGAGTGCCGTTCTGAGCGGCAACCGTAACTTTGAAGGTCGTATCAACCCGTCGGTGAAGGCTAATTATCTAGCTTCCCCTCCCCTCGTGGTGGCCTATGCTTTAGCAGGGACAGTGGATATTGATTTGGTGAATGAGCCGATTGGTCATGACCGTGATGGTGAACAGGTCTACCTCAAGGACATTTGGCCGACACAGGATGAAATCATGGAATTGGTACAAAATACCATTACCCCTGATTTGTTCAGGACACAGTACGGGAATGTCTACACAGGCAACTTGATGTGGAATGAAATTCCAGTAAGTGGCGGCGCCGTTTATAGCTGGAGCAAAAAGAGCACCTATATTCAAGAGCCTCCGTTCTTTGTTGATATGCCTATTGAGGCAGACGCAATCCAACCGATAACAGGAGCGCGAGTGCTGGGAATGTTCGGTGACTCGATCACCACTGACCACATTTCTCCGGCAGGTGATATTGCGATAGATAGCCCTGCAGGTCGATATTTAATCGAAAATGGTATTGAGAAAAAAGACTTCAATACCTACGGTACGCGACGCGGCAGTCACGAAGTGATGATGCGCGGTACGTTCGCGAACATTCGCCTGCGTAATAATCTCGTCCCCGGAACCGAAGGCGGCGTGACCGTTCACTTTGGTGATGATAAGGTGATGAGTATCTACGAAGCGGCGATGAAGTACATCAGTGAAGGCACACCTCTAGTGATTCTGGCAGGATCCGATTACGGTATGGGTTCCAGCCGTGACTGGGCAGCCAAAGGCACTATTTTACTAGGCGTGAAGACTGTTATCGCCAAGAGCTTTGAGCGTATCCATCGCAGCAATCTGGTGATGATGGGTGTACTGCCTTTGGTCTTCAAACAAGGCGAAGGTTGGGAGACACACAAACTCACGGGTACAGAAAAGTTCGACATCATCGGTCTGGATGACAATCTGAAGCCGGGGCAAGAATTAACAGTTCGCGCCACAGCCGAAGATGGGACTACAAAGGAATTCCAAGCGAGCGTCAAAATCAACACACCAGTGGAAATGGAATACTATCGTAATGGTGGTATCCTGCCGACGGTTCTGCGCAATTTCTTTAAGCAGTAAGTGGTCTTTAGTCGATAGTTGTTAAAAGAAACACCCGATTTCGAAAGAGGTCGGGTGTTTTAATTTCGATGAACCGGATATTCCAAAATGAATGCAGATCGCTAAAATAGACGTTCCTTATTTTTTGGAGTTGAATTCTATGAACACATCTGCCCCAAACCGCAGACTGTATAAGCATTTAGATTTTGTGACTGCTTCGTTGGTGGCGGTGTTGATTATTTCGAACATCGCGGCGACCAAACTGCTACAAGTTGGTCCATTTCAATTTGATGGTGGGACCTTTCTGTTCCCACTATCCTATATTTTCGGTGATGTTCTGACCGAGGTTTACGGTTATAAATCCAGTCGACGGGTGATCTGGACAGGTTTCTTTTGGATGTTCGTCACAGCGATTACATTAGCGATTGTGGACAGCGCGGCTCCGGCACAAGGTTGGGATCTACAAAGCAGCTTTCACGCGATTTTAGGGCAGACAATGCGAATTGTGATCGCGAGTTTGTGCGGGTTCCTCGCGGGGGAATTTAGTAACAGTTATGTGCTGGCAAAGATGAAAATCTGGACTGAGGGCAAATTCCTGTGGGCGCGGACGATTGGGTCAACGATTACGGGCGAAGGGGTTGATACACTTGTGTTCACCATTATCGCATTTGGAGGGACTGTCCCAAATGAAGTACTCATCAACCTGATTGTCTCCGGTTATCTGTTCAAGGTGGCGATTGAGACTGTATTTACTCCGGTTACTTATCGGGTGGTTAATTGGCTGAAAGCAGTCGAACATGAAGATTACTATGATGTCGGGACGAATTTCAATCCGTTCTTGATTGGTGATGTGAATTCGGCACCGAAAACAGGTAGTTAATGCGGAAAATTCGCAATTTTCGCATTTTGTGCAATACATCCGCTGAAATGGCAGGCGGGAACACGGGAGAAACAGCTGAATCGACATTTTTGCACGGCGGCTGGCTCGGCTAGTGCCACTGAAATGGCACAAGTGCAGCGGATTACTCGGTGAATGCCGCCGCTGCATAATTTGCAGTATCGTTGTGGCGGATGTACGGGAAGAAGCCGCTGAAACTGCAAAGGCAAATGCAATTGAACCGCAGAAGTAGTACCAAGAAAGTAATTTGAATACCGCCCCCCCCAAACCCCGCCCCGTAGTAACAAGGAGGGGCTTTAAAGGCATTCACAGGTCATCGTGATAATCAGTTTTAGCAAAATTAAGTCTCCACCGTTTAGTGTGGTGCTACCTTATCTCGGTAGCACCACACTAAGTGGTGGACGCTTTTTGAGGGAGAAATCTGGCGTATAAAATGGTAAAAATGAACATATTTACCAAATTACTGAACGCGTTCATCAAATTCTTGAACATGTTCACCGATCATAATGGTTCAGGAAGGTCTATATTGGCGGCCCTACTTCTATGATTTGTGATGCGCTTGATTTCGTCGCTTTTCTCCACCGTTTAGTG
>JBBSBM010000031.1:0-71437 GCA_038251275.1 Aggregatilineales bacterium
GCTTTCAGTATGTCATCAATCACCACATAACTGGTTACAATATAGCTGTCGTTCATGTCGTTTCCCCGTTTGATGGTTGTCTGGTAACTCCCATTTTAACGAGTTCTGCATGAACGACATCAACTAGCAATCACGGTAAATATTTTGGATATAAAGTGATAAACCGCTTGACTTAGAGTGTACTCTAAGATGTAGCATTTAGATGCCACATCAGTTCGCTTGTCTAAGTCAGCACAAATTCATGGAGAATCATCATGCATATTGGTTTACAAATCCCTTCGTTTAAATATCCGGGTGGCGCTGCGGCTATCCGACCGCAATTAAAGCAAATTGTTACTACGGCTGAAGCAGTTGGATTTCACAGCATTTGGGTGATGGATCACTATTATCAGATTGGTGGGCTTTTTGGTGAAGCATACAGCGACCCGATGATGGAGGCTTATACAACGCTCGGCTATCTAGCGGGTCTGACCGAAACAGCTTACCTCGGTGTGATGGTAACAGGAGTAATTTACCGTTTGCCGTCCATTCTGTTAAAGATGGTCAATACACTGGATATTGTTTCTGGCGGACGTGCTTATTTCGGTGTCGGTGCAGGTTGGTATCAAGAAGAGGCTGAGGGCTTCGGCGTCAAGTATCCTAGTACCAGTGAACGGTTTGAATGGTTAGAGGACACGCTGCAATTGGCTCACGCGCTGTGGGAGGGTGATGAAACCAGTTTCAAAGGCAAACAGTTTGCCGCGCCAAAAATGACTAACAACCCGCGTCCGATCAGCCAACCGCACCCGCGCATTTTGGTCGGTGGAATGGGGTCAAAAAAGACTCTACGGATGACGGCACAATATGCGGATGCCTGCAACTTTTTTGAGGCCTATGGTCTCGACAAATTACAAGAAGCGATGGATACACTCAAAGAACACTGCGAGAAATTGGGACGCAACTATGCCGACATCGAGAAAACCTCGTTGGGCACAGCACACCTGAGCGCAGGCAACGACACGGTTGAGGGTATTATGGAACGGCTGAAGAAACTATCTGCAATGGGCTTTACCCATGCCATATTCAACATGCCCAACGTCTACGAAATCACGCCATTAGAAAATTTTGGCAAGGAAATTATTCCTGCGGCGTCAAAATTGTAGAAATTAGGTGAGTAGGGAAAAGGGATGCCTTTTCCCTGCCAACAAACGAAGTCGGGGATTTAGGAAGCGGGCTTATTAAACCATTTATCAAAGACCACATCCCAACGACCACTGGCCTGTAGCGCCGAAATCGCCGCGTTGAAGGGATACACAAGGTCACTGCCTTTGGTCATGGGAAATGACAGCCCTTGAATACCCGTTAGTGACTCTTCAATGGTCTTGATGCCTTCGGTCGTCTTGATATAACCTTCGGCAGCAGGGCGATCAATCTCAACCGCATCCACATCGTCATTTTGCAGGGCGAGAATAGCCGCTGGCATATTGTCGAAGCTAGCTACATTTTCAGCACCAAAAATGTTCTGAGCGCTGATTTCATTGGTCGTACCGAGCTGCGTGCCAACCTTGAATTTACCCAACGCTTTCAATTCTTCTGAGGTTGTAAAACGTTTATCATCAGAGCGAACCAACAGTGTTTCGTCATAGGTCTGGAAGAGTTAAGTGAAGTCTACCGATTTGGCACGTTCGGCGGTGTATGTAATGCCACCCGCACCAAGATTAAACTCGCCATTCGAGATCGCCAGTAACATGCCATCCCAAGAAGTTTCAATAAACTTGGGCTTGCAGTTGATCAAGGCGCAAATATCATTGATGGTGTCGTAATCCCAGCCGATCAACTTCTTATTTTCATCGTAGTACTGATAAGGCGGATAGTCGTTAGTCATGGCGATGGTAATCTCGCGACCACCCAAATCAGGCCAAGAAACTTTGACTTCAGTATCCTGTGCCGCGCCCGTAAAAATTGGCAGCATCAGTACCAAAAAGCCCAGCGCAAGTATCGAGAACATCTTGGTTCTTTTAGCCATAACTGCGTTCCTTATTTTGAAAAGTTAAGCGTTCGCGCAACTGTACTCAATTTGCTGCAATAGTGCCATTTATTTTCAACAGGAAATGACTTCCTAAAAGCGAATCGCAAACTTATGGACAGCATCTTCCATAACATCAACACCCAAGCCATAACCTTCGGGCGCATAAACCCAACCATCAACATGGGCTACCGGATTACGCACCAACTCGTGATGCATAGCGTTGATGACAGGCTTGAGTTCAAACATGGTTCGGTTAGTGGCGCACAAAGATAAATGGATGCTAGCAGCGGTGTTAATCGCACTGCTGAAACTATGGGCATCAATCGCCACGTTACGATGTGCAGCCATCTGGATAACCTTGTGCATACCGGTAATCCCTTCGGCGCGTCCGGCATCAATCAGAATCACATCGGCAACATCGGCATCTAAGAGGCGTTGATAATCGTAGCAGTTATAAAAGCGCTCACCGAAACCAATCCGCATTTGAGGGACAGCAGCCCGAAGATGGTGATAGGCGTTGAAGTTATCAGGATGAAACGGGTCTTCCATCCACATCAGGTTATATTCACTCATCTTTTGAGCGGTATACACTGCACGGGGAATATCCCATCGACATTTAGCACCCACATCAATAACAAAGCCAGCTTTGGGGCCGATTGCAGCGCGAACGGCTTTGGCGAACTGGATGTCACGCTCAGGATCAACGCCGAGATTCGACTCCCCTTTTTTACCAAAACCCACTTTAATGAATTGATAACCCGCGCGAATGTGGTTAGCGAGTTCATCCGCCATACCATCAATCGTACCCGCTTTAGGATGTGAACTGGCGCAAGCTGGCAAGCGGTCGGTTTTTGCCCCGCCTAACATTTGCGAGAGATTGAGTTTGAGCAGTTTGCCTTTTAAGTCCCAGAGTGCCATATCAATGGCGCTGATGGCAAAGGCTGCGATACCACCAATGTCACCATACCACCAGACTTTTTCGCGTAGGGCTTCCCAATGCGTTTCGATGTCGTAAGCATCTTTGCCGACAACGATTTCACCGAGGCCATTTTCAATCAGCGCACTAATCGCGGCGGTTGCTTCCCGAAATAAGCTAAAGCAATCACCCCAACCCACTGTTCCGTCTTGCGCTTCGACACGCACAATCACAATATAGCGGGTGGAAAAGTTATCGACCGCTTCTTTAAACTCAATCGAGAAAGCATCCAATTTTTTGATGAGCATCAGACTTGTCCTTTAATGTGTCGATCTATTTAGACACGGTAGCGAGCAACGTAATCACGGTCAAGTTCGATGCCCAAACCCGGCAAATCAGAAATGGTGTAATACCCATCTTTTAAGGGTCGAGGCGAAGTCTGAATGTCCCAGAAAATTGGGTCACGGTTGTGGTGGAAGCACTCGACATATGTGCCGTGAGCGACACTGCCTAATAAGTGCGCCGAGACTTGGGCTTCTTCGTGGTGTGCCATCTTTACGCCGAATGTCGAACAAAGAGCAGCCACCCGTCGCCAAATGGTCGGGCCACCGCCCCATGAAGTATCAAAGTTGCAGTAATCCACTGCCCCTTGCATCACAAGATCGCGGACTCCGTCGATACGATACTCACTCTGCCCTGCTGTGACAGGAATGCCAGTTGCCAATCGCACATCACGCAGCCAACGTTTGTCGTTATACCAGCGAACGGGTTCTTCAAACCAAAGGAGTTCGATGCCTGCGTTCTGTGCCAAGCGGACAAAACGGATGGTTTGCTGAAGGTCATAACCTTGATTGGCATCAACCATCAAGCGGAAATTCGGGCCGCCGACTTCAACAGCGACTTTGAGGCGTTCAAGGTCTTCTTCGGGGGTTACACCACCGACTTTGAACTTCATACCAAGCACACCGTAATCAATATACTGGCTGATTTCTTTGGCAAGTTCATCACGGTTTTGCCCGTAATAGCCACCAATGGCGATCATCGGCAGGACGTTGGTATAACCACCCCAAAGTTTATACAACGGCATTTCCAACGCTTTACCGACTGTGTCCCAGATAGCAGTATCGACAGCCGAGATGGCCTGCATGACGACACCGCGATCCCTAAGAATATCATAGGTCGCAGGTTTCATGGCTTCCCAGCAGCCTTCGGTGTTAAATACATCCATGCCGATTAAGGCGGGAGCCAGTTCATTGTGGATAATTTTAAGGATGACCGATTGTTCTTCGTCAGTATCCCCTGTGTAAACTTCACCAATCACCCCTTGATGCGTCAAAATGCGGGTGATGATGGTGCAGCGATTTTGCATCGAATATTTACTACCCTTATAAACCCGATCCAAGGGAACACGAATGGCTTCGGTTTCAATCGCTTGGATGGTTAAAGGGCCGGGTTTTTGCCACGTATGCATTAAAAAGCCTCTTTCAATTGAATGGTTATTTTTTGACAAAGAACCATGATAGCGCTATAAATTTCAACAAGTATAGATAAAAATCAACAAAAATCAACAAATTTACACACTTATTTAGGAGTGATTTATGTCCGAAAAAGCAAATATTGCCGTTGTGGGTACAGGTTGGTGGGCGACAACGGCACACTTACCCGCTCTAGTAGCACATCCACGCGTCGGCAAAATTGTGTTAGTCGATAAAAATCCTGAAGCAGGCCAAAAGGCTGCCGAGAAATACAACATTCCGGCCTCGCAGATTTTTACGACCGTTGCTGAGGCTAAAGCTGCACATCCAGACCTGCAAGGCGCGATTATCGCGGTCACACACCATGCCCATTTTCAAGCAGCGATGGATAGTCTCGAACAAGGTCTACATCTGCTGATTGAAAAGCCAATGACCATCCATGCGCGAGATGCGTGGGCGCTGGTTGAAAAGGCGGATGCCATCGGTAAGAAGATCTTGATGGGCTACACCTTTCCCTATTTGCCGCACATTATCAAAACAAAGGCTTATATCGACGAAGGCTTGATCGGTGACATCGAGTACATTGCGTGCAGCATGTCGTCGATTACCTATGACTTGCTCAAAGGTCATCCTGAAAAGTTTGAGCCGCCAACCGGATATGCGGTCACAGGCCCTACCCAACAAACCTATAGCGAACCATCGGTGGCAGGTGGTGGGCAGAGCGTGTTACAGGTCACGCATCTGGCAGCGTTGATGTTCCACCTCGCACCGAAGCTGCGTGCGAAAACGGTGAGTGCCTTCACCAATAATCTTGAAGCCAAAGTTGATGTTGTGGATGCCTTCACAGTGAAGATGAATACGGGAGCGCTGGCAATCATCGGCAGCACTGGTAATGTAGGTATGGGCGATCCCGGTTCGGTTGAAGTTCACCTACACGGTAGCAAGGGACGCATTCTGGTGGATGGCTTCACAGGCGAGATGTTCATGCGACTGCACAATGGGCGCGAAGAACATATCCCGCGTCACAGTCCCGGTTATCCGGGGGATGTGCCAGTCGATAAGTTCACCGGAATTATTCTAGACGGCGACGAACCGTGGTTCCCCGGTAAAACCAACGGACTTTATACGGTTGAATTGCTCGAAGCGGCACTTCGATCAGCAGAGCAAGATGGAATGCCGGTACAAGTCGCTGACTTATATAGATAAATTTATGGGAAAAGGATCATGAAGTTAGCTGTTGGAAATTGGTCTTTTGAAGTGCTTCCATTGGAAGCCACATTGATGGTTTGCAAGTCGTTAGGGTTTGATTCGGTTGATATTGCGGGATTTCATGAGCGTGGGCTTTGCAGTTTTCAACCAGCAGAAGTTTTGGGGAATCCGCAAAAGCAAGCGGACATTCTCAAAGCTTTGCTGGATAAATATGAACTGACGGTGACGGATTACTTCACCCAATTTGGTGTTGCCCCTCCCCTGCATTCCCTGAATGATATGGATAAAACGGTACGAGAACGAAACATGGAATTAGTTCGGGGTGCGGCGCAGTTTTGTAAACTCATCGGCAGTCCGGGCATGACAATTTTGCCGGGTGTCGATCAACTAGAGCGAACATTAGCCGATAACTTAGCAGTGTCAGCCAAGTATCTGCAGCAAGCGGTGGCGATTGCAGGCGAGTATGGGATTGAGGTACGTTTTGAGCCGCATATGGGCAGCATCGCCGATACGCCGGAACTCGCGCTCCAACTTGTTGAGGCCGTGCCGGGATTAAAAGTTACACTCGATCTCGCCCACTTCTTGCTCCAATACATTCCGGTGGAGCGCATTTACAAGTTAATCCCACATACAGGACATATCCATGTACGTCAAGCAAAATTTGGAAAGCTGCAAGTAGCCCATGCTGAGGGAATAATTGATTATCCTGACCTGATTAACCAATTGAAGACAGTCGGTTATACTGGCGCATTGACCTGTGAATATGTATGTGCGGATTGGTTTGAAGTCAACCGAATTGATACGTTATATGAAACCTCTGTGGCACGGCAAATGCTCCTGCCCTATATCCAATAGGAATTATGATGCTTGAAAATCGAGTAGCGATTGTGACGGGTGCGGCACGCGGGATTGGTGCGGCAACGGCACTGCTTTTAGCACGGCAAGGCGCGAAAGTTGCGGTTTGCGATATTGAACCGGAATTGACTGAGACCGTCAGCGCGGGCATTCGCGCGGAAGGCCATGAGGCACAAACATTTTTATGTGATGTATCGAAGCCAGCAATGACCGACAAGCTGGTTCAAGATGTGGTGGCAGCTTATGGAAAAATCGACATTCTAGTAAACAACGCGGGCATTTGTCCACGTATTCCAGTCGATGAAATGACCGAGGAAATGTTCGACCGGATGTTTGGGATTAACCTCAAGCCTGTTTTTTTCCTGACACGGGCAGCAGCGAATGTCATGAAACCACAAAAGTGGGGGCGAGTCGTCAACATCAGTTCGACAGGTGGCAGAATTGGCGGAGTCCACAACACAACCGTGTACGGCGGAACAAAGGGTGGTATGTTGGCGATGACCAAGTCACTGGCACGGCATTATGCACCTTATAACATTTTAGTCAACGCAATTGCACCGGGGGCGGTGGATACGCGGATGTTTGAGAACGTGCAAGCGGAGGCACGGGAAGACTATATTGGTACTGTACCTCTCAAACGGATGGCTAAACCGATTGAAATCGCTCACTCGATTGTGCATCTGTGCAGTGAAGAAACTACGTGGGTCACAGGGGCGACTTTGGATGTAAACGGCGGCGTGGTAATGATGTGAGATCGACTTTTGCCAATCAAAAAGTTTGTAAACTTGAACCATTTTGCATTGACTTATACAAACTTTTGTTCTAAAATAAAGTGGATCAGTGAACTTTTTGGAGAATACTAGATACCTTTCACTCCTCATGATCTACAGCTTAAAATGAAACTCAACACAGATGTTTTAAAACCGCTTTGCATTGAGCTGATAACTATCACCTGTAAACTGATAACGGCATTTACAGCAGCGGCAGACACAAATTGCAGGCGGTGGCATCAGCCGAGCTATCCGCCGCAGTTGTGTCATTTCAGTGGCATTGAAGGACTATCCCGCCGACACAAAATGTCAATTCAGCGGCATTAGCCGAGCCATCCGCCAGACATTTCAGCGGGAAATATGCAAATTACGTAATTGTTGCGAATCATTTGAATCATTTACTGCATTCCATCAATGCCCAAGTTTAAACCCGGAAAACCTCAAAAATGGGAGGATACATGACCCTCCCATACAAGAATATGCAAATTAGGAAATGGGTGCGGAGAGAATGCTGATGTCATACGGGTAAAGTGTCACCACATCAACTACAGGCGAACCAGTAAGGTGGTCAGAGAATCGAGCATCACCAAGATCAACTTTTTGCAGTTGGTCAGTAAAGTTCATCAGAAACACAAAACGCTGATTTTCGGTTTCGCGAACCTGTGCTGTAACACCCTTGGGCAAATCAACCGACAATACACCCGTGATGTTCTCGGCTTGTGCCAGTGCTTTATAAAAGTCCGCAAGCGATACATCATCGGTACGAGCCGCGATATAGTAAGCTTTTCCACTACCGTGATTATTGACAGTCACGGCTGGCGAACCTGCATAAAACTCAGAGCCATAGGCTGCGATCATGGTGGCGGTTTCGGGGTGAATCAGTTCGGCGTATTCATGAAAGTTGTACGAGCCAGCCAAATTTAGATCGTTACCTTCACAGAATTCCACAACGCCTTGCTGCTCATCTGTCAGAGCATCTATTTCTTCAGAATAAATCCCCAAGGTTCTGCGCAAAGCAGGCGGATAGCCATTCAGGAAAGCCAAGTCACTGTCATCGACCATGCCGGCCAAATAAGTGGTGACGAATACGCCACCCGCTTGGACAAAGGCTTCAATGCGTTCAGGCAATCCAACTTGCATCAAGTAGAGCATCGGTGCAATGACAATTTTATATTTGCTCAAGTCAGCATGAGCATTGATGATGTCGACTGAAATACCCTGCTGCCAGAAAGGAGCATAATGATGCTGGCAGGTGATCTGATATTTTTTACCAAGGGTGCGCGGTATCTGGGCATTGTTGAGCGCCCACTCATTCTCGTAATCGTACATGACCGCAACCGAAGCATGATTGGTGCTGGGCAATATATCGGCAAGTTTTTCGAGAACCGCACCGACTTCAGTCACATCGCGGAAAACACGGGTATCTGGGGAATTGAGGTGGGTGACAACTGCCCCATGAAACTTTTCCCAAGCCCCGCGACTTTGCCGCCACTGGAAATATTGAACGCTGTTTGAACCATGCGCGACGGCTTGTAAAGAGGTGAGCTTATGAACACCGGGCTGCTTGACGCGACTAACGCCCTGCCAATTCGTAACGCTAGGAGTCGATTCCATGAGCAGGAATGGCAGCCCTTGTTTATAGGAACGGTGAAGATCGTGATAGAAGGATGTTTCCATGCCGGTTATGGCATCATCACCTTGATGCCAACGCGGATAGCTATCCCACGAGATGACATCTACATGCTCGGCAAAGCGCCAATAATCGAGGGCCACATCGGGACGCATGAAGTTGGTGGTAATGGGCATATCAGGGGTTATTTCACGCAGCGGCACGATTTCGGCTTTATAGAAATCAAGTGCTTGGTCACTGGTGAAACGCTGCCAATCGAGCTTGAGACCATGTGTTGTGTCGTCTACCGGCTCAATTTGATCCCAATCCGTATATTTATGACTCCAAAAGGTTGTCCACCACACATGGTTCAGCGTGTCTAAATCATCATAACGATTCTTGAGCCACGTTCGAAAAGCCCTATAGCACAATTCACAATGGCACTGAACCCCGCCATATTCATTGGAGACGTGCCAGAGGAGTAAAGCTGGATGGTCTTTATAACGCTCGGCTAACTGCTTGTTAATCTGGTTAACTTTTTGACGGTAGACGGGTGAAGTAAAGCAGAAGTTTTGCCGCACCTTGTGTGGTTCGCGATGCCCCAGAATATCCACACGGCGGGTTTCAGGATATTTCTTTGATAGCCATGCGGGCGGCGCAGCACTGGGAGTCGCTAAAATCGCACCAATATCATTGGCCGCTAATTCGTCCATTAGACGATCTAACCAAGAAAAATCGTAACGTCCGTCTTCAGGTTCAAGCATCGCCCACGAGAAGATGCCAACACTCATGACATTCGAGTGCGATTGTTTCATCAAGCGAAAATCGTCTGCAAGAATGTCAGGTGTATCAAGCCACTGCTCATAGTTATAGTCCGCGCCGTGACGCATTTTCGCAAATAGTTTATCAAGCCGTTTGTTTTCCATCGTGATTGCTTTCTTGTGCTGCGATACATCGTTAAATTTAAGACAAGTGAACCGGCGTTTTGTATTCGGGTACCAATGTTATTTGATTGATGGCAGCAATTCGTTCACCATCGGCATCAGGGCGGAAAGCCATACCCGTTTGAACATAACGCCGACCACCAGAATGCTTTTCAACTGGAACAATCATAATCAGCAGTTCTTTGCCATTTAGTTTCGGTTCCAACTGACGAAGACCAATTTCCCAGCTTGTGCCATTGTAAAAGTTGTCATGAACGAGTTTACCATCAATGTAGGCTTGCCCTATATCACCAAGATAATCAATACGAAGTAAGATGTTGTGCGCGTTTTTGAGCATATCAGCGGGGAACTTCAATACCACTTTGCCCTCATCTACTTGATGCTTTTCAAATGACAACTCATTCGGCGTAGTGGAGATATTATGGCGGCTAAAATAACCTTCAGCGTTTTTGATGGGCGGATAGACCCAAATGTCCACGTCTGGTTTTGAAGTGTGGTAGGCAAAAAGTTGATCCGTTTCAGCGACGATAGTTGCTTCTGAAATGAGCAAATGGGGCCGCTGATTCTGTATTTCAACTGTGGATTGTTCAGCCTGTTGACGGGTTAATGTGAAGATGCGCACCATTTTGCCATCTAAGGTGGTCAAGGTGACGAGGCAATCAAGGCCGGGAGTAACGGTCACATAAGTCATCCCATTTTCTGCTATTACTTCGCCTGATTTTACCGACAGCGCTTGATAGGAGGCTGGGTCAAAGGCATATTCACTGATCATGCCGTGCGGTGCGAAAAAGAAATAAGCGTCGTCAATTTTGGTGAGCAGTTGAGTGGTCGCGTAGGTCAGTTTGATGCCTGAAAGTGATAAGCCAAACGGCAAAATAGCCGAGACATTTTTCTGAAGGGTCAACGATTCGGTATAGGGCAAAGAAATGATTGAGGTATCCATGTGCAGTTGCAAACGAATGTCAGTGATATCCCGCATATCGACATGATCTTGATAGTTGTTCAAGAATATAAAACCAGTACCCTCTTGGGTACGAACCGCAAAACGCAAGTCTTTGGTATTTTCGGGTGTAATAGTCGCTGAATTTTCCGGCAAAACAACGCTCATCGGTGCAAGAATATCGTCAAAAGTTTTGAGGAACAGATGCACCAAACGCAGGTGTCGATAGGAGTCGGCTACTTGACCAAATTCACGGAGAGGCGATTGAAAGTCGTAAGAAATACGCGGCACCGTATATTCGTTCATATAGCTGTACTTACCGACTGGATTTGAACCACCATGATACATGTAGTAGCCGATGAGGTTTGATCCACCTGCTAGATTCATGACGGCAAGCGCTTCGACAGATTCAGGTGGAACAATTGGGCGATGATAATAGGTGTCCTGAATGCCACCACCGATTTCGCAGCAGACAAAAGGATAACGTGAAGCTTTGTAGGTGGGTTGAGCGCCAAGAACCGGATCAAGATGGCGATTGCGAAATAGAAATTCGCGGGTTGGCTCTTGACGATAATTAGGGTCAGGACTCCAGGGGGTGAAGGCGTATCCGCCTTGCATGGGTAAAATTTCGCCGTCGACAATTGGAGAATTACGCCAACCTGTACAGCTATAGATTGGGGCTTCGAGGCCAACTGACTGCGCTACCTGCTTTAGTTTGGCAATATGCCCTGCTCCATCGGTGCCAGAAGGAACCCATTCCATGCCTTGGCGAAAGGTCACTTCCCACGGTGCGCCACAATGCATATATTCGTTTTCGAGTTGAATGCCGATGACTGGCCCGCCATCTTTAAAGAGCAATCCGTTAAGCTGACGTGCAATTTGGCTGTAGATTTTTTTCACGTAGGCGAGATATTCTTCATCATTGGAGCGCAAGCGAAAAGCGCGTCCGTACATCCAATCGGGGATGCCACCGTTGCGACATTCGCCGTGTGCAAACGGGCCAATACGAACCAATGCATCGATTTGATGCTTCGCACATAACTCAATAAATTGGCGCAGATTATTATTGCCTGACCAGTCGAAGATGCCTTCTTCTTCCTCGATGTGTATCCAAAAGACATAAGTGGCGATGATGCTAATACCACCAGCTTTCATCTTGAGGATTTCGCCTTCCCAAAAAGCTGCTGAATAGCGCGAGAAATGAAACTCCCCCATAACAGGAATACAGGGTTTGCCATCCTGCATCATGTAATAATTGTTGAAGGCGAGCGTCCGTCCTTGAGGATTGGTGCCTCCAAGGTTGAGATGCCCACTGATGATTGGAAGAGAGTCGCGGGTGAGATCAATTTTTTGAGGAACAGACATTTTATATCGCTCCCAGAATAAGATTAGGGACAAAGGTCGCAGTTACAGATTCCAATAAATACCCTTTAACTTCGTAAAGACAATTTGAACAAACGGTAATTTGGACATCCCGCGACGGCAGTCAGCTTATAAGCACGTGTTAGCGGTGAATACATATCATCCACATAGACAGCTTCACCATTACGGACGTGTTCTGAAATTTCCGTCTGTAGGCTTTGGGTGATTACTTTGGTTGGATACGGAAGCGCTTCACGAATAATGATTCCAGTACGTCCCTGCTCTAAATAGGCGACATAGTAAATCGAGTACAGCGCACGCCAATCCAACACCAGAAAAGCACTGGTTTCAGTGACCTTCGAAAGCGCACATTCAGCAGCAGTTCGTGCTTCATGCGGATGAAGAATTGGATAGACGTAATCTTCACTGACAAAACCTGAGAACCCGCGCTCAAGTGAACGCCAACGACTCGTTATAAACGGAGCAGCACAAAGCGCCATCAGAACAATGGTCAGGATGAGTGCTGAAATAACATTGGCTGGCGATGTGGATAGAAATTTAAAAAAATTTCTACCAAGGACGCTGATGGCTCCCACGCCAATTCCGCTAAGAATGGCGAGGAATACATAAAATGGCATATAAAAAATGAACTTGTCGCCGGGGAAGTACAGAAATCCCGCACCAAATGTAATCAATACCCCAACAGCAAAAAATAAAAACCATCGCCGCGAGTGTATAAAGAGGGAGAGCCCCCCCATAATTGCCAGAATGAGCGTAGGCGCAGCATATTCTTTGGCGAGGTTATCCCTCAAAAAGTCTTGAAACGCTTTTCCATAATCAATATCGGTAGGGATCATCCGATCGCGCCATTGGTAACCGGAAACACTAATCCAAAAACGCTCCGGTTCAGAGTCCAAATCGGATGCTTGCAAGCCCCATGCTTCGCGGGATGAAGCAATTGATGTTGTAAAAATGTTTGTGGGCGTGGGACGCATATCAATATAGACAAATAGTAGATAAAAAACGAGCAGACCAGCGATTCCGCCGCCGATCAGCCTAAAGAGGTGTGACCATCTCTTTCGTTCTTGCTCAGACCCAAATAAGACACCCCATAAAACAAATAGAAAAATAGCTGGCCCAATGAGTAAAATAAACAGATGGACACCAAGTCCTATTCCCAGAAGAAAACCAACCATCGCAAGCCACCAACGGTGTTTCAATGGTTGTTTATACCAATGAAGCAGTACCAAAAGAGTAGTTACGATAAATGCAGTCGCAGGTGTATAAACCTCGGCAATAATGCTTTGCGACCAAAAAGTATAAGACAACAAAAGAACCAAACTACTCAATAATGCTGCACCTTGGTGTGCAAAATGTCGCGTAATAAGATATAGAACGCCTAAAGTAAGTGCCGCAAACACGGCAGATGCAAAGCTGATTCGCCATGCAAGTGAGCCGATTGGGATGAAACCGATAATACGCGCCAATACCAAGTAAATGGGATAGCCAGTGGTATGTGTTGTTCCCCATGTGTAGGCCAGTGTTTGAAATTCCCCACTGTCGCTGTAGAGAACATCGGGCGCTAGCACACGGGTGTAAACAGCCAAGCCGAACACTGCTACGGCCAATGCGATTAGAAGATCAACTTTATTCAATGCTTTTAGGCCGGAGGCAGACAAAGCAAACTCCTAATAGCCATCGTGAGTATAGCTACAGTCTTAAATTGATATGATTTTTATCGACTGGATTGGCCGCAGCCAACCCTCATCGACAGAATATTGAATACGCTATTCTTTAACACCTGCTGCTGTCAAACCAGCGATGTACTGCTTCTGCACAGATAGGAACACAATAATCACTGGAATAGAAACCAGTGTCGCAGCCGCCATAGTCGCACCAATAGCTGGCTCACTACCTGCACTCACACTGCCAACCATTGTGGACATTCCGACAGGAAGAGTCATAAAATCCCGATTGCGAAGCACGGACAAGGGCCATAGAAAGCTATTCCATGATCCTAAAAAGGTCAAGACGGCTTGAGCTGCCAGCGCAGGACGCGCTAACGGCAACATCACCCGCCAGTAAATTCCAAATTCTGATGCACCATCGATCCTTGCCGCTTCGATTAACTCGGAGGGTATTGATACCATGAATTGGCGCATCAGGAAAATGCCCAATGCCGGAGCCATAAACGGAATGACGAGCGACATATACGAATTTGACCAAGATAACTTGCTCATCAAAATATAGAGTGGCACCAAAATCAATTGAAATGGAATCATCGTCGAAGCAAGCAATACAAGAAAAAGCAGGCGACTCCCCCTAAAGCGATATTTAGCGAAACCAAAACCCGCTAGCGAGGTAAAGAACAATACCGTAAGTGTAGAGATGATCGCAATCACTAGGCTATTGCCGTACCAGTTCCAGAACGGCCAGTCGCTCAGGAGGCGGTCATAATTCCTTGTAGTAAAGGTTTCTGGAATAAGTGTGGGAGGGAAAGCGTAAATTTCGGACAGTGGCTTGAATGACGATGAAATCATCCAGATCAAAGGAATGGCGACGATTATTCCACCGAGGGCAACCACGAGATTTAACAAGAGTGTCTCAAAACGGCGTTTTGCTGTAGATTCAACCATGATTAATCATTCCCTCTAAAGACGCGCATTTGAATGAGGGACAGCACAAAGATGATGATGAATAAGAATACGCCTACTGCCGAGGCATAACCGAACAATTGCTGTCCAATCCCTTGATTATAGAGATATTGCACCAAGCTGATGGCGCTATTGCCGGGGCCTCCGGGAGTTGTGCCGCCATAAAGAATCTGCGGATCGTCAAAGATTTGCAGTGAGCCAATGACGACGATAATACTGACAAAGAGCATAACGGGACGTAGAAGAGGCAATGTCACATGCCAGAAACGTTGTAATCCAGAAGCACCATCAATGGCTGCTGCCTCGTGCAAGTCTTCAGGGATAGATTGCAAACCGGCTAAGAAATAGATGGCAAGTAGACCCGTCCATCGCCAAATCACGATGCCCATAACGGCTATTTTGGTGTAATCCGGTGATTCCATCCACTTGATTGGTACGCCACCGAGTATGACGATGAGCTGGTTTATAAATCCGTAGTCCGTGTTATACAGCAAACGGAATACCAGTGAAATCGCGACTGATGAAGTAACAATCGGCGCAAAATAAAGCATTCGCCAGAAAGGTTTAAGTACCAGTCGTTTCGAGTTGAGCGCCAATGCTTCCAGCAAGGCAAGGGGAACAACGATAAACAGGCTGGTAGCACCATAGAATATTGTATTCCCGGCTGCTTTCAGGAATAGCGGGTCTTTGAACATGTGGTCGTAGTTACGCAAGGCAAAGTAGCTGGGGTCGCCGAGAGCACTCCACTTGAAAAAGCCCAGTATCAGCGCAAATATAGTTGGGAACAGAAAGAAGACTGCAAACAAAATATAGAAAGGTGAAATGAAAAAATACGGCGCATACTTATCTTGCCGAAATTTCGGCTGCCTCATTACGGGCGTAGACACGGCACGCACCACATCCTGTGTGGACATGTTTGCCTCCAAGAAATTGGGCGGGGCAAGTTAAACTTGCCCCGCAACGATCTAGTCAACGCGCCGATTAAGAAGCAAAATCGATGGCGTTCTGCGTTTGAGTGATGACATCGTTCACAAAATCTTCTGGTGTCATCGTACCGTCGAAGAGTGCAGGAAGATCTGTACCTGCTGCTGTGTTATAAGCGCCGAAAAACTCGCTGTTATACCAAACCACCATGTCTTTACCGGCATCAGCATAAACCTGACCAACCTTCGTATCGCCGTAGAAAGGATCAGTCACGCCGGTGACGCTGGCATCAGTCATAGCGTCAAACATAACAGGGAACATATTGATCTTCTCGAAACGCTGAACCTGACTATCCTTGCCGAGATACATGAAGTCAAGGAATTGCCAAGCAAGTTCTTGGTTGTCGCCCTTAGCTACAGACCAGCCTGTTCCGCCCCAAGTCGATGTCGCATGACCGCCACCTTCCCAAGCCGGCATGGTTGTCATTGCCCATTTACCTGCCATGTCAGGAACGCCGGGCTTCAAGCAGCAGCTTGACCACCAGTCGGGCATGACCGTGCTGGCAAGTTTTCCACTCTGGTAAGCAGTAGGAATGGTCGCGCCTGACCAGACATCGCCACCGAGGACAGGCAGGAAAATACCAGCCTTGACGGCGTTTTGCACATAAGTGGCAACTTCGATTGCCAAAGCCTTGTTAGTGTCGTCACCCATGACAAAATTACCATCTTTGTCAAAGATATCGCCACCACGTTGGTTGTAGTACATCTGGAACCAAGTACCGTCATTTGTAGCAAATGTGAAAGCACTACCAGCAGTTGCCAATTTCGGACCTACATCATTCAAGACTGCTTCCCATGTTTTCGGTACTTCAACACCAGCAGCTTTGTAAATGTCAGGTTGATAATAAAGGACGGATGGGGTCAATGAGCTTTCGATACCGTAAATCTCGCCTTTATACGAATAGATTGACCAACGCCCGGGTGAGTAATCTTTGGCACGGTCACCAATAAGTGGGGTTAAGTCAACGAAGTATTTGTCAATTGCTCCATCTTTCATGAAGCCACCGAATGAACCACGTTCAATCCCGACGAGATCAGGAATTTTCTCACCTGCTGCCAGTTGATTCAACACGTTCTGAGCAACTTGAGAATCGACTTGGAAGTCATAGGTTATCTTCAATTCAGGGTGCAACGCATCGAACTCGGCTGTCCGCGAATTGAAGTAATCAAGATAAAGTTGATCATGGGTACGAGCTGTAAGTGTTACCTCTGTAGCTTGCGCATGAACAACCGTGCTCACACCCATTAACATCAAACAAAGAACTAGCAATACTGCAAATTTAGACTTGTTCATCATTTTCCCCATATTCTAAAAGACGATTAATTTATATGGATGGCGATTTCATTTGTGAATATAAAGCTCCTCTCTCTAAAAGAGTTTGGCGTGTTGATTGGATTAGTTACAGCTAAGGATTGATTCCAAAAGCGTGTCAACTTCTTGTTGACTGCTCATTGCTGCCAAAATTTGCCGCCGATAAAGGAATATGGCGAATTGGGAATTGGAAATGTCATTAAATGGAAAAACAAAACTTTGGTACATTTAAGAAATTCACTCTATTAAATCTAATTTCAACGCGCGTTGACAATTCGCGTTGATAGTATCACAATCTGAAAAGTAGCGCTAGGTAATTAGGCAGGCATTCAATACTCAATACATATTGTGAATATTAACCACATTTGTAGACACGTTTGTAATACACTAATGCCGCCATTTGAACCTAATCGTCCGCTGACCATACTTTATACTTAAGAACTCATACATGACTGAACAATTCAATAGCAAAATCATTACTCAAGAAGATGTTGCCCGTAAGGCCGGCGTTTCGCGATCTATCGTTTCGTATGTCATCAATAATGGCCCCCGCAAAGTATCTGAAGAAACACGAAACCGAGTACTTTCGGCAATTAAGGAACTTGAATATCGTCCGAACAAACATGCTCAAATGCTTTCGAGTGCAGATGTTACCATTGCTGAAAAATACATCGGAATCATTCTTGCGGGAAACCATATGTTTAAGCGACCTTATTACGGCAGCATCCTCGCTAGTTTTCACGAACATACCCATGAACGAGACTGGCATATTCGATTCATTCGGGTATTTGATGATTTCAATAATCCTACTCTCTTTAATGAACTCATTCACCCTAACGAAATCACTGGAGTCATATTACTAGGGTTAGACCAAGTTTCCCAAACACCGGATAATAATGCCTTGATTCAGGCAATTGTGGACCGAGTGGATCGGGTAGTCTGTGTTGAATGGGAATGGCCGGGTGTTCCTTCAATCCAATTTGACCTACAAAAAGCAGCCCATAAGGCAACAAGTCATCTGCTAAGCTCCGGACATCACAAAATAGCTTATATTGGTCCGCAAGATAAGCGAGTAGTAGGCTTTCAACAAGCAGTTTGGGAAAACCAAATTGCCTCAGAAGCTCGCCAAATTTACAGCGCCAGTGAAATGCTAGAAGGCTATGACCGCTGCCAAGATCTCCTGCACGATTTTTCACCTGATGCCATTTTCGCAGGGACCGATGAGGTCGCAATGGGAATATTAAAGTGTTTGCATGAGCATCAGATTGCTGTACCAAAGGATGTTGTCCTAGCCAGTATTGATAATATTGATCTGTCACGTTTCACTATTCCGAGCCTGACAACAGTCGATATTCCCAGAGAGCAAATTGGATTTCACGCGATTGATATTTTGATTGCAGATACTTATCGACGTGGCGCATCGGCCTTTGCGATTACAGTGCCAACCCAACTCGTGATCCGTGGTTCGAGTATTCATCAAGGTACTTAGGGCTTTCCCCTTATTCCAAGTTAAGTGAACGGACATTGGTTAGTTTAAAAAGCCCAAGCAATTGTCCATTGCTTAAGTGTTCGGTAGGCGCAAAATCCTCGCTTTGCAAGTAACGCAAGACGGTGTTCATCAAGTGACGCGCTTCTGGTCGACCATTTACGACAGAGTCATATAAGCGCCACGTAGAAACAAATAGACGACCTGCCCCAACCTGCGCCTCAAAAGCATATGCCAAACGTTTAGCACGGTTGAAATTATCGACAACCTCTACAATCGGTTTGATGAATGGAACTGAATCTAGTCCAATCGCAGGAGTTTCGTTGACTAAGCTATACCACTGCCAATCGGAATGAGTGTCATGAGGAAAATCCGCCAGCGCGGGATGCGGATGAGTAATGGTTCCCATAACGAAACTCATGCTGTCAGGGAAATGCAAGTAACTCCAGAATGGCGCAATGTAACGAGTCTGTACGTGATCATAAATTTGGTTGGCGTTCGGCATCAACCAAACACGACCCCCATCATACAAGTATTGAAGTAAACGCAAAGACAAGCGATCCGAAATAGCTAAATCGAGATCACTATTCAGCAAATTCTGGGCGTAATCGATACGCAAAAATGTCCCACCATGATTGTCCCGAAAATCGGCTTGTGGCAGAACACTTCGCAATTCTTTAATGCGCGTGCTGATCGCGAAGTTGTTATTTTCGATTTGGGGATAGGGGTAAGTCCACAAATGCCAGCTATTAGAGATACTTCCAATACTTACTTTGAGTTTCCATGCTTGTGCGCCTTCAACGTCAATTGGTATGGAAAGTCGTCCAAATGATGTGATCTCTCCCACTGGCGCAGATTGAATGGCAATATCCCCACGGCTATGGGGGACACTATTTTCATCGAGAAGTTCCCAATGCAAGAGAGTATTCGCAATGGTTTCACGACCAAAGTTCGAGACTTCGATCTCAACTTCAATTGGCTGGTTATTCCAGAAGGTTGGTGAAGGAGAACGCATCAACAGAACAACCGAGTCATTGAATGCTGCAAAGTCTGCTGGCTGGATCAGTCCTTTGCTATCCCAGAACATATCCAGAATACCGGTCGTAGCGTGGCCTTGTCCGGGGAAATCGCGAATATCGAGAAGCTGAATACCAGCTAATCCATGTGAGCGCCGCGCACGTTCGATATTTTCCTTGTACGTACGCACCATATGGATGCCGGAGGCGTGGATATATTCATCAACGCGAGATGTGATTCGTTTAGCTTCAAACGTCGCCTCGACACTTTCCAGCCACGAGGGATGAATAGCACCCGTGTACTTTTTCGCTTCCGATGGGCGAACATACATGGTAAATTGACCGTGTTCATGCCCAATTACAGGTCGATCCGAAAAAGCAGTAACAGCACTAAAATCCTGTGTCGTATCGTTGGAGGCAGCGTCGTAGATTTTCTTCGGCGGATGCCAGTTACAGGATTGAATATAGTAATCTACGGGACGCGTAGGCGAAGGCAATTGCCCAAAGCCAGTTTGATCCGTAAACAGTCGGGTTGAATCTAATGACTTGCCATGCACTGAAAGTGCGGTTAAGGCGAGGTGACCATCCGCGCCAATCAGTTCATTGCCGTTGGAGAACATGACCCACGAGGGATGCAGGTTCAAGGCTTCGACAATTTGCTCCAGTTCATGTAGCAAATATTGATGAACTGTTTCGGGTGGTTGAACGGCGCTATCAGTATAGAACTGCGACCAATGGGGTAACTCACTTTGCACCAGCATTCCAACTTCATCAGCCGCTTGCCAGAAAGGTTCGGGCGCTGTCCATGAATGGAGGCGGACGTGGTTAAAACCATAGCTGCGGGCAACCCGAAATTGATGACGATAGTGTTCAATGTCCCAACTGGGGTAACCTGTCAGAGGGAAGATACAGCAATCGACATAGCCACGCAAAAATACAGGATTCCCATTAAGTAAAATCTGTTTACCCCGCGTCGAAATTTCACGTAGGCCGACACATTTTTCAAGTTGGTGAATAACTTTGTCGTCATGTTTTAGTCTGACAGTCAAGTTATAGAGAAATGGATCATCATCCCACCACAAGCGGGCATCTGAACCTAATTCGACCGAAATATGTGCGTGATTGTTCTCAACAGGCAGTTGGTTATTACAAACTTTTTGAGTTTCAGGATTGATGACACTGACTTCAAGCTGCATACCTTCAGCATTGCGAAGCGCTACATCAAAGTGGAAAGCTCGTGCATTAACATCGGGATGACATTTGACAGTTTGAATGTTGGATTGTGGCGAAACAAGGATTTTTGCGCCACCTGTTATCCCACCCCAATGGGTAGAAGTTTGTTCAGAGTTGGCGTGACCTTCATCGAGTGGATGGAGCATCCGGTTATCGAGTTGAATGGTTAAACGCTGTTGAGCAGCAGGTTTTATGTAGGGGGTTAAATCGTAACGATGTGGAACCGATAGAGACTCACCCTGACCAATGAGCACACCATCGAGCCAAGCTGTGCTGCGCCAACGAACACCACTCAAGACAAGTTCAACAAGCTGCCCTGCCCACTCAGCGGGCACATCTAAAATGCGGCTGTACCACGCAGCACCTTCATAGACGAGTACCGGATTCCAGCCCGCAAGAAAATGCGATTTGGGAGGATCGCCGAAGCCCTGTTCTGCCCACGACGCAGGAACCTGAATGCTGGTGTCAAAACTTCGATTGAACCATTCTTGGCTTAGCCCCAAATCTTGTGGATCAAGGGCGAATTCCCACTGCCCTGCCAAAGACAGATTGTAAGGTGATGCGGAAATAGTAGATAAAACCATAACCTTTTTCCTGAAAATAAAACTCTTTTTACAAATACACGACCTATGCTCCAAAAAACGCAGCCAATTTTGCTGCGCTTCTTGGTTTCGTAACTTTCTATTCTTTAGTTTCAAATTAACAGGAAATGGCGAAGTTGGGCAATGGAACAAATGCTGAGATGATAGACTATCTTACGAAATAAAACACCCAAATAGTTGCATTGATTTCGTCATAGTAATGCATATCTTATCCGAACTGAGTCTCACGATAACTACGCGGAGATACACCCATAATCTTCTTAAAAATGCGGGAAAAGTAGTAGGGATCACTATAGCCAATTTCATAAGCAATCTCGTGAATTGTCTTTTGGGAGAAGGACAACATAGTACACGCACGCTGCATCTTGAGATGAATAAAATAATCCATCGGCGAGTAACCAGTCTGCTGCTTAAATACAAAGGAAAAGTGGGAGGCTGATAGGCCTGCGTGTTCTGACATTTCAGTAAGAGTAACTTCACGATAAAGGTTTTGATGTAAAAAACGAAGCGTTGATTCGACACTATGAAACTGGCTTGTGCGCTGCACAGGCGAAAACGAATTGTTGTTGAAAAATAACTGCCCCAAAAGATGATGCAAAACTTGAGCACAATAAAGAAACCGATAGAGCATAAAGCCGCCAATGAAGGAGTCATAACACTCCTTGAATAGCTGGTTAAGGGCTAAGGCACATTGGGGTTCAATAGATAATTTATACTCGCCAATGGGCAGATGATAGACAAAAAAGTCAGCTTCGTTGCCGAGAAAATGAACCCAGTGAATCGACCAAGGGTTTATGTCATTAGCCCCGTAGTTATGTGCCATGCCGCGCGGGATGAGCAGCACTTCATTAGCGGAGATGGTACGCCGTTCGCCGTTTATTTCATACCAACCTGATCCTTCCACACAAAAAATCAGGATATGCTCTTCAGTCCCTTGTGGACGTTCTCTATAGTGATATTTCGCAGATGGATACCAGCCAATATCAGTCGGAATGAGCGATTGCAGTATAGGATGAGCAGACCACTTCGAGAGTGTGACGCGCGGAATAACCCACATTTTTTGACCGAGAAAACCGTCTTGTATTTTCTTCTGTGCCATCGCATCACACCATAGATTTAAGTTTAATTAATATCGTTATCTGGCATCGTAAGATAGTCTATCACAACATTATTTTTTCCATTGTGTGTCTCAAGCGCATATTGATAGACTGCAAGTACATAATGGAGGATTGTTATGGCGAACGAAGAACAAGTTCATGTATGGGAAGAAAAGGTCACTATTCCCACTTACCGAATTGGTGAACCCGATAAAAATCCAATGTTTTTGGAAAAGCGCGTGTATCAAGGCAGCAGTGGTGTTGTGTATCCACATCCTGTAATTGACCGCGTTTATGACGAAAAAATTGACCAGAACTATAACGCTATTTTTCTTGAAAACCGTTATCTCAAAATTATGCTGCTGCCCGAACTTGGTGGGCGTGTACAGATGGCGCTCGACAAGACCAACAATCATCACTTTATTTACTACAACCGCGTCATTAAACCAGCCCTTGTCGGCTTAACCGGCCCTTGGATTTCAGGTGGCATTGAGTTTAATTGGCCGCAACATCATCGCCCTAGCACTTTTCAGCCTGTCGATCACCGTATTCTGACGGACGAAAACGGCATCCAAACCGTCTGGATGAGCGAAATGGAGCAGATGTTCCGCACTAAAGGCATGACGGGCTTCACGCTTTACCCTGACACCGCTTACCTCGAAATTAAGGTGCAGCTTTACAACCGCACACCGCTGCCACAAACTTTTTTGTGGTGGGCAAACCCCGCGGTCCATGTAAATGATGATTATCAATCAGTTTTTCCACCGGATGTTCATGCGGTGATGGATCACGGGAAGCGGGATGTATCAAGATTTCCCATCTCTACCGGAACATACTACAAAATGGATTACTCACCGGGAACGGACATTTCTCGCTACAAGAATATCCCTGTGCCGACCTCCTATATGGCTTACCATTCCAACTTCGATTTTGTTGGCAACTACGATTATGGCAAACAAGCGGGCATGATGCATGTGGCTAACCATCATGTGGTTCCCGGTAAAAAGCAGTGGACATGGGGCAATGGCGATTTTGGTAAAGCGTGGGATCGTCAGTTAACCGATGAAGACGGCCCGTATATCGAATTGATGTGTGGGGCTTATACCGATAATCAACCAGATTTCTCGTGGATTCAACCGGGCGAGGAAAAAAGTTTCACCCAAATTTTCATGCCCTACAAGCACATCGGCGCGGCTAAAAATGCCTCCAAAGACGCGGTCATCAATTTAGAGATGATTGATGGCAAGGCGCATATTGGTGTTTATCTGACACGTCCACGTAAGGTCGTTATTCAACTGCTGGTAAAAGATAAAATTTCATTCGAGCAAACCGTTGATTTGTCGCCTGAAGCAACTTTTCAGCAAATGGTTGATCTGCCGGATGACATCACCGGAAGGCATTTGACTCTCCGTGTCTTTGAAGATGGGTGTGAACTCATCAGCTATAAACCACCGCCAAAGGGCGAATTCTCGATTCCAGAGCCGGCGAGTCCAGCGAAACCGCCATCAGAAATCGCATCAAACGATGAATTATTTCTCAACGGGCTGCATCTGGAACAGTATCGCCACGCCACCTATGAACCAGAGGCATATTATCTGGAAGCGCTGCGCCGTGACCCAAGCGACAGCCGATGTAATAACGCGATGGGATTGCTGCTTCTGCGTCGTGGAAAATTCTCGGCAGCCGAGAAATATTTTCTGGAAGCGGTCAAAAGGATCACCCGCCGCAACCCGAATCCGTATGATGGCGAGGCTTATTACAACTTGGGGCTGATGCTCAAGCTGCAACTTAACAGTTATGAAGACGCGCGAGACGCTTTTTATAAAGCAGTATGGAATGCTGCGTGGCAAGACAGTGCCTATTTTGAACTGGCACGTTTGGCCTGCCGTGACGGAGACTTTGATGAAGCGCTGGAACTGGTCGAGCGTTCGTTGGTTCGTAATGCGCGTCACCATCAAGCACGTCACTTGAAAATCGCGATTCTCCGGCACTTGGGACGGATTGAAGCGGCACAGCGAGAAATTGATCTCAGCTTGAAACTCGATCAGATGAACTTTGGCGTAATCTACGAACAATTCTTGCTAACGGGCGAAACGACTTATCAATCACTGAACAGTAATCCGGCCAACAGCTTTATCGAAATCGCACTGGATTACAGTTACGCTGGCCTATTCGAAGAAGCCATAGCCTTATTGCGAGAAGCGCCATCAAACAATCCACTGGTGAAATATTTTCTCGGTTGGATCTTAGGATTGGCGGATAAAGGCGAGGAATCACGAACTGTCTTTGTAGAAGCGGCGGCGCTCCCGCCCGATTACTGCTTCCCGAATCATGTCGAATTTATCTTGGCACTCCAGTATGTAGATCCGAGCGACTCATTTGCGCCCTATTATCTAGGCAACTTCTGGTATGCCCATCGGCGCTATGATGAAGCCATCGAACGCTGGGAACGATCACGGGGTTTAAATCCCAATTTCGCAACCGTGCATCGCAATCTCGGTTTGGCTTATGTCAATAAACGAGGCGATTTGGAAGCGGGTTTAGCCGCTTATGAACGTGCCCTTGAACTCGACCCCTTGGATGCGCGGGTGTTTTTTGAACTCGACCAACTCCATAAAAAGTTGAATATACCGCCTGTTCAACGGCTCAAGAATATTGATGCTCACTCCAATCTTGCTGACCAACGGGACGATCTGACACTGGAACATGTGACGCTTTTGAACCTCGTGGGAAGGTATCAAGATGCGCTTGATATGCTGATGTCACGTAACTTCCATCCGTGGGAAGGTGGCGAGGGCAAAGTCACCGGTCAATATATTGTTAGTTTGGTGGAGTTGGCGAAACAGCAACTTAATAGTGGTAATTACTCCCAAGCAATTGACACTCTCGAACGCGCCCTAACCTATCCAGTCAATCTCGGTGAGGGAAAGTTACAGGGCGCACAGGACAATAATATTCATTACTATCTCGGCTGTGTATACGAAGATTTAAATAATCAGGAAGCCGCACGACAGCATTTTGAGAAAGCATCAATTGGATTATCTGAACCTACATCGGCTATGTTTTACAATGACCAACCACCAGATATGATTTTTTATCAAGGTAAAGCGCTGGAAAAACTGGGACGGCAAGCTGAGGCCAATGCAATCTTCCAACGATTGATCAGTTATGGTTTCTCGCATATCGATGATCACATCACGATTGATTATTTTGCGGTGTCACTGCCTGATTTTCTGGTGTTTGACGAAGACCTTGATAAACGTAACCGAATTCACTGTCATTACATGATCGCGCTCGGTTATTTAGGGTTGGGTAAGACGGATGAAGCAACCCGGAATTTCGAAACTGTGCTTTCACAAAATGTCTATCATGTTGGGGCGACCATTCATCAAAAATGACCGGTGAAATACACTGATGTGTTTTGTGGCGGCGGTGGCGGCGACGACATAACCCTATTTTGTGGCGGCAGTGGCGGCGGCATTGACAGTGGCATTGATCGAAATGTTGCAAATATTGTTATTGTTGCAACTGTTAGAAACATTTTTATGTTGGTAACATCCGATTTTATGCTGTTGACGCTGTTGTTACAACATTCGATTTGTGATATTAGAGTTGGAAGCCAATTTTAAGCTGCGCGGGCAGGATAAATCCTGCCCCTACAAATAGTGTAACTGATGTGGATGGGTTATGGGTTACATTTTGGAAGAACATTTGGTAGCTCTTTCGAATGCGTGGCTCTAACTTTGCAGGCGAGGATATTGGATAAGCAGTTGTTAAACGGTTTCAAAATGGTTTGTGGGACAAACCCAAATTAAACCTATGTTATAAGAATACGAAAATATTGCCACCTGTTGTGCGTATCAAAGCAACAATGTTTCCCGCAAATTCAACAAATGACATTCCATAGTTGATCCTCAATTTCATCAATATTCGCGTGGCTGACAAAATAAGTTCAGCAAGTGATTACCACATTAAAAAGAGCGCATAATCCTCCCCTACAAAAATGAAGGTTTCACGTTTATTTATGAGGAAGAAAAAGGATATGGATAATTTTTAAGCGGTTGAGGCACGCCTCAACCCTACATTACGTGTATTGATTTGCCCAATAAGCAAGCCAAGGCAATTTGTAATTTGGTACATGAAATACATGAGCTTATGCATGAAAGTGACTGCATATTAAAACTCGATCAGGATTTTGTTGACAGAAAAACCATTTCGGATTATGTTTATGAAAACGTTACCGGTAACGATACCGGAACTTTAAAAAAGATTTTATGACTAATCTAAATGATGTAACTATTGTTGATGTTGCAAAAGCGGCTGGTGTATCGGTTTCGACGGTTTCGCGCATTTTAAATGGCAAGCTGGATGTCGCAAAAGCGACGCGCGAACGGGTACAGGATGTCATCAGCGAACTGGGCTATACGCCTCATGCTCAGGCACAACGACTACGAGCCGGTAGTACGCGCAATATTGCTTTGCTTTTCCCAATTGAGTTTCCCGGCAGACCTGCTTATAACGCGCTGGAAATGGATTTCATTATTGGTGCGGCAGCGGCGGCTGGTGAACAGAAGTTTTTCTTCAATTTCCTCACTTCCCCTGTCACCAAACAAAGCCTACTCGGGTTATACCGAAGCGCTCAGGTTGACGGGTTGGTACTGATGAATATCCACACTCAGGACTGGCGAGTCGAGTTATTACGACAGCAGAAGTATCCATTCGTGATGATCGGACATTGTGACGACAACACAGGCTTGAGCTTCATTGATCTGGACTTTGAGGCCGCTGTCACTTCAGCATTCGATCACCTGATTGAATTAGGACACCGCGAAATAGGGTTTCTAGGCTTATCGGCAGAAATGCATAAGAGCGGTTATGGTCCGGCAGTTAGAGGATGGTCAGGCTACGAAAAAACGTTAGCAAAATATGGTCTGCAACCTTATTTCCGCGAGACGGGCTTCACTTCACAAGAAATGTTTGAAGCAGCACGCTCTTTAATTGATGAAAATCCACAACTGACGGCATTCGTCACGACACATGAATTCGCATCACTCAGCATCATACAAGCGCTGCAACTGCGAGGGAAAAGCGTTCCCGAAGACTTCTCTATCATTGGGCTGATGACCGAGCGGATTGCGGAATTGAGTATGCCGCCGGTTACGCATCTGGATTTCCCTACCTACTTAATGGGCTATGAGGCAATCAAGATGCTGGTTCGCGCACTCGAAAATGACATAAGCGAACCTAAACAAACCTTAATTTCCCCGAAGCTGGTTATCCGAAACAGTACCAGCAAACCCCGTTAAATAAACGACGAAAGGATGGTCAGATTATCGAAAAAGGCATAAAAAAGACACAGAATGTTCAAATAGTATCTGGTTTAGCAGATTGGGGAAAGTGATGCTGGGCAAAGAAAACCCGGGCAAGGCTTCACTCCCTCAAGCAAGTAACACAATCCCCTCAAGGAGAATATAGATGTTTAGAAAATTGTCAAGAGTTCTGCCTGTCGTCTTAGCGATGACCTTATTATTGGCTGTGCAAGTTTCCTCCGCACAGGATGAAAAAGTACTCAAAGTCTGGCACTTCGAATCGGATAACGGCGCGATGGGAACCGCCTGGTCAGCCGCTATGAAAGCGTTCGAAGCGTCTCACCCCGGCGTGAAAATTGCTTACGAGCAAAAAGGGTTTGAACAAATCCGCCAGACCGCACAAATGATTTTGAATTCCGACAGCGCGCCGGACGTGATGGAATCACCAAAAGGCAATGCAACAGCCGGATTGCTCTCCACACAAGGGTTGCTAACCGACATTTCTGACGAAGTAGCCAAGCGTGGTTGGGACAAAATATTGCCCCCGAGCATCGCTACAGTAGCACGCTATGACGAAAAGGGAATCATGGGTTCGGGCAAGTGGTACGGCGTTACCAACTACGGCGAATACGTCATGGTGTATTACAACAAGGATATGTTCAAGCAATACAATGTGGCTGTTCCGACTACCCTCGCCGAGTTCGAAGCCGTATTGGATACCTTCGTCAAGGCTGGTATTACACCCATCGCTTTGGCTGGTGCGGAATACCCTGCTCAACAGGTTTTCTATGAACTGACGCTGAGCAAGGCCAATCGTGAATTCGTTAATGCGTTCCAACTGTACCAAGGTGCTGTGGACTTCCACGGCCCAGAATTCACCTATGGCGCGGAACAAATGGCAGACTGGGTAACCAAGGGTTACATCAGCAAAGATTCGACCGGTGTCAAAGCCGAAGATATGGGCGTGGCATGGGAAAATGGCAAGGCTCCGATTTTGATCTCTGGCAGTTGGTGGTATGGTCGGTTTATGACCGAAATCAAGAACTTTGAATGGGATACCTTCCTGTTCCCCGGCAACACCCTGCATCCCGGTTCAGGTGGTAACCTGTGGGTTGTGCCGATTGGTTCACAGAACAAAGACCTCGCTTACGACTTCATCGACATTACTTTGCAACAAGAGAACCAGACAATTCTCGGTAACGCAGGTGGCGTTCCGGTGAATGCTGATTTGAGCAAGATTACTGATCCTAAGATCAAGGCGCTGAACGAAGGTTTTGCGACAATCGTCAAGAATGACGGACTGGCATTCTATCCGGATTGGCCTGTTCCCGGTTATTACGATGTTCTCGTCCAAAACGTACAGCAATTGATTGATGGTTCGGAGACACCGAGCGCATTTCTGGATGCTATCGGCACGAACTATACGGATAATATGCCGACTTCGTAGGGTTTTATAGGAAATGAAAAGGCGCACAGCCGTGCGCCCCTACATAGATGATCGCAAAGAGAATTGGTGACATATCCTCTATGAGAGTGTCATCAATTTCCACAAAAAAATGATTTGTAGCAATTGAATAAGTGAGTTGAGGGTGGCAAAAGAACGCAACCCTTTGGTAGGACATTCCTATGACCCGAAAAATAACTACTGCAAGCCAACCGTTTAGCGGTGTCATTGCAAAGCGCGGTAGCAAGCCCGCACAAAACAAATCCACCTTGAATGAGGGATACCTGATTTTCCTTCTTCCGGGAATTATCCTCTTTACATTGATTATCATCCTGCCGTTTTTGGTGAATATTGGTGTGAGTTTTACCAAGTGGCAAGGGATCGGCACACCTGTTTGGATTGGCCTCACCAATTATCAAAAGCTCATGCGGGATACCACTTTTTGGGCATCCTTCAAAAATAACCTCATCTTGATTATTGCGATTACGATTATTCCGACGATTATTGGACTGCTGTTATCGACGGTGCTTTTTGGTTATGTAGCCGACCGTTTTGGTCGACCTGTTTCCAACTTTTTCAGAGGTGGGTTTTATTTGCCGCAGATTTTGCCGGTCGCGATTGCGGGTGTGATCTGGGGTTGGCTGTTGCAACCGGATGGGACACTCAACTGGTTTCTGAGATCGGTTGGGCTAGGTTTTTTGGCACATAACTGGTTAGGGGATGCAGCAACAGCACTGCCAACGGTCATGGTCATCATGATCTGGTTCCAGATTGGTTATCCGTTGGTGATTTTTATGGCAGCGCTGCAACGGATCGACCCTGAGTTACTGGAAGCGGCGGCGCTGGACGGAGCCAGTGGTTTACAAGGTTTCTTTTACATCACATTGCAACTGATACGGCCTGAAATTTTTGTGGTGATCCTGACGACGACGATTTACGCGCTCAAAATATTCGGTCAGATTTTTGTGTTGACGCGCGGTGGGCCGGGTACCGCGACGATGGTTCCATCGTATTTCGCGTACCAAAACTTCTTTGAAAAATCCAATGTGGGTTATGGAGCCGCCATATCCACCATCATGACGCTCATCATTCTGGTGATCACTATTTTGTTTATTAACTTTCAAACCCGTCAAGGGCGTGGACTGGGGGAGAATTTATAACATGGTCAAAGCACAACGTTCTCAAAACAGTATCGGTTCCTATATCTTCATAATCGCCCTTTTCATACTACTGCTGATTATGTTGTCACCATTTGTGATTGTGGTATTGAACGCTTTCAAGACTCCGGTTGAATATGCGAACAACGGCCCGATGAGTTTGCCTTCCGGATTTTATCTGCAAGGCATTATCGATTTTTGGAACCGCGTCGATTTTACGAATAAGCTCATTAACAGCCTAGTTATCAGTTTATCGGTGGCGATTTTCGCCGTGCTGCTCTCGCTGCTAAATGCGTTCGCGCTGGGTGTGGGTAAGGTCAAAGGACGGGTGATGTTTTTGATCTTCTTTATGATCGCCAACACCCTGCCCCATGAGTCACTGGCATATCCCCTTTATTATTTCGCGAAGTTCGCCAAGATTTACGACTCACAAATCTCGATTATTCTGATTTTCACGGTGATCCAAAGCGCGTTTGGAACCTACTTGTTGAGTTCGGTTTTTAGTTCTTTCCCGCGTGAGATGATTGAAGCGGCAACGGTTGACGGCTGTAATAAATTCCAACTGCTGATACGGATTGTCGCACCGATTAGTTTGCCGTCGCTTTCGGTGCTGTTCACCTTCTTCTTTATTTGGACGTGGAATGAATTTTTCCTGCCGTTGATTATGTTGGTTTCCAATGCCAAGCAAACGGTTCCACTGGCTATCGCCATTTTACAGGGGCAGCACAATATGGATGCAACGACGACGAGCGCGTCGGCACTGCTGGGCATACTACCGTGTATTGTGTTCTTCTTCCTCTTCCAACGGACGTTGACCAAGGGCATTATGGCAGGCGCATTGAAGTAATTCTTAAATTAAACAACGTATATTACGCTGTTGCTAACAAGGGAGCATAGGCATGAAGTTTGATCATGGGCAGTGGCAGTTATTACCGGGAACGCAAGCCATCTACCCGAAAACGATTGTTGAAGTAAAGCTAGAGTCCGATGCACTGGTCGTAACCGGTTATGACCACATTATCCAAACCCGCAGTGATTATCTCCAAGGCACAATCATCACGGCACGGTTCACATCACCCATGCCGAATGTCATCCGTGTACAACTGACGCACTTTAAAGGTAAAAAGAAACAATTTCCGGATTTTGACCTCGATTATGGACTCAAAAATGAAGCGGTCGAAATTGGTCAATATGACAAGCATGCATGGCTAAAAGCTGGACTATTTTCTGTTATTGTCCCAGTGGAAGGTGCTTGGCGCATCACCTATATGCGCGGTGATGAAGTCCTGACAGAAAGTGAAGAACAAGCGATTGGTTTGTTCACACAAAACGGGCATACGTATTTACGTGAACAGTTATCACTTCAAGCTGGCGAAACGATTTATGGGTTGGGTGAACACTTTGGGCCGCTAGTGAAAAATGGTCAAAGCCTCGACTCATGGAATGAAGATGGCGGGACAAACTCTGAGCTGGCTTACAAAAATATCCCCTTCTATATGACGAGTCAGGGGTATGGTGTGCTGGTCAACCATCCGGGGCGTGTGTCGTTTGAGTTTGGTTCGCATCATGTCAGCCGCGTACAATTCAGCGCGGAAGGACACAGCCTCGATTATTATTTATTTGGCGGCCCGACGACTAAAGAGGTTTTGACTCAATATACGGCACTGAGTGGTCGACCTGCCGAAGTGCCTGATTGGTCATTTAAACTGTGGCTTTCGACTTCATTTACGACAAACTACGATGAGCAAGCGATACTTTCCAACATTGAGCGTATGGAAGAACATGGCATTCCCATCGGTGTGTTCCATTTCGACTGCTTCTGGATGAAGGAGCTGACTTGGAGCAGCTTCATATGGGACAAGCGTTATTTCCCTGATCCGGCGGGTATGCTGCGAAATATTAAGGCAAAAGGCATTCGTATCTGCATGTGGATTAATCCGTATATTGCCGAGCAGTCACCGTTGTTTGAGGAAGGTATGGCTTCAGGATATTTGCTAATGAAAGCCGATGGCGATGTTTTCCAGATTGATGACTGGCAACCGGGTATCGGGCTGGTGGACTTTAGCAATCCAGACGCGTGTGATTGGTACGCCAGCAAATTGAAGGCGCTGCTGGATATTGGGGTGGATTCATTCAAGACAGATTTTGCAGAACGTATTCCGGTTGATGTGAAGTATCACAACGGTGGTGATCCTGAGCGGATGCACAATTACTACACTTACCTGTATAACCAGACGGTTTTTAACCTGCTCCAAAAGGAAAAAGGCGAAGGCCAAGCCGTTCTCTTCGCACGTTCGGCAACCTGCGGGAATCAAAAATATCCACTCCATTGGGGGGGCGACAACACATCCAGTTATCCTTCGATGGCTGAAACATTGCGCGGCGGCTTATCACTTGGACTCAGTGGATTTGGTTTTTGGAGCCACGACATCAGCGGGTTTACCGGCACGGCGACACCGGATTTATATAAGCGCTGGGTCGCTTTCGGCTTGCTCTCATCTCACAGCCGCTTACATGGCAATACCAGTGTGCGGATGCCGTGGACGTTTGATGACGAGTCGATTGATGTCCTGCGCTACTTTAATGAACTCAAGAATCATTTGATGCCCTATATTCTGGAAAGTGCTAAGGAAGCCCATGCTTATGGCTGGCCGGTTATGCGGGCGATGATTTTGGAATTTCCGAAAGACCCGACCTGCAAACATCTGGATATGCAATATATGTTGGGATCGGCGCTGCTGGCCGCGCCGATTTTTGCCCCGAATGGTGAAGTTACCTATTATCTACCTGAAGGTGAATGGCGCAATCTGCTGAGTGGTGAGATTGCACAGGGTTCAGTGTGGCGCACGGAAAAACATGGTTATCTGAGCATACCGTTGTGGGTCAATACGGCGCGTGGAAGCCAGTGGGAATGCCTTAAGGGATTCACTTCTACGTAATCAAGGAAATATCGGGGTGGAAATAGAAAATCATACCCCTAACCCCAACCCTTCCCCAGTAGTAACAGGGGAAGGGCGCAATACAAGATGCAATTTAAAACGTTAAACATCATAATTCCGCCTCTACAAGAATACCTCATCGCTCGTTTTCCCAAGCAAGTTTTGTATGGGTGAGGTAATTTCCAATATCAATAGCGATATTTTTAGAAATAGAATATCTTTACATTGGGTATTATCTACGTCCTGTTACACTACCCGGAATTGGATACTATGACTGCAATCGAAACGATACATTTGATTTTTAAGACACATCTTGATATTGGTTTCACCGATTTTGCCCGCAATGTTGTTAAAACTTATTTTGATGTCTTCATCCCTAGCGCGATTGATACGGCTCGTAAACTGAAACAAACAGGAAGCAGTGACCGGTTTATCTGGACGACGGGTTCGTGGTTGATTTATGAGTATCTCGAAAACGGAACAACGGAACAGCGGAAAGAACTTGAGAAGGCTATCGAAGCGGGAGATATTCGTTGGCATGGACTGCCGTTTACGACACACACCGAGTTGATGAGTCAGTCGCTATTCAAATACGGTTTAAGTCTGTCACAGCAGCTTGACAAGCGTTTTGGTAAAAAGACGATCTCAGGCAAGATGACAGATGTGCCGGGTCACACACGGGGCATGGTTCCTTTGTTATCTGAGGCAGGCATACGGTTTATCCATCTTGGAGCCAACCAAGCCTCGACACCGCCGGATGTGCCACCAACATTTGTATGGCGGGATGCGAGCAGCAATACCAACATAATGGTAATGTATCAAAAAGGAGGCTATGGCGGGTTGATCCGTGTGGCGGGGTTAGGTCATACGCTGGCGTTTGCCCATACCAACGACAATCACGGGGCGCAATCACTCGAGGAAGTTCAAAAAATCTATCGTGATTTGCGGGAGATGTTCCCTAAAGCACAGATTATAGGGTCAACGATGGACGCATTCGCGGAGCAGTTGATCGCGGTTCAAGATCAACTACCGGTTATTGAACAGGAACTCGGTGACACATGGATACATGGTACTGCAAGTGATCCATTAAAGGTTAGCCGATACCGTGAGATGGTGCGGCTACGTGAGGAATGGCTGAACAACGGACGGATTCAAGCGGATGATCCACAACTGACAGCCTTTAGTAACAAGCTGATGATGGTTCCTGAGCATACGTGGGGCATGGACGAAAAGGTTCATCTGCATGACTATAGCAGCTACGAGAAAGAGGATTTTCAAGCTGCCCGTAAAACCACAGTTTTCCGCAACTTCGAGTCATCATGGGCGGAGCAACGGGCTTATGTTGATGATGCAGTAAAAGCACTTGGCGATACTGAACTTGCTACAGAAGCAAAAAAACGACTGAAGACTATTGCACCCAAACGGCCCGATAAAGCTGGCTATCAACTTGTAGACAATCCGACCCAATTATTTGAAACGCCTCATTTTGAAATTGGCTTCGATGCACAGACTGGAGCGATTAGCCATTTGATGGAAAAAGCGAGTCAGCACAATTGGGCATCGGCTGAAAATCTATTGGCGCTGTTTCGTTATCAGACATTTTCGAAGCACGATTATGATCAATTTTGGAAACATTACATCATCAACAAGCGTGAAACGAAAGTTTGGTCGTGGGATGATTACACCAAACCGGGCATGATCGAAAGCGATTCAGAAAGTCGTTTCTGGCTGCTAATCGTATCAAGTTTCTACACTAAGCAGGACGAAAATGGGCAGTCGTTTTTATTGGAACTCAAGCTGGCGGAAAATGCATCAAGCCAGTACGGCGCACCCAAACTTGTTTACTTAAAAGTGGATTTTCCATCCAACGAACCAGCTATCCATTTTGATCTCCAATGGTTTGAAAAGCCTGCCAATCGTTTACCAGAAGCGGCGTGGCTGTCATTTAATCCGGTTACTCTTACGAGCGGACAATGGGCAATGGATAAGCTGGGCGCGCAGATTTCACCACTGGATGTGATCAAGAATGGTAACCGCAAGCTACATGGTGTCGAAACGGGTGTTTTCTACAGTGACAACCAAAGTGAGTTGAGCATTGAAACACTGGATGCGGCACTGGTTGCACCGGGTGAACCGTCACTGTTGAACTTCAACAATCGCCAGCCGAATATGAAAAATGGGATGCACTTCAACCTTCTGAACAACATTTGGGGAACAAACTTCCAGATGTGGTATGACGATGATACGCGCTTCAGGTTCAATTTAGCGTTTGGCGAGTAGCTGTTAGGCAAAGGAAGGTCGCAAGTTTAAAAAGGGACGTGAAAGCGTCCCTTTTGTTTTGTAGGACAATGCAATTCTTAAAACAGAGCGCAACACGTTGCGCCCCTACATAAGAAATTAAAAGCTGTGACTAACCCTTAAGACCGGACATGACCACGCCCTTGATGAAATAGCGCTGGGCAAAGAAGAATAGAATCAGTACCGGAATAATCATGGCGGTAGACGCGGCTAGCTGCAAATCCCAACTGTTACTGAGGGAACTGCGAAATGATGCCAATCCGACAGCTACAGTAAAGTTATTGGGCGAGCGCAAATAGATTACCGGACCCAGCAAATCGTTCCATGAGTTGAGGAATGTGAAAATGGCTACGGTAATCAATGCGGGCTTTGCTAACGGCATCATAATTCGCCAATAGATACCAAACTCGGTGCAACCATCAATACGGGCGGCATCGGCCAGCTCTTCGGGAATGCTGCGGAAAAATTGGCGCAGCAAGAAGATATTAAATGCGCCTCCCCCAAAGAAGATTGGAACGGTCAACGGGAGAATGGTATCGACCCAACCGAGACGCGAAAAGATAATGAACTGTGGCACGATTAGAATGGCATAGGGTAAGAACAAAGTCGCCAAAACGATGCCAAACCAGAAGTCGCGTCCCCAAAACTTAATACGCGCAAAACCATAGGCGCAAAACGATGAAGAAAACACGACGGCTAATACATTCAAGAAGACTATCTTGAGCGTGTTAATAATATACAGCCCAAATGGTTTAACAGTCAGCGCATTGGTGTAATTATCCCAATGAATGGGATCGGGTATCCACACAGGGGGATACTGAAATATTTGGATTTGCCCCTTAAGCGAACTGCTCACCAGCCAAACAAAAGGTAAAAGCATAATGATTGCCATGAGTACCATTGTAGCAATCGATACCCCATTCCAGACTCTGTCAATCCGCTTAGCGTCACGCTTCCGGTCAACATTGGGTTCTATTGCAGTTTCATTTGCAAGTTGATCGTATGTAGTCATGATGGTTCCCTTTAGTCACCAGGATTTTCGTAGTAAACCCGACTGCCGAGATATTTGAAGGTTACGAACGACAAAATCATGAGGATGAAAAATAATACCCATGACAGCGCAGCGGCGTAACCCATATTTTGGCTGCGGAAGGCCGTACGATAGATGTAAAGCACAAGGAATAAGGTGGAATTTTCCGGCCCACCGTTGGTCACCAGATACCCAATCGTAAAGACCTGAAAGGTGTTAATAAAGCCGAGGAGTAGATTAAAGAAAATGATAGGGGACATCAGCGGAAGGGTTATATTGATTAATTTAGCCCAGCGTCCGGCTCCATCAATTTCGGCAGCTTCATAATAGATGTCGGGAATGCCCTGTAAACCCGCCAAAAATATGATCATTGAGCTGCCTGTACCCCAGAGGCTTAGAATGACGAAAGCCGGTATTGCCCATGATGTACTTTGTAACCAAGCAATTTTTGATCCGCCCAACCCACGAATGATGACATTAATCAATCCAAATTCTGTGTTGAACATCCATGCCCACAGTAAAGCGTTGGCAACCGCAGGGACAATGCTGGGCAGATAGTAGATGGTACGAAAAATGGCAATCCCGCGAAATTGGCGATTGATGAGGGAAGCCAAGAAGAAACTTAATAATAAACTCAGAGGGACTGAGAGAAGTGTATAAAGGAATGTTGCTTTTAGTGAAAGCAGCAGTAGTGGGTCATTAAAAAGATGCTGAATATTTTGTAGCCCCACATATTGAGGCGGGCTGATGAGATTATATTTCTGAAAGGTCAAATATAAGGCTACCAAAGCCGGAGCCAGAAACCAAAACAGAAAGCCCAAAATAAACGGCATAATGAAAATATAGCCGGTTATGGTACGTCTTTGCGTCGAGGTTAGCGATTTGAACCAACCTGAGCCGGGTACAATACTGGTATTGGAGACTTTCAATTTGGATTGAGTTGTCATAATATTCTCAAATCTATTGGCATGGGTTGCAGTCATATAAAAATGCAAAGAGAGGATAAGCGATTTGACTCGCATTCCCTCTCAGTCTACGTTTTTATACTAGCCCGCTTGTGCAGCTTTAATTACTTCATTGGCCTGCTTGACAGCATCCGGGATGACTTGTTCAACAGGTGTACCAGCCGCCATCGCTTGGAAGGCAGGGGTTATGAAGTTGGTGTCCGCCTCGATATAGCCACGTGGAATACGAATAGCTACGCCATGTTTTGGCAGATATTCAGTAACAAAATCCACATAGTTAGCAGGGTGAATGCCTTCTGTAATCCATTCTTTGAGACCATCCGGTGTGATCTGAGCCGTTTGGCTGGGCAGCCACAAACCAATCTTCATGAAGGAGAGCGTGTAGAAAGGACTCGCTAAGAATTTGAGCCATTCCCATGCTTCATCAGGGTGTTGGGTTGAACTGATCATGGCGTGGAAATGGGCTTGCATTAAGGCAGCGGGCTGCTTCATCTTGGGGATAGCGCCTGTACCTAGAGGTACTTTCATCATTGACGGGTTGATGTAGGACAAAGCCCATGACCCATCAATGCCCATCGCCAAGCGACCATTGTCAATCATTTGGGTGTTGGTCATACCTAAATCAGCCATCGCAGCACTACGCGGGCCAACATGATGCTTGTAGATTAGATCAACCAAATTCTGCATGGCTTCCATAGCTTCAGGGCTATCAATCGCCAGCAAGCCATCTTTATTTACATATTCGCCACCATTGGAATAAATTGCAGCAGCGATAGGCATCCACCACAATCCCCAATCGACACCAAATTGCTGAATGTTATCAGCATCAAAACCTGCATCATCTGGATGACGACCGTTACCATCAAGCGTCAACTGCTTTGCGTTTGCCACAAAATCATCCCAGCCCCAAATTTCATCATCTTTGAATCCGGGTGGCTTCACACCTGCTTTGTCGAAAAGGTCTTGATTGTAATAAGCGTGGTGGGCAACCCAGGTCGAACCAATACCATGCCAATGACCATTCGCATCAGCACAACGATTGGTTTCTTGCGGTTCAAAGAAATAGTTGGGTTGGCTGAGCTGCGGATCTGCTTTTACGCGATCTGTAATATCCATCAATTGACCTGAGGCACGTAATGTTTCAAAGGCATCAGCTGTGATAAAGCTGGCATCTGGCGCCGTTCCAGCGGCAAAGTTGGTCAGTAACTGCTGCATGTAATCAGCCGCAGCAGGGGTCAACTGCCACTCTACTGAAATATTTGGGTTTTCTTTAACGAACTCTACAATTGCGGCCTGCACACCATTGTCTTCAGCAGTCGCACCCCAACCACCAAAAACAAGTTTGACCGCATCCTGATAAGCAGCGGGAGATGCCTTTAATATACTTTGCAGATTTAATCCGGATGCCATGAGCGCCGCTGATGTACCGGTCAAGCGCAAAAAGTCACGACGAGAAAGTTTCTTTGTTGCCATTTAAATGCTCCTTTTCATATCTTTATTTAATTTGACTGAGCAGAATTCATTTCCATATAAAACAGCGAAATAATCCTCCCCTCTCAATTTCACTTCGGCAACGCTTTTGCCTATCGATATTAGTGCAACGATTCCGATGAGGCAGCAAAAAATCATCAGCGTTGAAGCTGGGAATCAACATAATATGAAGAATTACGGATCGTTAACAATCAAACGTTCTTCGCTAAATGATAACGAAAAACACATGACTACCTAGCTGATCATGTCGCAATTCAATGTTGCAAAACTATTCTTATCACGAGAAAAATACTCCGTATAAAAGTATGTTTATAATTTTTATCAGGCACGAAGCAATCAACAAAATTAGTATTCACAAACACTTCAAAGCCTGATTCAACATGCCGTTCTACGACGGCGCAGAATAATACATAATGCAAAAACGCATTTATTCATTCTTGCATTATGTTATACAGTATATTGTCCTATGAGGCGATGAAACAGACCCCAATTACCGACAATAGGAAGACAAATCCGACTTTTTAGATTTTTGAGCTTTGCAAAGTGTGATTGAAGCGAGAGATTGAGCAAGGAATAGTCGTTTAGGCTTTAGCGACTATTCCTTGCGTTTTGTTTAGTTAAAGCAGCTATTCGGGGAGCATTCGCTTGGGTAACACACGGTTTGCAGCACTCCACCAACGAAACGGCTCAGCAACTCTTACACCACAATTAAGGCCATAGAATTCAGACATGACACGCACGGCCCGGATAATACCGATGTCTTCAAGATTACTCGGCAGGACGAAATTGGGATCGTAGGTTGGCCCCGGCATATGCTGGCTGACATGCTTCAAAAGCATCTGAATTTTTATATCCCAAACATCGCTGATGTCGACATAATCTTGAGGCACAAAGTTCAAGCCGAATTCGGCAGCCATAAAGGCAACTGGTACCGTTTTGCGGATGGGCGCATAGTGTGAGGGATAATTGGAAGTTCGCGCGACCTGTGCCGCTTGCATCACCAATTGGCTGGTGACGGTGTGATCAGGATGATAGTCATCCGGTGGATGAGTGATGATGTAATCGGCGTTGGTGGCACGAATGGTTTCGATAAACTTATGGCGAGTTTGATCGTTGAGCATCAAAAAACCATCGGGAATTTCCAGCCAAATCAGTTCAGCACCAATGAGATCAGCCGCCGCTTTAGCTTCCGCTTGGCGAATACGGGAAATTTCGACTGGATCACCCTTTGGTCGTCCGCTTCCATCTGTAACAACACACATAAAGACTTTATCGCCGCGTTTACTGTGCTTCGCTAGAGTACCCGCACAAAAAGCCTCGTTATCGTCACCATGTGCGCCAATTGCAAGTACATTCATAAGTAACCTCTCAAATTCTAATGGGTGCTATCTGGCGCGAACGTCAAGCGCGTCACGCAGACCATCTCCCAACAAGTTAAAGCCTAATACAGTAATCAAGATCGCAAGTCCGGGCCATATAGGCATCAAGGGTGCTGTTCGCATAAATGCACGGCTCTCGTTGAGCATTTTGCCCCAACTAGGAATAGTCTGCTCGGTTGTGCCTAAGCCTAGGAAGCTCAAAGCGGCTTCGGACAGAATAACGCTGGCAATACCTAATGTTCCATAGACCACAATTGGAGTCAGCGTGTTGGGCAGAATATGGCGGAACATGATGCCGAAGTCACCGGCCCCAACCGTTTTGGCTGCCGTGACATATTCAGCTTCGCGCAAGGCTAAAGCTTGACTGCGAACGAGGCGTGTTACAAACGGCCAGATGACAATCGCTAAGGCGATAATCAAATTGGTTTCGCTCGCGCCTAAAACCCCGATCAAGGCAATAGCGATAATCAATAGCGGGAAGGCCATTAAAACATCGACGATTCGCATGATGATGCTATCAAATAAGCTGCCGCCGTAATAGCCAGTCATCAGCCCCAAAAATGTCCCAACGATCAAGCCTGCCCCTTCAGCCAAGATGGCAATCTTCACCGAGATTTGTGAGCCGTAAATGACACGACTGAGAATGTCACGGCCTAAGTCATCTGTCCCAAAGGGATGTTCAACAGATGGTGGTTTGATATAAAAGTTTTTAAGATCACCTTTGGTTGCGGAGTATGGTGCAATCCAAGGGGCAAACAAGGCACAAAACAGAGCGAGCGCTACCAGTAATGCGCCGATAACGGTCAATGGGTTTTTGAACATGCGGCGAAACGCGTCACCTAAAAGGCTGCGTTGTTTAACAGAGAGATTGGTAACTTCATCCATTTATGCGTATCCGGGGATCAATTAACGGGTAACTCAGATCAATCAATAGATTAATGCCTGCATAAATTAAAGCAAAAATAATCACGAGTGCTTGAACAAGCGGATAATCACGTGTATTGATGGCTTGGATGAGCAAGCGCCCCATTCCCGGCCAGCTAAAAATAACTTCAACTAATAATGTACCGCTGAGCAAATTAGCAAGACTGCCGCCCCAAACAGTGACCACTGGAAGCAAGGCATTTCGCAGGGCGTGGCGAATAATCACCACACGTCCCGGTAAGCCTTTGCCGTAGGCGGTGCGAACATAATCCTGACTGAGTTCCTCCAGCATACTGGAACGGGTCATACGCGTAAGAAGTGCTAATGTGCCGAGAGAAGCTGTAAAAGCAGGCAGTATCAGATGAACATCCATGCCGTTGCCGCTGACAGGCAGCCATTTTAATTGAAGACCAAAAAATATTTGAAGCTGTACACCCAGCCAAAACACCGGAATAGAAACACCTAGTAAGGCGATCAAGCGCGAGAAATTGTCCCAAACAGAATTGCGACGGAGTGCGGCAATAATACCCAGTGGTACCCCAACAATGACGGCGATTGCCATCGCAGCGACCGTCAAAGCAATAGTTGCGGTGATCGCACCGGCAATCATTTCCGTAACCGGAATACCTGTGAGGTAACTATGACCTAAATCTCCACGCAGCGCACCTTGAAGAAACGCCAGATATTGATTAAGGACAGGTTCATCTAACTTCATCACACGGCGTAGATTTTCGAGTGCTTCTTGATTTTCGCGAAAGCCGATCAAGACAGTTGCCGTATCACCGGGAAGCACGCGCATTAAGAAAAAGGCAAGCGTATAGATACCAAAAATTGTTGGAATAAGCTGAATGAGACGATTGAGCGCATAACGGAACATGAATTGACCTGAAACAAGCGTAGCGGCTGTGTTATTTTATGAAGCGCTTCATGACGGATAGGCTTAACCCCTACCCTAACCCTCCCCCGCAAGCGAGGGAGGGAATAGTAACAATTCAACTAGGCAGGTTTGATTAAAGCAAAGCGAATGATCGAGTTTGCATCAATCGCGGTGCCAGTCAAACGGCTGCTGACCAAGGCCGAGCGAGTACCGTGATAAATCGGGATAATCAGCGCGGCATCGATACCAACCTTCTCAGCTTCACGATAAACGGCATCGCGGTCGGCACCCAAAGGCATAGTGGAACCCTTTGCCAACAAATCGCCAATTTGCTTGACGGTTGGATCTTCGGCGGTGATACCACAGTTCAGGCGTGAACCACCTGATGCTGGTCCCATCAAAAAAACGACATCATCAGCATCGGGATAATCCATACCCCAACCAATTGTGCCCATCTGCATTGTGCAAGCACCACGATCTGAGTCATAGACTGACTTTTCAGTGCTATCAATCTTCAAGGTGATACCGGCATCCGCAACCTGCTGCTGAATAGCGGCGAGGACACGATTTTCAGTTTCAACCTGACCGGTGCGAACCGTGAGTTCGATACCATCCGGATAGCCCGCATCAGCCAACAACTGCTTGGCTTTTTCAATGTTGTACTCATAGGGTTTGTAGGAAGGATCATAAGCAGAAATGCCGGGAGGAATGATGCCTTCAGCTGGAGCGCCCTGCCCTTGAAGAACGGTATCTACAATGGTCTGGCGGTCAATGGCAGTTGCCAATGCTTGGCGAACCTTCACATTACTCATAACGGGATCTTTGATATTGACGCGCAGGTGAAAAATACTGTTCAGAGGAACAATTTGGAGTTCCTTCGACAAGGTTTCATCGCCCTTAATGCGGTTCAAATCGGGTTCAGGAACCCACGCCACGTCGAGGCTGCCCGCCTCAAATTCAATCACTTGCTGTGATTGCTGAGGAATAACCTTCATGGTCGCGGTCTTGATAGCGGGTGCGCCACCCCAATAGCCATCGTTAGCGGCCAAGACCAGTTGGCTCTGGCGAGTCCATTCTTGGACGGTATATGGGCCAGTGCAAACCGGCTTTTCGTTGAAGCCTTCAGCTTCGGCGGCTTCCTTAGCGACAATCATGCCACCGGGCAGCGCAAGCTGATTCAGGAAAGAGGCAGTTGGTGACTTCAAGGTAATTTCGACTGTACCTGCGTCAACCGCTTTGACACCGCTGAGTTCGGTAACGGTGCTGTCTTTGGCGCGCATTTCAGCGAAACCAACAACATTATTCAGCAGCAATGAAGTATAAGATGTACCGGTGGTAGGGTTGCCCAAACGGGTGAGTGAGTAGACAACATCGTCGGCTGTCAGATCACGTCCATTGGAGAACTTGATACCTTGGCGTAAATCAAATGTATAAACGAGACCGTCATCAGAAATTTTCCATGACTCGGCAATGCCGGGTGCAGGAGCGAGTGTAGCGGCGTCATAACCGACCAAACCCTCGCAAACGTTATATAGAACTTGGAATTCATCAGCCTGCTGGGCAGCTTGGGGATCGAGTGTTTGAGGCTCGTTTTCCAAGAAGGCGGCAGTAACGCTGGTAGCGTCTTGTGCCAAAACAGGTGCTGCAAGCGCGAGTAACAGCACCAGCAACAGCAAACGCAATGCATATTTCATTGTTGGTTCTCCCTTAACAAAGCAATTCATATAATAATGAGCATGTCTGAAAGTATCACAGATAAAGCAAATTTCAAAATTCTGTTAGCACAGTTTGGATATATCCATCTTCGACTTCGCACACAGGTTGATCTATATTTAAGGTGATTAGGTTCAGATTTGGAGGTTTTATGAAATTAACTGTTATCGGTGGGGCGAGTGTTCGCACACCGCGTTTTATTCCGTCACTGGTGAAGCGGGTGCACCGATTGGGTTTAGAAGAACTCTGGCTGATGGATATTGATCAACATAAGCTGGAACTGCTGGGCAACTTATCAGTTCAAATGGCAAAAGACCTTGGCGCAACCTTCAAGGTAATCCTGAGCACGAACGCCGAAGAATCCATCAAAGATGCTGAGCATATTATCACCACCATTCGTCCCGGCATGGAACAAGGTCGCGTGCTTGACGAGCGAATCGCGTTCAATAACGGCATTTTAGGTCAGGAAACAACCGGCGCAGGTGGATTTGCGATGGCCATGCGGAGCTTGCCGAGCATCTTGGCTTACTGCCAGATGGCGGCGGAACTCGCCCCAAAGGCATGGATTTACAACTTCACGAATCCCGCTGGATTGGTTGCCCAAGGATTGCATGACTCAGGCATCCGACAAATTGTAGGGATATGCGACAGCGCGAACGGCGCTCAACATGCTGTCAGCCGCTTCCTTGGCATTCCAAACGCACGTCTACGACATGAGGTGTTTGGGCTGAATCACCTATCATGGACGCGTAGTGTAAAAATTGATGTAGATGAGAACGGTAACGGTGAAGAAGTGTTGCCGGGGCTGCTGTCTGATCCTCAATTTATCGCCAGTAACCATATGGCAATGTTCGATCCCATTATCATTGAACAGCAGCACATGTTTCTGAACGAGTATTTGCACTATTTCTATCACCGTGATGAAGCACTCAAGGCTTTGTTGGCAAAATCGGAAACACGCGGCGAAGAAGTGGTAAGGCTAACACGCGATATGCTTGACCGTTTGGAAGAAATTAATCCAGTACATCATCCAGCCGAAGCGCTGGCGGCTTACCATGAAGTAATGGGCAGACGTGGTGCGACTTATATGGCACACGCACGCAAAGGTGAAGATCGCAAAAAAGTAGAACCGGTTGAAGGTGACGATGAGGGTTACGCCAGTGTGGCACTGGGTTGTGTTGAGGCCATTGCTCAAAACACGATCCATTACACCGGATTGAATGTTCCCAACAATGGCACAATCGCTGGATTAGCGGACGACGATATTGTTGAGGTGAACTGCCGCGTGGATGCCAGTGGTATGCAACCGCTTCCAATTGGGGAGATTCCCGAAGATCAATATGTGTTAGTTCGGACGGTCAAACGATATGAACGACTGGCAGCGCAAGCAATCCTTAAAAGATCTAAGTCCTTAGCCGTTGAAGCGTTAGCGACTCATCCGTTGATAGGCTCATATCCGCTATCAGTCAAGTTGGTGGATGAATTTTTGGCAGCGCATCACGAGACGGTTGGGGTTTGGAATTAATGTAAATTGATGTAGGGGTGCACGGCTGTGCACCCCCAATGAAATTTCGCAGATAAAACCAGCGTAACAATCATAAAAACATAACATGAGTTTTGATTTCGACATTGTCATACCGGGGCATTATTTTTGTGATGTCATCTTTACCCAGATGCGCGATTTTCCAACGCTCGGTGCTGAAATTTATAGCGAGGGAATCAAAGTGGTCGCCGGTGGTGGAGCGCTTAACACGGCGACTGGATTGCGCCGGTTAGGGGTTAATGTGGGTTGGGTAGGCGTACTTGGCACGGATTTTTTCAGCCAGTACGTCAAGACTTATATCCACGGGGAAAAGTTAGATACGAGGTTGGTGAAGCAGTTGGATACGCCGCTGGAACGTGTGACGGTAGCGCTTTCCTATCCAAATGATCGGGCGTTTATTACCTACGTACAGAAGCCACCAGACATCATTACTATGGTTACGAATGCACTAGAAAGGGCTAACTTCCGACATTTACATTTCCCCGGTTTGACCATTCACGAGGATATGCCTGAACTGTTGAAACTTTGCAAATCTAAGGGCATCCGAGTTTCAATGGATTGTCAACATCGCGAAGAAACATTGGATATGCCGCTGGTACAAGACATTCTATCGCAGGTCGATATATTCATGCCGAACGCGGTGGAAGCGCGACGCATCACCCACGAAGATGAACTAAGTTTAGCAATTGATCGGCTATCCAAACTTATAAACGGAGTCGTGGTGAAAAATGGCGCTGAAGGAGCGACGGCTCAATTCGGCACTACAGGTTATCACTCGCGGGCGTTTGAGGTCACACCACTCGATACCACAGGCGCGGGCGACAGTTTTAACGCCGGATTTCTCGCAGCCTATCTTCAAAATCTACCCATTAAATCCTGTTTACGTTGGGGGAATTACTGCGGTTCTCAATCAACGCTGGGTTATGGAGCCAGCAGCACACCGTCAAAAGTGCCGGATGAAGATCCTCTTATTTGATACCGGTGATGTCACTGTAGTGGCTGATACCTGCTTGTCGCATCCGCGCTTCAAGCGGTGTTATGGATTGTTTGACGAAAACTGGCCCTTTATAGATAAAGCCCGTATAAGACTGCACTAAGGTCGCACCCGCGCTGAGCTTTTCCCACACATCGTCGCCCGTAAAGATGCCGCCAACGCCAATAACAACTAACTTTTTCTCAGTGTGTCCATGAATATAACGAATGATTTCGGTGGAACGCTGGCGTAGAGGTTGACCACTGAGACCGCCCATTTCGGTTTGATAGGCACTTTTCAGGTTCGGGCGCTGCAACGTCGTGTTGGTAGCAATGATGCCTGAGATGCCGAATTGCAACGCAAGATCGAGAATATCGTCGATTTCTGACCACTCTAAATCTGGCGCGATTTTGACCAATAAAGGTTTCGGTGAGGCATTTCCCGCGAGTGACTTCATTGTTTGAGCAAGTTGACCAAGCAAATCCGCTAAGTATTCGCGGGTTTGAAGTTTGCGTAAATCAGGCGTGTTAGGTGAACTGATGTTAACCACAAAACCATCGCCATAAGCATAAAGTGTCTTGAGGACGGACGTGTAATCCTGAACAGCATCGGTTAAAGCGGTTGCTTTGTTTTTTCCGAGGCTGATGAACAGCGGCACGTTAATGTGAGTCTTGGATTTGAGGCGCTGTGCAAGAACGGCTGCACCTGCGCTAGGAAAGCCCATGCGGTTGATGAGGGCTTGATCTTCGGTGAGGCGGAAGAGACGTGGTGCGGGATTACCGGGTTGTGGCTGGGGTGTGACCGTACCCACTTCGATAAAGCTGAAGCCGAGCGATTGTAGAGCAGGCAAACAACGAGCATCTTTATCAAAGCCACCCGCTAATCCAACGGGATGAGCGAATGTTTTGCCCCATAAGTTGATTGACGGGAAACTGGGATGTAGTGAAAAAGCACTGGCTAATAAGGAACGGGCGGGAGCAAACTGCCCCACGCCCGCTAAGAGATTGATGGAAAGCTGGTGAATTTGCTCGGCATCTACATGCGAGAAAATGTGTCGATAGAGGCCGTCATACATGATCTGCTGCCAGATAAAGTTTGATCTCGGCATGATGGTCTGGGGAAAGATAACCTTGCTGCTCCCAAACGGGTAGGAGTTGGCTGAGTGTCACCAACGCATAGAAGTTGTAACCCGCCTCCCCCAACATGTCGGCTGCGCCTTGTTCGCGGTCGATGACGACGACAATATCTTTGACGACCAAATCGGCGGCTTTGAGGCGATCAATCGTTTCAATTTTGGTTTCGCCTGTAGTAGCAAGATCATCTAACAAAACGGCGGTATCACCTGCATTGAATACCCCCTCGATATTGACACCTGTGCCGTAAGCTTTGGATTCACGGCGTGGATAAATGAGGGAGCGTCCCGATTGCGAGGAAGCGGATACACCGATGGGCAGCGCGGCGTAAGGGATGGCTGCGATGTGGTCAAACTGCAAAGTGCTAAGGAGTCGAGCTAAAGCAGCGCCCACCACATTTAGATGTTTGGGATAGGAAACCAAGCGGCGCAAATCAAGATAGAACGGTGAGACTTTGCCGGATTTGAGGGTGAAACTGCCAAATTTGACACAGCCTGCCTCAGCTAAAGCACGGGCAACTGATTCTAAATCGGATGATGTGGTGGAAACTGCGGGTTGGTTCTTAGCGGTTGCGCGGGCAGCATTGATAGCATCGCGAAGGCGGGTGGCCTCGGCAAGTGGATCAGATGCGGTGGCGATGCTGCGTGAGGCTGAAAGGAGCAAGCCAAGTCCATCAGAGCGCAGACCAGCCGAAACTACCGCTTCTAAATCACCGCCTTGAGCGCCAATGCCGGGGACGAGAAACCATATGTTCGGAGCGATTGCACGAACACGTTTATGGGCTTCAATATCTGTCGCACCCATAACAAAACCGATTTGCTCAGGGCTGCCCCAACTCTGTACTTCTTTGGCAACAACTTCGTAGAGATTGCGACTGTCAACCTGTAGATTTTGGAGTTCGCTCGCAGAAGGATTAGACGTTTTGCAAAGCAGGAATACACCTTTATCGGCATAGCTTAGGAAGGGTTGAATGGAATCCGCGCCAAGATAGGGACTGAGCGTAATACACGACGCATTTAAGACTTCAAAGGCCGATTGTGCATAACCTTTGGCGGTGCTATCAATATCTCCGCGTTTAGCATCCAAAACCACAGGAATACCAGCAGGTACATGGGCGATTACTTCTTGGAGGGCTTGATAACCTGCTGCGCCCCATGCTTCAAAAAAGCCACTGTTGGGCTTAAAAGCGAGGGCCACATCACTGGTCAGATCAATCAGCCGGAAGCAGAAATCACGAACAGCTTCGGCACTGGTGAAGTCCTTCGGATTCGGATCAAGGCCGACGCAAAGCAGACTATTGATGGCTTGGGCACGTTGTTCGAGTTGAGTGAAAAAAGTATTCATGCCTTGCCTACCACCATCGCCAAGAGTGCCATACGCACATACATACCGTACTCAATCTGACGAAAGTAAGCCGCGCGCGGGTCATCATCGACATCAATATGAATTTCGCCAACACGCGGGAACGGGTGCATAAGCGTCATAGTTGGTTTGGCCTGCGCCATCGTTTCGGGCGTGATAACGTAGCTGTTCTTAACCGCGTCGTAATGAGCGTCGTCAGTGAAGCGCTCTTTTTGAATGCGGGTGACATAGAGCACATCAGTTTCAGCTAGAACATCATGTAAGTCGGTCAGTTCGGTTTGGGGCACGCCGATTTGACTGATGAGTTCGGCAGGCATCCGTAAACTATCAGGCGAGACATAGTTCAATTTGACGTTGAACTGTGAGGCGAGTTTTGCCAGCGAGTGTACGGTACGACCATATTTGAGATCGCCAAGCATCGTGATGGTTAGACCATCAATCGTGCCGCGTTCACGCAAGATCGTAAACAAATCGAGCAAGGCTTGTGTGGGATGTTCACCAATACCATCACCGGCATTGATAATTGGCTTGTGGGCATATTTAGCTGCTTGAGCCGCCGCACCCGTTTCATAGTGGCGCAGCACCACTACATCCGCATAAGCTTCCAAGGTGCGAACGGTATCTGGCAGCGATTCACCTTTAGAGACGCTGGAATATTTAACTTCATTGATGGGAATAACCGTGCCGCCCAAACGCTGCATGGCTGCCATGAATGAAGATGAAGTTCGGGTTGATGGTTCGTAAAAGAGGTTAGCGAGAACGTATCCTTGAAGCGGCTTGAGAGCAGCCACCTTTTTGCCATCGTAATGATATTCTTCGGCGACATCAAAAACGTAAGCGATGGCATCCTTATCAAACTGGGATACCGACAAAATATGTTGACCTTTGAAGCGACCATCACGGCGCACTTCAGCCACCAGCGACCCCGTATTACTAACCGATAAAGCCATGAGGTGTTTAACGCTCCTTAGTTACATAGGCAGGCGCGACATTGCGACCTGATCCGGGCGAGGCAAAAAAAGAACCATCTTCATAAACGAGCTGATTGCGGAGGACGACACGCCTCACCTGACCCCCAACAGGCATTCCCGCGAAAGGTGTCCAACCACAGCGTGAAACGCCTCTTTCGGGAACTACCCATTCTCCGTCAACATCAACTTCGATGTAGGTGTCGGGTTGTTCAGGCAGACCGAAGATACGACGCGGATTGTGGTACATCTTGTTAATCAGATCATCGAGTGTGATGCGGTCGTCATGAACGGCGGTCAACATCAAAGGCAGCGAGGTTTCGAGGCCGGGAAAACCGGGGGGCGGAGTCGCGCTGTCTTTTTCTTCCAAGGTGTGCGGCGCATGATCGGTCGCAATGCAATCGACCACATCCATATTTGCCCACAAAGCGGCAACATCATCAGGCGTTGCCACACGGGGGCGAACTTCGCTGCGCCCTGCCCCAAGTCTCGGAATGTCATCGGTTGATAGATAGAGATGATGTGGGCCGACTTCACAGGTCACATCCAGACCGCACATTTTGGCATCACGGATGATCTCGATTTCAGAACGGCGGCTGACATGGCAAATATGCACCGAGCGCTTTTCGAGATAGGCGACCATCAATACGGCAGCAAGGGTTCTGTCCTCAGCGTGACATAAAATCGGACGCTGGTGAGGCCAACGTCCGAAGTGTTCACGGATAATATGGAGATCGGTGAGATGTAACGGGCCAAATGTGGCATCCAAATACAACTTCAAACCACTGGATCGAGGGGCTAAACTAGCCGCTGTCTCGATATTTTGGGGACTCGCGCCGAGATGAATACCATAATCGCAAACGGCTTTTTGAGCGGCTGCGGTTTCAGCTAGCGATAGACTTTGATCATCAATGAGTGGAGGGGAGGTGTTGGGCATCGCCAAAACGGTGGTGAATCCACCGGCTAAGGCGGCTTTCGTGCCGGACTCGAAATCTTCTTTGTGGATTGCACCCGGTTCACGCAGATGGACGTGAGGATCTATCAACCCCGGCAGACGCAAACTCGTCATGCGCTTTAGCCCCCGTTTATTAAATCGGCGGAATGATAACGGTTCTTCATCAATTTTTCAACGGCGCTTAATAAGGTCTAGCACTTTGATTACGAATCATGTATCCTTTCCTTCCATAAGTTTACCAACAGCAAAATCCATTTTCGTCAACCACACAACATAGAAGAATGAGAACGCCTGATGTCACTTGCGACGGCTGCCAAACAGTCATTTTTGGTTGAAGTGAGAACCGTCAAGCCTAAGTCCCATTCAGCGGCTTCATTAAATGCCACATGGGAAACTGCACAGCTCTATTTTTTAAGCGGAGAGCTTACCCACGACGACCTCTCCAAACTTGCCACCCAACTCCTCACTGATCCTGTCACCGAAACATTCTCCACCACCTTTTCAAACTCATCCAATACCCAAGATTTTGTAGACGTTACGCTGCTTCCCGGTGTGACTGATCCAGTTGCGGAGAATTTGCTACAAGCGGCGAAGTGGGTGGGGATTAATGCGCTGGAACAGGTGGCAACTGGGCAACGTTATTATTTACATCAAACACTCGCTGACGAGGAACTCAATCATCTCGCAACAGGTGTATTTTCGAATCCGGTTATCCAACGTTATTCGGTCAATGAAGCGATTGATGCGCCATTTGTGCCGTTTCAAGAACGCGATGAAACCGTTGAACACATCGCTTTGCGCGAAGCAGATGACAAGCGGCTTCTAGCCATTAGCTCCGAACGGCGGCTGTCACTCAGTCTGGAAGAGATGCAGGCGATCCGCAACTATTTCCAAAGTGAAAACCGCGAACCAAGCGATGTGGAACTGGAAATGCTGGCGCAAACGTGGAGCGAGCACTGCGTCCACAAAACATTCCGCGCCAAGATTACTTATACTGACGAAAATGGTCAGAAAACGATTGACAGCTTGCTCAAGACTTATTTACGTTCGGCAACCGACCAACTGGCAAGGCCTTGGGTGCGCTCGGCGTTTGTGGATAACGCAGGCATCATCGCTTTTACCGAGCATTGGGATTTGGCACTCAAAGCCGAAACCCATAATCATCCGTCAGCATTGGAACCATTTGGCGGCGCGAATACCGGTGTAGGCGGTGTGGTACGTGATATTCTCGGCGTGAGCGCGCGACCGATTGCCAACACCGATGTACTGTGCTTCGGCTGGCCTGATACACTTGCAAGTGATGTACCAGACGGTGTATTACATCCGCAGCGGATTGCAGATGGTGTAACGCGCGGTGTCGAAGATTACGGTAACAAAATGGGTATTCCCACCGTGAACGGCGCAATTGTGTACCACAGCGGATACACCAGCAATCCGTTGGTGTTTTGCGGGTGCCTCGGTTTGCTGCCACACGGTTCACATGTAACGAGCCCTCAAGCGAGTGACTTAATTGTGGTCATCGGCGGGCGAACCGGACGCGATGGTTTACGCGGCGCGACCTTCTCCAGTATGGAGATGGATACCAGCACCAGCGAAATCGCAGGCAGTTCGGTACAAATTGGACATCCAATCCACGAGAAACAAGTTCAAGAAGTTATCCTGCAAGCGCGGGATGCCAAGCTGTATAACGCCATCACAGACTGTGGTGCGGGTGGATTGTCATCGGCGGTCGGTGAAATGGCGAAAGATATTGGCGCACGCGTACAACTTGAAACCGTGCCGCTGAAATACCCCGGTTTGCGCCCATGGGAAATCTGGTTGAGCGAAGCCCAAGAGCGTATGGTTCTAGCTGTGCCAGCGGGTAAATGGGCAGCCTTCAAGAAGATTTGTGACGGGCAAGATGTCGAAGCCGTGAGCATCGGCACATTAGAAGCTAACGGACGTTTACAACTGTACTTTGAAAGCAAGCTGGTCGCGCAGTTGTCGATGGACTTCTTGCATGATGGCATTCCACAGATGCAGCTCAAAGCCGAGTGGATAACGTCCACACCAAGTTCATCGCAGGGTGAGCCCAAATTCGATGTGCAAGAGAGTTTACTCAAGCTGCTGGCGCATCCCAACATTCGCAGTAAAGAGGCCGTTATCCGCCATTACGACCATGAGGTTCAAGGGGCAACCGCACTCAAGCCGCTGGTGGGCGTGGATAATCATGGGCCAGCCGATGCGTCGATTTTAGTACCAATGGATACGCGAGGTGATGATCCAAATCGCGGCGTAGCACTCTCAAACGGAATCGCTCCGCTGTATGGGGCGACTGATCCGTATGCGATGGCGTGGGCCAGCATTGATGAAGCGATGCGGAATTTAGTGGCAGTGGGTGTTGACCCGACCACCGTTTCGATCCTCGACAATTTTTGCTGGGGCAACCCGCGTCAGCCTGACCGTTTGGGTTCGTTGGTGCGCTGTGTACAAGGCTGCTATGATGCAGCGATGGCTTATGGCACACCGTTCATCTCCGGTAAAGACAGCCTGAACAATGAGTACATGGGCGCAGATGGGCAACGCCATGCAATCCCCGGCACGTTGATGATCACCGGCATGGGCATTGTCCCTGATGTGCGACAAACGGTTTCGTCGGATTTCAAGAAGGCTGGCAGCGCGGTTTATCTGTTGGGGAAAACCCGAGATGAACGCGGTGGAAGCCACTACAACCTGATTAACGATCTCGGCGGCGGGCAAGTACCGCAACCGGTGACCACCGCCTTTTCAACCATGCAAGCGCTTTACGGTGCTATTCAAAGTAGCTTGGTACTAAGCTGCCACGATTGCAGTGAAGGCGGTTTGGCAGTCGCACTAGCCGAGATGTCAATCGGTGGGCGGCTGGGTGTTGATACGCATATTACAGGCATAGACGCTGATATAACGACTGCTTTATATGCGGAATCGCTGACGCGGTTTCTGGTCGAGGTCGCACCAGAACATCAAGCGGCATTTGAGGCAGCTCTCAACGAGCAAACATGGATTCAGTTGGGGACTGTTAGCTCTGAAGCACAATTCAAAGTGGCGCACGGCGAAACAACAATTGATGTAAGTGTAGCTGATTTGGAACAAGCATGGCGCGGTGAAATCAAGGTTAGCGATAAACCTGCCCCACTGCCCAACAAGCCTGAAATCAAACCTTTTGTTCGAGCAGTGGCAAATCATCATGGCAAGCCGAAGGTATTGATCTTACACGCCAACGGATCGAATCGTGATCGTGATGCGGCATTGGCTTGCACATTAGCGGGAGCTGAGCCCGAAATCGCCCACATGAATGAGATCCTTTCGGGCAAGCGGCAGATGCGTGATTACCACATGCTGATTGTTCCCGGCGGCTTCTCATACGGGGATGACTTGGGTGCTGGTAAACTGTGGGCGCTCAATTTGCAACATCGCCTGAATGAAGATATACAAGCATTCGTAAAAGATGGTCGCCCGGTAATGGGCATCTGCAACGGTTTCCAAACACTAGTCAAGGCGGGTGTATTACCGGGAGTTGAAGGTGTAACGCTTACGTACAACGCATCCAGCCATTTTGAATGCCGGTGGGTGATGTTAGAGCCACAAGTTCAGAGTCCATGCTTATTCACCGAAGGCTTAAATGAACCGATTTATTGTCCGGTGGCACATGGCGAAGGGCGAGTGGTTGCGCGTGACGCGGCGGCTCTGTGGAATGAAGGTCTGGTCGCACTGACTTATATTGATAGCAACCGCGAACTGGCAGCTTATCCCGGCAATCCCAATGGTTCAGATTTAAATATCGCGGGATTGACCAACGCAGCAGGTAATGTGCTAGGCTTGATGCCCCATCCTGAAAATCATGTTTTCTCATGGCAGCATCCGAATTGGCGGCGCGGCGAAATGGGAATGCTCGGTCTGCGCCTTTTTGAAAACGCAGTCAAATACGCATAAGGACATAACGATGCTCAGTCAAAACCAAGTCCTTCAGGCTATACCCGATGCGCTCACCGAAGTCAATTTGGTGGGTTTCGGTGAAAAAATATCTGGCAAAGTTCGTGATATTTATGCAAATGGTGACCGACGCATTCTGATTACTACCGACCGCGTATCGGCGTTTGACCGTGTGCTGGGCGCGATCCCATTTAAGGGGCAAGTGCTTAATCAACTGAGTGCATGGTGGTTTGAACAAACCAAAGACATCATCACAAATCATCTAGTTGCTGTGCCTGATCCGAATGTGACGATCGGACAGGAAGCCCAACCACTACCAGTCGAAGTGATCGTGCGCGGTTTCATCACTGGTGTGACCAGTACATCATTGTGGACGCTCTACCAACAGGGTGATCGCAATCCTTATGGTATCCAATTACCTGAAGGCTTACATAAAAATGATCCCCTGCCTCGTCCGGTGATTACGCCGACTACCAAAGCAACTGGTGGCGCACATGACGAAAGACTCAATAGAGATGAGATCGTCAAAGGTGGATTGGTTAATGAGGCGCTTTGGCAGCAAGTCGAAACAGCCGCCATTGCGCTCTTCCAACGTGGGCAGACTGTCGCTAAAAGAGCCGGACTGATACTGGTTGATACCAAATATGAATTTGGTTTGATCGACGGAAAACTCGCCGTGATTGACGAAATACATACGCCCGATTCCAGTCGTTACTGGGTTGCAGGTGTTCAAGGCGCAGATGGCGAACCGGAAAGTTTTGATAAAGAATTCTTACGACGCTGGTTTATCCAGCAAGGGTATAAAGGTGACGGTACACCGCCGACGATGCCACCAGAGTTTGTAACACAGGTCGCACTCCGTTATATCGCTGCTTACGAAAAATTGACGGGCATGCCTTTCGTTCCGGGTGAAATGCCATATGCGGAACGAATCACACGCAACCTCGAAAATTATCAACCAAGTCCATTAGATGGAGCTACAAGACAAGCATAGTGACAAATCATTCGAATGTCGATTTCTGGGAAGAGGATCGTCCACACGATGAGTGCGGTGTCTTTGGCGTTTATGCGCCGGGGCGGGATGTCGCGCGTTTGAGCTTTTTTGCGCTCTACGCCTTGCAACATCGTGGGCAGGAGGCAGCCGGCATCGTCGTGGGTGACGGCACCCGTACTCATGCCCATAAGGGATTGGGGTTGGTATCGCAGGTCTTTAATGAGACTAATCTATCGCCCCTAGAAGGGCATCTGGCAGTTGGGCACACACGTTATTCGACGACAGGCGGACAGCACATCCGCAATGTGCAGCCTTACCTGATTGAAACGATGTACGGTTCTTTGGCACTGGCACACAATGGCAACCTAACCAATGCTTTAACGCTGCGCCAAAAATTATTGGAACGCGGCGTCGGGCTTTCATCAACCAGCGACACCGAACTCATGACGCAAATCCTCGCATCGCCACCTGAAGTTTGGGGCGCAATTGGTCTACAGGTAGACGGTGGGGATACCGATGACAAATGGATCGTACGTATTCGCGCGATGATGGCAGCGGTTGAAGGTGCTTATTCCTTAACAATCCTAACGCGCGATGCGATTTATGCGGTACGTGATCCATATGGTCTGCGTCCACTGAGCCTCGGCAAGCTGCCCGAAGGTTACGTAGTCGCTAGTGAAACCTGTGCCTTAAGTACTATCGGCGCCGAGTATGTCCGTTATGTTAAACCGGGCGAAATCGTCCGAATTGACGCGAATGGCATGACTTCTTATCAAGGCGTTCCGCCTGCTCCAAAGCGGGCACTTTGTGTGTTTGAATATGTATACTTTGCGCGCCCTGACTCGATACTTGACGGTCAGGTTATCCATAAAGTTCGACAAAATATGGGGCGGCAGCTGGCACGAGAAGCTCCCCAAGACGCTGATATTGTGATCGGTGTACCAGACTCAGCGACACCTGCCGCAATTGGTTACAGTCTCGAATCAGGCATTGCTTTTAGCGAAGGGTTAACCAAAAATCGCTACATCGGGCGAACGTTCATTCAACCCGACGACTTCCTGAGGCGTGAAAGTGTCCGGCTGAAATACAACGCACTGACCTCCAATCTTGAAGGCAAGCGTGTGGTGTTAGTCGATGATAGTATCGTGCGCGGCAATACCTCACGTCCATTAGTGCAGCTCCTACGAGATGGAGGCGCGAAAGAAGTGCATGTACGGGTTTCGTCACCACCCGTCAAACATCCGTGCTTTATGGGTGTGGACATGGCGACTTATAGAGAACTGATCGCACACAAGTTGGATATTCCAGCAATCTGCGAGCATATTGGTGCAGACAGCCTTGATTATCTCAGTTTGCCTGGAATGCTCACCTCCATCCAAGAAACGGTGGGCTTCGAAAACACCTACTGTACAGCGTGCTTTAGCGGAGTTTATCCAATCAAAATCCCAGATTGGTTGTTTGCCGAAAGCCGCGACAAAATGTTGTTTGAGGGTGTGTGGGGGAATTAATGAAGATTTTAGTCGTCGGAAGTGGCGGACGAGAACACGCGCTAGATTGGAAGTTGGCACAGTCACCGCAAGTTGAGCAGATTTTTGTCGCGCCGGGGAATGCTGGCACACAATGGCCACCTAACGAAGATCGTGCGCCCTCATGCAATGTAGCGATTAAAGTTGAAGACCTCGACACATTGGTGGCATTTGTGCAAGAAAATGCCATTGATTTGACGGTAGTTGGGCCGGAAGTACCGCTGGCAGCAGGCATTGTTGACCGATTTAGAACGGCAGGTTTGCCAGCCTTTGGTCCGACACAAGCAGCAGCACAACTGGAAAGTTCGAAAGCCTTTTCTAAAGCTTTTATGCAGCGCCATAACATTCCGACGGCGGCTTACGGAACATTTACTGACTATGAGAGTGCAGCCCAGTTTGTAGAAAACTTTGGTAAACCGGTTGTCGTCAAAGCTGACGGACTGGCGGCGGGTAAAGGTGTTGTTGTTTGCGACACGGTTGATGAAGCGTTTGAGGCCCTGCGACGTATTCTGGTTGAGAGCGAATTTGGCGAAGCGGGAACACAGGTGATCATTGAGGAGCGCCTAAACGGAACAGAAGCCTCATTGTTGGCATTCTGCGATGGGCAAGACGTACTGATGATGCCACCCGCACGCGACCATAAACGTGTCTTTGATAATGACCAAGGACCGAATACAGGCGGCATGGGCGCGTACTGCCTCGGTGATATGAGTCATGCATTGCTCTCATCCGACTTACTGAATGAAGTACGCGAGGACGTCTTATTAGCCACCGTGCGCGGCATGGCGCAAGAAGGCATCATCTTCAAAGGTATATTGTACGCCGGATTGATGCTGACGGCAGATGGTGTGCGCGTCTTGGAATTCAATGCCCGTTTTGGTGACCCCGAAACACAGGTCATTTTACCGTTATTAAAAGCAGATTTAGTTGATATTTTATTGGCGTGTATCGACGGAAATCTTAGCAGTATTGACCAACAATCCATCTGGGAAAAAGAAGCCTGCGCGGGCGTGGTGATGGCTTCAGGTGGGTATCCCGGTGACTATCCGAAAGGGTTGCCCATCACCGGCTTGAATATATCCAATAACGGGGTGGTATTTCATGCTGGCACAGCGACAGATACCGACGGACAAACAGTTACGGCAGGCGGACGGGTATTAGTAGCGGTTGCACGAGGAACAAATTTAGAAAGCGCTTTAGATAGTGCTTATCAGACTGTCGAACAGATTCACTTTAAGGGCGCACATTTCCGCCGTGATATTGGGCGGGCAGCCATCACGGAGGCTTCTTCATGACCGGCAACGCTTATGAATTGGCAGGTGTCAATATTGATGCCTCCAATCGTGCCAAAGCATTGATGACGGCAGCCGTAAAATCGACTTACGGCAAGGAAGTGCTGTCAGGGATTGGGGCGTTTGGCGGATTGTTTGATGCTAGCGCACTTAAAGGCATGGAGTCACCTGTCTTGGTGGCTTCAACGGATGGAGTCGGCACAAAGACAAAAGTCGCGGCACGACTCAATCGATGGGAAAGCATAGGGCATGATCTAGTGAACCACAGCATCAATGATATTTTGGTGCAGGGTGCGCGTCCGTTATTTTTTCTCGACTATGTGGCCTCGTCCCAAGTGCAACCGGAACAAATCGCAGCAGTGGTAGCCGGAGTTGCGGCGGCCTGTAAAGAAGCAGGTTGCGCCTTACTCGGCGGCGAAACGGCTGAAATGCCGGGGGTTTATTTGCCGGGGGAAATTGATCTCGCCGGAACGATTATCGGTGTGGTGGAACGTAGCCAAATTATCGACGGTTCGCGCATCCAATCGGGTGATGTGATCGTCGGCTTTCCATCAACAGGATTGCATACCAACGGTTATTCGCTGGCTCGGCGCGTCCTCGATGAGTTGGATTGGTCAACAGAAATGTCTGAACTCGGTGGAACGGTTGGCGATGCTTTATTGACGGTACATCGTTCCTATATTCCGGCGGTTGAACAACTCCAAAGTGCAGGCGTTAACATTAAAGGTTTGGCGCATATTACGGGCGGTGGGCTGATCGAAAATCCACCACGTATTTTTCCTGAGGATATCGGCGCAGTGATTAATCGCGGCAGTTGGAAGGAACTCGAAATATTTGGGCTTATCCAAGAGTTAGGTAACGTAAGCGATGCCGAGATGTTCCGTGTGTTTAATATGGGGCTGGGCATGATTGCGGTTATTAGTCGTGAACAGGCAAACTTATTGCCTCCTGAATATCCGATTGTAGGCGAGATGATCAGCGGTTCAGGCGTGACGATTAGTTAATTATGCCAACTCCAATGCTCGTTATTCTGATCTCCGGTTCGGGTACAAATCTACAAGCCATCATTGACGCAATTGAGAGCAAAAGTCTCAAAGCGAAAATCACGCTGGTGATTTCCAATCGTAAGGCGGCTTATGGGCTGGTACGAGCCGAGCAGCATAGCATCCCCACAAAGTATTTCCCTCTTAAATCTTACACCGATGCAGGCAAAACTCGCGAAGCCTACGATGCGGACTTGGCAGTCACAGTAGATGGTTACAACCCTACATTGGTAGTATTAGCTGGATGGATGCAAGTCTTTACACCGGTATTCCTCAACCATTTTCCGAACAAAGTGATTAATCTACACCCTGCTCTACCCGGTGCATTCGCGGGTACACATGCGATTGAACGGGCATTTGAGGCATGGCAGCGTGGGGAAATCAGTGAGAGTGGTTGCATGATCCATTATGTGATTCCTGAAGTGGATGCAGGGAAAGTTATTACAACAGCAATCGTTCCTTTCCGTGAAGGCGACACACTCGAAGGCTACGAAGCACGGATGCACGAAGCGGAGCACCAATTAATTGTAAAAGGCATCCGTTTAGCGCTTGAGGAGTTGGCATGAAGTTTGCGACGATAGGCATTTTGGGTGGTGGTCAACTTGGGCGGATGCTGGCATTCGATGCACAGCGCATGGGAATGAAAGTTGTTGTGCTTGATCCCGATCCGAATGCACCAACCGGACAGGTTGCCAACCAGCATATCGTCGGCAGTTTCCGCGATCCGCAGAAAATAGCGGAATTGGCACAAGCCTGTGACGTGGTGACAGTTGAGATTGAACATGTGGACGCAGACGCGCTGGAAGCCCTCGAAAAACAGGGGAGCAGCGTACAACCGAGTTCAAAGACTATCCGACTCATACAAGATAAGTATGCTCAAAAGCAACATTTTGACGCGCTGGGTATTCCTCTTGCGTCGTTTGTGGATGTACCTGATGAACAAGCGGCTTACCAAGCCGGCGAGCAACTCGGTTTCCCATTTATCTTGAAGGCTAAGAAATTGGCCTATGATGGGCGCGGAAACGCAGTTGTCCGCACAAAAGAAGATATTCCACAGGCATTCAAAGCACTCGGTGAACAAAATTTATACGCCGAGGGCTGGATACCGTTCACCAAAGAACTAGCTATCATGATTGGGCGCGGACTGGATGGAAGCTTAACAGCCTATCCAGTAGTCGAGACGGTGCAGAAGGAAAATATTTGTCATACGGTGACTGCACCAGCAGCGATTCCAAATAAAATCGCGCAACTTGTACAAGAAATTGCACTGGCAGCGGTGAGCAGTTTGGATGGTGCGGGAATTTTTGGGGTTGAGTTGTTCCTTCAAGCAGATGGGAAAGTGCTACTCAACGAGATTGCGCCCCGACCCCATAATTCCGGTCACTATACCATTGAAGCTTGCAGCACCAGCCAATTCGAGCAGCATATTCGTGCGATTACCGGATTGCCTTTAGGAAAGCCTGATCTGCGCGTTTCGGCAGCGGTGATGGTCAACATTTTAGGCCAAGAGACAGCCGAGGCGACACAAGAATTAGTTGACAAGTCGATCACAATTACCGGTGCGAGCCTCCATTGGTACGGGAAAAGCGAGTCACGTCCACAACGGAAGATGGGACATGTAACTGTTACGGGTGAAACACTGCAAGAGATTGCAGAACTTCTGAAACCTCTTGTCGAACTGGAAAGTCAGTCAATGCCTCAGGTCGGAATCATTATGGGGAGCGACTCCGATTTGCCTGTGATGAAACTGGCGGCGGTAGTTTTGAAAGATTTTGGTATCCCGTTTGAACTAACGATTGTTTCGGCACATCGCACTCCCCAACGGATGTTTGACTACGCGCAACAAGCCCATGAGCGCGGACTAAAAGTGATCATCGCAGGCGCGGGCGGCGCGGCACATTTACCGGGAATGGTGGCGGCGATTTCTCCCTTGCCTGTGATTGGTGTTCCGGTGCGGATTGAGCCACTCGACGGACAAGATGCCCTGTTTTCGATTGTACAGATGCCGCGCGGTATTCCAGTGGCGACGGTGGCGATTGGGAACGCAACCAACGCAGGATTATTGGCGGTGAGGATATTGGCAAGCCAGCAACCGGAACTCCTCAAAAAGATGCAGGCGTATCAAGCCAGTTTGGAAGCGATGGTTATGCAAAAGGTCGAGAAGATCGAGACGAATGGGTGGGAATAGGAAGTTAATAGTTTACAGTCAACAATTATCAATTTGATACAAGAATACGTTTTTAGTTGCCCGCGTTTATAACCCCTAAAACTACAAATACCACTGCCACAAAATTCGTCAATTTCGTCATTTTCACAAGGCAATTTTGGCGAAGATGGCGAAGTTTCAGCGGATTACTCGGCTAGACCTGCGGCAATCCTCGTTTTGGGTCTGCCGCCGCCATCTTTGCTAAATGTCATCATTGCCCATGTCTAATACAGTTCATTTTTCTCCCTAGCAACCATCGCATCGGCTTCTTCAACACTGAGGTTAAGTTTGGCGTGTTTGATGATTGCCTCTCCAAACGATACCAACTTATCGGGTTGATTTTCAGACGACCACAACCCCGAACGCAATACACATTTGGTACAGTGGAAAAAGGCTTCCTTGACCGTTACCGCGATCACGAACATCGGTACTTTGCCTTGCATGGTAAAGCGTTCCCGCACCTCATCATCGCGCACAATTTGAGCCGTACCATTGACACGCAAGGTATCTTTGCGACTCGGCACGAGAAAAAGCAATCCGATATTGGGATTTTGGAGAATATTCGATAGGGTATCGCCGCGACGATTACCGGGACGATCTGGAATCAGCACTGTTTGACTATCCATGACCTGCACGAACCCCGCCGGATCGCCTTTTGGCGAGACATCCATATTGCCATTAGCATCGGTTGAGCCGAGCAATATAAAGGTCGAATTCTCAATAAAGGCGCGGCATATATCATCAATTTCAGGGAGAACCTTGTTTTGCGCGGCCTGCCCCGCATAGCCTAAAATTTCCCTGAGTTCGGCTTCGTTCTGAATCACTTGCTTAAATGCGCTCATGTGTCTGCTTTCGTTTATTTACTGCTTGAATATAACCGATACAGGAGACTCAGCAAAGCGAAGTGGACATAACTATCAACCGCCAGCTTTTTATGCAAAGGATGAGGTTCAATATATCCTTGATCTTCATTGACAATAAACTACGTATCATTTCATCATAGAACAAAAATTCACATTTAGTCAAGTTTTAGTCTGGTTAGAAATAGGTAGTCAGGTTGTTTATTTACCACAAATTAAAGGGGTACAAAGGTATTTAAGTACGATAAAATCGCTAGTATTATTTTGTTGGCAAGATATTAAAAAAATCTTGTTAATTGTTACGATTATGAAGGTAAATATGGAAAGATTTTTCAGAAGCTTATTCTCAAGGTTTTTGATGATTACCGTGCTAGTGATTGTTTTGGTTATTGGAGTTGCCTCCAGCTTAGATAGTTCCTGCCAAGCCAAGTTTGATACCAATCTACCTGTTTATCCCGATGCTTCCCTCGTGTCCAAAGATAGCCAATTTCTGCAATATCGTCAGGCGAAATATTACACAACAGCGTCAAACGACGACGTAAAAAATTGGTACAACAAGTCGCTGTCTGTCGCACTTAGCGAGGTAGTCGCTAAAACGGGAGGACGAGGCAGTGTTTGGGATGGCGAATGGGATATACAACCCGCCGACCAAGGGGGCAGTAACATTACATTGTCGCGTAATTGTGGATAGAAGGAACGCCAAATGTACCAGCAAGTCATCGACAGTTTACGCGAGAGCTATAACCGAAATGCCACTGAAAGAGATCGGTATGGTATCGAAGTGTGGAAGGTCGAAGAACGGCAGCATTTTCTCGATCTCGTGCAAGCAGAAAACAAACATCGCCTTCTGGAAATCGGCGCAGGGCCGGGGCGTGACAGCAAATTCTTTCAGGACAATGGATTGGACGTGACCTGTACCGATTTGTCGCCGGAGATGGTTGAACTGTGCCGTGCTAAAGGACTGAATGCTTTTGTGATGGATTTTTTGAGTCTCGACTTCCCCACCGAATCATTTGATGCAGTCTATGGGCTGAACTGTTTACTGCATGTGCCGAAGAAAGATTTGAGCAGTGTTATAGAGAAGATAAGACAGTTACTCAAGCCCAACGGATTGTTTTATTTAGGTGTTTATGGAAAAGACGATTTTGAGGGTGTTTGGCCGCTAGATGAATATATCCCGAAGCGGTTTTTCTCATTTCACACCGACGAAGGTATTCAGGAAGCTGTTGCTCCCTATTTTGAGATTATTTATTTCAAAACGATTCCGCGTGAAAACGATGTGCGACATTTCCAGTCGATGATTTTGAGACGACAATGACATTTTGTCGGCGGACGGTGCACGCCTCGCCCCTGTGGAAATGCATGTAATTGTGTGGCTAGAAAGGCGCAACACGGCTGAGTTCGAGTGCGATAGTACGCGCCGAGTCAATATCAACACAGACATTCACAAGCGGTCGATTATGCCACTGGATAGCTCGAAGATTAGGGCGAACCAGCGGCCATGTCTTACCTCGACTCATCCCTTGTGTTTCCACACGAACCGGCCACGATTTAACCGTAAAGGCATCGGGCATTAAGAGATAAGCAATCGCAGTCGAGTCATGAACGAGAAGCCCGCCAACGCCATTCACGCGCTTACTAAACTCCATATAAAAAGGCGTGATACGGGCGAGATGCTGCGCCATCGGATTATTTGAGCGAGCATAAGATTGTAGCTGCTCATCGGACACGCTGGCTTTAGTGGTGACATCCAAGCCAACCATGGTGATCGGCCAACCTGCCCCAAAGACCACATCGGCAGCTTCAGGGTCATCTTTAATATTGGCTTCAGCGGCTGGTGTCGAGTTGCCAGATACCAGCGCGTTGCCGCCCATGAGCACCACCTGTTTCACGTTTTGAGCAATACGCGGTTCGAGGCGAAGTGCCAAGGCGATATTGGTCAATGGGCCGATGGGAACCAGCGTAATTTCATCGGGGGCAACCATCACCTGCTCGACAATAAATTGGGCTGACGATTGCGCAATTGCTTTACTGGATGGTAGCGACAGATGAACATTGCCTTGCCCATCATCCCCATGAATAAAAGCTGGCGGACTGTCATAATCACCAACCAACGAATTGGCTGCACCTTTCGCTACCGGAATATCGGTTCGTCCGGCGATTTCGAGGAGGCGTAAGGCATTAGTAGCGGCTAAATCGACATGGACATTGCCGAAAACGGTCGTCAATCCAATGACTTCCAATTCGGGCGATGACAGCGCAAAAAAGATCGCCATCGAGTCGTCAATCCCGGGATCGGTGTCGATGATTATTTTTTGTGGCGGCATAGAAAAAATATAACCTCTTATAAAGATTGCTGCGTAGAATCGAGGGGGAGTGTAATTGGTTGTCCACCTTGAACTGATGACTGGCGTATTGCCAAGATTAACTCTTGATCCAAACGCCCTTGTTGTGCGCCATATGAGGGTTCAGTATCCTCGCGAATGGCAGTGACAAGGCTCATAATACAGCTTGCCACGCCGATTTCATCATCATGCCACTGAGGACTAAAACCAAGTTCAGGGCGAAAGAACGGGTTCTTCCAGCGGACAATTGGCTGATTAGAATCACCAGTGTGGGCAACCATTGATTCAAGCGCACCACCATCTACACGTTCCCAGCGCCGTTCCAATGTGATAAAGTGTGGTGCTTCGCTGCCAGAGGCAAGCAGGGAAAGACGTTCTTGAACGTCTAAACCCACACCAGTCGTTATGCCCATCCCTTTTTCCGCGAGGAAACGGCTGCTGCGCCACCAACGTAAGGGCGAGTCATAGCCTACATTCGTCCAATGAAAGATGCCCAGCTTACCATCTTCAAATTCGATGATGCCATGTTCCTGCGTTTCATTACGCGCAGCATTATTGCCAGCTAGTCGCGAGTAGTAGGCATCAAGCGGATAATCGCGCACAGCACCCGTAACCTTGGTTGGTAGGGCATCAAACCCCAGATAGCTGCGCATGACACTGATGCCATGATAGCCATGCCCCGCGAAATCGTTGAAAGCCGTATGGACACGTCCGAACAGCCCGGATGCGATCAACGCAAGTTTAATTTGCTCTAACGGGCGGCGATGAAATTGTTCAGCGACTTCAATCTTAACTTGATGCTCACGGGCGCTGGCGATGATGGCATCGGCTTCACTCAATTTGTGGGCAATCGGGGTTTCGAGCAGCACATGGAGTCCATGTTCGACAGCCATTAGTCCCACTTCGCCATTCGCTCCATAGTTCACCGATACAATACCCATCTGAGGAGCCGTTTCGCGAATGAGCAGATCTAGATTGGTGTACCATGGCACGTTCAAACTCTCACCAAGGCGACGGGCGGAGTCGGTGCTGCGTCCCCAAACAGCTACAAGCTCCACACCCGGAAGATGTTGTAAAAGCATCCCGTAAAACCCGAATGAGCGTTTACCTGTGCCAATAATGGCAACCCTTATCGATTCTTCCATATTATTTCTCAAATTCTGTGTTGATGATCCTGATTTTAATGTGGCCTACAGAAAGTGGCAATAAATTGGATCAAGCTGTAAAATTTCGCAGGATTAATGCGGTAGTTGTGGAGACGCTCATGTCACGGTACGATTTCTGATGCTTGTGTCCACTTTGACAGGCAAAGGAGCGAAACAATTTTATGCGTACCCTTATTCAGAACGGCATTATCATTACCCCGCAAGAAGTTCTACACCATCAAAAACTCGTCATCAATGGCAGCACGATTGAAGGTCTGAGCGCTGATTCGATGAGCGCTGATTCGACGGTGATTGATGCTCAAGGTTGCTATATCGTACCGGGATTCATTGATGTGCATGTTCATGGTGCGGACGGTCACGATACGATGGATGCCACAACGGAAGCGATACATGGGATGGCAGCGTTTTATGCCAAACATGGCGTGACCAGTTATTATCCGACGACGATGACTATGCCCGCACCGAATATTCAGGCAGCGTTGGAAAATGTTGAACACTGTCCACAGCCAACCAACGGCGCACAACATTTGGGTGTGCATGTCGAAGGGCCATACCTCAATTTGAAATATAAGGGTGCACAACCGCCCGAATATTTTCGTCCACCCTCGCCTGCCGAATATGGACAGTGGTTGGAATCAGGCGTGTGCAAACTGATGACCGTCGCGCCAGAAATTGAAGGCGCGATGCAAATGATTCAGGAGTTGAGCGCTCAGGGTGTTGAATTCGCGATTGGTCACAGTGCGGCGACTTACGAAGAAGCCGTCAAAGGGTTTGATTCCGGAGTGCGGCAGGTGACACACACGTTTAATGGGATGGTCGGTCTGCATCACCGTGAGCCGGGAGCATTAGCGGCGATTTTGACAGATGACCGTGTGAATGCCCAACTAATCGCGGATGGGATTCATGTGCATCCGGGGATGATTCGGCTGCTGGTACGGGCAAAAAGCGCGGATCATGTGATGTTGATTACGGACGCGATTGAAGCAACCGGGTTAAGCGATGGTGACTACGATTTGGGCGGGCAAACAGTCACCGTTAAAGAAGGCATCGCGCGAATTGCGAATGGTGCGCTGGCAGGCAGTACGCTCACAATGGATAAAGCAGTTCGTAATATGGTGGCATTCACCGATTTACCGCTGCAAAAGATTATCGGGATGGCAAGTGCTGTGCCTGCTAGAGCAATGAAATTGGCAAATAAGGGTAAATTAGCGGCAGGTTGCGACGCAGACGTGGTGCTGCTCAACCGCCAACTCGATGTGATGATGACAATTGTGGGTGGGAATGTGGTTTATCAAGTGGACGGTTTCAAGATTTAGCGTTTCACATTCACACAATAAACAAACCGCAATTTTAGTTACTTCTACCAAATGAACCTCATTTCTCGGCAGAGAGTATTTTTATTGATGAGGGAAGGCTTAACCAAGTCGTTTGACGGTTGGACATGAATTTGTTAGATTTGACCGGATTCACCGGAACACAGCATCTTTATCTACAGACAGTTTTAACAGGGGAATAGTTATGCGTTATTTTCGTGCTACGGTTTTAGTGGTTCTCCTAACGTTTGTGCTGTCGTTGGCTACGGTCGGCGCACAGGACAAGACCTTGCATCTTCTGTTCAATCAGGATATGCGTACTTCTGACCCGCACATCGCCTATGAAACTGAAACGTGGCCGATGGCATCCTTGTTTTATGTCGGGCTGGTCAAGCTCCAAGACCCCGGCACACCCATTCCAGCTTTAGCTGAGTCATGGACGATCGGCGATGATGGTTCCGTTTATACCTTCAAACTGCGTCCCGGATTGAAGTTTTCTAACGGCGATGATCTAACCACCGCTGACGTGAAATACAGCTTTGAACGCTTGCTGAACGCAACGACTGCCGCTCCTACCGCTTTTATGTTTGAAGTGCTCAAGGGCGCGAAGGATTATGAAGCAGGTACTGCTACCGAAGTCAGCGGCATCAAGATTATTGATCCGTTGACGATTGAGTTCACGACTGACGGTCCGGTATGGACGATGATGCAGCGTTTCGCACTGCCACCGGGATACATTGTTTCCCAAAAAGGTGTCGAGGCGGCTGGTGACGACTTTGGTCGTAAGCCGTTGGGTGCTGGCCCCTTCATGATCGACACATGGGAAAGTGGTGTGAAGGTCACAGGCACTAAGAATCCATATTACTATCAAGAAGGTCAACCGGCATTTGATGGTTTTGATCTGCAACTGAGCATTGAATCCTCGGTTGAAATCTTGAAGATTCAAAATGGTGAAGCCGACATTGCGCTGGACTTCGTGCCAAGCGCCGATTACCCAACTTTGGCGGCTGATCCGGTACTCGCCAAGCAATTGATTGCGTCACAGGGTTTCCCGAATACCGGTTACGTCATCATGAACAACAACAAAGCACCTTTCGATAAGGTTGAAGTGCGCCAAGCATTGAGCATGGCGGTTGACCGTGACCGGATTGTGCAGCTCAAGAACGGACGTGGTACACCGATTGGTGGTTTCCTACCCGCCAGTGTGGTTGGTCATAACCCAGATGTGACAGCACCAGCTTATGATCCTGATAAGGCAAAGCAAATGCTGGCAGACGCAGGTTATCCTGATGGTTTTGAAACGACCATGCTCTCCAATCTGTTCCCCGATGATGTGGCGTTCGCACAGTCGGTTATCAATGACCTCGGCAACATTGGTGTCAAAGTCACATTGACGTCAATCGACAACGCTCAATTCTTGGACACCTTGGTACAGAAACCCGACACGCTAGAAATGGTCATGACCAACTGGTACATGGATTACCAAGATCCATCCGACAACTGGGAACCTCTGTTGCAATGTGGTGGTTCGTACAATTGGGCGAAATATTGCAATGAAGACTTGGATGCAGAATTTGCGAAGATCAATCTGACCCCGTTGGGTGAAGATCGCTGGAAGGCTTTTGCCGGTTTTGAGGCAAAAGTTGCCGAACAGATGCCAAATATCCCGCTTATTCAGGCTGTCGATTACTACTTCTCCAGCTCACGCATCAACATCGAAACTGATCCAGCGGTGCTGCTGCGCTTCGCGGAAGCGACGCTCAAGTAACGAACCTATTTATCATCATGTGAGTTAGCATCGGGACATGGCAACCATGTCCCGATGCAGTTTATCTAGGTAACAATGTGACCGCTTATCTCATACGTCGATTACTCGGAACTGTCGGAGTTATTTTCCTCGTCGCTACAGCAACCTTCATCATGGTGTTTCTGATGCCCGGAGATGCAGCCCGTATGTATGCGGGTGCACGTGCACCCGAAGAAACGGTACAGCGCATCCGTGTCCTGTGGGGTTTAGACCAACCGCTGCCGGTACAGTATGTTCGTTATATGGGACGAGCACTTCAAGGTGATTTAGGGCAATCGACACGCGACAAACGTCCAGTTTTGCAGGCGGTCTTTGAACGCTTACCTGCCACCATCCAACTGGCGCTGGCGGGTTTGTGTATCGAACTGCTGGTCGGTGTTCCCTTAGGCATCTTAGCGGCAACACGTCCCGGCTCGTGGATTGACCAACTGGCAACAATTATTGCGCTGGTGGGCATCTCGATCCCACAGTTCGCGCTTGGATTAGTAGCATTATATGTATTCGGCTTCTTAATACCCATCTTTCCGCTAGGGGGTTATGGTACGCCGCTGCATCTGGTACTACCTGCGCTTGTGTTGGGGATTGGTGGAACGGCCTTTTATTCTCGAGTGCTGCGGAATAGCATTCTGGAAGTCACTGGCGAAGATTACGTTCGCACTGCCAAAGCCAAGGGATTATCACCACGCACGGTACTCAGACGGCATATCTTGCGGAACGCGCTGATGCCTGTGGTGACATTGGCAGGACTTGACCTCGCCACATTGTTGGGTGGTGTAGTGGTCATCGAAGCAGTATTCGGTTGGCCGGGAATTGGCTTGCAAGCATGGAACGCCATCCGCAACCAAGATACGCCAATGATTATGGGAACAGTACTTTTCGCTTCGGTTGCTGTTGTCTTTTTAAATTTATTTGTTGATGTCCTGTATATCGCTATTGATCCTCGCGTCCGACTCACATAAGGACATCTAAAAACATGGTTCAAATCGAAATTGAAAAACCTTCTGAACGTGGTTTCTGGGTACAACTCCGCCGCCTGCCCCGTGCATGGATTGGCGCGGGATTAGTGCTTTTGGTGGCGCTCGCCGCTATTCTTGCCCCTCTGGTCGCCCCTGCTGATCCCCTCAAACAATTCCGAGATGGCCTCGCGCCGAATGGGACACCGCTGCCACCGAGCGCCCAATTTCCTCTCGGTAGCGACAACTTAGGTCGTGATGTCTTGAGCCGGATGCTTTATGGAGCGCGGGTTTCGTTATCGGTGAGCGTGGTTGCGAATGTAGTCGCCGCAATTATCGGCACAGGACTCGGCTTATGGGCAGGCTTTTATTCCGGCCCAACCGATTGGATCATCATGCGCATTGTGGATGTGCTGCTGGCCTTTCCAGCAATTCTTTTAGCGCTCGGTATCGGCGCAGTTTTAGAGAGAGGCTATCGAACGGTCATTATTATCCTGACTATCGTGACCTTTCCGGCACTGGTGAGGCTCGTCCGCAGCCAAGTGCTAACCGTGCGTGAGCGGGTATTCGTGGAAAGTGCGCGCGCCTTGGGCGCAACCGACTGGTACATTATTTTTCACCACATTCTGCCGCACACAATTACGGTTACCGTGGTCTGGACGACCTTGAGCTTTGCTAACACAATTTTAGTCGAGGCAGCACTCAGCTTTTTGGGTGTCGGCATCCAACTGCCTGATCCGAGTTGGGGCAATATGATTAACGAGGGTCAAAGCCGTTACCGCATCGCACCTTGGATGATTATTGTTCCGACTGTGGCTATTTTGATTACGACACTTGGCTTTAATTTGCTGGGTGATGCTGTGCGTGACGCGCTTGACCCGCGCACATCGCAGCGCCAATAGTACCCCGCCCTAACCCTCTTTCAGGGGTAGGTATTTGCTCGATTAGGCATGGATAGTTAGCGATTGCCGGAGGATAAACCCTCCGGCAACATGAATAAAGCCCCGTAAACGGGACTGAATGAGCCTTTAACCGTATGTCGTCCATTAA
>JBBSBM010000032.1:0-70987 GCA_038251275.1 Aggregatilineales bacterium
AGGCTTTCAGTATGTCATCAATCACCACATAACTGGTTACAATATAGCTGTCGTTCATGTCGTTTCCCCGTTTGATGGTTGTCTGGTAACTCCCATTTTAACGAGTTCTGCATGAACGACATCAACTAGCAATCACGGTAGAAATTTATTCTTATTCCCTCAAGACGATAATTTTGATCCATATACGGTTATAACTGTGGCACTATGTGTCCAAATGTTTTGAGGCAAGATAAAGGATAGAGAGATCACGAAGACAAATTATTCTCTCTTAGCATAAAATGTAACCTTGAGGAGATCGCAATCTCGTGAAGAGGCTCCTACGAGAATCTCGAATTCTCCGTCTTCAACCACATTGTGACCCTCAGCCTCCACAATTTGGAATGCCTCCCATGGTAATGAGATTTTCACGGTTTTCTTCTCACCGGGCATGAGGTGCACGCGGGCGAAACCCTTAAGTGCCTTATTAACCCAAGTGACCGAGGTTACTACATCACTAACATAGACCTGCACGATCTCATCACCGGCATAATTACCGGTGTTCTCCACATCAACAGATACCGTCACAGCCTGACCCTGTGTAAGAATAGTGGTACTAATCTGCACATCCGAATAGCAGTATTGGGTGTAACTCAGGCCATGTCCGAATGGGAAGAGTGGTTCTTGCGTGAGATCAGCATAACCATCGCCGTGTTGACCACGCACCTGACTATAGAAGACTGGCTGCTGGCCGACGTGGACAGGGATTGAGATCGTAAGCTTGCCCGAAGGATTAATCTGTCCGAACAGCACCTCAGCCAGAGCGCGTCCGCCCTCCATACCAGAATTAAAGACTTCTATGATTACCGCGGCACGCTTGGCCGAAGGCGGCAGTACGAGCGGCTTGCTGTTTACTAGAACGACAATCATGGGCTTACCGGTCTTCTCCAACGCGTCGAGTAGAGCGATTTGTCCGCCTTGCAACTCAAGGGTAGCGGTACTATTTGTTTCACCGATAAAGTTCAAGTGGTCTCCTACAACGACCACGATTACCTCGGACATCTGTGCGGCGGCGACCGCAGCGACGATACCGGAGAAATCGTCGTCAATGATCGAGCAACCACGTTCATAGCGAACTATGGTGCCAGCTGGTGCCAGCGCGCCAATGCCGTCGAGCACAGTTGTCGTCTTCTCTCGCGGTTGTTTGCCAGCTTCCAGCGGGTGCTGCGACGATCCAAGCGTCCAATCCCCCAGCTGCTGTAAATCATCGTCGGCATTTGGGCCGACAACTGCAATAGATTTCACCTTCGCTTTGTTAAAGGGAAGCAGTCCGTTATTCTGAAGGAGCACTAAGCTTTGCCGCGCAGCATCAAGATTGACAGCGCGATGATCGGGCCGCGCACACTCGAAAGAGGCTCGGCCGAGGTCAGGACGGCGGGGATTCTCGAAGAGACCCATGCGAAACTTTAGTGCGAGTAAACGGGCGCAAGGTGCGTCAACTTCCGATTCGGCCAGTCGGCCGCTGCGTACGGCCTCTATGGCTCCCTCATAGAACTCGGGAGTGGTCATGATAATGTCATTGCCAGCACGTAGGGCTACAATAGCAGCATCAGCATAAGTGGCACAGACCTTTTGTTCTTTGACGAGACGTCCAACGTTATCCCAATCTGTCACAAGTATCCCGCGAAAGCCCCACTCGTCTTTGAGGACATCCGTGAGCAGCCAGCGGTTGGCAGTCGATGGAATACCGTCCATTGATTGATAACCCGTCATAAAAGTCATTGCACCGGCGCGGACGGCGCGCTCAAATGGCGGTAGGAAATAGCTCCGAAGTTTGCGACGCGAAAGATCAGCCTCGGAGGCATCGCGTCCACCTTGTGTCTCAGAATAGCCTGCATAATGTTTGGCAGTGGCAAGCACAGATGTTGGATCGTCAAGACCCTCACCTTGATAGCCCTGAATAAGTGCAGCACCAAACTCGCCGATTAGATAAGGGTCTTCACCGAATGTTTCTCCGGTACGGCCCCAGCGTAAGTCACGCGTCAGACAGAGCACGGGCGAAAATGTCCAATGAATCCCTGTAGGAGCTGCTTCTTCGGCAGTGACGCGTCCGACTTGTTCAATCAATTCTGTATTCCAACTCGCCGCAAGTGCCAACTGAGTTGGGAAAATGGTCGCTCCCTTCCAAAATGAGTGACCATGAATGCAATCTTCGCCGACAAGAAGCGGGATACCAAGGCGGTTCTGAGCCGCAAGATTCATCGCGCGGCTGATCTTCTCTCCGAGGATATGGAGGATTGAACCGGGCTGATGGGTATTGATGAACGAGAGATCCTCACCTCGTGCATCCCACTGCATGAGTTGCCCTACTTTCTCCTCAAGGGTCATGCGGCTAAGTAAGTCTGCTACACGTTCTTCGATGGTCAAAACGGGATTACGATAGGGATGTGAATCAGACGAGATATTTGACATAAGAAACTCCTTTTATGAAGAATCTGCCGAAAATATTGTAAACAAAATCGTGTCACAATTGATCAGTATTTCCAAACATTTGCACGAATCGCCTGCCGCATCAATACCGCACGGATTGTCCCGGCAGCAAGCGAAGGACTAAACAAATCATAATCTTCATGGGAACGCAATTACTTCCTATTTCTTGTTAAATTCCCCTGGCATATCTGCTGCAATACTACGCAGTCGGTTAATAAGAGCATCCACAAGACCAGCAATATCCTCAGTTTCATGGTCGTACCAAGCATTAAACGCTGTGTCATTCAGAGCACGTGTGAGAAAAGCCAGAAGCATGGGTGTGTTGTCATCGCTAGTAGTACCCAATCGCTGGATCATCAGGGCCGCTATCCGCTCCTCAAAGCGGTTGCGATGTTCCATCAAGGCGCGTCGAAGTGCACTTGTCTCACGTAGGAGGCGCGTGGCATCGCGAACGAGATCGGGCTCCTGAAGACCATATTCTATAGCGGGTATCAGGGCATTGCGGATCGCCAGCAGAGGTGGTTCGTCAAGTGGACGTGCAGCAAGCTCAACAAGAAATCGTTCCCCATCCCGGTTAAGGCGCTCAACCATAACATCTTCTTTAGATTCGTAGTATCGGAAGAATGTACGACGGGAGACACCCGCAGCATTAGCGATCTCCTCAACCGTAACGGCCTCGAAACCGCGCGAATGGAATAATGCGGCAGCAGCATCGCTCAAGGCTTCGCGCACGACTTGCTGCTTACGTGCCTTGAGTTTTGCCGGGGTGGAAGGCACCGCTTCAGCAAAAGGTTTGGCACTGTATTCTGTGTCTTTGGGATCGCTCATATGCTCCGGTTCGTTGTTTTACACTGTCTTGTTTATTGGCAATTATAGCACAGCGTGTTGACGATGGCACTGAGTGCCATTACACTATTGTGTAGTGTTATCGTCGATCCAACCGCAAATTAGTCACCACATGTGCAGCATAGTTATATTTAGAGTTGGTTTCCGGCGCAAATAATTAATTAAGGAGAAAATATGGTCATTAATACAACTACCTCCTCGGATGCCGCGGTCACAGCCCGTGTAGACGCGCTCTTAGAGCACATGAGCCTACAAGAGAAGGTCGGCCAGCTCGCCCAGATTGGTGCTGCGGATTTTATTCTGGGGCCAAAACCAGAAGATATTATTCGCCGGGGCGGAGCAGGTTCGGTTTTGTGGCTCAACGATACGAAGAGATTCAACGAACTGCAAAAAATCGCTGTTGAAGAAAGTCCGTCAAAAATCCCACTTCTCTTCGCTCTTGATGTAATCCATGGCTATCGCACTATTTTTCCAGTACCGTTGGCTATGGCCTCATCCTGGGATCCAGCCGTCGCTGAACAGGCACAAGCAGTAGCAGCCAAAGAAGCCCGTGCTGCCGGTCTGCACTGGACATTCGGCCCGATGCTTGACATTGCACGGGATGCCCGTTGGGGACGCATTGTCGAGGGAGCCGGCGAAGACCCCTTCCTAGGTACGGCTATGGCGGTTGCCCAAGTACGTGGTTTCCAAGGTCCTTACCTTGGCGCGCCAGACCATGTAGTTGCCTGTGCCAAACACTTTGCGGGTTATGGAGCGGCAGATGGTGGACGAGATTATGATCCAGTCTTCTTGTCCGAAGCGCAGTTAAGAAATATCTACTTCCCGCCTTTCCAAGCAGCGGTGGAAGCTGGCGTAGGGACATTTATGAGCGCCTACATGGATCTCAACAATGTTCCTGCTAGTGGTTCACGCTGGCTACTGCGAGACATCCTGCGGGGCGAGTGGGGCTTCAAGGGTTTTGTGGTCAGCGATGCCTTTGCTGTCGGGAACCTCGTTATCCAAGGTTTTGCGAGTGATGGGCGTGATGCGGCTTTCCGTGCGTTAAGTGCTGGCCTCGATGTAGATATGGCGAGCAGCACTTACCTTGAGCATCTTGGTGGTCTTGTTGAAGACGGTACTCTGAAAATGAGCGACATCGACTCATCCGTGCGATCTATTCTGGCAATTAAGGTTCGTATGGGGCTCTTCGAGCAACCGTATACGGATGAGACACGTTTGGACCAAGTGGTTGCGCAATTGGAACACCGCCAAGCCTCACGAGCGGCTGCCCAACGGTCAATGGTACTCCTCCGCAATGAGAATGGGCTGCTACCTCTGGCAAAAAATCTGAAGAACGTGGCCGTCATCGGCCCGGTGGCTGACTCTAAGGAAGCCACAGAAGGATCGTGGATGGTATTTGGACACGAACCTGCGGCAGTGACTGTATTGGATGGCATCCGTGCCAAACTACCCGATGCCCGCGTCGAATATGCCCCCGGCCCCGAAATCCGGCGCGATTTCCCGTCGATGTTTGAGGATTTTGTTCCCGGCAAGAAGAAGCCCGCGCAGACTCCTGAAGCAGCGGAGGCAGCGTTCCAGACGGCAGTCGCGACAGCGCGTGGTGCAGACGTAGTGATTATGGTTCTGGGTGAAACGGACGTTATGGCTGGCGAAGCGGCCTCGCGGGGATCAATTGATTTGCCGGGGCGGCAGGAAGAACTGCTCAAGGCAGTGGTAGCTCTTGGTAAACCGGTGGTTCTGGTGCTGCTGAATGGGCGTCCATTGAGCATCAATTGGGCGGCTGAGCACGTCTCTGCTATCCTCGAAGCGTGGGAACCGGGGACAGAAGGCGGACACGCGGTGGCGGATATTCTCTTTGGGGATGTCAATCCGGGTGGTAAGTTACCGGTTACGTTCCCGCGCAGTGGCAGCCATGCTCCGATGTACTATGCGCGCACAATCACACACCAACCCGAAGAACATCCCATGTACCGGTCGCGCTACTGGGACAGTCTGACTTCACCGCTTTATCCATTTGGCTTCGGCCTAAGCTATACAACCTTCTCGATCACGAACTTAGCGGTCTCTGCTGCACAGGTCAAGGTGGGCGAATCCATAACCGTGAGCGCCAATGTGACCAATACTGGCAGTGTAGCTGGAGACGAGGTGGTGCAGTTGTATATTCACCAAAAGTTCGGCAGCGACTCGCGCCCGATGCGCGAGCTAAAGGGATTTGAGCGGATTGCACTCCAACCCGGCCAGACTCAGACCGTTACCTTCGAACTCGGCGCAAAACAGTTAAAATACTGGAGTACAAGCGCTGGCAAGTGGGTGCAGGATGCCGCTGACTTCGACATTTGGATTGGTTCCGATTCGTTGGCGACTCTCCATACGGAACTTGTTGTCGTTCATTAAGCAAGATTCTGTTCACAATGGTTCTCACCCTGTCTACACAGATACTGATCACTATAGGCAGGGTGATTTACCCACTTCAAACGCTGAAACATTTCGGAAATAAGGCCATTTAATGACAGCAAAATACGAGAAAACAGACCCTATTTATCGCCTTTCTGGCCTTTATTGGGCTGGGATTGTCATCTGGATTGCTGGGTGTAGCATGGCCCTACATTCAGAATGAATTTACCCTGTCATTGGATGCGGTCAATGTACTGCTGCTGGTTCAAACTATTAGCTACACGCTGGCGAGTTTTTTCATTGGGCGGATCATGGCGCGTTTCGGCAGTGGTATGAGTTTGGTGGGCGGCAAATTGATAATGTCGCTATGTTTTTTCGGTATCGCTATGTCTTCGACTTGGATTATGCTCATCGCATTTGGCCTAATCGCCAGATTTGGCAGCAGTATCATCGATGCCGACCTCAACTTGTACGTGACTGCTTATCATTTTAAGAAAAGGGTGATGCAGATGTACCCGCAGCAAAAGCGCGAAACCAACAAATTATTAGGGTATCCGCCCGATGCGCGTTTGTTGATTATAAATGCCGACGATTTTGGAATGTGCCATTCAACAAATGTGGCTATCTTTCGCTCGCTCAAGGAAGGTGTGGTTTGTTCAACAACCCTGATGGTGCCTTGCAATTGGTCTCCGCAGGCTATGCAGATGCTTGCAGAAGACCCGACTATTCTATTCGGCGTTCATCTGACGGCAATCTGCGACGGCGTCAACTATCGTTGGAGACCGCTGACCGGTAGGGATAAGGTACCTTCCTTAGTTGATGAGACAGGCCATTTTTATACTTTCACACGAATGGACGAATTCTTGGCCCAAGTCCGCTTGGACGAACTGGAAGTAGAATTCAGGGCGCAAATTGAGACGGTGTTAGCTGCTGATCTCAAACCGACGCATCTAGATTGGCATTCACTACGTATCGCTAAGAAACCAGAACTCTACGACGTCATGTTCAAATTGGCGAGAGAATATGGGCTTGCGTTGCGTGTCCGTGAACGTCCCCTAATCGAAAAAGCACAGAGTTATGGGCTGCCTGCTAACGACTACGATTTCTTGGACAGCTATAGCATTGATACCATCGGGAAACTGGATGAGTATATTCGACTGCTGCGAAACCTTCCGGAGGGGTTAAGCGAGTGGGCGGTTCATCCCGGTCTGGAAGATGCTGAGTTACTTGGCATAGATCCTGATGATGCTCCGATACGTCAGGCAGACCTAAAGTGTATGCTAGCGGCATCTATTCGTGATGTTATCCAACAAGAGGGAATCACCTTGATCAGTTACAAACTGCTTCAGGAAGTCTGGCAGCGCATGTCCTGAAGATCTCGCCTAGTAGAAAATGTTGCAACAGTTGCAAAAACTGCACAATTCCCGCTGAATTGCATGGCGGGAAGCCCGGGAGAAACCGCCGAAATGACATTTTATGTCGGCGGGAAGTTCGGTTGCTGCCACTGAAATGACACAAATGCCGCGAAATGCTCCCGTGTTGCCACCGCTGTGCAATTTGTGCATTGCAGCTGCGAATACGGGGGAGTGATCCGCCGAAAATGCAATACGAGTGACTGCACATATACATAAAAGTGCGAATCCATTGTGAGCAATGAGTGACATACCAGTTGTTACCAAATTAGTTTAAGGTAGGACTACATTAAATGGTGGATGGCGAGTTTGACTGTACTTACCCCACCCCAAACCCCTACCCAAAACACAGGGAGGGGCTTTAAAGGACGGAAAAGGCATGCCTTTTCCCTACAAAAAAAGGGGCTTGATCGAAGGAAAAACCGCCCACCGTTTAGTGTGATGCTACCTAGTTTAACTCCTTTTTTATTTTAGAACAAAATTTCTTACTCTGTCAACGTAATTCGGTTCGAGTTTACAAACCTAAGTGGTATGTCCTGCCAGCAAGGGATTTAATGAGACCCTAAACAGAGTGATACTATTTGCGAACTTCGAAGATTTTTCAAGCTGTCCATCAAAAACCTTGTGAAATCTCACACAAATTAAGGAAGTGGCAGTTACTAGTAACGGCGTTATAATATTGAATTAGTGGTAATCGCTACACTATTTTTGTGGCGTCGATTTTCTGCCACACTTTTAAGTAAATTATTTTTGGGAGATAAATGCAATGAAGTCTAGACGTTTCAAAATAATCGCGTTATTCCTTGTATTGTTGATGGCACTTGGCGTTGTACCATCGTTTGCGCAGGATACAACATTGCCCCGCAATGAAACGCTGTATTTCAACGGTCAGCAGTGGGGCGCGGTCGTTGGTTGGAATCCGTACTCAAGCAATAACAATAATGCAATGGCCATCAGCCAGCAGGACAATGCCCGTGTCCTCATGTTTGAAACCCCCTATATTTACGACATGCTCGATGGTAAGGTCTATCCCTTGCTGGCAGACGGTGATTATGTATGGAACGATGCCCATACCGAACTCACCTTCAAAATCAAGGCTGCTGCGCACTGGAGCGACGAAACCGCGGTGACAGCAGACGATGTTGCTTATACTTGGGCAACCCACATCAAGTACAGCACCCCAACAGGCGCTTCCAACAAGGACTATATTGAAGACATCGTCGCAAGCGACCCCAGCACTGTCGTCATCAAGGCAAAACTGGATGCGAATGGCAAGACGGTTAATCCCCTGCTTGTCCAAGCATATGTCAGCACTAACTACATCCTCCAGAAAGCTTGGACACAGACTCTCGAAAAACGTGCGGGAGATGATGCCACCAAACTGCTTGCCGATACGGCTGAAGATGTCGTTTACTCTGGCCCTTATCACAAGTATTTTGCTGATGACACCAAAGTTGTCCTCGTTCGGGATGACAACTATTGGGGTAAAGATGCAAGTATGTGGGGTAAACTCCCGATTCCGAAGTATCTTGCCCACACAATTTTCAAAGATAACGCTGCGGGTACAACTGCGTTGAAGTCTGGCGAAGTGGATGTCAGCCAACAGTTCAACTCCAATGTTCAGGACCTCTGGCTTACTGACAAACTGCCTATTTCGACCTACCTGCCCGATGCACCATATGGTATTGGTGCCAGCTTACCGACCGCATTCTTTAACTTAAAATCGGCCGGTCTGGACAATGTTGCGGTTCGTAAGGCGATTGCGATGGCGGTCGATTATCCTACTATTATCGCCAATGCGATGACCAATCAATCGGCTACCTTCGATCAGGTTCCACGTTCACTCATGAACCCCACCGCTGGTGAGCAGGCGCTGTATGACCATGCAGCTGTTAAAGATCTGCAATGGGCCGGTAATGATATCGAAGGTGCCAAGAAACTCCTCGACGAAGCTGGAATAAAGGACACCAATGGTGATGGGTGGCGTGAATTAGATGGTAAGAAGTTGAGCTACGTCGCGACCTGCCCGAATGGTTGGTCTGACTGGCAAGCTGCCATTGAAGTTCTCGCTGCTGCTGGTAAGAAAATTGGTATTGATATCACAACAAACTACCCTGAGTGGTCAGTGTATCAAACCGTTGTCACCAAGTCAGATACGCCTCTGCCCGCTGGCTATGATATCTTCATGATGTGGAGCGATGGTGCTGGCCCGACCCAACCGTGGAGCCGTATCCGCCACCTGATGAGTTCTGAATTCAACGGCATGGCGAGCAACTGGAACGGTAACTGGGGTGGTTACTCTAATCCAGAAGTAGATAAGCTGATCCAATCGATCCCGACTGAAAGCGATCCTGCAAAATTGAAGGACACTTATACACAACTGGTCAAGGCTTATCTGACCGATGTTCCTTCATTCACGCTCATGTACCGTCCGCAATCCTTCCACACAGTGAACGAAAGCGTGTGGACGAACTTCCCCTATGACGGTGATGGTACTAACCCACCGGTGCCACCGCTCGACCTGATGGATGGTTGGAGTGTTGCCGGCCTTTACAATCTAAAACTGGCTAGCCCATAGTTTGATAACCATGCAGCAGTGCTGCAGGTGGTAGTCATTTCCTCTAGATAGAATCAGTCTTGGAAACAAAAACCAAGATTGATTCTTTGAGGTGACTACCACCTCATTGTTATCTTACGTCGTACCTATGAGGAGGCCGGGATTGTGAAAGGCTATCGAGATTATTTTATTAAAAAATTAGCTTGGTTTGTGGTCACTCTAATTGTTGCATTCATCTTAAATTTTCTTTTGCCTCGGCTCATGCCGGGGGACCCGGTAGCTGCTATTGCCGCTCGAATGGCGCAGGGGATGTCTAATGCTACGGGTGTTCAATCGGTTTATGAACAATACACGAAATTGTTTGGCACGAACAAACCTATACTAGAACAATTCTTTATTTATGTTCAAAATGTAGTTCATGGCGATTTTGGTTACTCGTTAAGCCAGTACCCTCGAACAGTTGGAGAAGTTATCAACGCATCCATCTGGTGGACAGTTGCGCTGCAATTTCCAGCCATTATCGTTGGATGGATAATCGGAAACACACTCGGTGCTTTGGCAGCTTACCTGCGAAAAGGCTTCGATAAGGTTCTTCTACCTATCAGCATTTTCCTGAGCAACATGCCCGCCTTTGGGATGGCAGTCATTTTATTGGTGATTTTCGCCGTCAAACTAAAATGGTTCCCTACATCTGGCGGTTATAGTTTTGACATGATTCCCTCTTTTAGTTGGGAATTTGTACGCTCGGTCATTGTTCACTATCAATTGCCATTCTGGTCACTTGTACTGATTACTATAGGTGGTCAGGCAATAGGGATGCGTTCAATGGCAATCTATGAGTTGAATGCCGATTACGTCAAGTATGCGCGATTTCTGGGAATCAAAGACAGCAAGATAGTCCTCTATGTCTTCAGAAACGCTATGCTGCCGCAGATAACAGGACTGGCACTTTCGATCGGGACCATGGTGGGCGGGGCACTAGTCGCTGAGGTCATCTTCAGCTATCCCGGACTTGGCACTACACTCTTGTCCGCTGTTTTAGGGGGAGATTATCCGCTGATTTCGGCAGCGACACTAATTATCACTATCATGGTGTTGGTCGCGTTTTTTGTCCTTGAAGTTCTTTACGGGCTGATTGATCCTCGCATTAGAGCTACTCAATCAGAATAACGCGGATAGACAACCATGAAACATACTCTTAGACAAATTTTCCATTCCGGAAAATTCCTTATCGGCTTTGTGATTTTTGCTGCGATATTACTGACAGTAATAGTTTATCCGATTATTGTAAAGGATCCGCCGTTAGAAATTATCAGTCGGGGAACATTTCTTGCCCCCGGTACCTATGTCAATCTTTACGACAGTATAAATTCTGTGACCCGCTATACACTCCTTCTGGATGGGGCCACAGAGCGTCGAATAGCGGCTAAGCTGGGCGATGAGGAACGCCAAGCGATTCAGAAATGGCTTGTCGGAAAGGGTATTCCACAAGAAGAGATCGCTATTGGGAATACAGCAAAGCTCATCGCGTTATGGGAAAGCAACTTTGACCCCAAAGTGCGCATTTCCGGCATGACCAATGCTGATCGCAATTATTACATCCGCCTTAACACCTCGCTTGTTGGACTTCTTGTCGCCGAAGGTGCGATTGTTGCTGAAACGAATCCAACCACGGGTGTACTTGACCAAAAAGACACCGTTAATCAAACAGATTATGTGAATATCGACGAAGTGCCTAACTCGCGCTGGTTCCCGCTCGGAACGGATAACTTTGGTCGTGATGTGCTAACTGAACTGGTAAGCGCGACCGGAGTATCTCTGACTATCGGGTTCGTAGCAGGAATTGTCGCAACCACAATTGGATTGATTCTTGGATTGATTTCAGGGTATATAGGCGGTGTGGTTGATGATGTAATCGTGTTTATCACCAACTTGTTCACTGTCATACCCAGTTTTGTACTACTGATTCTGATTTCGTTCAGCATCGGACAAGACCAACGTGGTGCATTTACCATCGCAGTGGTCATCGGTCTGACCTCGTGGGTTTGGACTACAAGAGCGGTACGTGCGCAGGTGGTTTCACTCCGCAACCGCGATCATGTCAACCTATCAAAACTATCCGGACATTCTGTAGCCTACATTATTGCGACCGATATTCTGCCCTATATTGCCTCCTATGTCGTCATGGCGCTGATTCTACAGATTTCATCAGGCATTCTGATTGAAGCAGGATTATCCGTAATTGGATTGGGACCCAGAACGACGGAAGTCCCAACGCTGGGACTGATGATGAATTGGGCATTGATTTACCAAGCCCAGATTTTGGGTAAATGGTGGGCATACGTCCCCGTTATTATCACGATTGCTTTGATTTCATTCTCGATGAATCTGATGAATACCGGGCTTGATCAAGTATTCAACCCCGCACTAAGGGAATAAGTGAGCATATGTCGCAACCCATACTAGAAGTCAATGAACTGACGACAAATTATGTCACCCGGTTTCAGGAAAATATCTACGCTGTTGATCATGTTTCCCTAAAAGTTGAAGCAGGCAAATCGTTAGGAATCGCGGGGGAATCAGGGTGTGGGAAGTCCACACTTGCCCTCAGCTTGATGGGATATTACTTCGCGCCACTGCACTATGCCAGCGGGGAAATCATCATCGATGGGCAAACCATTACCGGGATTCCCGCAGATGAGGTTCGCAAAACGATCCTTGGACACGAGATTTCCTATATCCCTCAAGCGGCGATGAGCGCGCTTAATCCGACGCAGAAGGTTATCCACTTTATTGAGGATGTCGTTCAGGCGCATCATCCAAAGACCTCAAAGATGGAGATCTACGAGCTTGCAAAGGAACGATTCGCACTGCTGGGTTTGCCGGAGGAAGTACTGCAGAGATATCCTGTCGAGCTGTCCGGTGGGATGAAGCAGCGAACCGTGATCGCAACCTCGGTCATTCTGTCCCCCAAAGTGTTGATTGCCGATGAGCCTTCTTCTGCACTCGATGTGACCTCACAAAAGATGGTCATCAAGATGATAATGGACTTGATGAATCACGGCATCATCAAGGCATTGGTCTTTATCACCCACGAACTTCCCCTGCTCTACAACGTCACCGATGACATCATGATCATGTATGCCGGGCAAATCGTCGAGAAAGGGACAGCTGAAGAGACCGTTTTCGACCCAATTCACCCTTATACCAAGGCGCTGATGGGTTCAATCATCGTACCGGAAAAAGGTCTGCGGGGAGTCAAGCTGACGGCGATTCCGGGTACTCCGCCTAATCTTAAAAACCCGCCGTCGGGGTGCCGTTTTGCAGATCGCTGCAAATTCGTCATGCCCGAATGCCGGACGAACACAATCAACTTACAAGATATTGGTGGCGGACGTTCCTATCGCTGTATCATACCTGAAGCAGACCTCAGAAAGGCCTACAAAAATGAATAGGGATACAGTTATCTTGCGTGGCAAAGGGGTTACCAAGACTTTCGGCTTTGGCCCCAATAAGACAGTTGCTGTTGATCATGTGGATTTTAGCTTTAGGGCTGGTGAAGTCATCTCGATTGTCGGTGAGTCTGGAAGCGGTAAGACTACGCTGGCAAAGATGCTGTTAGGGCTGATCAGTCCTACCGAAGGTGAAATCTACTTCGACGAAAAATTACGTGACATTCGCAGTCAAAGTAAGAAGCGGGAATATTGGAAAAACATCCAAGCAATTTTCCAAGACCCTTTCTCCTCTTACAATATCTTTAGAAAAATTGATTCAGTGCTGCTTGATTGCATTCGGATGCGTGATGGTCATAACCTTCCGTACGAACAAAAATACGAGATGATGCGTGAGGCCTGCAAATTCGTCAATTTGAAGTTTGAAGAGTTAACGAACAAATATCCCTTCGAACTATCTGGTGGTCAGCAGCAGCGCCTGATGATTGCACGGATCTTTTTGTTGACCCCGAAAATTCTGATAGCTGACGAACCGACCTCAATGATTGATGCCTGTTCGCGCGCAACAATCTTGGACATGCTCATGGCTCTGCGTAACGACATTGGAATGACGCCCATCTTCATCACGCATGATATTGGATTAGCATACTATGTATCAGATACTGTTTATATCATGGAACACGGTAAATTTGTTGAAAGTGGATCGGCTGACGAAGTGATTTTAAACCCCAAGGAGCCCTACACAAAACGGTTGCTCAATGATGTTCCAAAGCTCCACGAAGAATGGGATCTGTCAACCGTGTAATGCGGGAACGCCCTGACCTTCGAACTTGCGAATGAGTATGCTTTTCGTGTAGACAGTTACGTTATATGGTCCAGTTCAGAATCGAGCCAGTCATGTGGGGAAGGTGACTCTTAGCACGGCATGTTTCGGTGGACAAGGATATAGGATATTCGTTAGCCGGGCTGCCAAGCGAGTTCTGTCTTACGGTTATTATCATCAGTAAGCCACCGCCGATTCTCCCCATCGGCATCCATAATGTAAACATGGGTCTTTCCCGAATCATCCGCCGAAACGAACAAAATTTGCCTGCCATCGGGTGACCAGATGGGCGGGGTGTCCATGCTAGAGATTTTAGTTAGGCGACGAAAATCACTCCCATCCGTATTTAACCGATTAATTTCGGCTTTGCCCGATTTGTCTTGAGTAACAAATAGGATATAGCTGCCATCTGGCGACCACGATGGCGCTAATTGTAAGGTCGGCACTGTGCTCAACGAATGTACATTTTTGCCGTCAGCATCCATCATATAGAGTTCTTGATTGCCCGTACGATTCGATATGAAAACGATAACCCGGCCATCCGGTGAGACGGCGGGTAATGTGTCGCTGCCTTGAGCATTGGTGAGATTCTGAAATGCGCTCCCATCCGTGTTAATGCGGCAAATGTCCCAGTTATCTCTTCCTTGCTGCGAGGTAAAAACGATAAATCGGCCATCCGGCGACCAGACAGGTGCTTCATAATAAGTGGAGCTATTAGTCAATTGACGAGTCAGTCCTGTCTGCGTATCCAGAAGAGCGATATCCGTAACTCCCTGAAAACGAATACTAATGTAGGCGACAAAGCGACCATCTGGCGCCCACACACCAGTCTGAGCACTTAGCTCCGACAAGGAGAGTAAAGGGCGCGTTTGCCTGCCGTCGGCATTCATGCGGTAGACACTCTTAACCGGATATTTGCCTTCCTGTGTGTAAAGTGTGTCAAAGATAATTTCATTGCCGTTGGGCGACCATTTGGTACAGCAATGAATAATGTTCTTGCCAATCCGCAGGATATGCCCCTCTTCAATGTCCATGAGTTGCAAGACGTTTGACCCTTGACTGGACGATGAAACAAATGAAATGACGACTTGATGGCGACTTGATCCAATTTTCAATGAGAAAACGATGAACAAGATACAGAGCAGCAGCAGAGCTAGATAGATGCGTATTAAAGCGAGGTAACCTGTTGTTTTCACACTTAGCGATATATTCACATTATTACCTCTAATACAAAATGATTCCGTCTCGAGCAGGGATATTTACTTTGTGACAAGGACTTCAATTTCCGTGCTTTTCACTTGCATTGACCGTCACTATGAGCCGGCCGTTGTCTTTTTCACGTTCTACGGCATAAGTCTACTACAACTCCTCAAGATGCATTGGAGTGGCCCAATGATAGTGCTGCCCTTTTTTGGCGTTAATCCAACACCTTTTATCCGTCTCATTCGCCGCAAACTGACCGTCACTTACAGCAAACTAGGTCAATTACCTGCCCGGTCAATTGGATGGAATTACCCTAATAAAATGGAGTGAGTGAGTCTCTCCTTGTAAAATAGAGCGATGAAGAGGAGAGCCTGAGAATGGTCGAAAAAAAGCAGTACAGCGATGAGTTCAAACGGGAAGCGTTACGCTTACAAGAAACGAGCGGCAAACGCGTTGCGGAAGTAGAACGGGAATTAGGGCTGAGCTACGGGCTGCTGCGCCAATGGAAGGCACGGTTTCGGGTCAATGGTGAAACGGATACGTTGGAACTGAATGAGGTTGAACAACTCAAAGCCGAACTGCGACGGGTGAAACGCGAGTTGGAGGTGGTCCAACAGGAACGGGACATCTTGAAAAAAACGGTGGGCATCTTCTCGAAGGATGTGCAGCGATGAAATATCAAGCGATTGAAGCCTGTAAAGCGGAGTTTCCAGTATCACGTTTGTGTGCGGTGCTGAACATCGCCGAAAGTGGGTATTATGCGTGGTTGAAGCGACCCCCTAGTCCACGTGAGCAGGAGAACCGTGAACTCCGGCAAACGGTCTGTACCATCTGGAAACAGTATCGGGGTGTTTATGGTGCACCACGCATTCATGCCGAATTACAGGAACAGGGGATCCGTGCTGGACATAATCGGGTGGCGCGTCTGATGCGTGAAGCCGCTATTCAGGGGAAAACGACCCGCAAGCGTCGCCCACACACCACCCAATCGGATCCAACCCACCCAGTGGTCGCTAATGTACTGGATCGGCAGTTCACCGCCCATAGAGCCAATGAAGTCTGGCTGACGGACATTACCTCTATTGACACGGCTGAGGGCTATCTCTATTTGGCAGCCGTCATGGATCTCTATTCACGGCAAATCGTCGGTATGGCCATGGCGGATCAGCTGCGCACGGATTTGGTCGAAAACGCACTCGACATGGCGCTCACTCAGCGTCGTCCGCCGCGCCATTTACTGCATCATTCGGATCGCGGCAGCCAATACACCAGCCTTGATTACTAGAAACGTCTGATGGCTTCCGACATGATCGTCAGCATGAGCCGTGTCGGCAATTGTTGGGATAATGCTCCTATGGAGAGTTTCTGGGCAACCTTGAAGCGTGAATGTGCCGATGGGGTTTTTGCTTCACACAGCCAAGCACGGGTTGAACTCTTCAGTTACGTCATGGGCTTTTACAATCGCCAACGTCTTGGGTTATGTCAGTCTTTGTAGTTTTGAATCCCTATCCGAGAAACTCTCTTTCACTCCACTAAATTAGGGTATTGCCACACCATTCGCATTAGTCCACAATGCTATTATGTTCATTTCTATGGCGGCTTAAATGTGTGCAACGGGCATGAGGTGATCTTGACCTTACCGGAACAAACATGCGACATGACTGTTTGCTTTCTTGAGCATCGTCAAGCCTGCTACCCCAACCGTGCCCTCCTCGTGCTGTGGGATCGCGCCCGTTGGCATAAAGGGCAACCGGTCATTGATTTTCCATCCGCTTGTCCTCAACTCAATCCGCAAGAACATGTATGGGAACGTACGCGCGATCTCGTCAGTCATAATCATACATGCCCCAATTTCCCGACTGTGGTGCATGCTTTTCGTTTTCATTTAGAAAACACCCTTTTCCTTTCGATTGGATCAAGAGTTACGTTCCACCTATATTGTTCAAGGTCTAATTGCTTTGTCCATAAGAAAGGTGCGGCGACCCGATCGCATCAATTATCATGTACTGTATTTGAAAGTACATCAAATTTATTTTTCGATCCTTTATGGCATCATTGTCGATCTATATTCTTTTTAAGTATGGCATCTAGTTGTCCCAAATACTCTGAAGTCATACAGATTCTGGACACAAGTATCACCTTTGTTCGGGCAGCATGTCATCACGGCAACACTGGCTCAATCTGTCTCAACTACTGGTGGGACCAAGGCAGTGCAATTACTTCAAATCGTACTAGACCTACGAAATCCACTAAAACTCCTCGCAAGGCCGCGGTATTCTTGTCAGAGCCCGTCAGCAGTGAATATAGTGCCTGTTTAAGGCATGGGAAGCGCTTGTCAAACGAAAAGGACTAGGTGGCGAGTTCTTAGGTTGCGCTTGTTTTCCAAAGTGTCGTTTTGCCAGTCCCTTACTTTAAACAACCATTATACAAATCTGTATGAATGATAAGTTTAGCTAGCGACCTAGGGAATCTAATAAGACTAGTCTGCTGCCCAGCCGATGGGAAGTCGAGTGCAGTTTTGGTTGGGCAGCGCATTTTGCCGGCTGTCGCGGGATTACGAACACCTACCAGAAACCCTGATTGGCTTGCTGTTATAATTACCCTGTACTCAATCTCAAATTCGAGGGATCTTTCCATGCTTGATATCCTTTTCGTCGAAGATGATGCCACCATTGCCATGGGCGTAGAATACTCACTCAAGCAGGATGGTTTCCAGGTCAGTTTGGCTTACCGCCTTGATGAAGCCCGCGGCCTGCTCAAGCGCAGCCCGTTTGATCTGGTGCTGCTGGATCTAGGTCTGCCGGATGGCAGTGGCTATGAGCTGTGCAAAGAAATCCGCGCCGCAGGGGATACACCCATCGTCATCCTCTCTGCCCGCGACGAAGAGGCCAGCATTGTCCTCGGCCTCGACCTAGGCGCAGACGACTACCTCACTAAGCCCTTCCGCCTGCGTGAGCTGATCTCGCGCATGAAGGCTGTGCTGCGCCGACGTGGGCCAGTCGAGGCATCTGACCGCACCCTCACCTGTGGGGACGTGACGGTCTTCGCCCAACAGGCCAAGGTCTACAAAAACGGCCGCGAAGTGCTATTAACCGCTCTGGAATACCGACTGCTGCTCGCGCTGGTCGCCAACCAAGGGCGGGTACTCACCCGCGCTCAGATCTTGGCCCAGATCTGGGATGTGGATGAGGATTTTGTCAACGACAACACGCTAACAGTCTACATCAAGCGCCTGCGCGAGAAGCTCGAGGACGATCCACAGAACCCAACACTGATTAAAACCGTGCGCGGCCTAGGCTATCAGACAGGCGACTGACATGGACCTTCTCACCCACATTGAAGACCGATGTTTGCTGGTTCGTATGGCGGTTCTGTCGCTGACCGCGCTCTTCCTAGTGGCCGCGCTCGGTCTAGCGATGACTGTCTACGTTAACCATGCGCTCGCGGATACCTACGCCAGCATCGTGGGCACAGTGGCGCAGCGCTATCCTCAGGCGGAGGCGCAGGTCGTGCAGGATCTGCATTCACCGGGCATCGACTCCATCAACCTAGGAACCGAAGTGCTGGGGAATTATGGCATGGGCGATCAAAGTGCAACGGATACCAACGTTGCCACTGGGCTTTTGGTGCGCCTGCTGGCGTTCGGACTGGCGCTGGTTGGGCTGGTCTGTGCCGGATTCGTTCTTTTGCTGGTGCGCTATCAGCGGGCGGTATCTGCCCGCGTGGTGGGGCTTTCGGCGTACCTGCGCCAGATCGAAGCAGGCGATTATGCATTAGACGTGCGCGACAACGGCGAGGGCAGCTTCAGCCTGCTGAAGAACGACCTTTACAAGGTCACCGTGCGTCTGCGCGAACAGGCCGAACTGCTGCAAAATGATAAGACCGCCCTCTCCAACCTAATCGCTGACATCTCCCACCAGATCAAGACCCCCCTCACCTCGCTGGGAGTGCTGGCTGACCTGCTGGCTGAAGACCCACCCGAGGAAGACAGGCGCGCCTTCGTTGAACGGCTGCGCGCGCAGCTTTGGCGTATCCAATGGCTGGTGGCGGCGCTGCTCAAGCTGGCTCGCCTCGATGCGGGTACTGCGGCCTTCAAGAGCGAGCCGGTAGTGCTTCATAAGCTGGTGCAGCGCGCACTGGAGCCGCTTCAGATCCCAATCGAGATCAAAAAACAGCACCTCAACGTTCACGGGGATGACAACGCGCGATTTACTGGCGACCTCAACTGGAGCGCAGAAGCCCTGACTAATGTGGTCAAAAACTGTGTAGAGCACACCCCGGAAGGTGGAAAGATCGAGATCACTTACACCGCCAACATTCTGTACGCCGAGATCACCATCAACGACGACGGCAAAGGCATCCTCAGCGCAGACCTGCCCAACATCTTCAACCGCTTTTACCGCGGCGAGAACGCGGGCGAGAACAGCGTCGGCATCGGATTGGCGCTGGCCAAAGCCATCTTTAACGCTCAAGGCGGGGACATCACCGTCCACAGCCAGCGTGACATAGGGACTAGCTTCGAGATTCGTCTTTTCCGTGGGGTGGTTTAGGGTACGGTCATTCCTGTCAGGGATACAGGTCTGGTTGGCGGTTGAAGTCTGGATGATCCTCAACTATCTCGGAAACTCACCCGATGCCAATTTCGCCCTGACACATTCCTCTGCTTAACACCAACTATCGATAAGGTTGATCAATTATTGCATTAAATAATGCACATGATTCGCACAATGTGCAGATTTTGCATTTTTCCCGCTGAAATAACAGGCGGATCGCTCGGCTGATGCCGCCGAACCGACATTTTGTAACGGCAGGAAGCTCGCTCAATGCCACTGAAATGACACAGATGTGGCGGATCGCTCGGTTAGCGCCACCGCTGCATTTTTGCAGTTTGTGCTGTGCCGCTGCCCCGCAAGGGGACTATAGCTGTCATTGCAATACAATTTTTAAGTACTATCCCATAGAAAGGTTTTGCACAGGATGCAAAGGGATTTTGAGAGAGAAACACATTTTATTATAGAACATATGTACATATCAGTAAAGTGGAATTGGTTCGAGTTTTCAAACCATCCCGTCGAGAAGTTACTCGATTTCTCCAGAACGAAAAGTCACGGATTCATAGCTTTTTGAAACCTGCCCCTACATCCTAGTATGGTGTTATGTGAATAAATTGTCACAATTGCAGTCACCGCAGAGTCACTTGTCATCCCTATGCTGTGAATGTCGGTACTATAAAAAGCTTGGAGGCATGTCTTGGAAATTCTCAAGGTGAATAACCTTTCGAAGCTATACGGAAAAGGCGATACGCAGATTAAGGCTATAGATGATGTCAGTTTCAGCGTGGAAAAAGGGGAATTCGTCGCCATTGTAGGCCCTTCCGGCTCGGGCAAATCGACCCTGCTACACATCTTAGGTGGGGTGGATACGCCCACCTCCGGCGAGGTACTGGTGGATGGCACGGATATCTTCCGTCTTGACCAGACCCAACTGGCCATCTTCCGCCGCCGACAAATCGGGCTGATTTACCAGTTCTACAACCTGATCCCCATCCTCAACATGGAGGAGAACATCACCCTACCGCTGTTGCTGGACGGGCGCAAGCTGGACGAGGCACGCCTCAAGGAGATCGTGACCACATTGGGACTGGCCGATCGAACTAAGCACCTGCCCAATCAGCTTTCTGGTGGGCAGCAGCAGCGCGTCTCAATCGGACGGGCGCTGATCAATAACCCCGCCTTGATGCTGGCTGACGAGCCAACCGGCAATCTGGATAGCGCCAATGCTAAAGAGATCATCGCGCTGCTCAAGCTCTCCAATCAACGCTATAACCAGACGCTGATCCTAGTAACCCACGACCACGACATCGCCCTGCAGGCCGACCGCATCATCACCTTCGGCGATGGGCACATCATGCGTGACGAGGCGGTGCGGACATGAACATTCTAACGACCTATCCCCTGAAATACTTGCGGCTGAATAAGAAGCGTACTGCGGTGACCATCCTAGGGGTAATCCTGTCCTCTGCCCTAATCTGCGGGGTGCTCCTGCTGGGTCTCAGCTTCCAGAAGATGATGATTGACCACGAGATCTTCATGTCGGGGAATTGGCATGCCCGGTTCCTCGGTGTACCTTATGAAAAGGCGAACTATATCACCGAAAACACCTCTGTCGAGACGGCAATGTTCAGCACTTGGCTTGGGAACGCCACCTACGGCAGTAAAAACACCGTTAGACCCTACTTGTACATCACTGCCTATGACACGCTTTCATTCCAAAATCGAAACATCAAGGTGATCACCGGACGCCTTCCTCAAAACGCGGATGAGCTGCTCGTTTCCCCGGTGATGGTAGCGGACTCTGGCCTTGGCTTGAAACCGGGCTCGACATTGGGGGTGACTTTTGGCCAACGGAACATCCCCAACCACGATGAAATGGTTAAGGCATGGGGAGGCGAAGAATATGTCTCTCTGCAAGATGGGGAAACCTTTATCCCTTCCGGTTCCAAAACCTACACGATAGTCGGCGTGATGGTGCCGCTGGCCGATGAGACCAGCATGCCCGCAGATTTCCCGGCTTTGACTTACCTCGATCCGGCGCAACTGACAGCAGAGGACAAACTAGACATCTCGATCTTGGCCCGCGATCCGCGCAGCATTTACACCCGCGCGCCGGAGATGGTGGAGAGCATCGGGTTGGAGATGATCACAGGTCCGGACGGCCAGCCGACCGAAAGCATCGCCTACAACGAGGAACTGCTGAGCTGGATGGGCGCTAGCAGCCGTGACAACTACGCACGCTTTTTCCCGGTAATCCTCGCTACTCTCATCGCTCTAGTTGTGTGCGGCTCGGCATTTGTGATCTACAATGCTTTCGGTATCTCGATTGGCGAGCGCAAGAAGCAATTCGGCATGTTTGCCAGCGTGGGTGCCACAGCTGCACAGATCCGCCGCATCGTGCTGATCGAAGCCGGAGTCATCGGCGTGATCGCCATCCCACTGGGCATCATAGGCGCCATCGTCGGGGTCGCCATCCTGCTGAGGCTTACTCAGGGGATCGTCTCCCAAGTGATCGTTGATGCGGAACAGGGGATGCCGCTGGTGGTCTCACCGCTGGTCATCGTCTTAACGATGCTGTTTTCTGCGGTGACCATCCTGCTCTCGGCATGGGTTCCCGCCCAACGTGCCTCCCGGGTTTCGCCCATCGATGCCATCCGCCAGAGCGGCGAGATCGAGGAAGGCAAGCCGATCAACCTGCGCACCAACCCGCTGATCCGGCGTTTGTTCGGGTTTGAGGGCGAGTTGGCGCTCAAATCCCTCAAGCGCGACCGCAAGCGATACCGCACCACGGTGCTCTCGCTCATGATCAGCATCATCCTGTTCGTGGCTTTCAACGCCCTGACGCTGTATACCAACACTACCCAAAACATAGCTGTCAAAGCGATGAACTTCGACCTGATGATCGACCTCGACTACCACCAAACCCACGCCGAGGATTTTGCCAACATGGTCAGCCAGCTGCCGGAAGTGCAGAGGGTTACCTACCGACGCTCCCACTACTCGCAGTACATCCCAGCACGCGCGGTAATCACCGACCCGGCTTACCAAGCCTTGCAGGAACTCACCAGCCTTGACCGTGAATATCTACCCACCGTTGCAAAAGATGATAGCTACGAGTTTGTACTCGAGGTGAGTGCCGTAGGGCCGACCGAGTTTGCCCACTATGCTGCACAGCTTGGTCTGGACGTGGAGCAGTATTCCAATCCATCCGCACCGCTGGGGATCCTCGTCAACCACACCAACCTCCGCCAGAGCGGCAAGCTGTATGATTTCGACCTGTTCAACCTGAAGCCGGGCGATACGATAACCGCCACCAAGATGCCGGGCTGGCCCTCTCCCCAAACCTGTGACGACGCACTGGACAGCCTGACATGGACGATAGGTGCTGTCACTGGGGAGACACCTCTGGGCTTGATGGGAATAACCCTGACTCCAGAGTTGATCGTCTCGGACGCTGTCTTCGACAGTTTGAGCGACCAGATGCTGCAGCTTGGCCCAATCAATCCCGGGAACATGACTCTGAAGAGCGATGACCCGGACGCGGCGTTGGTAGCCATCGAACGGCTTTACAAGTCTACGGTTGGGGGCAATTTCTCGTACCAATCGATGAAAGATTTCAACCAGAGCAACAACCTACAGACGCTGCTGACCAACCTGTTCTTCTACGGTTTCCTGACGCTGATCACGCTGATCGGGGTGACCAACATCGTTAACACATTGGATACCAACGTCAAGCTGCGCCGACGCGAGATCGCCATGCTCAAGTCGGTTGGGCTGACACCAGCTGGCTTCCGGCGTATGCTGCGCTACGAGAGCCTGTTCTACGGGTTGACCGCCTTGCTGTATGGTCTGCCCATCGCGATAGCTTTGTGCGTGTTCATCTACTCCCAGTTCGGAAGCGGAGTAGGTACATTTGCCTTCACCCTGCCTTGGGAAGCGATTGTGGGTTGTATCGCCGGTGTCCTAGCAATCGTCTTCGTCACCATGATGATTTCCGGCGCAGCGATCCGCAACGACAACATCGTGGACACCATCAAAGAACAAAATCTGTAGGCTCACCATCCATTTTTGATCAGAATTTTGAAAAGGAAAATCAGCATGTCAAAGCGACTTTGGCTTGTTCTATCCCTTATCTTAACGGCCACGATACTTCTGGTTGCCTGCTCGCCTACCGCTGCTGCGCCAACAATAGTACCCGCAACAGCGATTCAAGCAACGACTGCTCCGGTTACAAACGTAGCAGCCCCCACAACAGCTACCATTCAGCCCATTAGCTCGTCGATTAAAGTCGGTTTGGTGACCGATATCGCTGGCGTAAATGATCAAGCATTCAACCAGTTAGCGTGGGCAGGCATACAGAAAGCCTCCACGGAGATGGGGTTCCAATCGAAATTCAGCGAATCCAATCAGCCCACTGACTATGAGAAGAACATTGATGCGCTGGCGACCGAAGGCTACACCGTCATCATCACCATCGGTTCCCTGATGGGCGATGTTACGGCTTTGAAAGCCAAGCAATATCCCAACATCAAATTTGCTATCGTTGACAATGCCTACGCCGATGGCGGTCTGACTAACGTCACCAGCCTGATGTTTGCGGGGCATCAAGTCGGTTTCTTAGCGGGTGTCCTAGCGGGCGGCATGTCCAAGTCGGGCTTCATTTGCTCCGTCTCCAGTATGAAAACCCCTGCAAGTGATCGCTACGTGATCAGCTTCCGTGCGGGTGCTGTCTGGCAAGCGGGCGAAGATATTAAAGGTATGAATAATTACATTAATATTCAGACTACAGATAGCAATGTTCCTACCTCCACAGACTCTACTGAAGGGAAGGAAACCGCTCAGAAACTGATCAATAATGGCTGCGATGTTGTCTTCGGTATTGTCGCCAACGGCGCTCTGCTGGCTGCCAAGGAAAACAACCTGATGGCAATCGGCTTCGATGTCGACCAGTACAACACCTATCCCGAGGTGCGAGACGCTCTGATGACCTCCGCCCAGAAAAACGTAGGTGTTGCAGTCTACAACTACCTGAACACGGTTGCCGATGGCTCTGTCAAAGCGGGCATCAGCCTTGGCACCCTACAAAACGGCGGCGTGGGTCTGGCTCCGTTCCATGATTGGGACAGCAAGATCCCAACCGCGCTGAAATCCCAGATTCAGAAGGCAGACGACGGAATCAAGGATGGCTCCATTACGATTGATCTACCTCAGTGAGGTAAAATATCTCCTGAGAATAGTGTGCTGTACTCTGTTTAGTACAGCACATTCTTTTGTAAAACCTCAGTTTTGGGTAACCTCTTTTACCATCAGGCTTAGGTAGTAAAACTCGAACCAAATCCTATTTTATTTTTATGGATTTTTGTTCTAAAACAGAAGATGAGAGAGACTAATCTTGGAGAATGTCGCATGTTATTTATGCTCACCCATCACCACAAAAAATATAGCGAATAGGCCGGTGGCATGTACAAACTGCACAGCGGTGACATTAGCCGAGCGTTCCGCTACATTTGTATCAATTCAGCGGGAATATTGCAGTTTGTACAATAATCAAGTACATATTCGTCACATTTTGAACATCTGATCCCGAAATGGGCAAAGTGCTTATCAAAAACTGATGTTATTAGAATTCAAGAACAAAGATATGATACTTACCTTACAAGCCATAAGTATTACAAGCATTTTCCGAGCCTTTGCGGAGAATCAGGTCAATTTTTCATTGGTAAGAGGTGAAATTCACGCTTTCTAGGTGAAAATGGTGCTGGCAAATCAACCCTCAGAAATATGCTAATCGGGGTGACCAACATCGTTAACACCCTGCACACCAACATCAAACTGCACCGGCGCGAGATCGCCATGCTCAAATCGGTCGGGCTAACGTCGGGTGGATTCCTGCGCATGCTGCCCTACGAGAGCCTGTTCTATGGGCTGACCGCCCTGCTATTCAGGATAATTACGAATAGAGTCGCTAGATTTTGAGCCTGACCATATTAACACTGATGGCTGAATAGAACGCAATAGCCGGAAAGCTACAACCTTTTGAGCAAAGTTCAATGACTTGTACTTGAAGTTCCGCTTTTGCAGAATCGACTGAAAGTGGTTGAACATTATATTTGGCTCTATTGAAGGTAAATTCAAGTTTGAAATATCTAGGATAGGTACGACAAGCCTGTTGACAATAACTATGTTGCACTGTATTTCAGGATATAGTAAATATAATGACTTCCATTAATTAGCCGTCTCACGATTCCAGAGTCAATATTAGCTTACCCTCGCAACTTGTCGATCACCTTGTGAACCGCAACAAATTCCCTTAGCAATGTGCTACTATCCTGATCAACAAACAAGACGTTAAACGATAACCCAATGTGGAGGGCAACGCGGTGTTGTTGCTAAATACAAAACTCAACGTTCCGCCTATGCGTCTATTACATGTGCAGCGTGTCGAGCTCATTCAAAAGCTGAATAAACTCCAAGGCTATAAACTTGCCCTGATTGTTGCATCGGCGGGCTATGGTAAAACGACACTGGTGAGCGAGTGGATCGCACAGAGTAGGATGAGAGCAGTCTGGTTTTCGATTGACAAAGGAGATAATGATCCGGTGCGGTTTTGGGATTATGTTATCGCAGCGATCCAAACCAAGTACCTCAATATCGGGGAGCAAACGCTCACACTCCTGCATGAACCGCAGCCCTTACCCATCGAAACGATTTTATCCACATTTATCAATGAGCTTTCGGCACTTCCTGATTTGCTGACTTTAGTGCTGGATGATTATCATGTCATCGAATCACCTGCCATCCATGAAGGATTAGCCTTTTTGGTTGAGCATATGCCTTCCCAAACGCGTCTTATCATGACCACCCGAGATGATCCGCCTCTACCCCTTGCGCGTATGCGGGTGCGCAGCCAACTACTGGAACTACGCAGCACTGATCTACGGTTCTCGTCACCGCAGGTCGCAACTTTTTTTAAGGATGTCATGGGACTGGCACTCACTACAGAGCAGGTAACAGCACTCGATACCCGTGTCGAAGGCTGGATTGCAGGTTTGCAATTGGCAGGATTGGCATTACAGGGAAAAAGTGACCCGGCTGGATTTATCGCTTCATTCGCAGGCGATCATCATTATGTATTGGATTATCTGGGAGATGAAATCCTTGATCGTCAGCCCGAAGTAATGCAGCAGTTTTTGCTGCAAACCAGCATTCTTGAACGTCTGAATGCAGACCTATGTGATACTGTTACAGGTACTGCAGAAAGCCGTAGTGTGCTAGAGCAGTTGGAGCATCATCACTTTTTTGTGGTGGCGCTGGATGACAAACGACAATGGTATCGCTATCATCGACTGTTTGCCGATTTCTTACAGCACCGTTTGAGACTGAAGTATCCAAATCGTGTGACAGAACTACACCAACGGGCTTCGCACTGGTTTGAACGGAACGGATTACAATCGGAAGCTATCAGTCATGCACTTGTGGCCCAAGACCATGATCGAGCAGCTCAATTGGTACTGAATATTGCTGAACTGCTTATCTGGAGACGTGCCGAACACAATACACTGCTCGGCTGGTTGACTGCTTTACCAGATAGTGTTATTCAGAAATTTCCGCGTTTATATCTTTATCATGCTTGGGTGTTATATCTGATTAACCAGATGAGCGCAGCCGAAGAGTGTATCCGGGATGCTGAAATCGCGTTGAATCAGACTTTCGGCAGTCATGACCCATTGACATCAGGGATACTGGCTGCAGTTCACAGCACTCTGACTGGGGCACGGCATCAATTTCCGGAAACCCTTACCTTGTCCCGACAAGCATTAGAACAACTACCTGAGGATGCTGTAAGCTGGCGCTGTATGGCAGCTATCAATCTTGGTGTGACCTGTGCCTATATTGGTGAAGTTCACGAAGCGGTCGAGATTTTGTCGTATGCGATGGAGTTGAGTCAGGAAATCGGCAGTTCCTTTGCGATGTTATCCGCCTTCTGGCATCTTTCTTCACTTCAAACAGCGCAGCTGGCTTTACGGGCTGCTGAAAATACCTGCCAGCAATTGGAACAGGATGTACAAATGCCGAGTTTACAACGTTTCCCAACTAGCGGCTATGTCGCACTGCTGCTGGGAGAAATTCATATGGAGCGCAATGAGCTTGGCGCAGCAGAACCGTATCTGCTGGAAAGTGCCGAACAAATTAATCCGGAAAGCTTCCCTGTAACGTTGCTGCGAGCCTATGTTGCTTTGTCGCGCCTCAAAACTCTTCAGGGCGATACAGCGGGCGCAGAGTATTATTGGAAACTTGCCGAGCAACTGGAACGGATGAGCAAGCTGCATGGACGCTCACCTTTGCTTTCGATCTCCCGGGCGCGCCACTGGTTAGAACAAGGCAATCTTGAGGCTGTCGAAAGTTGGGCGGCAGAAAATCAGTTGGGGCTAGATGACGAGTTCGGTTATCACCGTGAAGATTATTACCTCATGCTGGCACGGCTGTATATCGCCAAGGGGAATATGGCTGATAAAGCGCTGTATTTATTAGAGCGTATGGTCAAACGAGCCGAAGCCAGCCAACGTAACGGCAGCCTGATTCGTGCGCTCATTTTGCAAGCCGTTGCATATCGTGCCTGCGATGACAGCCAGAAAGCAGTGGAATCGCTGGCACGTGCATTATCATTGGCTGAACCGGAGCAGCCTATACGCGTTTTTGGTTTTGTTTGAGTGTGGTTACTCCAAACTCTACCCGAATTGGCTCTTTCTTTCATCTCAATTTATGTCCCACCCTCACATTAATTATCAATTTGGGAGAACCTAGAATAGTGGATTCTCAAAGTGTTTTGTTACAAGTCAAGGATTTACGCACTCACTTTTTTCTACGCGAAGGAACGGTACGTGCGGTCGATGGTGTGGACTTCACACTGACACGTCGCTCGACTGTGGGCATCGTAGGCGAAAGCGGTTGCGGCAAAAGTGTTATGGCTTATTCGATCTTACAGTTAATCGGTAAACCGGGGCGCATTGTTTCAGGCGAAGTTCTATTTGACCGCTCCGAGGATGACACGCCTGATATAGTGGATTTGACGGCCTTTAAAGAGAACAGCCCTCAATTACGAGCAGTACGCGGCAAGGATATATCACTCATATTTCAAGAGCCGATGAACTCGCTCAGCCCTGTTCACACCATTGGGGATCAGATTACAGAAGGTATGCTACTGCACACCAAGATGACCAAAGCTGAGGCGCTGGCAGAGGCGATTGGCCTCCTGCGTGAAGTTGGCATCCCCAAGCCAGAAGAGCGCATCCACAACTACACCTTTCAGTTGAGCGGCGGCATGCGCCAACGAGCAATGATCGCTGCTGCGCTCGCATGCAGTCCCAAACTGCTAATCGCCGACGAACCCACGACTGCTTTAGATGTGACCACACAGGCACAGATACTCGACTTGCTTAATCATTTACAGGAGCGTTTCGGCATGGCAATCATGCTGATTACGCATGATCTCGGTGTGGTTGCGGAAACTTGTGATGAAGTGGTCGTGATGTACTTGGGTGAAGTGGTCGAACAGGCAAATGTTGATCAATTATTTCACGATCCGTTGCATCCCTATACACAGGCGCTGCTTAAATCCGTGCCAAAACTCGGATACGGACGTAAGCAGAAACTAGATCCGATTAGAGGAAGTGTTCCCGATCCGTTCACCCGTCCGACGGGGTGTCCATTCCACGAACGCTGCGAAAAGCGAATCATAGGCACATGTGAAGTAATTCACCCCAAATTGACAACGCTTCCGGATGGGCGCACAGTGCGCTGCCTGCTGTACGAGGATCAAGAATCATGACACTTGAGAATAAAACCCCAACTCCGCTCTTGGAAGTCAAACACTTAAAAAAATACTTCCCGATTCATCATGGTTTATTGAATCGGCATCATGGCGATGTTAAAGCTGTTGACGACGTGAATTTTACCGTGTATGCCAATGAGACATTGGCGTTGGTGGGCGAAAGCGGCTGTGGAAAGACGACGATTGGTCGCTGTTTGGTGCGCGCTTACAAACCCAGTACTGGTGAACTTCTCTATCATCAATCAAATGATAGAACCCGGAATATAATCGACCTTGCGAAGTTAAATGAACGGGAGTTGATCCCGTTCCGACGCGAAATTCGAATGATTTTCCAAGACCCTTTTGCATCGTTAAACCCACGCATGACTGTTTTCAACATCATCGCTGGACCGATACGAATTCACAAAATTGCAAAGGGAAGTGAACTCGAAGATCGCGTCGCTGAACTGATGCGTCAAGTTGGACTACGACCAGAATTTATGCGCCGTTATCCGCACGCATTTAGCGGCGGTCAGCGTCAACGGATTGTTATCGCGCGTGCACTGGCACTTGATCCCCGTTTTATCGTTGCGGATGAGGCGGTTTCCGCATTGGACGTCTCTATCCGTGCGCAAATACTTAATCTGATGCTTGAATTACAAGAAAAATTCAAACTGACTTACCTGTTTATTTCTCATGATCTGAGCGTGGTTGAATACATCGCGGATCGTGTGGCAGTCATGTACGTCGGTAAAGTAGTCGAAATTGCACCAACCGATGAACTCTTTCGCCAGCCGAAACATCCCTATACCACCGCTTTGATGTCTGCCATTCCTAAGCCTGACCCACGCTTACGTTCGAAACGAATCATTCTTGAAGGCGAAATTGCCGACACTGCCAACCCGCCAAGCGGTTGTTATTTTCATCCGCGTTGTGCGTATGCACAAGCACGCTGTAAAGCGGAAACACCTGCCCTGCGTCCTATTGGAGCAGATCGTATGGTGGCATGCCATTTTGCTGAAGACCTTGATTTGGCAGGGATACCCGCCGTGAGCGCTTCAGTATCTTAATTCGACTATCAAAACTATCGAAGGACATATGACTCATGACAGACTATTTCACAACTTTGAATACGGGATCAGGTGCCAATAACCTGAACACCAATCCATGCAGCCTTCTAGATTTCCAATTAATCGAACTCGGCGATGGACAAATACATAGCGCCAACAGCGAAGATCGCGAAGTTCTGGCCGTTATTTTGGGCGGGAAGGCGACCATTACAGCTGGAAGCCAGCGATTCGCGAGTATCGGTGGTCGCGCCAATGTGTTTGCGGGCAAGCCGCACACTGTCTACATCCCTGCACAGACAGAATATTCTCTCACGGGAGTGGGAAGTGTAGAAATCGGTCTGTGCTCTGCTCCCAGCAATTTAGCTACGGAACCTTACCAGATTACACCCGATCAAGTCCTGTCGGGGCGTTGGGGAGCAGCAAATTTCTCGCGTAATTATCATCAAATTTTGGTTGAGTCGGTTCAGCCTCAATTCGCTGCAAAGCGCCTGATTGTCGGCGAAACCTACACACCATCCGGAAATTGGAGCACTTATCCACCACACAAACATGAAGTTGATAACCTCCCGACCGAGGCGTTTCATGAGGAAATGTATTTCTTCAAAGTTGATCCATCAGATGGATTCGGTATCGCGCGTTTTCAGAATGACACCATAGAAACGAATTACACCATCCGTAACAACACCATTCTGATGGTGCCGAACGGATTTCATACGGTTGCCAGTGCCCCCGGATACACGACATATTATTTATGGTTCTTGGCTGGCAATCATCGAACACAGGCTGTGATGAATGATCCTATTACCGGTTGGGTTGGTGATTTAGTGCCGACTCTCCGGAAAGTGGGGTTATAAATCTTGCCCATCCTCGATCTCTTCAAATTAGATGGAAAGGTCGCTCTCGTTACGGGGGCCAGCAAAGGTTTGGGCCAGTCGATTGCCTTAGCGCTTGCCGAAGCCGGTGCAAGCATCGTTAGCCTGAGTCGGACACCGGATAGCGGAACGCTTGCCGAGCAAATTGCAGCCATAGGCGGTTGTTGCTACACCATCAAGCTTGATCTCGGAAAGGCAAGTGTTGCTGAGCTTGAGGCCGCAGTTCAAAAAGCTATTGCCCTCGCTGGGCATCTGGACATTCTTGTTAACAACGCAGGTGTCATACTGCGTTTACCTGCAATTGATTACAGTGAAAGCAATTGGGACACCCTTATCCAGATTGATTTGAAAGCCGTGTTTTTCCTCTCACAAACAGCAGCGCGTCACATGGGACAAAACGGTGGCGGCAAAATCATAAATATCGCCTCATTACTGAGCTACCAAGGCGGCATTCTCGTACCCGCCTATGCAGCTGCCAAACACGGTGTCCTAGGAATTACCCGTGCATTGGCAAATGAATGGGCCGGAAAAGGGATAAATGTCAATGCAATTGCGCCCGGATATATGGCAACGGAGGCAACCACGCCTCTGCGTGCTGACACTGAGCGTAATCAGGCAATTCTCGGTCGGATTCCTGCGGGATATTGGGGACAGCCTTCCGATCTGCAAGGTGCAGCTGTCTTTTTAGCGTCTGACGCAGCGAAGTATGTCCATGGTACGACCATCGATGTGGATGGCGGGTGGATGGCACGTTAGCCACATCTGCTGAAAAGAGAAAATATGCTTTCGCAACGTTATAACAGTAAAAATCTTCAGTTGGTTTCTCAAGAAGATTGGAAACCGTATCCCACAGCGGCAAACCGGCCTGCATGGGATGCCCTGCCAGCTGATGTGCGTAGGAGGCTCATTGCGAGTGGTGAAGCAGCATTGCAAGTCGATTGGAAACCACTGCTGGCGACTCGTTTTCTCGAATATGCAAGAATTGGCGACCGCACCAACTATCAGACAGACAACTTCGGTCGACGCAACAAATTGGTGGCGCTAGCGTTGGCTGAATGTGTCGAAGGTCAAAGTCGCTTCGTGGACGAGATTGCCAACGGTGTCTGGCTAATTTGCGAGGAGACCTATTGGGGAGTTCCTGCACATTTGCATTTACAGCGCAGTGGACCGGGTCTACCGGATGCTGCCGAACCCACCATTGATTTGTTTGCTGCCGAAACTGCGGCGCTGCTCGCCCATATTGATTATTTGCTTGGCGGGGCGATGGACAGTGTTTCGCCATTGATTCGCGGTCGTATCGCTGCCGAAATTGATCGTCGTGTTCTCACGCCCAATCTGGAACGCGAAGATTTCGGCTGGATGGGTTTTCAGATTAAAGGGCGACCGAACAATTGGAATCCTTGGGTCAATTCCAACTGGTTAGCGTGTGTCTTGTTCATCGAGAAGGATCATCAGAGGAGATTGGAGGCGGTCGCCAAAATCATGCGCTCGTTGGATCGTTTCATTGATCCATATCCGGTAGACGGTGGCTGCGACGAAGGCCCCGGCTACTGGATGCGCGCGGCTGGTTCCATTTATGACTGTCTGGAACTGCTGCAAAAAGCAACTAATGGTCAAGTTAATTTTTTTGAAGAACCGCTCATTCAGGAGATGGGACGTTTCATTTATCGCGTCCACATCGACAGTAACTACTATATCAACTTTGCCGATTCGTCGGCCACTGTAATACCGGAAGCCCATCTGATTTACCTCTATGGTCAGGCAATTGGGGACTCCGATATGACCGCGTTCGGGGCGTGGGCCGCGCAGCGAACACCCGACGGTGGTGCAGGTGGATGGGGTAAGACCCATTGAAAGTCCGATGCGCTGGTTACGCTCGATTTTCAGTGCCTCGGATGTCGCAAATGCGGAAGCCTATGCACCACAGCCGCGCGATGTATGGCTGCCCGAAATCCAAGTCATGGCGGCACGAGATGAAGCGCGATTATCTCAAGGTTTTTACGTCGCAGCTAAAGGGGGACACAATAACGAAAGTCATAATCACAATGACGTTGGTGAATTTGTTGTTTATCTCAACGGACTACCTTTGCTAATTGATGCAGGTGTCGAGGCGTACAGCCGCAAAACATTTAGTCCACAGCGTTACGAAATTTGGACAATGCAATCTGCCTATCACAACCTGCCAACTATCGATGGCATTCAGCAAATGCCGGGAAAAGAATTCGCTGCCCATGACGTCCAGTGTGTCACCAATGAATACGAAGCCCTGTTCACGCTTAATATTGCAGGGGCATATCCACCTGAAGCTGGAATTACACTTTGGAATCGTTCAATACAGCTCAATCGTGGACACTCGGTTACGGTAGAAGATACTTATGAACTTAATCACGAGCCGCAAAGTCTGGTGATGACTCTGCTCAGCGTGAGCAATGTATCACATGACCAGAAGGGAGTCGTTCGACTGAGTGCTGCAGATTTGCCACTTGGACGGACAGCCGGTAGTGGTGCTGTCCATTACGACGGAGAGCGTTTCACAGCATCTGTCGAAGTAATCCCAATTACCGACGAGCGAATGAGCAAAGTTTGAGGGGGACGCATCCACCGCATTTTATTAACCGCGAAGAATCCAATGTCACAAGACACGTGGAAGCTAGAAATTACAGGAACATGATGGAAAATAGTTTAATTAATAAAACACTACAGCAGACAATTGAACATATACGGCGTGATATCCCGCGCTTTGGTGACCAATATCCCCACAATGGAGATGGCATGAGGTATGTTTTGACCGACAACAACCACTGGATGACTTCATTCTGGTTGGGTCAGTTGTGGCTCGCCTTTGCAGTGACCGGTGAAGCTGTTTTTCGCAACGAAGCAATGCGGCGACTCGACAGCTTCGAACACCGGCTGCTCAACAGGATTGATGAAAGCCATGATATTGGTTTTCTTTACACACTCAGTGCACGGGCACAGTGGCAGATGACAGGTGATAAACCGGCGCTGCAATTGGGTATTGATGCTGCAGAGCGCTTAATTACCCGCTATCATCCCAAAGGGGAGTACATTCAAGCATGGGGGGTGATGAACGACCCTGTAGAGGGTGGACGCATGATTGTGGACTGCCTCATGAATCTGCCGCTCCTGTTTTGGGCGACCCATGAAACAGGCGATCCAAAGTTTTCAGGGATAGCCTCCAAACATGCTCACACCACCTTGCGCTACTTGGTGCGCGACGGCAACCGCACCTATCACACATTCTTCTTTAATCAGGATACTGGCGAACCTCTTGGTGGCAAGACCGCCCAAGGCTTTGCAGATGACTCGCTATGGTCACGTGGTCAGGCATGGGCGATTTACGGCTTCGCGCTGGCAGCGGATTGGACTGGCGATTCGACTTTCCTCGATATCGCCTGCCACCTCGCTGAACAATTCTGGACAGAGTTAGGTAAGGAACTTATACCACTGTGGGATTTCCGTGTGCCACCCGAAGGGCCACAAAAGCGAGATAGTTCAGCCGGGGCGATTGCCGCCTGTGGGATGTTCAAGCTGGCAACTTTAGTAAAGGATGAGGCACTCGCAGCAAGTTTCAAGAGACGCGCCGAACAAATGACTGTCCGACTGACACAGGCATGCTTCGAAACATCGTCCGAAACATGGGGTTTGCTGCGTGATTCAAGTTATAACGTTCCGGCTAACCGCGCCGTGGAGCAGTTTATGCCCTTCGGTGATTATTATTACCTCGAAAGTCTGGTGATAATGGCCGGCAAGTCAATTGATTTTTGGGGCAAAGCAAGCCTTAGCCCCTAGGGGAATTATAAAAAATGCTTTATCCACAAACAAACACAAAACGCCAAATGATTGATTTATCCGGATTTTGGGGAATCAGGTTTGATACTGACGATACAGGTCACTTTGGAACAGGGTTTGACACCAATGAGATTATTGCCGTTCCTGCCAGTTGGAATGATCAGTTGAATGAACGGCGTGATTATTTCGGGACTGCGTGGTATCAAACGAGCTTCTCCCTCCCTTGGGGCTGGCGTGGTCAGCGCATATTCGTGCGCTTCAACTCCGTAAATTATTTAGCTGAAGTCTGGCTCAACGGCGAACGCATTGGCGAACATGAAGGGGGTCACCTGCCATTTGCTTTCGACATCACTGTAAAGTAGCAGATGAGGGAAATTTATTGGTCGTCCGCGTCAATGGTTCGCTCGCGCCAGATCGCGTGCCGCCGGGTAATCTTCATGGGGAGCCGGATATATCATTTGGACTTGCTGGCTTCCCCGACTCCAGTTTCGACTTTTTCCCCTTCTGCGGCATTCAGCGCCCCGTATTGCTGTACACGATGCCCAAAGCTGCCATCACGGACTTAACCGTTACTACTGGCATTGACGGTAAGAATGGCACCGTTACAGTAAATACGGTTCACACATCAACCATTCCTGTCACGATACGCTGCAGCTTTCAAGGACATGGTTCGAATCAAATCGTTGAAAGCGACACCAGCGAAACATCATTGATAGTAGAAAACGCTGCACTATGGGCACCAGAAACTCCCAATCTGTATACACTTCGGGTTGAACTGCTCCAAGAAAGTGAAATTATCGACTCCTACTCACTGGACATCGGAATTCGCACTATAGCAGTTGAAGGCGACCGTTTGCTCCTCAATGGCGCACCCATTAAGCTGCTGGGCTTCGGTCGACATGAGGATTTTCCGGTCGTTGGCAAAGGGCTGCTGCCAGCGCTGATTGTCAAAGACTATGACTTGATGCGCTGGATTGGCGCTAATTCATTTCGCACTACCCATTACCCCTACTCAGAACAGATGATGCAGCTTGCCGATCAGTTGGGTTTCATGATTATTGACGAAACCCCTGCGGTAGGGTTGTTCTTCACTGAGCCGGGATTAGAGCGTCGAAATAAACTCTGTAAACAGTATATCCGTGAGCTTATTGATCGCGACAAGAATCATCCCAGCGTGATTATGTGGTCGCTTGCAAACGAGCCACATACTGCGCAACCCGAGGCACGCGCGACATATTACAGTAAGAACTTTAAAGTTGTCGATCACTCAAGCCATGAAGCCGCCGTTCAAGCCTTTCGTGATCAAGCAGAATTGGCTCGTGAGCTTGATCCGACGCGCCCGCTGACGATTGTCAGTCACGAAGGCGCGACTGAGGAAGCATGGCGGTTTGTAGATGTGATGTCACTCAATCGTTACTTTGGTTGGTACACAGAGTTAGGGCGAATTGATGCGGGTGTGGAACGGCTCTCGCATGAAATTGACGTGGTTCACGAACACTTTCCCGGCCCGTTTATCCTAACCGAATTCGGAACAGATACTATACCCGGGCAACATGCCGAGCCACCGGAAATGTTCAGCGAAGAATATCAGGTCGAATTCCTGAGCAAATATATCGAAATGATGAACATCAAGCCCTTTGTTGTCGGTCAACACATCTGGAATCTTTGTGATTTCAAGACCTCACAGGGTGTTATCCGTATGGGCGGATATAATTACAAGGGAGTGTTCACGCGCGACCGCCGCCCCAAACTGGCAGCCCACCAAATCCGAAAAATGTGGCACAAGGATCCATAAACGGGAGTTTCTAGGTGTAGGGTCACAGTCGCTATTAGGCTTGCCCTCGTTTGCTAGGAATGAATAAGAAACATCTTCAGCAAATATGTGCGGTCTCAAACGTCTTTGGGCCACGGTAGCCCAAAGACGAATGAAAGCACTGACGATCATAAATACCTCAAGGAACTCGGACACTTTCGTGCATGCAGCCTATGCTAAGCTGATGCTTGAACTTGCCCGTGCAAACACCGGAATATGTTCCAGTGGCGCGTCTACAGTAATGTTTACGCCGCCTGTTTGGATTGTGTCTGCCCATACATCACGCCACTGCCCGGGTGGCAGATAAACTACGCAGTGGGCGATGTCTGCATCCACAACAGGACACACCAGCAAATCATGCCCAAAATAGTATTGATATGGCGATGCTTCTGGATGCCAGAGTTGGAGCGCGCGCATCATCGGTTCGCCTGTATTGGCGCTGTGCTGGGCTTCTTGCCAAATGTAAGGCATCAAACGCTGCCGCACCTGCATCAAGTTACGGAATATGGGCAGTACGCGCTCGTCTCCGCTGCGCTCGTGGATATTCCAAGGTGTTCGATCATGGCTGGGTTGGCGATGCTGGTTGAATTCTGAGTGATATTGGAACACCGGACAAAAAACCGCCATCGCCGCCGCCCGTAAATACAACTCGGATGAGGGAATTTCGCCACTAAAACCTCCGAAGTCCCAACCCCAGAATGGGATACCGGAAATACCTGCTGATAACCCCGCCAAAATGGAATGTTTGAATGCATCCCATGTCGAGTTTTCATCGCCTGCCCAATGCAACGGAGAACACTGTGAACCGGCAAATCCGGCGCGGCTGAATGTAATCGCCTCGTGCTTCCGGTTGGCAAAATCATAATAAGCCTGAGTATACAAACGTGGATAATCATTCCATACTTCTGCGCCCGTGCGCCCATCGGCAAAACGTGTATCAGCACCCCAAAGATGCTCGCCGCCATCGGTTTTGAAGCCATCGATGCCAACTTCATCCAGCAGGTAAGCACGTTTATTGAGCCACCACTCCCGCTCGATTGGGTTGGTCACATCCCAGAGGTAGCCACCGCGAAACCAGAATGGCCGTACTTTATGCAAGCTGCCGTCTGCTTCATGCACACCAAAACTACTATGCTCGAAATAGGCACGGTCGGCTTCGTGCTGCGGATGCGATTGATCGAGAGTCTTCATAACCGGAATTTGCCATAACAGCACACGAACTCCCTGTTCATGAAGCCAATCCACCATGCCTTTCGGATCATGCCATTTACCGTCGCTTGGAAAGGTGAAATCTGAGTAGCGAGGTGCTGCATCACTGGGGAGAGCAGTGTATTCGGCATCATTCCAGATATAGAAGGTGGTTTCGTCGCTCCACGCTTCAATCACGAGCACAGATGGTTGAATGCCGTGTTCCAGTGATGCATGTACTTCCTGTTCCACACGCGTTTGCGAGTTCCATTCATTGCCGCTCATCCATAAGCCGAAGCTCCATTCCGGCGGCAGTACAGCCGGTCCGGTCAACTGCGTAAACTGCGCGATAATCTGTAACGGATCATCACTCATAAACCAGCGCAATTGCAGTGATTCGTCATCACCTACATCAGCCTCAAGTGTCCAAACATCCGGTGTGGAGGCGGCCAGATCAAACTGCATCCATCGGGTACTTTCGACATATAAACCATAGCCATCCGAGGAAAGTAAGAATGGGATAGGCATATAGGTACGCTTGCCATGATTTTTATACTGCTCATAGCAGCGCACATCCATAATATTGCCACGTTGGTTCAACGCGTTGAAGTGTTCCCCTAGACCAAAGAAACGTTCATCGACACCCGCCGCAAAAGTCAGGCGGACACGGCGAGAATATTCACCGTTCGACAACCATTCGACCCGTTGTAGAGTCGGAAATTTCTTAGGTAAAAGGGTTGTATCATGAAGTGACGGTTTGAGCGTCATATGTTGATCGAGATAAGTATAGCCGCCACCTATTGACCGCCATGCTTCTCCGCGCATGCTAAATTGTTGGCTGTGCGCGCCATCGGTTTCGATCCAATAAGATAGGACTTGCCCTAGTGGTGGCCCAGTCAATTGAGCCTGCCACACATCTTGCTCAATACGCACAATCCGTTCAAGAAATTCAGCGCCGACCCCCTCTTCCTGTTTCTGCTGCCACTTTCGATCCAGTTCCGCATTAATGACGACTTCCGGCGCATTAGCCATACAATAATGGACACGCAAGTTTTGGACTGCATCCGGAGGCCGCGTGACAATTCCAATAGTAAATGTTTCACCGGCAAGCGGCTGGCGCGGAAAGCGTTCCTCAGGAAGCTGCTCATAAGGATGCTCTAGTCCATAGGGGGTGTGAACAATGTCTACCATGTTCAATTTTCCTTCGTCAGAGATTTCAACAGTAAATACATCCCGTGCGACCATAATAATGGACAGGCGGACGTGCCCCAGCGTTCGACCCACTCAGCATGATAACTAGCGGCCAACAGATGCCCATCAACCTGCTCCGCCAATTCACCAGTGGCTGTGGCTTGGGATTCAACCCATGAAATTAATTCTTGTGCGTCAGCGCGGCGACCTAATTCAAGATAAGCCCATGCCAACCACAACGTCAGCAGCAGCCACTCACCACCGCCGTAATAGGTGTCGGCTGCATAGCGGTAAACACCACCCTGAGGCCGTCGAATATCCTCTTCAATTTTGGCAACGGTCGCCAGAAACCTTATATCCGTTGGTTCAACCAACCTGTAAGGAACAGCGATCCACAAGAGGCTGCTGTCCACCGCCTCATTACCCAGATACTTCATGAAGTGTCCATCCACTGTCAGCGCTTTTTGCAGCACAAAATCGCGGATAGCTTCGGGCAAACCTTCAGGAACAAGCTGCGACTCACGCTGCCGAACCACGTTGAGCCCGCCGTATAAGGCCGCCAGCGTCGCAGGGTGAATCTGATGACGATGTTCTTCCCAGCAGTCAAAGTTGGGCGATTGCCACAACGCTTCCAAGTAGCGCACCAATAGAGTAACCACTGGGCGAGCAGTACGCCACAATGCCTCATCCTTGTGGCGATCTACATACTGTACCAATCCCCACAGCCATGTTCCATAACCGTCAAGTTGAAAATCTCCCCAATACTCAGTACCCAAGCTACCATCTAGACGAAAACGCGTTGGCAGGTAATCCGATTCGGCTGGTTCTTCACCCTGCCACAATTTTTCAAACAGTTGGTCAGCCTTCTCTTGATAACGTATCAATGTCTGCACCACCCAGAGATGAAACTGTCTCGTGCTGGCAGATTGTCCAGCATAATCCATGCCAAGCGCAATCCAAGTACCATCGCGCAGCCACGAATATCCGTATTGAGAAAAGGTAGGTGAGGCCACATAAGCACCGCTTTCACTTTGGCCGGCACAAATGATAGCAATGCTGGTTTCGATCAAATTCATAGCAATAATCTCTTATGATGTCAGGGGGTAAGACATCTCATGTGCCCCACCTCCTGACTGGCTTATTTACTTGATGAGCGCATCCAGTTCGGTCTTGGCTTGGTCAAGTGCTGCTTGTGCAGTAAGTTCGCCATCCACAACCTGTGTGAGCAGTGAATTTACAGCATCCTGCATTTCGTTCTGGCGTATGATAACGGGCGGTGTAACCGGGCTTTCTAACGCTTCAAAGACTGCCGCGCGGTTAGCGGGCGGACTGAGCTTAAGATAATTCTCGAAGTAGGCCGGCTCATTCAACGCGGGTAGTTCCCATGCACTATCAACACGGACGGTCGCAGCGGTTTTGCTCGAAGCCAAGTATTCGGCCCACTTGGTCGCAGCATCAGCCTGCTTGGTTGTAGCAGAAACAGCTACACCATTTGCGAAGAAGTGATGCGCGTGTTGGTTGATCATCGGTTCGAGCTGCACATCCCATTTGAACGGCGCATCCTTAAACGCACCAAACATCCAAATTCCGGTAACAATCATACCGAGCTTGCCACTGGTAAACAGTTCGGAGTCCGAAACACCTGACATTTCTGCTGCGGTTGGCATCAGACCGTCATTCATGAAGCTAACCATCATTTCAAGAGTCGAAACGCAAGCCGCTGAATTGATAGTGGATTCGGTCATGGCATCATTGAAGAACTTGCAGTCGCCATTCTGAGCAGCTTTCTTATAGAACTCCCAGAACTGCACCGGAGAGAACAAACCCCAAGTGTCAGTACCCAAAGCACGAATAGCCTTGGCCGCCGTAACCGCATCCGCCCATGTCCATTTGTCAGTCGGGTAAGCAATCTTGGCCTTGTCAAACAAGTCCGCATTATAGAACAGCAATACATCAGAAAATGATGCAGGCAATGCTAGTTGCTTGCCTTCATAGCTAAAGGCTTCGAGAGCGCGTGGATAGAACGGGGCATCCGCGTTCACTTTGCCAGAGAGATCGAGCAGCGTACCGTTGGCCGCATATGTGACAAAGTTTTCGTAATTCAATTCAAACACATCTGGTACATCGCCACTGGCGACACTCGATTGCAACAGTGTGAAGTAATCTGCAAAGGCAGCAGTCTCTACAGTCACTTTAATGCCCGGATTTTCTGTCTCAAAACCTGCAATAATTGTATCGAGGTCTTTAAGATGATCTGGCGCAGCTGAGAATGTGAAATAACGAACGGTAGTATCTTGTGCTGCAACTGGCACGACAACGCCCAGTATTAGCAGTGCGACGAGGGCTAACCAAAAAACGGGTAATTTACGTAACATTGTTCCTTTTCCTCTCAAATCAATAAACGAATAACAAACGCAACGTGTTGCGTGATGCAACCTATCCCTTAATACCGCTGGAAATGACCCCTTGTACAAACCAGCGTTGTGCCAGCAGGTACGCGATCAAAATGGGCAGCACAGTAATGACCGATCCAGCCATCACCATATTCCACTCGGTCAGGGCACGCGGCCCTGCTTGTAATGTTGCTAATGCAATCGGCAGTGTCATGACTTGTGCCTGACGAGCAACAAATAACGGGTAAAGATAGTTGTTCCAGTACCCCATAAAGCTGAATACCGCCAATGTTGCCAATGCTGGGCGGGAAAGTGGCATGATGATCCGCCAGAATATAGTGAAGTGATTCGCGCCGTCCACAAAAGCGGCTTCTTCAAAATCTTTTGGGATCGTCAATAACGATTGGCGCAGTAAGAATGTGCCGAAGGCGCTGAATAATCCCGGCACAATCAACGCGGCATAGGTGTTCATCCAACCTAACTGCCGTATGAGAATGAACTGCGGAACCACCAGCACCACTGCCGGAACCATCATGGTAGCCAGATATAGCAGGAAAACGGTGTTACGTCCGCGCCATTCGATCCGCGAAAAGGCATAAGCTGCCATCGCCGCAACGATAATTTGACCCGCTGTCCCGACCACCGCAACCGTAATGCTGTTGAAGAATGTCCGTGTGAGGTCAATCCGTTCGGCAAGCTGACGGTAGCTGACAAAGGTCAGCGGATTGGGGATCAATTCTGGCGGCGTATGTAGAATGTACTGCTGTTCTTTGAGTGAGGTGCTCAACATCCATAAGAACGGCAGCACCATTAACGCCACAATTAACACCATTAGTGCGTAACACGCCAGTGCCCTGAGAGTACGTGTAGTGGCTAAATTCGTATCACTCATTTTCCCTGAAGACATCGAAGGTGTAATCGATTTACTGAGATTCATAGTAAACCCACCGTTTCTGGAAGCGAAACTGGATAAACGTGATCACAAATATCAGTATAAAAAGAACCCATGATAGCGCTGAGGCATACCCCATCCGGTTATAGCTAAAGGCATTCCTGACCACTTCGGTAACAATCACTCGCACCTGACGATCCGCCGCACTGTCAGTCATAGGCATTAACCAGACCTGTTCGAACAGTTGAAAGTAATTGATGAGCAGTGTAATGGCGACAAAGAACATAGTCGGCGTTAGTAAGGGCAGCGTAATATTCGTAAAACAGCGCCAGCGGCTTGCACCATCAATCTGTGCCGCTTCGTAATAGGTTTCGGAGATAGTCTGCAAACCGCCGAGATATAGCAGCGCGATATAGCCCACATCTTTCCAGATGCTGGTAATGACCATCGCATATACGGCTGTTTGAGGGGTGAATAACCATGCCGGGCCGGTAATCCCCAGCAGACTTAGGCCATAGTTCACTAACCCGTAGGCCGGATTAAAAATCCACTTCCAGATGAGCGACACAACCACCCACGAAGCCACCACTGGCAGAAATGTGGAGGTACGCACGATAATCATTCCGCGCACTTTTTGGTTGAGCAGCAGTGCCAGAGCCAATCCAATCACAAAAACTGAGGGTACGTATAGCACCACAAAAGTTAGTGTGTAACGTAGTGCGTTCCAAAAATCTTTGTCCTGAAAAAGCTCTTGGAAATTTGCTAGACCAATGAATTTGGGCGGCGAAAGCATATTCCAATCTTGGAAGGAAAGCCACAAAGACGACACGATGGGATACACAATAAATATCATCAGTCCGATCAGGCTCGGCGCCAGAAAGACGGCGACCCATTTCCATTTGTGGAAACCTTGATTCCAGCTCATTTCACAACAACTTTCACTGACCGCTAAAAGGTTATACTTTATTCAACTACTGAACAAAGTTTTGCCAAAAAAAATTCACATGCTGGTAACTGTATCCAATTCACGCTGTGATGTACGAAATAGCTCTTGCAAAACGATGCTAGCCGCTCCCCGTGCCCACGCGTCATCCCCGAGAGGTTCAATATGCATTTTCAGTCCCGCACTCAAGGCAGACATTGAATTGGCATACAGCGCATCGCGCATCGGTTGTAACAGCATCTCACCGTAGCGCATCCCCTCGCCACTGAAAATCAACAGCTGCGGATTCAAGATATTTACCAATATGCCAATACCGTAACCGAGTGTAGTTCCGGCCTGGCGGATCAATTCAATCATTTGTGGCTGGCCATTTTGCGCAGCTTCGCACAGCCCATCAATCGTATCAAAGTGGAGTGCCTGTTCCGCTGCACGTCGAAGTAGCCAGGGATCACCCACGAAGGTTTCCAGACAGCCTCGCTTGCCACAGTCACAGACATAACCCTGCGGATCGATCACGGTATGCCCAAATTCACCTGCCCCACCCATACCGCGATACAACTGCCCGTTGACGACAATACCAAGACCAATACCCCGACCAACTGTGATCGTCAGGAAGTGATTGCTGCCTACACCTGCCCCATAAAGTTTTTCGACCAATGTGAGGGTGTTGACATCGTTATCGAGGTATACAGGCAGTATCGTGTGCTTCTCGACCAGATCAGCAAATGAGACATTCTCCCAACCCAATATCGGCGACGATAGGCACACGCCTTTTTCGGAGTCTACGATACCTGCCATACCGATGCCTACGCCGAGTAAACGACTGCGTTGAATAGATGAATCAGCCACTAAACGGTGAATGCCATCGGCCACCCGTTGGGAGACGGCTTCCGGCTCAACACTCGGATTTTCGAGTGTCAACCTGCCAATTACATCGGCGTCCAGATTAGTTAAAGCAAATGTGATGTGATCTTCTGTCAGCTTAGCACCGACCACATATGCGCCTTCCGGTTGCAGTGCCAACAGGATTGGCGGACGACCACCGCTCGAGTCACCTTCCTGCTTCTCATAAATCAGCCCGTTCTCGACCAACTCACGTGTCAAGGCCGTTATTGCACCAACACTTAGTCCTGTCCGCCGTGCGACATCTACGCGCGAAATAGGCCCATGTTGGCGAATACTATTAAGAACCGAGGCCCGATTTTGAAACTTAAGCAATTTTTGTTTATGCATACTTTTTTCATTTGTTGAAATAAGTATTCGAAGTATAACAGAAATTGCATACCTGTCAAGAAGTCGAGATTATCCGAATAGATTTTTACCTAATGGCGATTCAGATCAATCAAAAAAAACAATGACTTGCGCTTGACGTTCTTTTTTTCAGGATCCATATGATGGGGTTAGCTTTTATATTTCGCTTCATGAAAGGCAAATTCAAATCTGAATTATCTACAATAAGTACAGTAATTCTTCGTATAATTACGGTATATTACAGTTAAGAATCGCTTTTAAGATACTTTTCAGTTTCAATCTGGTTTAGACATAACCACTTGAAAGCAACTTCACATTTCCTTTACCAATGGGAAATAACGCGGTTTCAACGCATTAACTGTTGCATTCAAGAATTTGAAAACCTCGGTAGAATATAATCCTGTTTGGTGACGTACTGTAAATTGGCTTTGTTGGGTTTGTTCGGTGGAAAGGCTGCTAGCTGTCAATAATACAACCGGAATATCTTTTAACGTGGAATCAACAAGCATTTGTTCAAGCAGCCCCACTCCATCCCGAACAGGCATAGTCATATCCAATAGTACTAAATCCGGTTTTTGAACTCGCATCAATTCTAACGATTGTTGACCGTCGTAAGCACGATTTACCACACAGGACTTTCCACTAACTTGTAAAATGCGCTCAACGAACAATGTAAATCCACGATCATCATCCACCACCAAAATATAGTGTACATCACCAATACGTTCCAGTTCATCAAGCAACGCCTTAAAAGCTAACGTATAATCTCAATAGTCTCGCTTAAGTTTGCTATCTAGTTGTGCCATATATTTTGGAGTCCTAGTGGAATTCTGGTTATAGTTTTACACAGTATAAAAGCCTTGACTCAGGTCGCCAATACGAATACATTTAGCTGCAAGCAGTGAGGCTCGGGTTTAAGCATGTTTTTTGCCTGCGATCATGGCCTGTACCAAGCTATTGTTTTGGTAGAGGCCATTTTATTGAATTAGCATTCGAAGGTGGTGCAATGAGCAACGCAAAACGCAACGCTCTATTCTTGTTGTTCGTAGTTAGCATCCTCATTTTGCTACTTGCCATGAGTTTGCCCAATCAAATATTATCTTCCGCACAGCCTTTCTCCCTTGGACAGTCTCAACCGCAACCGGCTGGGATCAGTGGAGTATTTCCCGGGGGGCAAGCAATCATTTGGGTTTTGCGGGGAATCGTTGCACTGGTACTCATATTTTTCCCGATTTATGTTATCTATTCACTTCTGACATCGGAAGGCCGACAGCGGCTAATTGCGGACGTTATTGTAATTGTGATTCTTCTCTTACTTGCAACATACCTTGAAAAGTTATCTCCTAAAGAAAATACTCAAGATCCTCAACAGATTGCACTTGCGCCGCAAAATTCAAATGCCGAATCCAATCTACCTATTAGTGTTTTCTCAGCAACACCTCCTTCATGGTTAACTCCGGCAATCATTCTTTTAGCAGCCGTGCTTTGTGTAATCCTTATTTTTGTGGTTCAGCGCTTCCTTCAGCGAGCCACGAAATCCGATTTTGATTTAGGCGAGCTTGCTCACGAAGCTCAAAACGCAATTGATTCCTTAAGTACGGGGGGCGATCTAAAAGTAACGGTTATCAATTGTTACCGTGAAATGACACGTATTGTGAAGCAACAAAGGGGGATAGAACGTGCCACAACGATGACAGTGCGAGAATTTGAAAATTATCTTATCAGTACCGGGCTGCCTCAAGAAGCGGTTAAAACGCTCACTCGATTATTCGAACAGGTGCGTTATGGCGGTGCGTTGGAAGGAACTCAAGAAGAACAAGTGGCCTTATCGTGTCTGACAGATATTGTGAACGCTTGCACGCTCATTGGAGGTCAACATGAAACCGGATAAGGCCAAGATAGGTATAGTATTTGTTTTGGTACTGTTACTATTTAGTACTTTAACCCTTTTCTACTGGGCTTTCGTGCGTGACTCAATTATCGTACCCGTTTATTATTTCATTTGGGTCAGCGATCTCACTCTGAAAAGCATCCCACAAGAAGCTTATCTTGCAGTGCTAATGTTAATCAGCATCATCATTGATTTGAATACGTTAATGGGTATTAGAACTAACCGCTATTCAAGGCGCATTGAAGGATCACAACCTCAAACTGACTCACGTTATTTGTACTGGAAAAAACTTTGTTCAAACCTGTATGCCAGCCCATTTGCGAGAGACACCTTTGCTTGGGAAGCCAGAAAATTGACACTTTCGGTTTTTGCCCATCAAAACGGGGTTGAAAGCAGTGATGTCGAAACGATGATAAGAAATGGTACACTACCCGTTCCCGACTCGATAAAAATGTTGATTCAACAAAAGAAAATCCAAGCTCCTAAACCAACATATACCTCTGGCGAAAACGTCATCATTCGATTGCGCCGTTTGCTTCTCAAAGAGGAACACCCTAATAACCCACAAACTGATAGCCCGATTGAAGAAATAGTCGCATTCATTGAACACTTGTTGGAGATAGATAATGCCCGAAATCAACCTCAATCCTAGCATTCAAGTTTCCGTCCTTACGGAGCAGATTGTGCAGGAAGTCAATCGCGCTATCGTCGGAAAAAAAGAAGTTCTCTATAAGATGATGACTGCCTTCCTTTCAGGGGGTCACATCCTACTAGAAGATTATCCCGGGCTAGCCAAAACGCTGATTGCTAACAGCTTTGCTGATGTCTTAGGTATGTCCTTTCGTAGAATCCAATTTACACCGGATCTACTTCCCGGAGACATAACTGGCGGATATATTTACGATAAAGAGCGAAATCAGTTCGTTTTGAGAAAAGGTCCTATATTTGCTCAATTTGTATTGGCAGATGAAATCAATCGCGCGTCACCGCGAACACAGTCGGCATTACTGGAGGCAATGCAAGAACACCAAGTGACTATTGAGGGTGAGACGATGCAACTACCTCAGCCTTTCATCGTAATTGCAACACAAAATCCGATTGAATATGAAGGTACATTCCCTCTGCCGGAGGCTCAATTAGATCGCTTTATAATAAAGCTGTCTATCGGCTATCCGAGTCAGGATGAAGAGAAAATGATTTTGCAACGCAGAAGGGAACGCAAACAAGATGAACATCATTTAGAGGTTGCGGCGAGTGTAGAGAATCTTTTGGAAATGCAGCGGCAGGTCGAAGAAGTTTTTGTTGATGGAGATATTGAACAGTATATTGTTGATTTAGTCACTAAAACCCGAAATCACGCTCAAGTCGCAGTGGGTTCTAGCCCCAGAGGTACTCTAGCTCTTCTGAAAATGAGCCGCGCTTGGGCTGCGATACAGGGAAGAGCTTTTGTGCTACCAGATGATGTGAAAATTTTTGTCAAACCAGCCCTGAATCACCGTTTAATTCTCCGTCCAGATTTTTGGTCAATACCCTATGCGGCAGACCGAATCTTAACAGAAATCCTCCAGTGTGTTCCGGTTCCCGTTATTCCAGACAAAAACTGATGAAAACGTCCTTCATGCTGATTCTAAGCCTGATATTCGGGATAGTCATATTGGGTACGATTACGCTGAAAAGCAGTGTAGTTATACTAGCAATCCCACTTATGGCATATTTGTTTGCGGCAATCTTCCGCCGTCCTGAAGCACTTAATCTCACTATAACGCGGGAAATATATCCTGATTTCGCGCCTCAAGGTGCGCCGATAACCGTTACCGTTACCGTTTTGAATGAAGGATCATTGATTGATGAACTGCTTGTAGATGACATTTTACCCGCTGGCATAACAAAAATAGACGGAAAATCCTCAATCATCTCGGCCTTAGAAACACAGGGCAAAATTAAGTTAGAGTATACGATTGAGGCACAGCGCGGCGAATACAGGGGTATTGAGGTTGCGGTATATGCCGCCGATTTTTTGAGATTTTTCGAACTTTCGTTTATTTACCGAACTGCCCTTCATCTTATCGTACATCCGCATTACCCAAAACTCGACCGAATCAAAATCCGTCCACCCCAGACACACGGTTTTGCCGGACCAATACCCGCCAGACAAGGCGGTACAGGTGTCGATTTCTGGGGTGTCAGAGAATATCAGACCGGTGATTCACAACGACAAATTAATTGGAAATTGGCTGCACGCTCGAATCAGGATTTATATGTTAATGTTTTTGAGCAAGAGCGTATAGCTGATATTGGTCTGATTGTAGATGCACGACAACGTGCCAACATTGTGACACATTCAGGTTCTTTATTTGAACACTCGGTACATGCTGCCGCAGCACTAGCTGAAAATTTTTTAGATGACGGCAACCGTGTAAGCCTTCTCCTTTATGGTTCCGGTATGTCAAGAGTTATTTCGGGATATGGGAGAATGCAACGGTATCGAATTCTTAGAGAGCTTTCAAAAGCGACATTGAGTGTGAATTATGCACTGGAGAGTTTGGAATATTTGCCAACCCGACTTTTTCCGGCAAAATCACAGATTGTATTTGTTAGCCCACTCTTGCCTGATGATATATCAGTGATTCTTAAGATGCGTGCTCATGGTTATGCTGTAATTGTGATCAGCCCGGATCCCATTTCATATGAATATGCGCTCTCGCAGGATGTTAGCAGCACAGCTTATCGAATAGCCAGTGCGGAGCGAAACTTCATTCTGAGTCGGCTTCGTCAAAGTGGTATACAAACCGTGAACTGGGTTGTAAGCCAGCCCTTTGAGCTTGTAATCCGCGATACTTTGACTCGCCTGCCTCTTGTTGGTCATGACCAAACAGGAAGGAAAGGATGACCCCAAAAAGCCTTTTAGGGTCGATTGTTTTGACAAGCGGCATAATAATGTTTGCAAATATCACTTTGCAAGAATATCTCATAGCGGCACTCGCCTTTGTATTTGGTTCGGCTTGGTTACTTCTGGAAATTAAGAAGAAAGAATCTCCACATTCAGTATTTTTCTTGTTTTTTCTGGTTCTTGCTATACTTGGGAGTCTGCGTAATCTCCCCATCCCGATTATGCTGTTAGCCTTATCGTTCGATTTAGTTTCATGGGATCTCTCTCGTTTTCAAGCAAGGATCAGAAATGAAGTGACGAGCGACACAAAAAATTTACTGGAAATAAAGCATCTGCAGAACCTCGCCATTACAACATCTATAGGGTTTCTGGTCGCCTTAATACCCGTGTTTGTTCATATTTCAATCAATTTTGTCATCTTTCTCATTATCATCCTCGCAATAATGTTAGGTTTACGTAAATCCATTCTCTATCTTCGAAACGAAAAAAAGAGCAGCACTTAGCCTTTTTGGTCATATCAAGGGTTATATTTGGGTAGTCCCTCAACCTAGCGAAGAAAAGACGTACTTTAACTGCTGTTCACGAACCTATATCGTTAATCTTATGAGCTTGAATATTGTATTTAGGGAGACTACTTTAAAGTTAACAAACAGATAATCGGAGGACTAACGTAGAGCAAACGTTGTTCCGCGTAATTCCACACTGCCTTACAATCTCTCCTCACAAACACGCTGTTTAACCGAGGGAAAATCATGAAACGGCTTCAATGGTCATTTTGGATAGCGCTGTTTATGATCTGCTTGATGGGTACTACAGCACATGGGCAGTCTAGTGCAGAAGACTTACTTCTTGTAACCGAAGTTTTACCACAGGGTGACAGTACCCAAATTCAAGGTAACAGCGTAATTACGGTTATTTTCAACCGTCCGATTATTCCACTGGAAACGGTTGAAGACACAACCAAGCTGCCACAACCACTTAACATTCAACCAGCGCTTAGTGGCAAAGGCGAATGGCTGAACACCTCGGTCTATATCTTTCACCCGACAGGATATATGCACCCCAACACCCGCTACTCTGTCACTGTCAAATCCGGTCTCACCAGCACTGACGGATTGACTCTCACGAATCCTTATCAATGGTCATTTACAACCCAAGCGGCGCAGATTCTACGCATCGTACCTCAGTCTCAGTCAGGCCAAATTTTACTCAACCCCGACCTGACAATTTACTTTAACCAACCAGTTGACCGTGTTCAGGCAGAAGCACAATTTTATCTGCACTCCTTGGGGCAAACCTTGCCAGTGGTGACTGCCCTCACACCACTCGATGCGGGGGATGACAAAGTCACAAAGGCAGCACCAACCCTAACCCCAAATCCAGCACTCTTGCCTACTCTAATTCCGGTTCCACCCTTACCATCGACCCCGGATATGTCAAGGCATCTAATTAAGGGAACTTTCAAGTGGGAACCAGACAGCATGATTGTGACGTTCAAGCCTGATGAACGACTTGATTTCGATACCCTTTACGAATTTGGAATTAACAGTAAGTCAGATGGATTAGAATTAACTGGCGAAACCCGTTCGGGCTTTACCACAGTGCCGCTACCAGATTTCGCATCGACGAACCCCAAGGATGGACAAGATAATGTGTATGGTGGCGGTGCGACAATTTCTTTCGTCTCGCCAATGGACGAAGATTCATTCAAAGACAAAATCACCGTCGAGCCCAAACCGACATTAGTCAAAGAATATTATCAATATAATAGTTACCAACTCTTATTCCCCGTCAACCCACGCACACATTACACAGTCACTGTTGCCCCCGGTATTAAGGATATTTACGGCAACGTTTTGAATAAGGGACTCACTTTTTCATTTACCACCGCGCCAATTAGACCGAGCATACAGCTAAAGGTTCCTTCAACCTATGGCTTTTACAATGCATATAACGATACAACCGGATTTTTCGTTAATCACGTGAATGCGGATATGTTAGTGACCGATTTATACCATATTTCCACGAATGACTTTCTGCAGCTACAATTCGGCGACTATCATGATCCTGATGATCCATCTAACATATATAAACCTTATGCGCCAGCTTTGTCGAACTTCATAGGCTTTAAGTTCACGAAACTGCTGAACGAACCTGACCAATCCTCGCCCACATATATCAATTTAGGTAATAAAGGCCCACTTGCTCCCGGCTTCTACTTTCTCCATTCCGGTGACTTAGCCAATTTGCTATCTAACCACCAGTTTACTAATACTCATATCTTGATTGTGGCAACTACCAATCTCACGATTAAAGCATCATTGAATAAGGTGCTGGTGTGGGCGACCGATATTCAAACCGGCAAACCGGTTACTAATGCTCCGCTCAAAATTTATGGACCCGGCGAGCAAGTATTAGCCTCAGGTTATACCAGCAACCAAGGATTGTTTGAGGCTAGCACACCGTCCATCACCACCGGCCTAACGACTCAACCGCGTATTGCTGTACTAGAAACTGAAACCCTTTTCGGCATCGGTTCCAGCAGTTGGGCAGATGGTATTGACCCCGGTTGGTTCAATGTATCAAGTGTATATTCGCCTGAACTGATGCGTGTGTACGCCTATACTGACCGCCCAATTTATCGTCCCGGGCAGCCCGTTGAATTTCGGGCAGTCATCCGCACCAAAGATGATATGGTTTACACGATACCGGGCATGGATTCGGTTCCGGTAACGATTAGGAATAGCAAAGGTGACACGGTTTTCAGTAAAGAACTGCAGCTGACACAATTCGGGACAGTGAACGGAACCCTCCAACTGGATAAGGATGCTTCGTTGGGCTATTACCAAATTGCCATCAGTTTTCCCAACGGTAACCAACAGCAGTTCAGCAACGGCAATTCCGGATACAGTACCACTGTCGGATTTTCGGTAGCGGAATACCGTGTACCAGAATTTCGAGTGAGCGTTACACCGCAAGAAACGCAGGTCGTGCAGGGTCAAACACTGCATGCTAATGTGGATAGCAGTTATTATTCTGGTGGGGCGTTGAAACAAGCCCACGTCCAATATCAGATTGTTTCGCGACCAGATGTGTTCCATTACACTGGCAAAGGACATTACAACTTCTCCGACCAAGAAGCCGATATTGATTACCGCGCACGGTACAACAAAGAAGTCGCTAACGGCGAAGGCACGACCGACGACAAGGGTGAGTTCGTCATCTCTGTGCCTATTGATTTAGCCGAGCGGCCCTATACGCAAACTTATATGATTGAGGCCAACGCACGCGACGACACCGGACAAACCACTTCCGCACACACCTCAGTCTTGGTGCATACCGGATCAATTTATGTGGGTGCTCAGCCTGAACATTATGTTATAGAAGCTGGAAAGCCTAATCACATCAATCTGATTGCAGTGAATTTGGATAGCCAACCAGTGGCGAATCAGAACGTCGCGGTTGAGATCGTCGAAAAACGCTGGAGCAACGTGCAGGAAACTGACGATCAAGGGCGGACCACTTGGACTTGGGAAGCCGAAGATTTGCCCGTGACGCACGGGGTTATTGAGACCAACAAAGATGGGAAAGCAACTTACAGTTTCACCCCTGCCCACGCGGGAATCTATCAAATCCGGCTAGTGACACACGACAAACAAGGTAATGAAGTCCGCAGTTCAACCAGCATGTGGGCAAGCGGTAGCGACTATGTATGGTGGAAGCAGGATAATGATAACCGTATCCAAATTATCACTGATAAAGATAGCTACCATGTTGGTGATACCGCCGAGGTTTTGATCGCGTCGCCCTTTCAAGGAACTGCGGAGGCGCTCATAAGTGTGGAACGGACGGGCGTAATGCACACCGACTTGATAACGCTTGATAGCAACACTTATTTGTATCGCCTGCCTATCACTTCGGATTATGCGCCAGATGTTTTTGTAAGCGTGATAATGGTCAAAAGTATCGACAAGAATAATCGTGTGGCAGCATTCCGTATGGGGCTGGCTCAACTGAATGTCGATACAGAACAAAAGCAGATTACAGTGAGCATCACAGCAAATCATCAGCAAGCGTCACCGAATGACACGGTGCATTACACCATTCTTACGACAGATTATCGTGGTGAAGCAGTTAAGGCTGAAGTGGGTGTGGCGCTCACTGATTTGGCATCGCTCTCGCTGGCTGATCCCAATTCACAACCGCTAATGGACTTTTTCTACAATCTGCAAGGACTAGGCGTTCGCACTGGAACAGTCCTCACCATGAACACCGATCAATTGACACAGCAAACAATCGACATGATAAAAGGGGGTGGCGGGGGTGGGCCGGAAGTCGGCATAACCGAAATTCGTGAAAAGTTTATCGACACACCTTATTGGAACGCAACACTAACCACTGATGAGAACGGTCAAGCGACATTTAATGTGACACTGCCCGATAACTTGACGACATGGCGCTTGGATGCGCGGGCGATTACAAAAGGCGATAATGGCATCATGTTAGTGGGACAAGCTACCGCTGATCTCATCAGCACCCGCCCACTCATCGTACATCCTGTGACACCCCGTTTTATGGTGGTGGATGATCAGGTAACGCTAGCAGCGGTGGTCGACAATAACACATCAAAGGACTTGAGTGTTGATGTGTCAATGCAAGCTTCGGGTGTGACAGTCAAGACTGCGTTGAGTCAAACAGTGACTATTCCGGCAGGAGGTCACCAACGGTTGGAGTGGCAAGCACAAGCCAATGATGTGACGAATGCGGAAATCGTTTTCTATGCCAACGCAGGTGATTATCAAGATGCAACACGTCCACTGCTCGGTGACGGTGACAAACATTTGCTACCGATTTACCGTTTTGAAGTACCAGAAACGGTCGGAACGGCGGGGATGTTGCGCGAAGGTGGCAGCCGTACCGAGTCGATTAATTTGCCGGAAAACTGGAACATCACCAAAGGCACACTGGATATTCATATAGAGCCTTCGCTGGCGGTCACGACTGTGGCGGGACTCGATCATTTAAATAATTACCCCTACGACTGTATCGAACAAACAGTAAGCAAATTCCTACCAAACATCATGACTTATCGAGCATTGGCAGCTTTAGAGATTCATGATCCGACATTAAAAGCCAATCTTGATCGTGTGGTGACACAAGAACTCCAATCTTTGTACACCGCCCAAAAGTCGGATGGCGGTTGGGGTTGGTTTATCGAAGAGGCAAGCAATCCATTAACGACAGCTTATGCCCTAATCGGATTAGCTGAAGCGAAAAACCAAGGATTCAGCATTGAAGAGAACCGCATTCAATCAGCGCAACGGTTCCTACAAAGCACGTTTGTAATACCGGATTTAAACACCTATCAATGGCAGCTGAACCGACAGGCGTTTGTGCTGTATGCGCTCGCACGTTCAGGAGCAGCAGATATTGCCCGAAGTGCTAACCTGTTTGATATTCGTAACCGACTAAGCTTCGATGCAAAAGCTTTCTTAGCCCTCACTTTTAACCTAATTAATAAGGATGATCCGCGCAGCGATACCTTAATAAGCGACATCATGAATAAAGCCGTGCTAAATGCGACTGGTACCTTTTGGCAAGACGATTACCTTGATTATTGGAACTGGGGAACAAATACCCGTACAACTGCGATTGCATTAGAAACCTTGATCAAGCTTCGCCCACAAAGTGAACTCATCCCGAATGTCGTGAGATGGCTAATGACCCAGCGAAAAACTCAGGTTTGGGGGACGACCCAAGAAACCGCATGGTCAATTATGACCTTAACCGACTGGATGGCGATAACAGGTGAATTGAAGCCGAATTACGATTATCAAGTAACCTTAAACCAGCAAACACTCTCGCAAGGTGCAGTGACGACTCAGAATGTCACTAAACCTATTGATTTGAAAGTTCAGGTAAGCGACTTGCTAAAGGGCGAAATTAATCAGCTTGTCCTTGAACGCACCAATGGACAAGGCGCGATGTATTACACAGCACATCTGGAAGCCTATTTGCCTGTTCCTCAAGTCTTGGCGCTCAACAAGGGCATGATTATCCAGCGCTTTTATAGCCTGCCCGGTGATGAAAAACGATTGCCAATCACACAGGCAACAGTAGGTGATATGATCCAAGTGCATTTGACATTGATTGCACCGCACGATCTCTATTACGCCGAAATTGATGATCCGATTCCAGCAGGCACCGAGGCGATTGATCCGCACTTGAACACCAGCCAGCAAATCGGCGTACGTCCCGGTCTGAATAATGCTGACCCATTAAGCCGTGGTTGGGGTTGGTGGTGGTTCAGTCACATCGAATATCATGACCAGAAAGTGGCGCTCTACAGCAGTTATTTACCCGCCGGAACATACGAGTACGATTATTATGTACGTGCAGTTATTCCCGGTATATACAATGTTATCCCGGCCACCGGACAGGAATTTTATTTCCCCGAAGTATATGGGCGCAGTCCCGGAGGTACTTTTACGATCTTACCGATACAACAAAATTAACCGCCCTAGATTGCAAACCCATTTACAAACTACGAGAAGTTTTATAATGGAGTAACCAGATTGAGTGTAGGGAAAGAATTGGGTGGTTAGGCTCAAATGAAGGAGCACGGAGAATAAGATGAGCAGGCAACGAATTTGCACCTGACACTTGGTTTCTCGTGACCCAATCGTAGAGTAGTCACCCATTGTGATAACGCAATCAGGTTTAAAATGAAACTACTACGAGGCATTCTGTGGGGGTGGAAAGTGGCTACCGGATTAAAGAAACTTGGGTTTGCACTATTGATAATGTTCAGCTTAGGATTGTTCACCACCGCTGCCCGTGATGGAAGCGACTCAAAGGTTCAACTAGTAACGGTCTTCGTAGATAGTGCCTTCACCCGTGTCGTACCCTTGCCTGATGCCAAACCGGCTGCTTCGGTATTTGAAGGTGACATACTCGAAGCCATAGGTCGCAACGCTGATGGCACATGGTTGGAAGTACGCCGCCGCAATCGTGCCTACAGTTTGGGCTGGATTTCGACAAAAATGATCACTAACAACTTTAATATTGAATTCTTACCCCTTACCGACGCCGTCACAGGTGTTACCGGCTCCGATGCTATAGTTGATAGTGATTTTGCTGCCTACATCAATATTGAGTCGAGTTTGCGTGGTGGTCCATTTGCCGCATCCCCTCGCATCGGCATCGTCCCGTTCGGCGTAGTCATACCTGTCATCGCCCGCAACTGGGATGCTACGAGAATAGAAGTTAATTATTTAGGATTAGTGGGTTGGGTGTCGGCTTCCAATCTTCGACCTTCATATGATTTTACGAACATTCCTTTAGCGCCCTGTTTGCCACCGCCACAGAAGCTTGAAGTGGAAGTCATCCCGCCTGAAATTCAACTGGCGCAATTGCGCCGTTTTCGCGATTTTTTGACGCCCTTACATCAACTCTCTATTGATCTCGAGTCATTCTGGTATGGTGTAGTAGATGGGAGTATTTTGCCCTGCAACCCATCTGATAACATTGCCTCGTTTATCTACACATCACAGGATATACGCGAACTTCCAGAGCTGCGTCGCATCGCTCCACGGATTGACACCGGAGTCAATTTACTCAATGATTCAATCGGCATCCTTCAAAACTGCGGTGCAATTACGCTTGATTCCGCGCTGCAAGCCCGCAATGATGCGACAAACGCCAAAATCATCTTCAAGAATGGTTTAAATCAACTCATCGATCTTGAAAAAAACGTTATCCATTAAGGCGGCTATGAAGCGGCCTTCTCAAATGTACCGCCAGTTTGCAGCAAACAGACTTGTTGCCATGTATAACGCGGCACCTGATTTGACCAATACGGCGCAACACGCCAAGTGTATGTACCTGACTCGGCAGGCAGAAAATTAAATTCAATCGTTGCAGTAGTCGTTTCGCTGTCAAATGTCGTACGAAATCCTGTTGGGGAAAGGACAACCACACTGTATACATTTGCGCCAGTCAAACCCGGATAGGTAACACTGAGCGTCTCATCTTGGGATATGACATTGCTGGACTGCCTAAATGAGCCAGTCCATTGGCTGCACAAATCACTGGAAAGATCAAATCCCTCTGGCACACGTCCATTACGATCGCGCGGCAGCAGCATCCCCTGCGAGGGAATCGAATTGAACGGCACACTCGTGCGAAGCAAACGCGCATAAATCCATGCAATCCGATCTCCAAACTGAATCTGCACCCACTGCATTCCATTCCATCTCGAGTAAAAACTACCTGACCGTCCCAGCACTACAACCGATGCATTCAGAGGCAGTTGACCGATGCTATCATAGGCAAAATCCGGGCCAATCCGTACATCAGCACGGTCAACCGATACCAATCCATAGATTGTACCGTCACCCTGCCCCTGTACGACTGCCACCACACCGAATATCACAATCATCACCAACATAATTTTGCGAATCATAGCACCCTCAATGAGTTCTTTTTATCTATACTATTATAGATGAATCTCGCAAATCATCAGTGAATCATTGAGAAATCGTTGCTGTGGCGTAGGGTAGATTTCAGTTAGTATAGAAATAAACAACTTGTGCTCAAAAAAGGATTTTAAATGAGACGGGTATTCATACTCTCCACCCTCCTCGTCTTGCTGTTGGCCGCCAGTTTTGTATTTGCCCAAAATACAACCACGCCACAAAAATCATTTGAAATCGTTGCTGAACTTGGACGTGCCTTGCCCCGCAATATCGTTTATGAGCCAAAGCTTGAGCACATCGCTATGGTTGATGCCTACGGTCGCCTCGTGATGATTAATGCCCTCAACTACCAAACTTTATACACCCTCCATGAATCCGGTGGCTACAACGATTTGCCTTTAGCCATGACAGGCGTTGGTTTGCCCTCGCGATTAATAATGACATCCAACTTTTTGACACAACTACAGGCGAAGTCGCCTCTCAGCTAACCGATCCCGGCGCTGCTATTAATATACACGGCCCATTGACCTTTTCTGCAGATGATAAATTGCTAACCTTTTACGGCACGCATCCTGCTCCACAGGCTCTCCGCCGCTATGAAAATGATACGACCGAAACCCCGTGGATTTGGAATTTAGCCGCCGCCCGCAATGAAGGACAATCCACCTTTCCCGGCAAAGTTGAAGCGTGGCAGTTCTTTGATTACCGTTTCGGCTTTGTCTTAGCACCTGACGGTCGCATCGTCACTGCATTGCCCGGACGATTGCATATTATTGATGCCTATACACTGAACGTTCTTTTTGAAATCCCTACTGATCGCTATGAGCAAGACACGCTCTTCCTCTGGTTCAGTGTGCTCGATGGCAAAGTCTATGTTTACACCCGTTCTGGTCAGTTGCTTCAAGTGGATACCCAACGCGGTTTACTTGCCGAACTTCCTCTACAGATGTGCCTACAGGATACTTATGTTAATTCCGATGGCACAACATCGGGAACCCCTTCCGGTTGTCTGCCACAAAGTAACCCCGCTGACATTCCCGGTCTCGAAATAAGTTCCTTTGCCAGCGCCATCGGAGCACCAAGCACGACATCAGAAAACGCCTTGCTACGTACCCTCTTAGGTGAGCATTACGGTCAACAATGGAACAATCGTCCCTTGACCATTACCCTGACCGACTTTGTCTACAATCCCAAAGGCAATGACACATCTGGTCTCCAAGCGCTGGTCTATATCTACGATGAAAAATATAAAGCTGGCATTTTCAAACTCACCAATGCTTACCGTATTCAACAAATGGTGTTAAATAAAGAACGTGATCAGGTGATGCTGCGACGCAACGTTGATAACGCAGGCGAACGGGTTGAATTCTACAACCTCTCCAAAGGCCAGCGTTTAGGAGATATTACGCCAGCCACACGCGATATTGGCGCTTATTCCATCGTCCGCAAAAACCGCGTTCTTGCCTATGACACTACAGGTAGTGTCATCATCAGTGACTTTCAACGATTTGATGCGGAGTCACATCAAGTGTTAGACGAAGATCTACGTTACTCTACCCGATTCGACCAATTTTTCTTTAGCCCTGACAATAAGAATGTTGTGACCCTCGCGGGCAATGAATGGCGTCTATGGGACGTGGCAACTGGGCAGGTTGTCCGGCGCCAAGTTCTAGCTTTGCACGGATATGTAATCGCCACCGCCGCCAGTGGTTATCGCTACCTGACGCAGTTCGACACAAACAGTTCAACAGGCGTGGAAGTCCTAAATGTGGAATCTGGTGAAAAGCGCAGTGTTACCTTCCAATCCTTGCCCGGACGCAGCATAGACCAGATCATACCGAGTCCCGATTGGGAACACTTCTTCGTCACCTATTCCCGCAATTCCTATGGTCCTTATTCACCCGGTAATGAGATTGCCCTTTATAGTTTAGATGATGGACAACTCTGGTTCATGGCTGGAGATGATTTACCCCCGCCCGATAGTCGCAATTATGGTTGGGTTAATTCACAAACTGCGTATATTTACGGCGAAGGCAACACCAACGCCATTCCTAAGCGCGTGTTTGGTTCTAATTTTGACCCTAGCGGTGTGCCAACCTGTCTTGTCAAAGCATTCCCCAACAAACTAGATTCCCTGAGAGAAGCATGGTACAGCGGCACATTGCACCTCCGCGCTGACGAAGTAGAACAGTTAGGGCAAGTTGTCTGCCAGAAACTGACTGAATCCGGTAATACCAATACGCTACCTATGATTTCTGCCGATCTCGTTCGCCCGACAATCACGCCAGTCGTCATAGCTGGCATACCAGAGTGTATTACCCGCCATTACGCTGGACAAGCTAATTCTTATGCTGACGATTGGCAGAAGATGACTGCTGGACTGAATCCCGAACAAATATCGGAAATGGAGCAGATCGTTTGTGAAAGCCTGCCCACGCCGTCTGCCAGCAGCTACGCGGATAATGGCATATATACTTATCAGACCATGATGCTGGATGTTACAACAGGTGAACGATTCAACGGTTCATATAACCCACCTGCCAACGCAATTCCCGTTGAACCCATTCGTAAGGAATATTACCGCACGACCCGCCGTGAATTAGGTACATTCATTCTCAGTCCGGATCAACAACTGGTCGCCGCTTCCAGCCTCCCCGGCGAATTAGTCATCTTTCGCCTATTGACACCTTATCAAACCATGCTCTCGTGGGGAACAGCTACGGCTGCCGCGCAGTACGATGCAGAAAATCGAATCGCGGTCCTTCCCACCACCACCCCTACTTATAAGCCCAACCGACCTTAACGCCAACTGTAACCCCAACTTCGCCCCCATTGCCAGTCGAAAAAGTTGATCAATCAATGCGGGGTCAATCCGAACAAATATGCCCGGTCACAACTCTCTATTCGATAAATACTTTGCCTAAAGAATATAGCCCCACAGGACGTATCGTCGTACCTGTACAGGGCGAAGCCTTGTGGGAGATTCAGCCTGAAAACGGCAAACGAGTACCTGATGAAAAACTCCCCATTTGCGGCGGTGACTTGAACCACTGTACTTTCTCACCAGACAACCAGTGGATACTCATAAATGGTATCAACGAAGTGTTTGTAGTTCGTCCAGACGGTTCTGACGCGCGTGTAATCTTCGATAAGACTAAACCGCCTTATAAATATCAGGTGCCAAACTTAAGTTGGTCAGGTGGAAATACCTTAGAATATCAAGCTTATGGACCTATACCTGATGATCCCGACCGCAGGTATGGTTACCTGTACTTCCGTGACATTTTGGGCGTGTTCCCTGATCCTGCGCTCTGGACACCCGATAAGATGATTATCCGCCTATTACCCGGGCAACTGCTTAGTCGTCAACCCGGAGGGCCACTGACCTTAGCCCAACTTAACTTCAGTACGGGCGTAAATAATGGCTATCAATATTATCTCTACAACACTGAAACCAAAGATGTCTCCTACTTTGCGCGGCTGGCTGACTATCCTGAACAGCAACTAACAGCCTTCTGGCATCCACTTGGAGACCGTCTCTTTTATCACTACCCCGTTCCAACAGGCGTTAAACCCGTATGGTATCAATATCAACCTGCCACCGGACAACACAGGTTTCTAGGTGATCTTATTCAGGGTATGTGGTCGCCAGATGGTCGTTACACCGTTTATTCCACCAATCAACGCACTCAACACATCGGCGTTTGGGACAGTCAAACCGGCCTGAACCGCACCTACTGCATCCCCGAACTCACCGGTCGTGTTTACAATGGGCAATTTAAATGGTCACCGGACAGCCGCTATCTAGCCCTTCAGGCTTATCTTGCCAAAGATGAGAAAGTTCAAGGGGTCGGTCAGCATACGTTGGTTCTCGACATCACCACTGGTGCAGTTGTTGATTTGATGACCAGCGCAGGCGATATTGTCATCTGGATGAAAGAACCGGGACCTATGGGGAAGGAGGCTAAAGCATGAAACACATTATTTTCTGCCTTATAACCTTTTTATTAGTGTTTGCTAGCATTCCGGTGATGGCTCAGGATGAACCGTTGCCCGCGGCCCCCTCCTATTTGGCTTATGTTACCACTCAAGATTTCGTTTCGCTCCGCGAGGGGCCGGGCACCGCGTTCAAACGTCTGGATGTGATACCAGCTACGACTACCCTGCCTGCCATTGGACGTACCACCAACGCAGACTGGATTCAGGTCATCCATGGCAAACAAATAGGTTGGATTGCCGCCCGCTGGTTAATTTGGAGCGGCTCGATGATGGCACTGCCTACCGATGGCCTTAATCCCGCACCTTTCATTCGTCTCATTCGCCGCCAAATTACCGTTACAGACAAAATGGTTATCTACAATCAAATTAACTTCTTCCCCGGTCAACGAGTACCATTCCCGGTATCATCTGCCACCGTCGAAGTCACTGGACGGCTCGGATCAGGTACAGAATTTTGGTTACAGTTTTTCTATAATGACCAATATTATTGGGTCGGCATGTGGAATCTCAGATACAATATTCCGGGTGCGACTTTTCACAATGTCCCCGATGCAAGTTACGTCTTCCCCTTTGACCGCGTCTATGAACAACTGATAGACTATTACGGACGTGCGCTCAAGACCTATGGAGAAATTAAGGGTATCTGGTTTAATCTGGCAAGTGGAGCCAGTGCCACTTGCAACTTTATTCCTGAATTAGCCTTGCCGCCCAATGTCGAACCATCTGATTTACAAAACGAAGCTATCCTCGTTCCATCTATGCGCGCCCTCCAAACCGCCATCGACAATACCAATGCTGCCATTAATCTGTTCCAAAATGCCTGCAATCAGGAAGGCCAAGACCGATTTCTCACCACCGAAACCGTAAATCAGGCTTTGGATTTTCTGGAAACGGCACGTCGCAACTTTGATCTGTTGTCGGATGTCCTGCCCCCAACCGCCAACCGTAACCCGGCATTCGGCAAATAAAGTTGTTATTCAGCGTTCATCTAGATGAGGTCATCATTGACGATTAGTGTTGAGCTTTCCAGCAAATTTCGGTCATTGGTCTTTTCTTTCGACCGACCCGCTAAAAACAGGTAAGCATACATGCACCCGCCGCTAACAAGCCCTACAGCAATATGAACAATCAGCGGTGCGTCCGTCGGAGAAAATAAACCTTCAATTGTTCCAGCGATAATAAGCAGAGGAACAACCACTATGGTTATCATCACAGCGCGCCGTGCAGCCTGCGCTAATGCATCACGCCGCGTATAAAGACCGGGGTTAAGAAGTGCCCAGCCCAGTTGTAACCCTGCCCCACCTGCTATAAAAATAACACTCAATTCAATAACGCCATGCCCGACAATGAAGCCCAATAATGAACTACCCATACCATAATGCGCTGCCAACCCCATAACAGCGCCAATTGTAAGACCGTTCGTCACCAATACGTATACGCTGAATAAGCCGAACGCAATACCCCCCGCAAAACAAAGCAATGCTACGCGGATATTGTTGGTCATAATAAAAGTTGAGGCCGCAGGACGTTCACTGGCAGGTATATCTGTCCATGTTTCGTGATTAGCCAAAATTTGGCGTTGGTCACCAAGCCCTAAAGGATCAGCGATGTCCGGATTGACATAGGCCAACCGGTAGCCAGCAATTGCCGGAATCAAGAACAAAATAAAAGCGAACAGCATGTAGCGCGAGGTTTGGCGAAACAGAGTTGGAATACGATGCGTGAAGGTTCTTAAGAACGCTCTAAAATCATTAGATTCTTGTTGATAAATATAGCCGTGTGCGCGCGTAAGTAACTGGTTCAAAAAGAGGGTCATACGCTGCTCTGGGAAATCTCGACGTGCTAAAGCTAAATCCGAAGTCACTGCACGATAGAGCGTGCCCAATTCATGTACTTCAGAAGTGGTCAATGGCTTACGTCCACGACGACTATTAACGAGCGTTTCCAAACGCTTCCAATCGGCTTCCCGTAGTTTGATGAAATCGTTAGCTGTGGTCATTGGCGTGGTTTATCCGTTAGATGATTGCTCGTAAACTTTCGTTTTCATTTCCCAATTTCTAGAATATCATAAATTTATAGCATAGAAGCGGTAAGCACTTTGCTGATTACCATCAATATTTTAAGAGGTATCTAAGCTTGGAAAGTTATTCCGATAAACTCTCGATTGATACGCCTGAAAACATTCTATTGGATGCCGACATTGCTGGTTTTGGTTCGCGTTTTGTGGCGGCCATGATGGATTATGCGGTGATCATCCTTCTTCTGATCGGGGTGACGTGGCTATTTCTTCGGGTAAAAAGCGATAATTCAGCCATCAGTCCCTTATATTACATCGTCATTTTCTTGATTACGTGGGGTTATCACCTCATTTTCGAACTTATTTGGAACGGCCAAACACCGGGCAAACGACGTGCCGGCATTCGTGTAATCCAATCAAATGGGCTTCCCGTGACGGTCAGTAGCATACTCATTCGGAACATTATTCGGCTGTTCGATTTTCTGCCTGTACTCTATGGATTGGGCTTGGTCATGCTGTTCGCAACGAAACGCACTCAGCGTTTAGGAGATCTAGCCGCCCGAACAGTCGTCATTCGCGAACAACGGCAAGTGACACTTCAAAATCTAAAAGAAGATATGCGGATTCAATATCTATATGTAAAACCAATTGAGCCTATTCCGAGTTTCATCCAACTGGACTCACTCACACAGGATGATCGTCGACGCGTGGTTGACTATTTGCGCAGACGATCAAAGATAGCCGATGGAACAGGCTTAGCTGACATGTTGGCACGGCAGCTAGCTCAGAAAATGGGCATTGATACCTTAGCAATGGGTCGGGTAGCACATCGACCGGATATGCTGCTGGAACAGATTGCCCGTGCTTTTGAAATTGCTGACCAAATGCAAAATGAAGAGCGTTAAATAACTGACCGTCTTTTTAATTGCAAATAACGGTTGACCACATCTACCGATAAATGAGCTGCATCCACATCCAGAGTCAACACGCCGCGCCTTTGGAGATTCTCCAACAGAAGTCGGCGTTCATTGATGAGTTGCTCAGCAACCGCTCGACGATAAACCGCGTCTGATTGATTTGGAATCTGTGCTGATTCAATATCCAACGAAGGATCACGGATCGTCACCAGCAGTGGTACATGCTGCGGGGTAAGTCGCGGCATATGCGACATCAATTTTTCAGATGCTCGCGCTCCACTCAGATCCGTAAATAAAATGACTAAAGAGCGCTTCTTTTGCTTAGCACGTAGATAGGTAACAGCACGACCATAGTCCGCTTCTACTGGCTGGCTGCCCAACGCATACATAGCTTCCAGCAGCTTCTGAAAATGCGAATTACCCAGTGCAGGCGGGATGTATTGCAGGATTTGATCGGCAAACACTAGGAGTCCAACTTGATCACCTTTGCGGCTGGCAACATAACTCAGCAACAAAATACTGTTGATGACAAAATCAACCTTTGCCATATTCCACGCATCGCCGTTAGGATCATCCACCCGAATAACGCCTCGCATCATCCGCCCCACATCCAGCAGGATCACCACCCGTTGGCTGCGCTCAGGTTCATAATTGGTACTAATGGGTTTACCCCGTCGTGCCGTTGCTTTCCAATTGATGGTTCGATAAGGATCATCAGGTGTGTAGTCACGTAGGCTTTCAAACGCCGTACCTTCACCCCGTAGACGGACATTCTTGAGACCCATCTCGGCCAATTGATCACGTTGTACTAAAAGCTCGTAGCGCCGAATCTCGTAGATGTTCGGATACACCTTAACAGGTGCAGCAACCTTGTAGATGGCTTGTCTCACAAACAATCCCAGCGGTCCACCCCATCGCAGGTTAAGATCACCAAATTGATAATCACCGCGTTTAACCGGACGCAAATGATAAGTCAGATTTTGGGTATCGCGTGACGCAATAATCAATTGCCCCCCGGGTTCCCCCTTCAAAGCTGCTGACTCATTTTGATTAGTGATAATCATACCGACTGGAGGTTCATCGCGTACCGTTACACTCAGCGGACGCACAGCCCGCGAATCAATTTCCAGTGTTACGGGATTTGGAACACCTAATGAGAGCTTTTGATCGTTGTGGCGCTGAAGCGTAAATTGGTCAGGCGAACCTGCACTACGCCGATCTAGCCACGTAATAAGCAGTAATCCAAAGGCATAAATAGGCGCTAATGGAGCGAGAACCGGAGCAAAAGCTGCCAGCAAAAGCAATGCTGGAATGACCAACGCCAACGCATACCAGCGCAACGTCAGCATAGGGCAAAGTCCTTTTGAATTCGCGACTTAGAATTCATCGTGGCACTTCTACTTTGGCAAGAATTCGCCGGATCACCGAGTCACTGTCTAACCCTTCAACCTCCGCTTCCGGTCGCAGGTTGATGCGGTGACGCAGCACAGGTGCAACCAGTGCTTTGACATCATCCGGCGATGTGTAATCACGTCCGCGTAGTGCCGCAAAAGTTTTGGATGCCAAAAGTAAGGCTACCCCGGCGCGCGTGCTTGCCCCAAGTGCTAAATCGCTGCTGCGACGGGTTGCATCCGTTATAGCTGCAATATAATTCAGAATGCCATCCTCGACGGTTACCGATTGAATTATTTGACGTATTTGTGCCAGTTGAGCCGGATTTACGACCGGCGTTAAATGGGCCGAAGACAGATTGTGCGCGTCAAAACCACGATGGTAACGGCGCAACACCTCGATCTCTTCTGGCAGTGATAAATAATCGATTTTGATTTTGAAAAGGAATCGGTCAAGCTGCGCTTCCGGCAGTGGATAAGTGCCATCCATTTCAACCGGATTCTGTGTGGCAATCACCATAAATGGCTCAGGCAAAGGCATCGTTGTGCCTTCAATAGTGACCTGCCGTTCTTCCATCGCTTCAAGCAGCGCAGCCTGCGTTTTTGCGGGTGCTCGATTGATCTCATCAGCCAGAATAATTTGAGAGAAAATCGGCCCACGCTTGAGATTAAAGTTACTGGATTGCATATCAAAAACAACCGTACCAACCACATCAGAAGGCATTAAATCAGGCGTAAATTGGATGCGTCGATAATCAGCCTGCACCAGACTTGCCAGTGTCTTTGCCATCAAGGTTTTAGCCGTACCGGGTACACCTTCTAACAGCACATGCCCACGCGTAAATAGAGCGACAAGCAGCAAGTCGATAGCTGCTTCTTGACCGATTAATACACGGGCAGCCTGTTCGCGTAGTTTTTGCGCCACCGGTAGCAGTACCGCGCTGGGAGAAAGTGGTTGAGATTCTGATGAAAAGGTCAAGTGATGCTCCTTGTTAGTGATCGATCCATGAATTGAGGTTTCGAATATTCTCGCTAGTTTATTTGTTTCAGAAAGGCATCGACATCCATTACCGTTTTCACCAATTCACCTTCATTGACGTTGGTCTGTCGCAGCCGCCTGAGCAGGTTCCGCAAGCCAGCCTCATCAATAGAAGAATCATTATAGACAACCGTTTTTGCTAATGCGCTGGCTTCCAAATTAGGATCGAGTGCAAAACGTTCTGAAAGACGACGACGCAGTTGACTTTCGTAATGTTTGAGCATTTCTGAACGCTGACCGGAACGACGCAATAAAGTCGCCATAGCATGAATATATTCGCCCGATTCGCGGCGTAGTCGATCATCGGGCAGCGGAATAGGACGACCAAAGCGCCTGCCGCGTAATGCGAGATACAACAAAGTGATGGCTACACTGAGTAATATGCCCCAACCCGGAGGAGTAGTGAACAACCACGTATTAAAATCAAGCGTCGTTTCATCACCGTAGCCATGTGCTGCTTCATCAAAACCAATCGCAGCATTCGCTGGCAGGTTGGCTAACAGATTCGAGATTATTTTGCCATTCCCTTCATCTCGAATGCCGCGATTTGTAAACGGCACAGGTACGCCTGATACCCACACCTCACCCTTAGATTCAGGCAAAGACATCAGTACTGGAAGATTGCTAATAAAGAGATGCGGAACTGCATCGTTGCGTTCCGTTGTAATCGGATAGGCCACTTCAACCGCTGCTACACCGAATACGGGATGCAACAGTGTCGGGGCAGCCGCAGCGATAGCCTCGGTTTCCAAAATGCGATAATCCAGCGAAATTTCATAGGGTTCGAGCAGATTATTGACAGAAAATGGCTCACCAACGACGATCAGCTTATTGCCCTTTCGCACCCAATCGCGAATCAATCGTATATCTCCGTCACTTACGCGAACGCTGGGTTCCAGCACAAAAAGCGCATTCACACTGGAAAGTTGTTTACTGATTGAAAGAATCTCATTTACCTTGTATCCACTGTGTTGTAACCAGCGTTGTAACGCCATTGCCCCATCTGCCCTATCGTTGCGAACACTGAGGCTAGGAGCAGTTGGCGCAGGTGCAGTTAAAACAGTGATTATGCTAAGAAGTGCAATCAGCACCAATGATACAAATAGAATTTTGGTGTCGGTTCTAAGGTTGCGGATGATCGCCATCAAGCCACCATCCGGTTTAGCTCATCAACCTGATGGCGAAAATGCTCATAGTACGCCTCATTAATTGGTAAGTATCCGTACCAAACTTCCTCAAAGGCATTAATGACCTGTCGCAAAAGATCATGGATCTGCGGCTTATCTCTTAAGTATCGCAAGTGTTCGCGGTTTGTCAGGCTCGAGTCGTAGTGAATGATGCCGCGTTCATCCAAAACAAGAAGACTCGCGAGATACAAATAGCGGACGGCACTGCGATAATCTTGAGTTTGTGCATGATCTGTCGCTAAAGATTGAGCATCACTAGATGTAGTAGGGTCGCTATTTTGGACGCTTTCAATAGAAGCTCCCTGTATTTGTAAGTTGCGGGCAAAGTATACAAATAACACAATGACGACAGCTAGTCCGCCAACCAACAGAATAATCTGTACGATCGAGGATATAGCTGTACTTTGAGGGACTTCTTCTTGAGGTACGTCTGGTATCGGTGTGGGTGTCAAATCTACATATTGAAAACGTGGGTCACGCAGCACTTCCGCAAGCGAGTCCAGCGAAGCATTTTTGCCCGTTTCGTCAATCATATCTATTTGATTATCGTGATAAGCGATGAGCGCTTTGACTTGACGGTGCAGAGCATCAAGTGCATTTGGTTGAGCATCAATAAGAGGTGCTCGAATCCATCCAAGATCAACTGTGACGGGCGTTCCATCCGCTAAACGAACTTGCGACACCCCATCCCAAAGTGCTCGAATTTGGCTGATGGTCGCGGTTGAATCGGCCTCAGTGGTAGTAACGCGCAACAATAACTCTGTTTGATCAAGCCTATCCCAGAATTGACTCGCATTCAGGCCGTTATCCTGCGCGTTAACACTTTGTCCCCTAATTGGCAGCAGAATAAAGATAAGCGCATAAGCTGCCAGCAAACGCAGTTTCATCGCAATGTGCGGGTGTATTGATCAACAAAGGCTCTAATAAGACCACTTCCCAGCAAGCCGCTTACCAACCCAATCGCAGTGAGAATCGCGATATTGCGCCAGTCATGACCATCCACCCTAAAACGGGTTTCCGGCGATGAAAAATCAATCGGGCGAGCAGCAGGGTTTCCACTAGAGTCCAACATGAGATCCAAACCTTCAGTTCGGGTACGGATGTCGTAATACAGCAAGGTGAACGCGATGGGTGAGATCGGCGTGATAAAAACATTAACAAGTGTATTCAGAAACGTAATCAGCAATATCTGCGAACTGGTATTTCGACCGGGAGTAGTAGATAAGATCAGAACTGCGACCGATCCGCCTAAAATTGCACTGACGATTAGGCTTATTATCGCGAGGACGATGCCTAATCCAACAACTGTCCAAAAGCGCCGTTTACCCAGCATATACGATCGTGTTATCGCGGCTGACGGCCCAATATCTTCCAAAGTAATTACTGGAAAAAAGACCGAGTATGCTGCGACGATGATGTAGATTAGGATACCAAAGAGTGCTAAGGCAGGAGGAATAGCAACTACAAGTATCACTGCAAATACAACAACGATCAAAACAATAATGCCTAGTAAAATAATGCCGCAGCCCATCTTAGTGAAGCGCGAACGAGCACCTCGAAACGCCTCGCCGATGGTTACTTTACGATTAAATAGATATTCTGAAGCAATGTAGGTTAATGGTGCATAAATCAGCACAACCTGAATAAGACCTAATATCCCCGTGAGATATTGTAAGGGATTAGCAGTCCTGTTAATCGCTTGATTGGTCAATGCGGCAGTTGTAGCTGGATTTAAAAGTAATGTTATAACGGTGATTGGAACCGTAACTATTGCTACTAACCCTATAATCGTTAAAAAATTTTCCCTGTAAAGACGAAAGGTACGGTCAAGCAATTCAAGAAAAGTGAAGGTCATCGGGCGACGGGATGGCGTTTCATTCATTTATATTCCCCAATTAGCGCTAAATATTGATCTCACATTTTCAACGCGAACTATTTTTCCATTATACGAGGAATTATTAATCGCACCTATTTAGGTTCATCAATTGTAGTAACGATGGCTATTTGAAATAGATCGTCAATACGAGAGTAATCAAGTGATGAGTTTCTACACAATCCTAAAATGTTGAATGGTTTGGAAACTTCAACCGAATCGCATTCTCGACAAAGTCACATTAGATGTCTGTAATCAGTTTACACAATGCCTCATTGAAAAATAGAGGTTGGATGGTGACCTAATGACTTATCCGTTGATCACATCATCTTGTATGAACTCCACTGATTTTAAAATGCGATATGG
>JBBSBM010000033.1:0-68497 GCA_038251275.1 Aggregatilineales bacterium
GCTGGCGCTGACTGCTTCTGCCTCATTCGCAGCTACCTCTCCACCGCTCGCAAACAGGGTGTCAACCTCCTTGATGCTCTCTCTGCTGCCTTACATGCTGCTCCTTTTCTCCCTTCCTCCCCTACCTGAGTAGTTACAAATGAAGTGGTAATTAGTCACCGGAAAAGGCATGCCTTTTCCCTACAGAAGTCATTTGGTTTCGGAGACGAAAGTCTCGCGTATTGATTATCCTAGAGCATAAGCCGCGATGCTAACTATAAGACAAGTCTACTGTATGGACTTCAAAACCTGTGCGAATCCAACTCGATGATATTTAATATGTGCCGTTTTCCGAGCAAGCTATAAAGTGTTGTGAGCGAAGTGCATAACCTTATTGAGTGATTGGAAGGCGGACGGTGAAGGTACTGCCTTTGCCTAGTTCACTGGTTGCCAACACATTGCCACCATGCCGTTCGACAATCTCTTTAACAATTGCCAGCCCTAACCCCGTACCACTGGACTGTGTACTGCGAGCGTCATCTGATCTAAAGAAGCGCTCGAAGATGTGCAGCAGGTCTTCGGGGCTTATGCCAATTCCCTGATCGGTTACCGAGAAAACCACACTATCGCCATCTAATGTTGTATGAACCGTTATTGACTTGTCATTTGGTGTGTAATTGATGGCATTCGCTACCAAGTTAACGAAAACGCGCTCCATTTGGCGCGTATCCACCTGTATTTTTGGCAGATGGGAGTCGGTAATGAGGTTGAGCGTTTGCCCTTTGCTGATGGCTAGGGGTTCATAAGTGTCAAAAACGCGCGCCACAATCTGATTCACATCCGTCCATTCCAAACTGAGATCAAACTGACCCCGATCCAATTGTGACAAACTGCGTAAGTCATCCAGTAAATTACGGAGATGTCCAACCTGATTCTCTAATTTACTCAGATGTTCATCGAGCTTTTCAGGGGAGCGCTTCAATAAATATAAACGGGTCGTTAATCCGGCAATGGGTGTCGCTAAATCGTGTACTGCATCTTCGATAAATTTTGTTTTGAAACGCTCGATTTGCTTGATGTGGGTGATGTCGTGAGCGCTGACTAAAACACCGGATCGTTCCTGATTATCGGTTAGACGCACCGGAATAAACGCTAGATCAATGTCTTTATTGAGACCATTTTCAGAAACAAGCTGAAGTTCAACCCGCTGCCCTTCTTGATTATGAATGGTATTCAGGAGCGCCTTACCCACAGAAGCGCTTTGCTCATCAGTAGCAACCATCCCTAACAAGCGTTCGATCCAGTTTGAGACTTGATCACCAAACATGGAAATGAAGGCTGGATTACGAGTCTCAATGTCACCGTTGGCCTGCGCTAAGGCAATGGCATCACGGGTATTGTTGAGAATGATTTCAATTTGTTCTTTGGCACGACGCAGTTCAGCGGTGCGTTCTTCAACCATTTGCTCCAATTGGGTGGCGTAGCGTTGAAGCTCGGCTGCCAACCGCTTTTGTTCAGTGACATCCACACTATAAACGGCAAAGGCTTCAACCTCACCTGATGACGACAACACGGGATAGATTGTATTATCCGACCAGCTATTTGTGCCGTGGTCTTCCCAGCGGATAGGATGCTTAGTTTGAGCACATAATTTGAAATAACTCAGTCTTTCTTCCCGTAATTCCGGTGGCAAAAAATCAAAGGCATTGCGTCCTAATAATTCTTCAACACTTATTCCTATCGAATCCGACAGCGGCTTATTGACTGTAAGAAATAGCCCATCGACGGTCATTAAGAAAACAACGTTCGAGGTTGCATCTAAGAGGACACGAAGAAACGCTTCTTTTTCACGGATGGATTCCTCGGATCGCTTTTGGTCACTGATATCACGATCTATACCTAAGAGTCCGGTTACTTCTCCATGCTCATCACGCAAGGGAATACTGGTGAATAAAACCCACCGTCTTTTATCTTTGTGCCACGGTTGGAATATTTGCTGGTTAATGACGGGTTCACCGGATTGCATAATCTGCTGCTGAGCATTAAACCATTTTTCAGCTATTTCGCGCGGTAAGAAATCGAAGTCATCTTTTCCGAGTAAGTCTTCTTGGCGCGAAACCCCTAATATACGCATTGACTCCGTATTGTTTAGCAAAAATTTACTGTTTCGGTCTTTAACAAAGATATTATCGGGCTGTTGGTCAATGACGGTTCGCAGTAATTGTTTTTCTTGGGCGATTGCTCGCTCAGCCAGCTTGCGTTCGCTGATGTCGCGATTGATGCCAATTGAGCCAATCACTTCACCATTATCATCGTAAAGGGGAATAGTGCTGTGGAGAAGCCACCGCTGGTTATCGGGATGAGATGGTTGGAATATTTCAAAATCGATAATCGATTCCCCAAATTTTATCGTCCGCTGAGTCTTTTCATGCCATTCTTGAGCGCGTTCGTGGGGAAAGAAATCAAAATCAGTTTTTCCCAGTAACTCTTCTTGATTGGTAACACCGAGTATCTGCATCGACGCAGCATTATTCAGCAAAAAACGACCTTCTTGATCTTTAACAAAGATATTATCGGGCAACTGGTCGATGACAGTGCGCAGCAATTTGCGATCTTTGGCAAGTGCTCGTTCGACTTGCTTACGTTCAGTAATATCCTGAGCTACACCGTAGAATCTCACGAAGCGCTTTTCATTCTCGTCCCATTCAACCCGCCGTTTGATGGAAACCCAACGAAGCTCGCCACTTTTAGTGATGATGCGGTACTCACCGGAGGCCGCATTTCCAGCAACCGTTTGTCGAACATGTTCCTGAGCAACTGGGGCATCATCGGGGTGATATAAATTAAAACTCGTACCCGTTTCAATCCACGTATAGCCCGTCAAGCGCATGAACGAGTCGTCCGTAATCCAATAGCAGGTATAGGTTCCGTCGGGATGAATATCATAGGCATAGGCATAATCCGAAATCACCTCACTAACGAGGCGGTAACGATTTTCACTTTCGAGGAGTGCTTGTTCAGCCAGTTTGCGGTCAGTAATGTCTTGCCCAGCTCCGTTTATGCCCAAGAGACGATTGTTCAGTGCATCCCATACGGGATAGCCATACATTCGTACCCAGTGCAATGTTTCATCTTTTTTGAAGATGCGGTAGTCATTTATAACGGATTGATTATTCCGCAGCTTTTGCTCATCCAGCTTATTTTGAGCTTGATCATCAGGGTGCAGAATAGCGGGCCAGCCTCCTAATTTCACAAATTCTTCCGGCGTATAGCCTGTGATTGTCGAGAATGCTCCGGTCAACACTTTAATTTCTAATTTACCTTCTGCATTAAAGCGCGATGCATAGGTGTAATCAGAGGTGATGGATGAGATGAGGCGGAAGCGCTCCTCACTCTCTTGGAGGGCTTGTTCGGCTAATTTACGTTCATTGATGTTTTGCACCGCACCGTAAATCCCGATGAGATTCTTATGGGCAGAATCCCAAAGTGGATAGCCATAAACCCGCACCCAGCAGATTTCCCCATTCTTCTGGATGATCCGTAATTCAGTGATGACGGTTTTGTTTTCGCGCAATGCCGCCATATCATGCGCATCTTGAGCCAGATCGTCCGGATGTACGATGGCAACCCAACCGCCGATGGCATCGAATTCAGCAGGGGTAAAGCCGGTGATGGTTTCAAAGGCTCCACCGTAGATGGTGTGTTCCAAGCCATTTGAACCATCAAAGCGGGTAGAGAATGTGTAGTCCGAACTTATGGATGAGATGAGGCGGAAACGTTCCTCACTATCGCGCAAGGTGACTTCGGTCTTTTGACGTTCGGCCAACTGTTTCTGCGCGCTCTGCATCGCTATCGTTAGTTCACGCTGCATCTGGTAAATCGGTGTGGAAATCATCACCAGACCAATCACCATTACAGCCCATGCCCCGATTGTGGATAAGGGGAAATAATTCGGCAGTGTCGACAAATTGGTTGTGGACAATAAAAATGTGTAGAACAGGGTTAAGGCAGCACTGACGAGGCTTGCCCGCCAGCCTAATATCAATAAGGTTATGATTATGACGGGGATGTAAAGGATGATTGCAACACTTGATAATCCACCGCTGACCAACAAGATAGACGAAATTAACACCCAGAAATAACTTACATATAAGAGGGCGGTTAAATGGGTTTTGCCACGATGATTTAGCGCGATTAGCAAGTACATTGTGCTACTGGTCACGGCCAAGGCAAGCAGCCCTAGTTTCCCATCAACAATTAGGAGAACGGCGATACTATAAAGCAACGCGATGGAACTGTTGACGATCAGGATACTGTGCAGTCCACGCGCTATGCGTGTTTTATTTTCGTCTTGGGGAAAAACAGGAGGTGATAAAATTCCCCTAAACCAATCCAGTGGGGATGAAAATAACTTCGATTGTTGCATAAAGCCTCAACACAGCAGCGCTTAAATAATCGCTGCTATTTACGGTTTGCAATAATTACAACCTCGCCGATGGTGCAAGGCATCATCTCTACAATGTGAATTATGGTGTTCATCAATGGTATCACGTAATCGTCATATCGATGCATTACTTTTAGCATATCAATTGCCAAGGTTTTCATATGGATACTGAGCGTACACATAGCCGGTTATACTCTGCATCAAATGAATTCGGGAAAAGGGATGGGCAATGCTAGACATTGAACAGGGCGAGGCGCTGCTGAATTATTTGCGGACGATAGGCCATATTGAGGCTGATGACGCGCCGAAGCTGCACAATTTGGCGGGCGGGGTGTCTAACCGGACGGTATTGGTGGAACACGCGGATGGTACGGCGTGGGTGATGAAGCAGGCGCTGGAAAAGCTGCGGGTGAAAGTCGATTGGTTTAGCAGTCCCGAACGGATTCATCGGGAGGCGGCTGGGCTGCGGTGGATGCAACATGCTGTGCCAGAGTATTCTCCACCGCTGGTTTTTGAGGATGTAAACGAGCATTTGTTGGCGATGAGGGCTGTGCCGCAACCACACATCAACTGGAAAACGCAACTGCTGCAAGGGGTGGTTGAGCAACGTTATGTGGAGCAATTCGGCTGGTTGTTGGGGACGATTCAACGGGTGGCGGTGGAGGGTAAGCAACCTCAATCAAATCCTCACCACCCGGCAATCAATACCCCTAACCCCCTAGCGCCTGCCGTGAGTACACTCAGTCGGCGCTTACCTTCCCCCGTAGTAACAGGGGAAGGAGGCAAGACTCAACCCCCACCCCAGCCCACGTCGGCTACCTTCGCAGGCAACATTCAAACCCCACCCCAGCCCTCCCCCGTAAACGAGGGAGGGAGTCATACAGCGGATGAAACGCGGAAGTTGTTTAGTGATCGGACGTTTTTTGAGACGCTGCGGGTTGAGCCGTATTATAGTTACAGTGCGGCGCAAGTTCCAGAGGCAGCGGGGTTTATTAGCGAGCTGATTGAGGCGACAAGAAGCCGTAATTTAACGCTGGTGCATGGGGATTACAGCCCAAAGAATGTACTGATCCATGGCGGGCGGATTGTTCTGCTGGATTACGAGGTGATTCATTGGGGTGATCCAGCGTTTGACGTGGGGTTTTCGATGACACATTTTTTGAGCAAGGCTCATGTACTGCCTGAACATCGAGGGGCGTTTGCGGCGGCTGCGCGGATTTATTGGAAAAGTTATTGGCAGGAAATTCAGGGGCTGACATTTGCTGCCGATTTAGAGGGTTATGCGGTTCGGCATACGTTGGCGTGTTTGCTGGCGCGGGTGGCGGGTCGGTCGCCGCTGGAATATTTGGATGGGGCGCAACGGGCGCATCAGCAGGCAGTCGTGGTGGGGTTGATGGGGGATATTCCGGCGACGGTGGATGAACTGGTGGAGCGATTTACGGAGGGGATTTAATGCAAAGAAACCCCCTCCTTAGTCCTCCCCCATAGCAACAGGGGAGGAAACCCATGCAAAGCGAATGCGAGATTAACCACAGCCCTAAAGGAGGCTTCGCACAGGCACAGAGAAGATGCAGAGAAAGACAGATTAAGTGCCAAGAGAGATGCGACCCCAGCCTAGCCCACATCCCCGACGTTCGCAGGCTCACTCTGGTGATAGCCCGTAGTAACAGGGGAGGAAATTAAGCGAAGGAGATGGAGGGGGCGGAGTAGCGGCAGGCGTGCCATGCGAGGGCGAGTGCGATAACCATATCGTCATGGAGGCCGGAGGGGGCAGAGTAGCGATAACCGCCTGCGGGAAGGCGTTCTATGCGGTAGTTGGTGAGTTCGTCGAGCAGTGCGAGATCAGCGCGTTCGATGGCAAGGGCGAGACTTTCGATCAAAGGTGATTTGCTGGCGGCGGTGGTGATAAAGGGATAGACGGGCAAGCCTTCCTGCTGCAAGGCTTCGATGTTGGGGGAGCCGATGCTGTTGGATTCGGCGTAGATGGAGACTGGCTGCCAGCGGTCGTAAAGGGCGCGAAGTCGTCCGCGCTGAAGTGACCAATTGACCTGATTAAAGCGGTCATAGGCGAGCATTTGATGAGTGATGGCATCAATAACCACGATAACGGTGTAGTCGTTTTCGCGTCCCCAATCGACACCGAAACAGGTGCGCTGACCTGTAGGAAGGGGATGAAGCGGTGCGATGGCGGCTTCACGGAGACCGCGGAAGACCTGACCGGAGGAGTCATTGAACTGCGCCATGTATTCTTCGAGCCAGATGCGTTCGGGGGTTTGGAGGCGGATGGCTTCGAGTTCAGCGGGTTCGATGAGGGGATTGTCAAAGGCGGTAAAGCGAAAAGATCGCCATGATGTGCCGCTGCGGGCGTAGGTGTAGCGTTCCCAGAACCAGTTTTTGCCGTTGGGCGAACTGAGGAGAAGGGCGCTGCCTTTGCGTTCGAGGAGCATGGGGCGGACGATTTGCGGCCAAACGGAAGGCTCCATGAAAGCGGCTTCATCCAAGACGACGAAATCGAGACCTGCACCGCGCAAATTATCAGGCGTGTGGGTGGACTTGATGGCGATCCAACCGCCGCCTTTGAAGTCGAGGCGGCGGGCGGTTTCGCTGACGGTGACGTTGAGATCACGACAAGCGGTTTTGAGTTCGCGCCAGACGTGATCGGCCATGTTATAGGTGGGAGCGAGCCACCAGCAGGCTTTGCCTTCGATAGCGGCTTCGACAATTTCAATTTGTCCGACGACGGTTTTTCCCCAGCGACGACCACAGGCGACAATGCGATAGCGGGCGTTACTCCGTAAAACTCTCTTCTGGTTGATATGGGGAAGTGGCAGTTTAACTTTCCGTTTGATCTTGATCTTCTGAACGCGGACTGTCTTCATCGGTGTCATCCTTCTTTTCGATGTGATGTTCGAGGGAGTCTTCGTATTCGTAGATATATTGAATTTCTTCTTCGGACTTGGGCAGCAGTGTGGCGAGTTTGGCGATGCGGTCGATGAGTTGGGAGAGGGCGGTGACGCGCTGGTTGAGCGGGGCTTCGTCGATGGATTCTTCAATGCGGTTGGATAGCGCTTGGACGATGGTGAGCAGTTTGTCGTGGATGGTTTGGAAGGCTTCGGTGGTGTCGGGGGGGAGAACCTCACCCCCCAGCCCCCTCTCCGTGTACAGAGAGGGGGAGTCATTCTGCGGAAGATGCGGCAGTTTCTTCAGATTCGGAGATGCAATATCCGCAAAATCCGAATCTTTTCGCCACAGATAGAGTGTGCGTTCATTGATGCCGGATTCGGCGGCGGTGAGGGGAACGTCGCCGTGATTGGCGATGAGGCGGTCGAGGACGAGGCGTTTTTCCTCGTCGGTATAGCGTCGGGGCATGGTGGACTCCTTATATATGGGTGGTTGGAAAGGCGGACACGGCATGCCGTGTCCCTACGCAAAGAGAACCAAGCCGGACGGCAAGAATGCCGTCCCTACGAAGCGAATCAGGTTGGTAAGGGAAATAGAAGCGGACGAAAAAGGTCGGGTGGTCGCGACTATGTGGTTGTTGGCATGGGCAGCAGCATGCGGCGGATGGAAATACCCCCTACCTAGCCCTCCCCCATAGCAACAGGGGAGGGGAGTAAGAGGGGATAAAGCAGGGAACCCCCACCCCAGCCCTCCCCCGCATCCACAGGAGGCTTCGCACAGCGAGGGAGGGAGCAATACAGGATGAGGTATCAAACAGAATGAAAGTGAAACCGGGGAGAGGCGGCGGCTGGCCTTGCGGCTGGTGGCGGGAACCGGCTGCTGCGCCATGATGGTTAGCCGTCCGCGTCGCTGCGCCTCTATGATCCGGTTGGTGATGCGGGATACCCCTAACCCCAGCCCTTCCCCCATAGTAACAGGGGAAGGGAGCCGATCAGGAAGTGTCACCACATCTGGATAACAGTATAGAACATATGTCCGATTAAAGGGTGACAATTTGGAAGAACATTTGGTAACTGTTTGGGGAGGTTGGCGCTAACCATTTTGAGGGAGAGTGAAGCGGATGGAAGTTGGGAGATGGTTGGTGCGCGGTTTGTCGGGTAAACCGAAAGTAAACCTAAGAAATAGTACTGAGTTCTGAGTGCCGAGTACTGAGGAAAGGCAAAGGAGAACTTTAACGCAAAGGCGCAAGGTCACAAAGACGCAAGGGGAATGGAAAGATTTTTAACACAGGGTGCAAGAAGAGGCATTTAAGGCAATGACGCAAGGAGCGTTCAAAGTTTATAGAGAGGGGGTTGTACTCTGGAGGGGGCGCTGGCGACAGCATCCTTTTTATTTGTGAAATTTTAGTGAAGTGTGTAAAAATGTGCTTTCTTAAGGGAAATATTCCGAACCTAGAAGTCATAATAAAACCATTGAATGTGGTTCAATTTATTTCAATGCAGAATGCATAGGAGTCAGAGTGATGCGTAAGGGGATTTTGTTGGTTGGTTTGCTGTTGGTTTTACTGATGGGGATGAGTACGGTTTGGGCGGATGATGATGCGCCGAAGCCGGGAACTCCCGCCGATAATGAATGTAATGTGGGTGGGGTGCTGTATCGCGAAGAGAATCAAGATGGCTGCCCGACATTATGGTACTGGAAAGCGGGTTGGTTTTTAGCGCGGTTTAATCGTGGATTCATTTCACGGGCGGATTTCCCGAAGGAATTTGAGTCGGTTCTGCCTCCGTTGGAGAAGCAAGAAGCGATAAGTAGCTGTTGGAATACGAGCTATGGTGGTAGTTCATTCGGTATCAGCATCCGTTATATCGGGCCGGCTAACCAAAAAGGCAATATTCTCGGATACTACGGTGTCAACTGTACAGGGGTTGAAATTCCGATCCCGGGCGGCAACAGCTTTGTGGCCTTTGCGAATAATAAGCCGGACGCTATGGCTTTGTGCGCACTGCAAGGTAAAGTTATATTCACTGAACAACTGAATAGTATCGGCTGGTACGATGCGCCCGCGAATGTTTACGGGTGTGCTGTTAGTTAGTAATCGAATGGGTTTAGGCTGATGAAGGGCGCTGGCGACAGCGTCCTTTTTATTTGGGGGAAGAGAGGGAGTTTTAACGCAAAGGCGCAAGGTGGCAATGACGCAAAGGGGAGAAGAGAGGGGTTTTTTATCACGAAGGCACAAAGAGAAAGGCGGAGATGTTTTTCGGCGGCGGGAAGTGAGAGTAAAATAAGATATATTATGCAGGCCATACAAACATATTTTTGTTTTTTGAAAAGCAGGAGCATTATCAGTGAGTGACCCCGATTCGTTGAATATTCCAAAGACTATTTGCAATTATTTTGTCGATGAAGCTGGTGATGGAACACTGTTCAATGCAAAAGGGAAAGTGATAATTGGTCAAGAAGGATGCTCGCATTATTTTATGCTAGGAATTCTTGAAGTTTCCGACACAGAAGCGCTTAGTAATGGATTGACCCAATTAAGAAACCGCTTATTGAATGATCCTTATTTCCGTAAAGTTCCATCCATGCAACCTGATCAGCAAAAAACTGCACTTGCCTTTCATGCAAAGGATGATGTGGCTGAAGTACGTCGTGAAGTGTTTGGGGAACTTATGAAATATGAAGGATTACGCTTTTACGCAGTTGTTAGAGATAAATTGAGTGTGTTGACAGAGGTTCGCACTTACAAAAATAAACGTTACCATCCAAATCAACTGTATGACCAACTAATCACACGTTTGTTTAAAGATAGACTACACAAGAACGATGAATATGAAATTACCTTCGCTACGAGAGGAAGTTCTGACCGTACACAAGCACTTAAAGCGGCACTGGAAGCTGCTAGCCGTCGATTTGAGAAAAAATGGGATATTCATACTAACGCAACAATGCGAATTCATGCTGTTCCAGCAGCAACTAACGCATGTGTACAGGCAGCCGATTATTTTTTATGGGCAATACAACGGTGTTATGAGCGGCGCGAAGATCGATATATGGATTATGTTTGGTCTCGCTGTCGATTGATTTGGGACGTGGATGATCTCCGTAAGAACAAATACGGCGTTTACTATAATCAGAAAACGCCACTTCGTATTGAAAATTTACCATCATTAGAAATTAAACTTTGAAGTACATCAAAGAATATAGGATTTATTACTAAATCACACGGCATGGAGCCGAGTTTTGTCCTTCGATGTAACAAAATTATAATTCTTGGTGCATAAAAAGTCAATAGAAACAGACTTAAAATTTTAGGTTTTGAAGCAGAGTTAAGCGATGAGGTGACAAATGCTTGTCAAGGTAAATGCAGGAAAAGGCGAGACATACATCAACATTGATTTGGATAATGTAGCACAAGCCGTAGTGTCGTGGTCAGGAGAGCCGGGTTATCGCGTGGAACGTGGAGCGCATAGTTCAGTAGAATTGAAGGACGGCAAGCAATATCTAACGAACCCTGATGAAGCACGGCGGATAGTTGATGCGATACGTAAGCGGGACGAAGAACATTTAAAGTGAAAAATATAGGAAAAGAGGAAGGGTCTCAGACCCTTCCCTACGGGAAGAAAAGCAGTTTATTGCAAAAGTGTTATCGGGCAAATGGGAACCGCTATTGAGGGATTAGGATTGGGGGTTGAGAAGGATGACGGGAATAGTACGGGGAGCAGCGGTTTTTTCGTATTCGATGAAGCGCGGATCGGCGGCGATGAACTGCTGGTAGAGGGCGGGACGTTGGGCATCCGAAGCGATTTCGGCGCGGGCGGTCATGCGTTTGCCCATGACTTGAATGTTGACAGTCGGATTGGCTTGTAAGTTATTGAACCACGCAGGCGGTTTTTCCATTCCCCAATTGGATGCGACAATCATATAACCAGTGTCATGGGTCAGGTAGCGTAAGGGTGTGGTGCGCTGCTTGCCAGTTTTGCGTCCGATGGTGGTGAGGAGTAAGACGGTCGAATCGCCCATTTTACCGCCGAGGATGCCGCCGGTGAGCCGATAAAAGAAGATGTTGAGTGCGATGAAAATCTTGCTCATCATGATGATTAACTCCGTTGATTTGCGATGAATGCGGTGTGTGTTCATCGTAACGTGTTTGGTGTTTGCCGCCAATAGGTCATATTCGATAGCAAAGGTTTAATAGAATGTGAGTGTCTGGCACAGCCTACCCTAAAGTGCAGGCCATTTTGTTCGACATGATTTCTAATTCGATGTATGCTGTGCGGTAGAAATGCGATTGAGCCGCTGAGGCGCGGAGAACACCAAGTTCAATGCGGAGAATTGATATAGGGTTTTGCTCAAAGACTTTCAGAGCAGAGCAGATATCCATGAAAAGTGTTACACCTCAAAGGGATGAAAATCAGAACCTCATCCCCCAGCCCCTTCTCCGTTTACAGAGAAGGGGAGCAATCGGTGGTTGGAAGTTTTATTTTCAAGGGAGAGGCAGAGAACGCCAAGTTCAATACAAAGCGTTTTATTTGCTGAGGCGCGAGAACATCCAAATGTAGTTAGAACCACGTAGATAATCCACATGCCAGTTCACTTAGGACAGGAGATTTAAAGTCAATGTTTAAGGACTTCGGGCAGATCACACAGGCATTGAGTGGGCAGCAGTATATTTCGACAGATGAAATTTCGACGGTCATGTTTTTGGCCGATAAGCTGGGGAAACCGTTATTGACGGAAGGCCCAGCCGGTGTGGGTAAGACGGAACTCGCGAAGGCATGGGCCAACGCCAACGGGCGCAAGCTGATCCGGTTGCAGTGTTACGAGGGTTTGGACGAGAGCAAGGCGCTTTACGAATGGGAATATGCCAAGCAGATGTTGTATACGCAACTGCTGCGGGATAAGTTGAGCGAAGTGCTATCGAATACCGGCAGTTTGAGCGAGGCGGCTGATCGCTTGGGACAAGAAGAGAACGTGTTCTTCTCACAGCGGTTTTTGTTGGCACGGCCTTTGCTGCAAGCCATCACATCACCGGAGCCGGTGGTGCTGCTGATTGACGAAATTGACCGGGCAGACGCAGAGTTCGAAGCGTTCCTGCTGGAAATCCTGAGCGACTTCCAAGTATCGGTGCCGGAATTGGGAACGATCACGGCTATTCATAAACCGTCGGTGATTTTGACGAGTAATAATACGCGCGAACTTTCCGAGGCGTTGAAGCGGCGCTGCTTGTATCTGTTCATCGATTATCCGAGCCACGAATCGGAACTGCGAATCGTCAAGATGCGTGTGCCTGAGTTGAATGCCAAGCTGGCAGCACAAGCAGTCGAGGTGGTGCAGCAGCTTCGGCAGATGGATCTCAAAAAGAATCCGAGTGTGTCGGAGACGATTGATTGGGCGAAGTCACTGGTGATGCTGAATGCTGACAGTCTTGATCGTCAGACGTTGGAGACGACGTTGACCGTTTTGTTGAAGCATGAGAGTGATGTGCAGAAGGCCAAACGGGCGTTGGGCGCTGGCGGGAGCGGTGGGCATCCGTTGAGCCGTCGCGGTGGTGACGAACGCCGTCCGGGTGAAGATCCGCGTGGTGGTGGTCGGCGTGGGTGGCCGAATTAGGGAAAAGCATTACTGAGTTCTGAGTGCCGAGTACTGAGGGAAGATAAAGAGAAATACGAACCCCCTCCTTAGTCCTTCATCAGCTACGGTCGCAAGCTCCCCCGCTGATAGCCCGCAAGCGAGGGAGGAAATAAGAAAAAAGCCGGATGAGTGATCGTCCGGCTTTTTTGTTGCGCATCGAAGGGGCTTGCCAGCGGCAAGCCCGTACAGATTTAGGAGCTTAGAGATCATTTGGGGGTGCAGAGTCGTGAGTGGTGGATAAGGTGGTGCGGGCGGCGGTGAAAGCGGCTTGAATGTCGTCGGGGGTTGTGGCGGCGAGCAGATGAGCCGAGAGTTCGAAGGCGATTTCGGATGGGAGATGGCGCACTTCGAAAGCGCGGCCTGCCGATTTGCCCAAACGCTTGAGGGCGAAGCGTTCCCATTGATCGAGTTCTTTGGTGGCGGCTTCGGGATCAGATTCGGACACGGCATGCCGTGTCCCTACAATCGTGTCTTGTTCAGCGGGCGGCCGTCCGTCCGCCCCTACAGAGGAAGGATCTTGTCGCGTGGAATAGCCTAATGCGTCGGTAAGGGAAACGGGTTCGAATTTGGATGACTGTGCGGGCGGCAGTGTGTCGGTTGCAGGTGGTGCGGCTTCGGTGGTGGGTTGGGCGTCATTCGTTAGCTGCTTTTGTGCGCCCACAGGCATCTGTCCCCAGAGGGTGGCAGGCAGGCGATAATAACGCTCACGGATTTCGTTGATGCTCATGACGGGATAAGCGGTTTTGATTTCATCCAAGCGGGCTTGCACATCGGTGGGTCGGATGTCGTCAAACTCGGCGACATAATTTCCCGGCCAGAACGGGAGCAAATCCTGCGTGATTTTCTGGCTGAGGCGCATGAGCTTCGGCCAGAGGGTACGCTCGATGAATAGGCGCTCGGCTACTTTGGCGTTGGCTTCGGTGGCGTTCTCGCTGACCATGCCAACCGGTACGCCAAAGATATTGAGGATTTCGTCGCGGTGGGCTTTGCGACCTTGCAGGAAATCCAATTCGTTGTGGTTGAGGCCGATGTTCTGCCACTCGATTGAGCCGCCGCGTAGGAAAGCGGTGCGGCGCTGTGGCCCGCCGTAACTCTGCCGCCATTCGCGTTTGACGCGCTCGTAGTCGGCATCATTGACCATCTCCTTGATATTGACGATACCCGCCGGAACGCCGTTATCCTGCCCGAAGGTGTTGCGATTCCATTCCGCCATCGCGTGATCGCTGGTGACGGCGAGGCGGGCGGCTTCCAATGCGGACAAGCCATAATAATCATTATTGGGATGCCAGCGTTTGAAGTGAATGACCTCGACTGGCAGCAATGGAATGCGCTGGCCATCTAATTCATAGACGTAGCCTTTGACGTAATCCACCGGATCAGGCACGATGCTGACGCGATCAGGGCGCAGCGGCCAGATTTCGGTGGGTGCGCCGGAGCCATCGCCACCCAAGAACCAATAGGCATCGCCGGTCAGTTCCAACATGCCGAGCGTTTGCTCCATCAACTCGAAGCGGCTCATATAGGGGTTGGGCGCGTCGAGCAGGGATTCGAGGGGATGAGGGGAAGCGACCTCACCCCCTAACCCCCTCTCCGTGTACAGAGAGGGGGAACTATTTGCTAAGCGGGGATGGACGCGCAGGGGGACGAGTGCGGCGGCTTCGGCGATGCGGCTGACCGCGATATAGACCCAAGGCGACTGCTGATAAAGGCGTGCTTGGGCTTCGGCTTCGGCTAGGTTCGGCCAATTCATGGTGTTACGGGTGGCAACGGCGGCAATGTGCGGTGCGCGTCGCAATCCGTTACGGCGTGGGAAAACGGTCGATAACCAGTTGAACATGTTGACTCCTTCTGTAGCCGGGATATTTGTAGGACATGGTATGTATCAGGCGATATAGGGTTAGATCAAATGAGTCAGTGGTTGCGCCGCCAGAGGCTAAAGCCGTCCGGCTCCATTTTCCGTTGGGAAGCATACTAAAGTATGCTCTGACCCACCGGGGTACGTCACACATGGCAAACATCAGACTTTTGAAATTGATCTACGTTGATGTCGTTTTATTAGTACGACCTATCTCACGCAAGATACTTTGCATCCCTACAAATACCGATGACTCTTCAAGAACAGATGTTCAACATTATATAGCACAAATGAGCGCAATGGGTTACCAAAATGTAACTCTTTCGCGAGCAAGTTACTAACGATTTTGAGGGAGAAAAATTGTTAAAAGTGTTCGTAAATGGTATGAAAATCGTTTGTTGAGGTTTTTGTCGACCTTTGGAAGTCGTTCATTCGCCCTATTTCGCAGGGGATTGAAGCAGTCGTGTTAGCAGCTCATATAAGGTGTCGCGTTCGGTAGGTGTCAGAGGTGAAAACGACTCTGTTAATACCTCATTGACCACGGCGCGACCTTCATGCAGCAGTGCTTCCCCAGCAGGTGTGAGGTTGTGGCGTAACGCTCGGCCTGAACCAGCAACGCGGTCAATTAATCCCCGCGTCACCAAGCGTTCCGCCAACGTGCCAAAGGATTGATCGGTCTGGAAGGTGACCTGTGCCAGATGATGTGAGGATGCATCTGGATGCTGGCTAATGGCGCGGAGGGTATCCCATTGTACGAGGGTCGTGCCGAGCGCGGAAAGCCGCTTATCAGCCGTGCGGTGGTGGCGGTTTTGCAAGCGTTTGACGGCTAGCCCAAGGTCTTCGAGTTTGACGGTCATTGTGGTGATCTCCTTAGCATTTCACGGGTTCAGAGAGCGCACAGCCGTGCCCCCTACAGTAGATGAGTAAATATCAATATCAGCTTGCTTATATAAGTATATTTATATTATGATGTTTATATCAGTGTAGTCGAGTGGCATCGGCTCTGTAAAGTGCATCAACAGGTTAGATCAAAAAGAAGCGATGGTTTTTTCCGCCAGAGGCTAAAGCCGTCCGGCTCCATTTTCCGGTGGGAAGCATACTAAAGTATGCTCTGACCCACCGGGACACGCCTCACAAGGCAGAAGTCAGAGTCTTAAAATTGATTCATCCTGATGTCGCATTTTGATCAAACCCTATGACGCTCAACATATATCGTTTCCCTATATTGGATTATCCAAAAGGATGGATTGAATGAGTACATTATCACCTGCTACGACTCAGACACGCACAGAGATTTTTGCTGATGGTTTGACGGTGCAATTTGAGGAGCGCGGGAGTGGGAAGCCCGTGCTGGTGCTGCACGGCGGTGGCGGCCTATTTAGCGTGGCGGGATTTGCTGCGGCGGTATCCGAACGACGGCAGGTCATTACACCGATTCATCCGGGATTTGGTGGTCAGCCACGACCGGAGTGGTTCAACAGCGTTGATGATCTGGCGATTGCTTACCTCGACCTGCTCCAACGGCTTGATTTGCATGATGTGATGGTGGTGGGTTTTTCGATGGGCGGTTGGATCGCGGCGGAAATGGCGGTACGCGATACTTCGCGATTGAGCAGTATTGTACTGGTTGATGCTGCTGGCATCCAAGTGGAGGGTCACCCGATTGCCGATGTGTTCCCGCTGACTCCTGACGAGTTATCAGCCCTGAGCTATCACAATCCGGCTGCTTTCCGGATTGACCCTGCTACGATAACCCAGCAACAAATCGCAGGGCGGGCAGCGAACTTCAAAGCACTAGCGGTTTACGGACGTTCCGTCGAGATGAGTGACCCGAAGCTGCGCCGTCGATTGGGGCGAGTGACGGTTCCAGCGCTGGTGGTGTGGGGTGAGAGCGATGGGGTTGTGGATACCGATTTTGGTCGAGCTTACGCCGAAGCAATACCTAATGCACAGTTCAAGATCATTCCCGAAGCGGGGCATATGCCACAGTTTGAACAGCCTCAGCGTTTGCTCGATCTGGTGTGGGCGTTCGCGGAAGGCAGAAATACAGTTTAACCACCGAGGCACAGAGAAAATGCAGAGAAATACAGTTTAACCTCCAAGCGACGATGAAACACAATCACACCCAGAGATGAAAATAGTGCATCCAGAACCCCCACCCCAACCTTCCCCCGCAAGCGATGGAGGGAGTCATACAACTTGTATGGTGTGTTAGAGAAGTGATAGTGCTATGATCAAAAAGAGCGCTAAGAGGTTAAGAGGGTGATTAGCGGGTTATTCGATTATCACTTATTATAAAGTGAAAGAAAAGATAGCCCAAGGACATCGATTGTGGCTGAGTGGGTATATCACATTTCACTGGTTGTGCCTGACGATCAGCAGCGGATTCTCTTGCTGCCTGTGGCTGAACATTGGCTACTGCCGCGCTTCACACAAGATCGATATTTCACGCATTTGTATCTCCTGACGCGCCGGATACAGGCGGAGATGGGTGCGAATATGGCGGTATTACGCACACTAGCGGTGCAGCGGGATGAAGAAGCGCAGATTATGGATGCACTACTACTGATGGACACTCTTACAACCGATTGGAAGCCACCAGAAGGTTCATGTTGGAGTGATCGCGCGGGTTTGGATGCGGTAGTTTTAGCCGAGGAATGGATGCGTCCAGCGTTAGATAATGCGCTGGACAGTTTAAACCAAGTGCCATCTGGTAAACGATCGGCTTGGTTTATATCGGGGTGGTTTGCCGAAGCCACAAAGTGGATGAGCGAGACTTTAATCGCTAAGGGATATAAGGTGTTGAGAGTGCCGGAACCCTTCAAGAACGGCGCGATTTCGGCAGTGCTGCTGGCGGAAACCAATCAAGGAAATGTATATTTCAAAGTGGCGGTCAAGCTGCCCTTGTTTGGTCATGAGCCTAAACTTACGGCGGCATTGGGCGCATTGTATCCCGATGTGATTCAAGCACCACTGGCGATTGATGAGGCGCGGCGTTGGATGTTGACCGCCGATATCGGAACAGAACTGCGCGAGAGTAAACCTTCACCTCAAACGATGGAAACTGTCATCAAGACTTATGCCCGTTTGCAAATCGCCACCGCCTCACAGATTGATACTTTATTCGGTGTCGGATGTTTGGATAGGCGGTTGGATGTGCTGGTTAGCCAGATTGACGGTTTGTTGACCGATGAAGGCTGCTACCAACTGCTGAATGCGGATGAACGCGCAGAATGGCACGCATCCGGCGATCAATTGAAAGCCTTGTGTCGAGTGTTTGCCACTTATCATCTGCCGTATACACTGGTGCATGGTGATTTTCATGGCGGCAATATTGCGCTTCAAGGTGAACGGATACGCTTCTTCGATTGGACAGATGCTTGTATCGCACATCCCTTTTTTGATCTGACACCGTTGATCAATCTTGATGAACCGGAAAAAGCTTCTGTGTTGCAAGATGCCTATCTGGCGGAATGGACAGCTTACGAACCGATAGAACGGCTGCGAGAAGCCTGTGCAATTGGCATGATTCTGGGTGCGCTGCATCAAGCGGTGAGTTATCAGGGAATCTTTAACGGCATTGAAGCGGATCAACAAGCGGAATGGGCAGCGGGCGTGCCGTTCTTTGTGCGTCAGGTCATGAAACTGATGAAGAGTTGAAAACAAGAGTTAACCGCTGAGGCGCAGAGAGAAGCGAATGCAAACCCCCAGCATAATCCTCCCCCGCAAGCGAGGGAGGAAATCAATGCGTAGGGAGCAGAAATCTCCACAAGTGATTTTGGGTGTTAGGCGAGGGTGAGAGTCACATTGACATTACCGCGCGTGGCGTTGGAATAGGGGCAGCGGTCATGTGCCTGAGCAACCAGATTTTCGGCCTGTGCTTTATCGGTAATTGAAGGCAGCTTGATAATGAGTTCGACTTCCAGCCCCATGCGACCGTTGCCGATTTGACCAAGCCCTACCCGCGCCGTGACGACAGAATCATCGGCAATGAGCTTTTCACGACGGGCGATGCCGATGATGGCATTTTGGAAGCAAGCTGCATAACCCGCCGCAAATAATTGTTCGGGATTGGTGCCGGGGCCGCCGTCACCACCCAACTCGGTCGGTGAGGAGAAGTCCACCTGAAGGCGACCATCTGAACTTTTGGCATGGCCTTTACGCCCACCCTCTACAGTGGCTTCGGCAGTATATAGAACATTCACTTTATTAGTTGTTTCGGTTGTCGTCATTGTGATCCCTTTGCATATTTACATTCAACATACTGGAATTTCGATGTAACCAAGTCTGATAATCAGACTGGCTACTGTAGCAGTCCCTTACGGACTATTGGCTTGAATGGTCTGTATGGGCTAGTGGGTTATAGGCCGCAAAGACGATAGACAAAGTGAAGGGCGTAGGGTAAACATAGATGTAACACCAATTGCAAGAAACGACTCGTTTGATTAGGCTTGCGTCGTTTTACCCAATTGTATGAAAGGTAGGCTTACCCATGAAATTAAGATCTCTATTGTTAACAGCCATGCTGTCTGTACTGGCAGTGGTGGTTCTGCCAGTGGCGGCACAATCAACGGCAACCAATACCCTCGCTTACAACGGTTTTAGCTTCAGTTACGATTCATCAATGACGGGACACGTCACAATTGATGAAGTGGCTGGCGAAGATCCCGGATTACAACAACCCGGTGGGCCGGAAGTAAAGCATGTGGAGTTCGCCATTTCCGGCGCACCTCCGGCAACCAGCATTGACGAAGCACCTTTGGCAATCCGTGTGTATAACACATCCGACTTTGCCAATTATGCCGACGCTACAACTCAGTTCAACAATCTGCAAAGTCTGTTGAGCGCTAAAACCGACCTCAACACGTTTATGATGCCAGCATCAACTGCGGCTGACAGCAGCTTGCCTTTCATGCCGATTGCGAATGCGTCACAGGCGATTCGGGCACGGGCGCAATATGTGGAAACAGCGTCGGTGAAGGGCATTAGCTACATCACGGTTTATCGTCAAGATGTATCGCCGTTTCTCGGTAACGAGTTCTTCTATACCTTCCAAGGGTACAGCATCGACGGCATTCATTATGTTTCGGCCATTTTCAAGTTGAACACGGCTTTGTTCCCTGCGGACATTCCAGCCGACTTCAATATGGATACTTTTAACGCTGGTTTTAGCGATTATCTGATCCAAAGTGTGACAACGCTCAACAACGCTCAAGCGACCGATTTCACACCGTCGCTGTCGACTTTTGACGCGATTATACAGTCATTCGCCTTTGCGCCCGGAAGCGATATTTCGGCAGAGCAAACACCAGCGGTTGTGCCTGCTGATCCAACCTTCGGCGGCCTGACCAATAACAATTGGGTGTTGGCAACCTATGGCTCTGATGAAGCGCCGATACCCGTGCTGCCTGAAACACCGATTAGTCTGATATTCACGCAAGGTGGTATCAGTGGCAGTGCGGGCTGCAATACATACTTCGGTCAATTCCAGTACGATATTAACAAGCTGACTTTCAGTGACATTGGCAGCACCCTTATGGCCTGCGCCGATGATGTGATGGCGCAAGAAGCGGCTTATCTGGATGCCCTGCGGACTGCGACCAGCTATGACATTAACAACGGTGTGCTGCGGATCATTTACCGTGACGGTGCGCTGACGTTTAATGCAAGTGGCAGCAATACGGTTACGCTAACGGTGACGGCTACGCCAGTAATTGGTGGTGATGCAAACCTTGGCGGCCTCGCAGGTGTCAATTGGGTGCTGTCGAGCTTTGGAGCCGAATCTGCACCTGTGGCGGTTGTCTCCGGTTCAACGGTGACTGCGGTGTTTGCACCGGATGGTGTGGCTGGCAATGCCGGTTGCAATCAATATTCAGGGACATTCCAATACGATAACACTAACATCAGTTTCAGCCCGCTTATCACCACTAAAGTGGCCTGTGAACAAGGGATGATGGATCAAGAGACGGCGTACTTGACTGCGCTGCAAAGCGCAACCGGCTACCAGATCATCAACGGTCAGTTGCAGATTAGCTATCCTGAGGGTGTGCTGACTTTCAATGCGGGCAGTGCTGAAGCGACTGCGCCTGCGGTATCGCTGACCAGTACACCTGTGGTCAATACTGATCCGACGCTGGGTGGTTTAGGTGGTGTGCAATGGACGCTCACCAGTTATGGTGCGCCTGAGACGACTGTTACGGCACTGCCCAATGCACCTGTCAACATCGACTTTACAGAGCAAGGTGTGAGCGGTGATGCGGGCTGTAACCAGTATTCCGGCAACTTCGTTTATGACAGCAATACGCTGACCTTCAGTCCGTTGATCTCGACACAAAAAGCTTGCGACCAAGCGATTATGGATCAGGAAGCGGCTTACTTTGCGGCGTTACAAGGGGCGACACGCTACCAAATTGCTGGCAATCAACTGCATATTTTCTACATGGTAAATGGTGCAGAAGGTGTGCTGATGTTTACGTCAGGCGCGTAAGTATTTGTAGGATTGATTTGCAAAGGGCGTACCAAAACGGTGCGCCTTTTTTATTTCGATCCCCTCGCTACGCTACGCAGAAAGGGAATGACGGAAGGCTCTGAGAGCCTTCCCTACGGGAAGAAAATTCATCAGATGATAAAAGTGTCGTCTGGTAAACTGCTGCGCAGCGAGGGACTGCAAAATAAGCCTTAAAACCACCGGATTGCGCTCTTATGCTTCTAGCAGTAAATGTCGGATGACATCCGCAGCAAGCGAGTCAAAAACCGTCACAAACACCTTATTCTGCTCCGTAATATTGACTTGTATTTCACCCGTTGTCAGGACATAGACTTTCACATTATCGTTACAGGTTTTAATGAGCGTATTTTGTGTTGGGTTATTTCCGTCCTGCGTTGCTAAATCCTCATTTGTCACTGTACAAAGGAAGTACCCCCGGCTTTGCGCGTTCACAGCATAAATTACCAATGCCGGTGAGCCCTGTTGATCGCGATTGCGGTATACCACAGCCGTCAAATCACCTGTCTTGAAGTTCAACCGTGAGTCGCGTGCGAGCTCCGGTTTTAAGACGGCAGGCGTAGGTGTTGACTTGCTGGGTGGAACGGGAGTAGGTTCTGCTGTTGCATCAGTGTTAGGCTCGGCCGTCGCTTCGGGTTGGCTAGGATCAGCCGTTACTTGTGCGGTCGGTTCAGCCGTTACGGTAGGGGGAGGTGGATTCTCGGTATCGGTGGTTACTTTGAGATAATAGTTGAAGTGACTGATACCCGTCAGAGTTGGGCAGCTTTCAGCATCCGCACAACCATATTCGTTGGTGTGGACGTGGAAAATAAAACGATATTGTGTCCCTACTGGTGCAGTATAAGAGGCATTTACACCTGCTAAACAGTCCCAACGCTGGTAGTAAATTGAGTCGTTATATTCGGGATGCTCCGCCGTAGGTACTGCGCCTACCTCCACATAATGGAGATAGGCTATACCTGTGCCGGATGCGTCACTGCAATTGGCCGTGATATTAATGACCTGTCCACCGTTCAAATCAAGAACCACAGGTGTCTCATAATGATTACCGACTGCTGAGCGTGTAGCCAAAACCTGCTCTGCGGCGAGTGCTGGAAGCACGAGAAAGACAAGCATCGTACCTACTACAAGCCCAAAAATAATAGTTAACCGCCTAAGCCTGTGATATATCATCGCCATCTCCTTAAATATTGTACAAAACGTATACTATACACGGACACTACTTGAACATATTTGAGGTGACATTGCAAAGACCTTTCATGAGAAAAATCCTACATATTTCCTTAAAATCCTTTAATCTCTTTTGAGATTATTTTCTAGGACGCGCTTGATTAGGCTAAAAAACAAATCCTGACGGCCTCTTGGGGTGTAGAGTCTGGCGCATAAACATCTAAGCGATTAATTTTCAAAAGGTTTATCAGCGAGGGTGGCTCTTTTTGTTGAATTAAGCGTTGAATGTAGCACGTTGCTCTAAGGTCATAAAATCAGCTTATAATGCAATTTTTGGTCTCATAATCGAAATTTTACTAAGGCTAAAGTCGGTGTCAGCATTGTTCACGTGGGTTGGCGGGCGGTTGGGAGAAATGGATATTTAAGATTGTCCAGCAGTTTACCAAGAGGTTGATGCCATGCGCGAGCAGTATCGCCAAGAGGAAAATTGCGAAATCATGCATGACTCGTTCATTCCACGTGGACTTTCCGATCCTTATTTGATTTTTCTGAATGGTCGCTTAACAGGCTATGGCGCAATTGGAAATAAATATCCCCAAAATCGGCTAACAGCGTTTTATACAGTACCTCAAATGTGCCTGTTCGCATTACCTTATACTCAACATGCGTTTGCTGCTGCTCAGTGGATGGCACAAGCCAGCCACTGATGCCAAGGCAGCGGGTTGCTGATGATGTGACCATCGGCTAAGGTTACGGCTCGTAGGCCGTCACGAATAAGGACAGCTAGCCGATGATCTTTTTCGAAATGCGTCCTATGAATTATGAAGTTTCAGCGCCAATCGGGTGAATACATCAGCCCACCGTTGACAGCTAAATTATTCAGGCCGCGCGTTAGCGGTAAATCGGCATTTGCACCGAAGTGGCGCGCATAAATTTCACCGTAATTACCCACTGCGATAATTGCAGGACGAATAAAGTCCGGTGCGATACCGAGCTGTGCGCCGATGCCAAATTGTGCGTCAAGGAAACGTGCCCGTTGTTGCCCTACTCTTGCGAGATAGTCAGCATCAATTTCCGGCTGATTGGTTTTAGGGTCAGTCTGGCGCACCAATGACTCGATTGTTTCGCTGGTGATTCCTAGCTGTTCGGCTTCAACCAAGCCCAACATCGTCCAGCGCACAATGTTCGCCCACTGCTCGTCGTTACCTCTCAACATAGGGGCATAAGGCTCGTGGGTATAAATATCATTTGCACCATCCCACACCAAATAAGACTGTGGATCAGTTGCGCGTTTTTGTAAGATGAGCAGTTGCAAACGTTCAGCGCTTAAGGCATCGCAGCGACCTTCTTGCAAAGCCTGCCACGCATCTTGTAAGGTATCAAAGGAGGGGGAAATTAATTGTAGTGTAATATTTTGTTCGGCAGCATAGGTCACAATTTCTGACTCAGCAATGCTGCTCTTAACCACACAAATCGCTTTCCGGTTCAGGTCGCTCCATGTTTTAGCGCCTCCATCGGCACGTACCATGATGCCTTCGCCACTGTAGAAAATCGGCGGGCCAAATTCAAAACCACTGGTATCAATGCTCAACGTCCATGGTGTATTTTGAATCAGTAAATCAACCTCGCCGGATTTGAGGGCTTTGCTTGCTGCCTCAGTGCTGGAATAAGGCGGGAACTGTACTGCCGCCGGATCACCGAAGACCGCTGCCGCTAAGGCACGGCACAAATCTACCTGTAGACCGACCACATCACCCGAATTGGGATCAAGATACCCCAACCCAATCTGGTCTTGGTTGATGCCACAAACTAACACATTACGCGAACGCAGGGTAGTCAGGGTAGGTCCGAGAGGGATCGGCGTGGGCGTAGGATTTTGGGCATAAATTGGCACTGCGGTCAAACCAAAAACAATGAGCGCCAATATCGTGGCAAAAATAAAACGGGTGTGTTTAGTCATAAGTTCTGCCTGCTTGTTGATGTGGCTGATAGGTGATTGTATTATTCTTTACGTGTAGGATAATCCTACCGATTGTTCAGCATATCATATCATGTATTGCGAGGACAAAGGGTTACATACAAACCTAATTTTCATACTCGCTGTATTGACCGCAGTGGCGACATCGTTCAAAATAGTATATACATTGTAATGTTTGAAATAATCTGGAGACAAAGCTGTGAGGCAGACTAAGGAAATTTTCGCCGAATATTCGCGGATGCGCGATAACGGGCTGGACGCGAAAGCAGCATTAAATGTCTTGCGTTACCATATTGAAGTGCTAAGCAAAGCCGACCGGGAAGCGCTAGCAAGCTTGATGCGAACCCGCGAGTCGGAATTGACTGGAACATCAGCTTCGGCATCTCCCACTTCAGCATCACCGATTAACACCAATGTGCCGGAAACGCCTGCACAGCCTGCAACCGCACCCCGTCCACAGAAAATCAACTCGATCAAACCGATTGGCTCACCGTCGAATGGAACAGATGCAGCGACTAATGGCTCAAATTTCGAGCCTGCCGTAACCGTCGCGCCGGCGATCCCGAACTTTGCTCCACCACCTGCCGCGTCCGCAACGGATGATGTGGTGTGGGTGAACTGCTTGCACTGCGGCAAAACCAATCAGCGCCACGAAGTTTTCTGCTATTCGTGTGGGCAACTGCTAGAGCCGGTCAAAGGCGCATATGATACGCGCGTCTTGAGCGAACCCACCAGTACGCCGCTGGACAGTGAACACTTTGGATCTGATTCTGTGCTGGTGCTGCGTGTGCGTGGGTCGACCGAAAATTATGAGGCGCGCCCCCAAAAATCCGATCACGAAATCATCATCGGGCGCAGCACCAAAGGCAGCGTCTTATCACCTGACATTGACCTGACCAACCGGCAAGCCAGCGATCTCGGTGTTTCCCGTTTGCATCTCTCGATTAAGTTTGACGCTGAACACGAAGCGGTGTTGGTCGCAGATTTGGGCAGCGCCAATGGTTCATTTATTAACGGGCAGCGTATGATGCCCAAAGAAGTGCGCGTCCTGCGGCATGGGGATGAACTGCGCTTAGGCAAGTTAGTGCTGCTGGCTTCCTTCCGCCATCCCGCGTAGGGTTAGGAATAGGCCTTCTGAATATGTTTGGCGACGATGGCGCGCCCGGCTTCCAGTGAATCGACAAAATAGATGTCATGTATCAAGCGCGGCGCCATACGTCGACCAATATCGACAATCACCCGCGTGAACATATCGCCTTTAATGACGACTCGAATGCCTAAATTCGGCGGGACATGATTGTTGGCATAGCGCATGGCAGGCAGCACAACCCCCGGTGCGGATGCCACATTGGTGCGATCCATGAGGCTGTGCACGGTGTAGGGAACTTCTTTTGCCATTTGCTCAAGCGTATCGGTCGCTGTAATGTAATCTTCCAACGTGAGTTTGCCGCTGTAGATTTGGCGAAGCGTGGTTTTTGTCTGGTCGTCCCATACCACCTGAATCGGCATCGACATCACCTCAATTGAACACTATGTTGTTTTCATTATAGGGGTGTTTTGCTGCGGTGTTCCTTTAACTTTGACCATCATAGCCGCTCACTCAGGCATAGACTATAATGGCCTGTATCCCAAACAATAGGCAGGAGTAGCATATTGGCAATCATCTATGAGCGGGTCGGCGTGCTGGCACATCCGTTACGCCCTCAGACTTTTCCTGTAGCTGCACAAATCGCGGAGTATTTGCAAACACAAAACATCGACAATTGGATATACACGCGCTGGGAAGAAAGTGATGTTGCCGGACGTATCCAAGGCTGCGATTTGGTGGTGGCGATTGGCGGCGATGGTGCGATGCTGCGGGCGGCACGGGTGTGCGCCCCACAACGTGTGCCTGTGCTGGGGATCAATATGGGGCAGTTGGGATTCTTGACCGAAATTCCCGGCCCGGACTCATGGGAAGCGACTTTAACGCGGGTGTTGGCAGGCGAAGGTTGGATCGAAGAACGTATGATGGTGCAGGCACGCCACCTGCGCGGTGATACCGTAGTGGCGACCGGTGAAGCGCTCAACGACATTGTGATTAGTCGGGGCATTGTCCCGCGAACCATCCGCCTCGAAACCTATATTGACAGCGATTGGGCGACGACTTACAACGCCGACGCGCTGATTATCGCCACCGCTACCGGATCGACGGCTTATGCGCTGGCCTGCGGCGGGCCGATTTTGCCGCCCGAACTGCGGAACATTCTGATTGTGCCGGTTGCGCCTCATCTGAGCATGGAACGTCCGATTGTGCTGTCCGAAGGCGCGATGGTTGAAGTGGTTGCGGCAATGGATAATTCGTCAGAAATTGTGCTGACGGTGGATGGCATTGACATGGGTGTGGTCGAGCCGGGTGATCGCATTCGGGTGCAGGCCAGCCAACACATCAGCCGGTTTGTGCGCCTGCGTGAACGCCACTATTTTTACCGTTCGCTGCTGGATCGCCTCGAACCGCGCGTCCAGTCGCGTAATCAGCCGGTCGATAAGCAGTTGTAGACACAAGAGGTGGAGTAATAAACTTCACCTTTTCTTTTGCACCTCTTTCTAATTTCAATTACAATTCTGTAAACACTTAATTGTAATTCATATGGAAGTTGTAAATATTCCCAACAATCAGAAGCGGGAAGCTGCTCGACCGGCTGCGCCCGCCTTGCCGCCAGTGCCAAAGTATCAAGCGCTGGTCTAGGAGCGCTTAGTCGCTTCTTTTTGTTTGGATATTGAAGATTCTTAGCTCGATTAAATTACGGAAACCAATCGATTTATAGGTTGTCCATTTTGGGACTTATACGTCACCGGATCCACTAACTTATAATTTGGGTCTATGAAAAAACCTACTCGACTTTTATCTTAATTTGGTTCAGTGTACTGATTTAATTCAAAGCGTATGCCCAACAAAATAGCGTTGTCAATATTCTCGCGTTAAATTCATTTTTCGAGAAAATTGGCATTGAGATCCCGTGGAGAATAAATGATTGCTGAAGTTCGTACCGAACAGATTGAGAAATCAATCCGCGCATCGCGATTTTGGATGTCTTTATTCCCATACATCGGTATGTTTATACTTGCACTGTTACTTTGGATCCCTTTTGGTTTCAAAATTAACGGCTCGTATGAAGAGTGGATCCTTAACGACATTTCTGAAACGGAACATCCTCCTTTTTTCATTACACCTACATGGACAACGTTAGCACTTGATAGCAGTCGCCCATTGCAAATGTTCTTTTTCGCTGCATCTTACGCGCTCGATCCCGACTCGTACCTTTACTATAACATTTTCCAGATGCTGTTCTTTTTTGGGAAAATGGTCGTCGTTTATTGGTTGGTGCTGCAATTTCTGCCGAACCACAAGCTTTTGGCCTTTATCGTAGGCTTATTGTTTATCATTTATCCGGCGGATATTGGGCCATTCTCTTTACGCACTATACACATTCACAATGCGGTACTGTGTTACCTATTGTCAGTCTATTTGCTTATCCAATTTAGGAAGCAGAGTGGATCTATAAGGTGGATGGCCTTATTTGGCGCATCTTTGTTCCTTATTGTTAGTTTATTCCAGTACAAAGTAGCGCTAGTCGCTGCCGTGATAACACCACTGAGCTTACTCTACTTTGGTCGTCCAAATCGGGATTTCCTGCTTGGTGCAGGGTGCTGGTATGCGACGCTGGTGTTTGTTGGACTTTATACATTCTGGGCAAATTCGCAGTCAAGCATGCCCACTTATGAAGGATCAATCATTAGCGCGACAACTTTTACCGCCGATAATTTTAAGGGAATGTTTAATGCGCTGTTGTGGAGCTCTCAACGACAATTTTCCGGTTGGACGCATGCATTTGAAAAGTTGAGCTATGTGTCACAATATGGTCCATACTTGCTGTCGGGATTGGTTGTAACAGTAGGCGTGGGCGGTTATTTTTTACACCAACAACATCATGAAAAACGCTCGCTGATTATCCCACGCTGGCGCTTTTCCTTGTTATTTATGGCGGGGCTGTTGTTATTTCCTATAGGTATGGCCGTTTATCTTCCCCTCCCGACTTATCGTTTCCAAGAGTTCCGTATTTATTATCTAGCAACCCTCGGTTCAGCAGTTGCTCTGGGACTAGGGTTATATTTCATCAGTCGTCTTTTTGCTCGCTACCAAGAGATCACCTTTTTACTATTGGCTTTACCATTTGTTGGATTTGCATTGTTGAACGCCTTCCAAATGCATCAGAAATACGTCAATTTTTCTTTAATACAGCAAAGTCTTTTACAACAAATTGTGAGACAGGCTCCCCAGATTAAGCCTGAAACATTCATCCTTATTGTAGATAACACTACTTACAGGGGTATTTATAATCCTAATATATTCGCCTACAATACGGTTTTTCCGATGGCCGTACATTATATATATAAGGATAGAGCTATCGACGCACAGTATTGTCCACCAGAAGACAGCGCGGTGTTGGCTACAAGTTGTCAGTTTGGGACAGATGCACTGCATATAAAAAATTATCTTTATTATTCTGGTGTGTATTTAGGGATCACTGATGACTTAACGGTGCCCTATGATCGCCTGCTGTTGTTTACCTATGAACATGACGGACAACTAAAGTTGTTGGATTCGGAAGAGGCCGCCACAGTATTCAAAATCAGCGGTTACAATCCACAAGGGCGTATTGTTGGCACTATGCTGCCTTATCGTGCCCATACGCTTTTTTCCTGTGACCCTGCACTATCTTGTTACCAAGAAAAACCGATTGAGCCACGTTCTACCTTTGATTTGCCCGATATTGATGATATTGGGTTTGGTTGGCAACATCTCGAAGTCAATACTATGGGTGACTTCTATCGCTGGTCATTCAGTACTATAAGCACAATTGACATCGATTTGAGCGATAGCATCGATTTGTCAGTCGATTTTAAGGTGGAAACTTCATCGGATAGGGAAATTCTTGATACTTTAAAACTTTCGGTAAATGGACAATATATTCCGTTGACCTTTACTTCCACGGATCCAACAACTCGGGTTTACAGTGCTACTATTCCCCGCCGTGTTTTGTCTGGTCAATTGCCACGTACCCAATTGGTGTTCACAGTAGATCGGTTGGCATCTGTCCCAAATACGCCCATAAGACATAGTTTTGCACTTTACTGGCTCCGAATCCGCCCAGTATCAAAATAGGTATGTGCATCGACTGAGGCGGTGTGGGCTGTGCCGCCAGCATTAGTGATGGGTTGGGCTACTTTATCCAGTGATTCGAGCGTTCGACCGACGAGAAAAACCTTCGCTCCTTCACGGGCAAACGCCTTTGCCACTGCGCTACCTACTGCTCCACCTGCACCGTAAATCACCGCGTTTTTGTTTTGTAGCAGCATTATGTTTCGTCTCCCGTGAGGATAACTTAGGGTTATCTGGTAGTCAATTAGGTCGCAGTTTGCGCCGCATCAGGCTAAAGCCGTGACGCTAACGAGGGACAAGCCTGCTAAAGCGGCTTCAAATTCTGTCACAAAATTATTTATGTCTCTAATGCTTTAGGAATTTTCAGGATGAGATCGTTAGTCAGCTTAGTTAGCCCTTCTGGCATATCGGTATAAATAATGTAACGATGTCCCTGAATATCAAAGGGAATATCGCTGGTATTTTGGGCAATCAATATGACTGGTTTGCCTACCGTATGTGTCATACCTAATTCATAAAATACGTTAGCGTTTTTACCTGTGCAATCTGCAATGACCATGCGGCAGTGATAAATTGCCGACCAAATATCCTTAACGATTGGATGCTTTGTGAAGAAATCATCGCCACGATTGATTGACATGTTGAGAGATTGCGCAGCGGGTTTCATACAAGTTTCATAAAGATGCTTCATTTCAGACTTAAAAGGCATCATTACAAAAATATCAGCTTTAAATTGACTTATATCGATAGGTGTATCCCAAATTGGGGCGAAAGTTAAAGAGTTTCTTGTGCTAGTAGAACTTGATTGCTCACTCTCACCAAAGTTGCTTTTTACAGCATCGATAATTTTTTGGACATATGGATAGACAGTGCCTTGTGATCCATTATTTTCCCATCGGATTAAACCGAAATCCGCAAACGTATTGAAATCCCCAAGAGATACATCTTTCCATTCAATGGATTGATCGGGGTTTTCAATATCATGACCCCCGATGCTTAATATCATCTCAATATGTCCACCTCCGATACGATAAATCCAATGCCCTGAAATTGTCCCATCCTCTAAACTTGGTGCAATCGAACGAAGCATATCCTTTTGTCGTTCGGTGAGAGAATACTTCGTCACTTCTTGTCCTCCACGCCGACGGCGAGGGCTTCAGCGAGGTTGCGGACTTCGATGAGTTTGAGGGTGGGTGGGATGCCATCCATTGCGCGGCGGGATTTGGGAACGAGTGCGCGTTTGAAACCGAGTTTGGCGGCTTCGTTTAAGCGTGCGGGAAGTTGACCAACTGCGCGGAGTTCACCACTCAAGCCGACTTCGCCGATGATGACCAAATCAGCAGGTACAGCTTTATCGACATAACTGGAGGCAATCGCAATCGCCATTGCTAGATCGGTGGCGGGTTCGCTGACCTTCATGCCGCCGATGACGTTGATGAAAATATCCTGCTCGTGCAACTTGAGGCCAATGCGCTTGGTAAGCACCGCGCTAATCAGCAGCAAACGGTTGATGTCGACGCCGTTGGGTGTACGGCGCGGGTTACCAAAGGAGGTTAGGCTGGTCAGCGCCTGGACTTCCACCAGCAGCGGACGCGTGCCTTCCATCGTCACGGCGATGGCTGAACCGGGGGCATTAATCACCCGTTCGGCGAGAAAGGCCTCAGAGGGGTTTGACACTTCGGTCATGCCGTCGCCTGCCATCTCGAATACGCCGACTTCGTTGGTCGCACCGAAACGGTTTTTCACGCTCCGCAGCAAGCGATAGGATTGGAACGGGTCGCCTTCCAAATACAGCACCGTATCGACAATGTGTTCCAGCATACGCGGACCGGCGATGCTGCCTTCTTTGGTGACATGACCGATCAAAAACACGCTGATGCCGCTGGATTTGGCAAGGTGCTGCAAGCGGCTGGCGCATTCGCGTACCTGTGACACACTGCCGGGTGAAGATTCACTTTCCTCGGTGTAGACGGTTTGAATTGAGTCGATGACTAAAACGGTCGGGTTGATTTGCTGGACATATTCGAAGATATGGGCGAGGTTGGTTTCAGAGAACAGAAACAAATCCTCGGACTTGACGTTAAAACGATCCGCCCGCATCTTAATCTGGCGTGCCGACTCTTCACCGCTGACGTACAAGACTGTGCCGACATTTTCAGCGATCAATCCGCATACTTGAAGCAGCAAACTACTTTTACCGATACCCGGTTCGCCACCAAGCAGAATAATGCTGCCGGGAACAATACCACCACCCAAGACACGGTTGAATTCTTCGACAGGCACGAAAAGTCGTTCGCCCACATCGGCGCTGATTTCACTTAAGCGCTGGGGGGCGGTTCGGAGTGTGCCGGGGGGTTGGCGCGTAGCCTTGCCTGCTTTAGAGCTGGCAACCTCCTCAACCGACTCTTTCATGGTGTTGAATTCGCCGCAGTTGGGGCAGCGCCCAAAGCCTTTGGGCGATTGATAGCCACAGTTGGAGCAAACGAATTTGGTACGTGTTTTCGCCATGAATTTCCTACCGCAAATTTCTGATGTTTATGAACACATGTGCTAGTAGCGATTATAGCAGATTTACGGGTGACGTATATAATCAGTCGACAGGATCAAGTTAACAAGTAGGTTCTGGAAAGTAAAAAGCCAACCCCCACCCTAACCCTCCCCCGCAAGCGATGGAGGGAATCCTACCCATACGGCGGTCTATTGGCTCACAACTTTCGAAAGATCACTCAGTTGTTAGTTGGTCGTTTTAAAACAAATCATTAGGTAACGAACCCATTTTTAATAAGATTCATCCATAAAGGGAAATATAAGCATGACATCAAAAATTCGCTGGGGCATCCTCAGTACGGCTGGTATTGGTCGGAAGCGTGTTATTCCAGCTATGAAGCTAGCCAACAATGGTGAAGTGACGGCTATTGCCAGTCGCGATCTGGAGAAAGCCAAAGCCTATGCCAGTGAACTGGGTATCCCAAAAGCCTATGGCAGCTATGAGGAATTGATCGCTGATCCTGAGATTGACGCGATTTATAATCCGCTGCCCAACAGCCAACATGCCAAGTGGAGCATTATGTGCGCCGAAGCGGGTAAGCCGGTGCTGTGCGAGAAACCGCTGGCGAGTTTCACCGCTGAAGCGCAGAAAATGGTGGATGCCTTCACCACTCGCGGTGTGCCGTTCGCGGAAGGCTTTATGTACCGTTTTCATCCGCAGGCGGTGAAGGTCAAAGAGTTGGTGGGCAGCGGCGCGATTGGTACGTTTAATACCATGAGCGCGACTTTCACCTTCAAGATTGCCGACGAGTCAAACATCCGGCTGAGCAAAGAACTGGCAGGCGGCGGGTTGATGGATGTAGGCTGCTACTGCATCAACGCCATGCGCTTTATGACCGGCGAAGAACCCATCGCCGCCAAAGCGATTGCGGACTTCGGCGCGAAAACCGGTGTGGATGAACGACTGGTCGGGCTGCTGCAATTTCCGTCGGGCGTGCTGGGACACTTCGACTGTGGACTGCGCGTGCAGCATTTGCATACCTATGAACTGCGCGGCACAGAAGGACGCATTCAGGTTGAGAAGGGTTTCACGGTTCAACCCAATGAAGAGCCGATTATCCGCATCTGGCGCGGTGACCAATACGAAGAAATTAAGATGCCGGCTGTCAACCATTACACCTTGATGGCGGAAGATTTTGCGGACGCACTCTTAAATAATCGTCCGCCACGTTTTGCAGGTCAAGATGGGGTCGCCAATATGCGCGTGATTGATATGCTGTTACAGGATGCGCGCGCGTTGGGGATGTAGATAAGTTTTTAGGGAAACCTTACCCCTAAATAGCGTTGTCCGGTATTCACAAGCATTATGGTTTGCGCCGCATGAGGCTAAAGCCGTCATGCTAACAGCCGGACAAGCGCACTGAAGGCGCTCCCAAAAAGCGCGTATTTCTCGGTTGGTCAGCGGGGGCGAGATAAATCCTCGCCCCTACAAAAACCAGATGCTGGGTATGAGACATTAATCACCCTAAATTTGTAGGGTGTTATTGCTTCGGTCAGGACTATACTGGAAATAGTCTGATCTCAAGGAATGTGTCTCATGTCTGATCAATCCCAATCTGAAAATTCACCTGTCGTCGGTGAAGATGGCGAACTGATCCAAGCGGATACGACAGTAGATTCTGATGCTTATGCCGAGTATGTCGCGACACATGTGCGTCGTGATCCGCTGCTGTTTCGAATGCGTGAGCATGTTAAGGTTTGGGGTTATGCATATGCATTCTTTGTCCCTACTGCTTTTTGCGGGGTAATTACCTCAATATTTGTTCACGTGATCGTAAGTGCCGAGGATATATTGCTATTAATCGGACTTCTTGTCCTCGCCGTGGGAACAATCTATTGGACACTTCATCAGGATACAAGACCCTGATTTATTTGACTGTTTATTGAAGCTAAAATCTATTCCTCTATTTGTTGCACACGACCAACTTGCCCATCGGTTAGGCAGACTTTGATGCCGTGTGGATGATTAGCCGAGTTGGTGAGAATATCTTTGACGATACCCTGCGTCAGTTTGCCGGTGCGCTGGTCTTGTTTGAGGACAATCGAGACCGCGATGCCGGGGCGTATATTTTTGCGGGTGCGTCCGTCTGTCATGAGATTTTGCCTTTTGCAACTGTGATTGAGTTTAAACGTATATTACCAGAGACGTGCAACACGATAATTCCACAAATGAACTTTTCGTGATAAGTTATCAAATCACAATGAATAAGGGGCAATCATGAGTCTAATTGGCAATATCATATGGCTGATTTTTGGCGGTTTACCTGCGGCAATCGGTTACTTCGTCGGCGGACTGACGCTTTGCCTGACGATTGTGGGCATCCCATTCGGGTTGGTTTCGCTGCGGATGGCGTTCGCGGTACTGACCCCGTTTGGGAAAACAGTGGTTCCGACGTCAGGCGGGCAGGGCTGCCTCGCTACGGTTTTCAATGTGCTTTGGCTGTTGATTTTTGGTTGGGGAATCGCACTGGCGCACATCGTCGGTGGATTGGTGCTGGCGATTACCATTGTTGGCCTACCGTTCGCAAAGCAGCATTTTAAGCTGGTTCCTGTTGCGTTGTTTCCGTTCAGTTATGAGTTGAAATAAGTCGCCGTCATTTGACGACATATTTGAAAAACACGGGAAATACCGGGCGGGAAAAATCCCGCCCCTACAAGAAAATTTTGATTTAGGCCAAGCTCATGGGTAAGGGGAGTTCTTCGGGCTTATGAGCGGGGCTAAAGTTATTGAAGACTTTAGGCATACGCAGACGGTCTTCCTCGGTGAATAAGCGGCGGACTTCCGCGAAGCCTGCATCGCCTTGCTGTGTGACTTCGGCGACGTGATCCAGAAGCGCTAAATCAGATTCGCTCAACTGCTCCTGCGGGCCATCGAATGTCCATTCTTCCCAGCACAACATCTCGGTTTTATTTAATGCCGCCAAATCTTGCATCATACGACTGCGGATAAATGCCCAACCTTTAAGTGGAACGACCGAGCCTAAGCCAAACAATTCAGGATCAGCCTTGCCTGCACGGCACATTTGCCATGCTTGCCCGCCCACGATGAAACGGTCACGAGGGACATCATGTACAGGCAGGTTGAAATACTGCTGGTCAATTTGGCTGTCGAAAAGCTGCCAAGCGGTGCCGTTCCAAAATTCCACCACCACATGATCCATGTAATAACCGGCTTCAAAATAATCAGCGAAACCATGCCGTGAACGTGCTGGGACACCAGCCTGACGCAGCATCGACACCGCCAGTGCAGTAAAATCCCGACAGCAGCCAATGATACGGGTATCCGGCGTGCGCGGTTCGCCAAGCGGACGGGCATCCAACTCTAGCAGACGTTCAATCATTGCTGGAACATAGCGCGTATTGATCTCGCCCATGCGCTCCGGTGGATAGTTGTATTGCCATTTGTCGCCAAAGTAATGCAGCACCAATCCCTGTACGGTTTTGCTAATTCCTTCTATGTCACGCGGAACTTCTTCATATAGATAGGTGTATTGCGCCGGATCAGTAATAGCGCTTTGGCTGGCGTAATAGGCTTGTGGTGTCTGGTCGCTCATCTGCTGCCTCCTGATGACTATAGATACCCCCATTATAACAGAATTTATGTTCGTACGTATGCGATGAGGTTTTGGTGTTTGGCAAAGGCGCGTTATAATAAATATTATTCAAACATCAACAATTTGGCGTATCTTATTCAACATACTGAATGTTCCGCCTAACTCTTCGTTTGGCTTTACTCCCCTTTATTTTCTTGAGCGCTGCGCTGTTCTTTATTCGCGTCCAATCGTATGACAAGCATGATGTTCGGGCATTTTTGCTGCCAGATAGCTGTTCAGCACCCTGTTTCATGGGCATTCAACCGGGCATCACTACGCCGAAGGACGCGCTGAGGCAATTGCGCTCGACTGATTTAATTTCGCGTGTCGGCATCAGCGAATCACTCGAAACAATTGCATGGTTTTGGAATGAAAAACAGTCAGGCTTAATGGATGCTTCACAAATTCCAGCGCTCTTTTATGACCGCGACGAAATTTCATCCATTCGTTTGTACACCCATATTCAATTGGGTGATTTACTGCTGCAACTTGATCCTACGGATACACAGCGGGTTGCCATGCGACAAACCACGCCTTACACCACATATCATGTTGATCTGTACTACGTTGGCAAAGGCTATGTATTGAACGCCATCGTCAACTGTCACAGTTTTTGGAACCAGCCAACACAGCTTATTTTAGGTGCGACTCCGCCCTTTATCGCCAGCACTACCCGTAATATGACCAGTCTTAATAACGCTAAACATCAGATTGCCATGGCCTGTCGTCGCCGTAAAGAAATATGACCTCCATTATCAGTCGTCTCATAATCATTATCAGTGTGCTGATGAGTGTTATCTTGCTTCTCATCCGCGCTCAACCAGAGGATAACCGTTCAACAACGGAAATCCTGCCCGCAAATTGTGAAGCCACTTGCTTTATGGGTATCCATTTAGGGATAACATCCGACGAAGAAGCACTGAATCTTTTGAAAGCCAGTTCGTGGATTGATCCGAATAGTGTACGGCTGATTCCACTCGATCCTTCTTCTAGCAAGTTTGATGATCTCGACCATATCCAATGGGATTGGACTGACAATCGTCCAAGATTATTGCCTGCAAACCCGCAGCGTCCTGATGGGAACATCAATATTCGTAATCATAAGGTCGAAAGTATTGCATTTGATACACTTATTCCTTATGCTGCTTTTTATCGCCTTCGAGGTGATCCATCAGTTATGGTTTTCATGCCCATTCGTGACGGCGAGCCTTGGCTCATTGAATGGGGTTACACATACACCAATGTAGAGTTCAATTTGCAAATGCAAGTACGCGCTTGTCCTTATCTGTCCGATTTGTGGCTGCAACCGCTGCATATCCAAATGAGCAAGCGCGTTCCTGTCCAAACCACGACTACCTCACTAACCACACCCAATATCAACTTGCGAGATGTACTAAATGCCCACGAACGGCGCAGCTGCAAGTTAGCATGATCCGGTGGCATATACGCATAACCTTACTGGTCTTAAGCCTATTTTCGGTTGTCGTTTTGCTGATACACGCGCAACCCGATCAATACACTAAACAACAGGTGTTCGTTCTAAAAGGTTGTAGTGCGGCCTGTTTCGCTGGCATTCAACCGGGGGTGACTAGTGTTGAAGATGCGGTGACGTTGTTACAAGCAAGCGAATGGGTGAGTCAGGTGGATAACCGAACCATCAATAACGTCAGTGGTTATATTTCATGGACGTGGAATGACCAAAAGCCAGATTGGATTAATGGCAATATGGAAGGGGAAATTTGGGCGACGCAAAAAAAGGTGGTGCAAATTATGGTTTATGGGAGTTTACAATTGGGTGACACTCGCCTGTTATTGGGTTTGCCTGATCAAGAAATCATCGACCGAACAGCAGATCGGAAGCGTGAGTTTTCTTTATATACCGCTTTTTATGGTCAGACGGGGTTAATGATTCAAAGCTGGCAACCCTGTAGGCCGATGGAACCTTTGCGTCGTCCGGTGATATTGACTTACACACTGCCATCAAACCCGAACACATTTCCAGAGCGTGATTCACTCGCTGAATTAAAAAATACCTGCGCTTTTCAATAATCATGACTCGTTTTTATTTGCGCTTTATTCTAATACCTGTGAGCATCTTCACTGCTCTGCTGCTGCTCGTCCATACTCAACCCTATGATGATCACAACCTCAAAACTTGGGTAATGCCCGATGACTGTTCAGCACCTTGTATTATGGGCATTCAACCGGGTATAACAACCATGCTTGAAGCCGTACAGATTTTGAGGAAAAACACTTGGATTAGCCAAGTCATCCCTTTATCGAATGAACAGCGCCCCTCTCAAATTTGGTGGTTATGGAACGAAAACGCTCCGAATTTTCTGAAAAAAGGCGGACGATCTTCCGACGGTCAGATCTCGGCTACGCTTGGTGATAAAGTTGGATTCGTCAGCTTTGACACAACACTGGAGATGGGTGATATTCCTCTTGTTCTCGGTACACCGGATCAAGACGCAATCGTTTTAGGAGTACCCCTTGTGATACCGCCTGCTCCTGATATTCCAGTGCTTGTTGAACTGTGGTATCTAAAGCATCATTTGTGGGCAACAGGTAGGCAGTCATGCCCTTACTACGCAAATCTTTGGCACATGCCCATACATTTTAACGTAACCGATGTTGACCCTTCTACTGCGGTGCGAACAGTCTCTGTTCTGGCAATACCTGACTTAAAACTGCGATCCTCGCTTCGCGAAACGAGTCAAAGCGTGTGTGGTTTCTAGTGACCAATACGTTACATTTGCCTCGCTTCTGTGCGCGACTCATTCTTATACCTTTGTTGCTCTTCACTACTGCGCTGCTGCTAATCCATTCCCAAGCTTATGATGACCATGATTTACGGCAACTGTTGTTACCGGATGGTTGTGTCGCGCCGTGTTTCTTGGGTATCCGTCCGGGGGTGACAACAGCAGAAGAGGCAGTGAAGTTATTAAGAGCAAACGCGTGGGTTGCGGATGTCACAGTTATCAACAGCGAAAACCCCTATCAAATCTGGTGGACATGGAACAAAAACGCCCCTGACTTTTTGCGGAACGCTCCCACCAATCCCAACTTTCCGGTCAACGGCGAGATCTTATCCAGTAACCAAGTTGTGACACGGATTCTATTCACGCCGCGCTTAAGTTTAGGTGATATTGTACTGGCGAGGGGACTGCCCTCCACATCCGAGTTTATTTTTTCAGGGATGATTATTACACCGAGCCAATCTATAACCGCCATTATCTCACTCGAATATCAAGCAGACGGTTTTTGGGTCAGCGGCAGCCCTAGATGCCCTTTTACGGCTGATCTATGGCACACCTCCGCACAAGTAACCACCACGAATGATTTTAATGGCCTATCGCTTGGCACGATTCGCCGGATTGACCGTGCCACTTTTATGCATAGTATTCGTCGCATCAGTAACCTGATGTGTGGCTTGTAAAACTCAATGTCACGTTTTTATTTACGACTCATGCTCATACCATTTGTGGTATTTACTGCCGTGCTGCTGTTGATCCATGCCCAACCTTATGATGACCATGGACTGCGCCAATTGATGTTAGCGGATGACTGTGCCGCACCGTGCTTCATGGGTATTCGTCCGGGTGTGACGACGCGAGATGAAGCGATAGCGTTATTGAAGGCAAGCAACTGGTTAAAAATCGAACCCTCAAAATTAAAGAGTGAGGATATTACGTATCCACTGTTATTGAAGTGGAATGGAAATCAACCAGATGTCTTCGTTGCCAGTGAAGGAGTCGGGGTGACCTTTCAATATACGAAACCGCCAAAGGTCGCACAAATCAGATTTCTTTTACGAAATGACATTACTTTAGGGGATATTTATTTCACGATGGGAAAGCCATCTCGCCTCAGCCAACCGACACTTATGTCATTAAATACAAGCCCAAGCCAAGCGATTTTGATTGTGTCGCATCAATATGATGCTGACCAAATCAGCATACTCACCATTTCAAACTGTCCACTCAGCCTGAGCCAGTTTTTACAGCAACCGATTGCAGATATTGAATATGACGCTGTGCTGCGAACCAATTTTTTGACATCATCACTTAAAGAAGTGCTCAATTATCCCTATTGTGGCTAAAAAAGCTTATGACAATGAATGTGTGGACATGCCAAGTGATGACCTATAGGCAGCAACCTAAGAATGATTATGGTCAGAACCATGAGCTGGCGCAGGTATTGGTTGCTGATAAACATTACAGCTTGCGCCGCATCAGGCTAAAGCCATGACGCTAACAACCGGACAAGCACACTGAAGGTACTTCAAGACCTCTGTTAGCCCCTATTTGTATACTTGGAAACAGGTTCTTTTGGGTGTTTAATTTCCTTAAGTTGGTACACATGGGACGCGCCAAACGATGACCTATTTGCACCTCCGTCTTGCCTTGATACCTCTTGTTCTCTTTACACTTGTACTCCTACTGATTCGCCTTCAACCTTATGATGACCGCGACTTGCGCCAACTGCTATTACCCGATGGCTGTCCCATGCCTTGCTCAATGGGTATCCGTCCCGGTGTGACGACAATGGATGAGGCGTTTGGCATTTTGAAAGCCAACTCGTGGATAGCAGAACTGCGCCAAAACGCGGGAACAATCCAGTGGGCATGGAGTGATTTAAGTCCCGCGATTGTGGATCGAAACACCCGCGGTTATGTGCAGCATTCGAATATGCCAAATGAATTGTGCTGTGTCGGCAGTGTGAAATTCAATTCGCGCTTTACGCTGGGCGATTTGTATTTTCTATTGGGCGATCCTCCACGAACCAATCTCATTCGCGGTCCCACAGCAGCCTACGCTTTGGTGAGTATCAGCTATGTTGACCAGAGCATCCGCTTATTTACAACGGTAGGTTGCCCGATCAATAAGCAGCTTTATTGGCAAGCAAAGCTCGAAACCTACGTTGAAAGCCGATCGCTTTATAATCGGGAAGGCGGTTTGCATGCCGATATTGTTTGTTAATAGTCAACCTCAATCCGCCATTTCGGAAGAATCGACCTTTGAGCAAGTGCCGGAGCTTTCTTTACTCAAATCCTGCCCAAATCAGAAATTCGATAACGGGATAACCGGTACTAATGTTTTCCTCAACACCACTTTGATCCAACCCTTTCAACAATGCTTCGATGCTGTTCGCAGACTTTGTTGGGGTGTTGATAATGCCGGAATTAGGTGCATCCACAAGAATTAATAGGGATATCCCGCCGTTCAGCATCATCAGTTAACCATCAATAGAAACGGAAAGCCCCGGTTTGCCCGTTTCGTTCCTTTAGCGAGTCTCTTAGAGTTGCTACTGTACTATTTTGTTAGAGTGTGTTGATTAGCCATGTCTCGCGTAGTCGATTACATCAGCCAATTTTGCAGTCGCCAGTCCGATTAATCGATCGCCACCCGCATAGTAAAACCAAACTTCGTCGCCAACAACGTTATTTGAGCAGCTAAAAATGACCCTATTGACATCGCCTTTGAGTTCCCACGTTTCTTGTGGTTCCATAATGTTGCCGATGGGACGATGAATCACCTTAGTCGGGTCTTCCAGATCAAGAAGCGCAACCGAATGGCGATAAGTCAAATCACTGGTGCTGCTATAGCCATGATAGAAAAGCAACCAGCCGAATTCGGTTTTAATGGGTAAACCATTGCCACCAATACTGAGGGCATCCCACCAGCTATTTTCCGAGCGAGGAGGCATCAAAACTTGATGATTATCCCAATTGTGGAGGTCATGGCTGAACCCAATCCAGATATGTCGGTTACGCCGATGCAAAATAACATACCGTCCGCCAATTTTTTCTGGAAACAAGATGTGATCTTTGTTTTCGGCACGTTCCAGCGGCCCGACATCTTCCCAAGTAATCAAATTTTCTGAGCGGGCAATCATCGGATAATAACTATTAACACCATAGGCCGTGTATGTCATATAAAAGATGCCGTCTAAGGGCGTTACACGCGGATCTTCTACACCACGATAATCTTCACGCCCATTATGAGGCGCAAACACAGGTTGTTCCAGCCGGTTCCAATGTAAGCCATCTACACTCACAGCGTAACCAATCCGCGATACATAATCATTGCCTTGTGCGCGGAAGTGCATGTGAAACAGGCCGTTATGCTGAGTCACTGCTGCATTGAACACATTTTTCGCCTCCCATTCGTGAAGCGGATTCGGATAAAGCAGCGGACTAGCAGGATGGCGTTCGAGTTTAAGCATAGTGGTTATTTTCCTTTGAGGAGGTGGAGATACCACCCGATTAACGTGAGATTTACATGTATTTGAATTGATGAGATTTATGACTTTCCACTCATCAAGATTGGCATCAATAGTTGCTGAGTTGTTGATGCGAATAAGGGATAGCGGCTGTAGTGGTTTGTTTTCATCTGACGCCCAAGCGCCACATAGTCAAAATAAAGACAATCTCGTGGAATGTCAAAGGCCAATTCCCTTTGGCCGCCTGTGCCAAGTCATAAAACTTAACGCCCTTACTAAAGATGCCCCATCCAATTGCATGACTTGTGTCATCAGAAGGTTGTAAAAAGTGAGTGGCAGATGTGTAGCGGACATATAAACCCACAGCGCCCTGAGTGATTTATGAATTTGTGCGAAGTGCCTTAGCAAGTTGTTTGAAATTTCACTATAAAGATGTAAAATCCATTTCATAAGCAGACACGAAAAAGTAAGTCCGATACTTTACGGAACTCAATAATATGTTTGCAGTTAAAAATATGAATCAATCGCAGTTGGCGAGTCGTTGGGTCGTACTGGTTGCTTATTTGCTGCGCGATGGTCGTCCAAGACGATATGCTGAACTTCTAAGCCAAATACGCGGTATCTCACGGTACAGTTTAACTCAGATTCTGCACCAACTCGAAATCGAGGGTATGATCGTCCATAATGTCTACTCGACAATGCCACCTAAGGTCGAATATGCATTGACGGTAAAGGGCAAGCAGTTACTTGAGCGGTTCCTAGAGATGGGTGAACGAGCAATGCAGAGTGAAGTTGTATGAAATGCGGATGCTTCATCTCAGTGGAGCAGAGATAAGCGTGAGTAATTGGGATATTTTCACCCAGCAATAAGCGGATCATAATCCTCATTTTAGTTCGAGATAAGCTTCTTCGATTTCTGCGCCGCGTGCTTCAGCAAAAGCCTGACCGTAGCCTGTAATCACAAATCCACATTTTTGTAAAACTCGAAGTGATCCGAGATTGTCGTTGGCAGCAGCGGCGTACAATGGGCGGATCGCAACAACCTCTAAAAAGGCTTTGAGTGCTTGCGTGGCGATGCCTTTACCCCAGAATTCCTTGCCAATCCAATAGCCGATTTCAGGCTGCCCAAACATAATGAATTTGGCGATGCTGCCCGCGATCTCTCCATTATAGAGGATGGTCTTATTGATAGTTGTGTCGTCACTCATGATCTTGATCCAGTGAAGGTCAAAAGCCTGTCTATCTGATGGATCCCGTGAGGTGAAGGCCGCCATATAGTTGGCTTCAGGGTCTTGCTGCTGGACAAAGAAGACGGCAAGGTCGGAGGGGATAATATCACGCAGAGTGACAGTGTTTTGGTCGGACATAGGGTGAACCTTGTGGATGAAGACGGACACAAATTTAGATCACACGTATTGTACAGATAATATGTTCTGTGCGGTAGTGGTCGCATGATAGTAGGCTTGCAATAGAGATCATACATTACAGAATTGTGATAGAAGCATAATAAGGTTAGGTGAGCGATTGATTCAGATAAAGTAGCTCAGAAAGCCTGTACAAATCATACTATTGCCGCTTGACTCTGCTTTTAGCCGATGATACTATTCGTTCTCGCAACCGAACGGCTCACAACCTCATCTTCAACGAGGCAATGTGAATAGCCGAAATTGAACGAAGTGTCAGCGAAAGCGCCCTGTATTTGGGGATTGCTCGCTAACCGAGAGAAATATGCGGGCGTTCTGTGGTTGAAGATCGCCCGTTTGCTTGTCTGGAAATTGGTTAATTATTTCGGAGCTAAAGTATGCCAACGATCAATCAGTTGGTGCGTAAGGGTCGGCAGGCGAAGAAGAGCAAGTCAAAGGCTCCCGCATTGCAGTTTACCCTCAACGCCTACAGCCAGAAGCGTACGCGCCGTCGTAAGGGTGCGCCGCAAAAGCGTGGTGTTTGCACCGTCGTGAAGACCATGACCCCCAAGAAGCCGAACTCGGCTTTGCGGAAGGTTGCACGTGTCCGTCTGACAAATTCGCTCGAAGTGACCGCTTATATTCCGGGTGAAGGCCACAGCCTTCAGGAACATAGTGTCGTACTGGTACGTGGTGGTCGTGTTAAGGACCTTCCCGGTGTACGTTATCACATTGTGCGCGGTACGCTGGACACCGATGGTGTGAAGGGTCGCGAACAATCCCGTAGCAAGTACGGAGCCAAACGTCCGAAGCCGGGCGCTCCTGCTGCAACTGGCAAGAAGAAATAAGCGAGGTTGAGGCGTTATGTCCAGAAGAAATAGTCCTGCAAAGCGCAAGGTTGCGCCGGACAAAAAATATAATAATACGCATGTTACCATGTTTGTTAACCGTATGATGTACGGTGGCAAGCGTTCGACTGCGTTGGCGATTATGTACGGAGCGTTTGATCTGATCGAAGAACGCGCCAAGCGTGATCCGATTGAAGTGTTTGAACAAGCGCTGCGGAACGTGACACCCACGGTGGAAGTTAAGCCGATGCGCGTGGGCGGTTCGACTTACCAAGTTCCAGTTGAAGTTCCGTATGCACGTGCGACTTCATTGGCAATGCGCTGGTTGCTGGAGACCTCTCGTGGTCGTGGCGGCAAGAACATGGCTGAGAAATTGTCAAGCGAAATTTTGGATGCCTCTGCCGGTCAGGGTACATCTATTAAGAAGAAGGACGACACCCATCGTATGGCAGAGGCCAACCGCGCCTTTGCACATTTCCGGTAGGGTTCGTAAACAGGCGGCGTACAACCAGTGCGCCCGTTGTCAGGCAAATGTTTGGGTAGTTTGAGAGTGACATGGCTACAAAGAAACTCGATCTGAATAAAGTGCGGAATATCGGCATTATTGCCCATATTGACGCTGGTAAAACCACTACCACCGAGCGCGTGCTGTATTACACAGGCATGATTCACAAAATCGGTGAAGTACATGATGGTTCTGCTACAACTGATTATATGGAACAGGAACGCGAGCGCGGCATCACCATTACGGCAGCCGCAATCAGCGCAAGCTGGCATGATTATCAAATCAATGTTATCGACACTCCCGGTCACGTAGACTTCACGGCTGAAGTGCAGCGCAGTCTGCGTGTGCTGGATGGTGGTGTTGTGGTTTTCGACGCGGTTGCTGGTGTAGAGCCACAGTCGGAGACTGTATGGCGGCAGGCGAACACTTATGGTGTGCCTCGCTTATGCTTCGTTAATAAGATGGATCGCACCGGTGCGAACTTCCAACGCTGCGTCGATATGATTATCGAACGCGTGAACGGTAATCCGTGCGTGATCCAAATCCCTTACGGTGAAGGTGCAGATTTCGCAGGCATCATTGACTTGATGTCTATGGAACTGATCACTTACGAAGGCACAATGGGGATGGATATTAGCCATCACCCGATCCCGGAAGCCTACCGTGAGCAGGCTGAGACTCGTCGTCAGGAAATGATCGAAAAGGTTGTCGAAAATGATGACTTCCTAACCGAAAAATACCTGATGGAAGAAGCCATCAACGATGATGAAATCAGAGCTGCGATGCGTTCGGCAACACTTGCTGGAAAAATCCAGCCGGTGCTGTGTGGTTCATCGCTGAAGAACAAGGGCGTTCAAACGATGCTTGATCGCGTAGTTGATCTCCTGCCCTCGCCGTTGGATGTTCCTCCTGTGACAGGTGTTCACCCTAAGACGGATGAACATTTGACACGAGCTGCTGATAATGACGAACCAACAGCCGCCTTGGTCTTCAAGATTCTGACTGATCCGTTTGTTGGCCGGTTGGCATTCTTCCGTGTTTATTCGGGTGTGGTTCGTGCAGGCTCGGGCTTGCTGAACAGCACCAAGGGTGACAAGGAACGTATCGGTCGTATCGTCCGGTTGTTTGCGGACAGCCGTGAAGATGTTGAAGAAGTACAAGCAGGCGACATCGCCGCGATCCTCGGTCTGAAGAATACCTTCACCGGTGATACACTGTGCGACCCTGACAAGCCAATTGTTTTGGAAAAGATCAGCTTCCCTGAGCCGGTCATCGAGCTTTCGATTGAACCGAACAGTAAGGCTGACCAAGACAAGATGGGTATCGCCCTGCGCCGTTTAGCAGAAGAAGATCCTACCTTTAAGATTGAAGTGGACGACAAGCTCGGCCAAACCAAGATCAAAGGCATGGGTGAACTTCATCTTGAAATTCTGGTTGACCGCATGATGCGTGAATTCGGTGTACAGGCCACTGTGGGGCGTCCCCGTGTTGCGTATCGTGAGACGATTACGCGCTCTGTCCGTATCGACACGACCTTCAAACGTCAGTCGGGTGGTTCGGGTCAGTATGCCCGTGTGGTGTTCGAATTTGAACCCCTGAGTGATGAAGATCGTGCCAAACTGGCACCCGGCGAAGAGTCAATCTTCGAAGATGCCATTCGCGGTGGTACGATCCCCAAGGAATTCGTCAAGCCTTCATTGAACGGCGTGAAGGATGCTATGGCTGGCGGCGTGCTGGCAGGCTATCCAGTCGTCGGTGTGAAAGCTAAGCTGGTTGACGGCGCGTTCCATGATGTTGACTCAAGCGAAATGGCCTTCAAGATTGCGGGTTCGATGTGCTTGAAGGAAGGCGTTCAGAAGGGTTCGCCTGTGCTGTTGGAGCCGACGATGAAGGTGGAAGTTTCCGTACCGGAAGAATTCACTGGCACTATCGTAGGTGACCTTTCGGCACGACGCGGCATCATCTTTGGTATGGATCCGCGTGGTGGAGGGGCAACCTCTATTCGTGCGAACGTACCGCTGGGCGAAATGTTCGGATATGCAACAAACATCCGTAACATGACCCAAGGACGCGGCAGTTTCAGTATGGAATTTGAGAAGTACGCGGTTGCACCTGCCCACGTTGCCGAAGAAGTCGTCAAGAGCGGGCGTTAAGCAAGTTAATCCGGTAGGAGTACTTCATGTGCTTCCTACATTGTCAAAGTATCGTGAAACGTATCGCAGAAAAGGATTGAAAGACAATGGCTAAGTTTGAACGTAACAAACCCCATGTCAATATCGGCACCATCGGTCATGTTGACCACGGCAAGACCACTCTTACAGCTACCATCACCAAGGTGTTGGGGCTCAAGGGGCAAGCCGCGCGCATGAATTATGCGGATATTGACAACGCGCCCGAAGAAAAGGCTCGTGGTATCACCATCAACATCCGTCACGTTGAATACGAAACGGACAAGCGCCATTATGCACACGTCGACTGCCCCGGTCACCGTGACTATATCAAAAATATGATCACTGGTGCGGCGCAGATGGACGGTGCAATCTTGGTCGTGAGCGCACCAGACGGCCCGATGCCCCAGACTCGTGAGCACGTTCTGCTCGCACGTCAGGTAGAAGTGCCTGCGATGGTCGTGTTCTTGAACAAGATCGACCAAATGGACGATCCTGAATTGCTGGAATTGGTCGAAATGGAATTGAGCGAACTGTTGGCGAGCTATAACTTCGCCGCTGATACCCCGATTATTCGCGGTTCAGCTTTGATCGCCAATGAATCAGCTTCTACTGACCCGAATGCGCCAGAATACGCTTGTATTCTGAAGCTGATGGACACTGTTGACGAGTGGATCCCCACCCCTGTTCGTGAAACCGACAAGCCCTTCTTGATGCCCGTCGAAGACGTGTTCTCGATTAAGGGTCGTGGTACGGTTGTGACCGGTCGTGCTGAACGCGGTCGTATGACCAAGGGTGAAGAAATCGAAATCATCGGTCTGCGCGATGAGACCATGAAGACCATCGTCACCGGCATCGAAATGTTCCACAAGGAACTGGATGCGGCTGAAGCTGGCGACAACGCTGGTATTCTGTTGCGCGGTATCACCCGTGAACAAATTGAACGTGGTATGGTTCTGGCCAAGCCCGGCAGCATCAAGCCGCACAAGAAGTTTATGAGCGAAGTGTACGTCCTGAAGAAGGAAGAGGGTGGACGTCACAAGGCGTTCTTCCCCGGCTATCGTCCTCAGTTCTACATCCGCACCATGGATGTGACCGGAACGATCACCCTTCCTGAGGGTGTGGAAATGGTTATGCCCGGCGACAACGTGAACTTGGAAGTGGAATTGATCACTCCAGTGGCGTTGGAAAAGGGCTCTAAGTTTGCTATCCGCGAAGGCGGCTTGACCGTCGGCGCTGGTGTCATCACCGAAGTTCTTAACTAAGAATACGGCCTGATAAAACAGTTGTGGACGTTTCTAGGGGTTTGCCTAAGGCAGACCCCTACTCAACCCTGAGAAATTAGGGAGAAACGGCAGCTAGGCCGACCAGAGGAAACTATGGTTAGAAACAAAATTCGTATCTGGCTCAAGGCGTATGATCACCGCGTGCTAGACCAATCCGTGCAGCGGATCGTCGAAACAGCAGAGCGTACCGGTGCGCGTGTAGTTGGTCCCGTGCCGCTGCCGACGCATATCGAGCGCTTCACAGTTGGACGCAGCCCGTACATTGATAAGGACTCGCAAGAGCATTTCGAAATTCGCACCCATAAGCGTTTGATTGATGTCCTCGACCCGGATAGCAAGACAATTGACGCACTGATGCGTTTGAACTTGCCCGCTGGTGTGGACATTGTAGTGAAATAAGGGGCGAATGTAATGAAGGGCATTATAGGTAAAAAAGTAGGCATGACCCAAGTGTTTGACGATAACGGGAACGCCATTCCTGTGACCGTCATTCAGGCTGGCCCCTGCTATGTCACCCAAATCCGTACAGAGGATAAAGATGGCTATGTAGGTGTGCAACTCGGCTATGGTGAAACTAAGCCGACGCGCTTGACAAAAGGACAGCTTGGGCATCTGCAACGGAACAGCCTGCCAGCACTTAAGGTGCTGCGTGAGTTCCGTATCAAGAACGGGGAAGTTTCCGTTACTGAGGGGCAGACAATCACAGCAGATGTGTTCGCCAAAGGTGAACGTGTCGATGTGGTTGGAACCAGCAAAGGTCGCGGTTTCGCCGGTGGTATCAAGCGACATCATTTCCGCCGTCAGCCCAAAACGCATGGTGCGTCTGACCGCACCCGCGCACCCGGCTCGGCAGGTTCGAACACCTACCCCGGTAAAACTTGGAAGGGCAAGCGCTTTCCCGGTCATATGGGTAGCGACCGTGTCACAACCGAAAATCTGGAAGTGATTGTGGTGGATGCGGAACGTAACCTCCTCGCCGTGAGAGGTTCAATCCCCGGCACCAATGGCGGCATTGTCATCGTTAAGCCAGCGCGTCCGCGCCGCCGCTAGAACCGGGTAAGAGGAGTAGAGTCATGAAGGTTCCAGTTTTGAATGCAAGCGGTAAAGAGGTCAATACCATTGACCTACCAGCCGATATTTTTGAAGTCGAAATCAACATGGGTTTGATGCATCAGGCGTACATTCGCCAGATGGCAAATGCCCGGTTGGGTACACACAAGACACAGAAGCGTGCTGATGTTAGCTACACGAGTGCCAAGTGGTATCGCCAGAAGGGTACAGGCCGCGCCCGTCATGGTGCGCGAAATGCAACCCAGTTTAGAGGTGGTGGTCGCCCGAAGGGGCCAGTGCCGCACAAGTATACGAAGGATATGCCGCGCAAGATGCGCCAGCAAGCAATTCGCTGTGCATTGAGCGCCCTGCTCCGTGACGAGCAACTGGTTTTTGTCGATACCTTGAGCCTTGAAGCGCCCAAGACTAAAGAGATGCGCCAGATGTTAGATGCGGTAGCGGGCAAAGGCTCGAAGACATTGGTGCTGATGACCGTGGGCGGAAACGAACATGTTGTCAACAGTATTCATAACTTGAGCGATACACATGTCCTGCGTGTGAATTATTTGAACCTGCGTGATCTGTTGCAATATGACCGTGTGGTCGTGCCATTGGATGCGCTGGAAGTCATTAAGAGCCTCTGGGGGCAAGCAAGTTAATCATGGCTGAATTACATATTTACGATGTGCTGCGCCGTCCGGTAGTCAGCGAAAAAACGGCAGTCATGACGGACGAAAAGAACCAGTACGTCTTCGAGGTTGCCGAAGAAGCCAACAAAATCCAAATCAAGGAAGCCGTTGAGGTTATCTTTGAAGTGGAAGTTGTAAAAGTCAACACGATGGTTGTGCCTGCAAAGCGTGGTCGTCGTGGCCGTAACTGGTATTTGCGCTCAAAACAGTGGAAGAAAGCTGTAGTGACGCTCGCAACCGACCAGACGATTGAATTGTTCAACACCTAAGGTGACAAGATGGCCGTAAAAGTTTACAAGCCCACTTCGGCAGGTCGCCGAGGGATGACGGGCCACAGTTTTGAAGAAATTACCAAGTCAACGCCCCAGCGTTCGTTGACGGAAGCCATTCGCAAGCATGGTGGACGTAACAACACGGGTCGCGTGACTGTCCGACATCGTGGTGGTGGACACAAGCGCCGCTACCGTATTATCGACTTCAAGCGCAATAAGTTTGACTGCGCTGCTCAGGTGATCTCGGTTGAGTACGATCCAAACCGTTCCGCCCGTATTGCACTGTTAGAATACGAAGACGGCGAGAAGCGTTACATCATTGCACCACTGGGCTTGAAGGTCGGTGACCGCGTTGGAAATGGCGAATTGTCGCAACTGCGTGTCGGTGATGCGTTGGAAATTCGTGATATTCCAGTTGGTACAACGATCCACAATATTGAGATGCTGCCGGGTAAGGGTGGACAATTGGTTCGCTCGGCTGGTAGTTCAGCTCAGTTGTTGGCGAAGGAAGGCAAGTACGCACAGGTGCGTATGCCAAGCGGTGAGACTCGCCTCATTAGCGAGCGCTGTATGGCAACCATTGGTCAGGTGGGTAACACCGATCATGGTAATGTCAACCTTGGTAAAGCTGGTCGTAAGCGCTGGTTGGGTATTCGCCCGACAGTGCGTGGTAGTGCGATGGATCCGGCAAGCCATCCGCATGGTGGTGGTGAAGGCCGCTCACCCATCGGTATGCCCGGCCCGAAGACCCCTTGGGGTAAACCGGCTATGGGTAAAAAGACGCGTGTCAACCGTCGTACTGATAAGTTCATTGTCCGCCGCCGCGGTAAAGGCCGTTGATTTAGTGCTGAGTACTGAGTCACGAGTACCGGGCAAGTTCTGCACGTACTCGGCACTCGGCACTTGGTACTCGTAACTAACGAGGAAATAAGTATGTCGCGTTCATTGAAAAAAGGGCCTTTCATAAGCCCTAAGCTGCTCAAAAAAGTTGAGAAGCTGAATGATGAAAATAAGAAAGCCGTGATCCGTACATGGAGTCGCTCCAGCACGATCTTTCCACAGATGGTAGGACATACCATTGCTGTGCATGATGGTCGCCGCCATGTACCGATCTACGTCACCGAAAACATGGTGGGTCATAAACTAGGTGAGTTTGCGCCAACGCGTACTTACCGTGGCCATCTTGTTGAAAAGAAGATGAAGTAAGGGGATATGAAATGAAGGTACAGGCTAAAACATCTTATCTCTCGATTTCACCCCAGAAGATTCGCCTCGTGTGTGACAAAGTGCGCGGCATGGGTGTCAAACAAGCTGTGACCGTCCTCGAATTCATGCCTCAAAAGGGTGCTGAATTCGTACAGAAGACACTGAAGTCGGCGATTGCGAATGCTGAAAATAATTATGATTTGAATCCCGATAATCTGGTGGTTGAGACGATTTTCGCTGGTGATGGCCCGCGCCTCAAGCGCATGAAAGCCGGTGCACGTGGTCGTTCAAAGCCGCGTGTCAAGCGCACATCGCACTTGATGATTGTTCTCAACGAGCGAGAGGAATAATACATGGGTCGCAAAGTTCATCCAATCGGTTTCCGGTTAAAGATCACCCGTGACTGGGATGCTCGCTGGTACGCGGAAGGTAATAAATTCCGCGAACTGCTGCAAGAGGATTTCAAGATCCGCCGCTTCGTCAAGAAGATGGGACAGCGCGCTGGTGTCTCTCGCATTGAGATCGAGCGTTACCCGAACCAACTGTTGGTCAACATCCACACTGCCAAACCCGGTATTTTGATCGGGCGTAAGGGTGAAGCGGTCAAAGACTTGCGGACGGGTATCGAAGTCATGACCGATAAGAAGGTCAAGGTTGAAGTAACGGAGATCGAGAAGCCAGACCTCGACCCAACATTGGTCGCTGAAAACATTGTTGACCAGTTGGAACGCCGTATCGGTCACAGCCGTGCAATGAAGCGTGCGATCAGCCAAGCGATGCGTCAGGGCGCGCTGGGTATTAAGATCGAAGTCGCTGGTCGTTTGGCTGGTGGTGATATGGCTCGGCGTGAATGGTCGAGCGAAGGCCGCGTGCCTCGTTCGTCACTGCGTTCAGACCTCGATTATGGTACGGCTGAAGCGTTAACCACCTTCGGACGTATCGGTGTGAAGGTCTGGATTTATAAGGGTGAGATTCTGAAGCAGGAAGAAAAGCCTGAACCGAAGAAAGACGTATACGTGACACCGTAGTAGTCAACAGTTTGCAGCCTAAATTTTAAGGTCTGAAACTGATTACTGACGACTAGATGGCAAGAGGATGTGTAATTATGTTAATGCCAAAGCGTATGAAATACCGCAAACAACAACGCGGTAACATGAAGGGCAAGGCTAGTCGTGGGAACGTTGTTTCCTTCGGTGAATATGGTTTGCAGGCTTTAGAACCGGTATGGTTGACTGCCCGCCAGATTGAAGCTGCCCGTAAGGCAATGGTGCGCTTCACCAAGCGTCGTGGTAAGGTGTGGATCCGTGTGTTCCCCGACAAACCATACACGCAAAAAGCTGCCGAAACCCGTATGGGTAGCGGTAAAGGTAATGTTGAGTACTATGTCGCAGTTGTTAGACCGGGGCATGTGCTGTTCGAAATGGGCGGCGTGACAGAAGAAGATGCTAAGGAAGCCCTGCGTCTGGCCGCGTTCAAGCTGCCGATCAAGACTAAAATGATCCGCCGCTATGATCCAATTTCAGGGCAGGAGGTCAAGTTAGAGTCATGAAATCCAGAGAAATCCGTGAAATGACCAATGAGGAAATCCTCAATGCCGTGGAAGACAGCCGGGAAGCTATGTTCAAGTTTCGCTTCCAAAAAGCTTCCGGGCAGTTGGAAGATGAAAGTGCGCCAACTCGGATGCGACGAGAGATCGCGCGGATGAAGACGATTTTGCGCGAACGTGAGTTGGCTAAGAATGTAGCAGGTAAGGGAAGCAGCAATGGCTAATGATCGTCGGCGGCTGATTGGCCGCGTAACAAGTGACAAGATGGCAAAGACGGTGGTGGTGGAAATCGAACGCCGCAAGATGCACCGTGTTTACAAGAAGGTTATTAAGTTCACCAAAAAGGTGTATGCCCACGACGAAAGCAACGCGATCGAAGTTGGATCTGTGGTGCAGGTTGTGGAAAGCAAGCCGCTGAGCAAGACCAAGCGGTGGGTCGTGGAACAGGTTCTGGAAACCCCCGGTGGGCGTGTCTTGCAGCCAATTAGTGCGGATGTCGTTGTTGAAGAACCAGCGGCAACCGAAGGTGAGGCCGAGTCATGATCCAGAACGAATCCCGCGTAGTCGTCGCTGACAACAGCGGTGCGCGCGAAATCCTTGTTATCCGGCTGCTGGGCGGTTCATTCCGTAAGTATGCTGGTGTCGGTGACATCGTGGTTGGCACTGTAAAAGTCGCCAGCACAGATGGCAATGTTAAGAAGAGCGAAGTGGTGAAGGCTGTTATCGTCCGCACCGCTAAAGAATATCGTCGCAGCGACGGCTCATACATCAAGTTTGATGATAATGCGGCTGTGCTGTTGGCAGAAGACATGGAAAATCCACGTGGTACTCGCGTGTTTGGCCCGGTGGCGCGTGAACTGCGCGAAAAAGGCTTCCTGAAGATTGTCTCGCTCGCGCCAGAAACGCTGTAGGGTTGGGGAGTTAAGGCATTATGCAACGGATAAAGAAGGGCGATACAGTTGAAGTTATCGCCGGCAAAGACCTAGGCGAACGCGGCGAAGTCGTCACTGTGATGGTCAAAGAAGACCATGTAGTGGTGGGCGGCGTGAACATAGGCAAGAAACATGAGAAGGCCAAGCAGATTGGCAGCCGACAAATTCCAGCACAAATTATGGAATTTAATTCGCCGCTGCACATCTCGAACGTGATGGTGGTATGTCCGTCGTGCGATAAAGCGACACGTGTGGGCTTCCGCTTCAAGGATGATGGTCATAAAGTTCGCTTCTGCAAGGCTTGCGATACAGATATTGATTAAAACAGGAGCGAATGAGGAATGGCTACACCGATTTTACAAGGGCGTTACCGGGACGAAGTCGTCCAAGCCCTGATGGAAGAATTTAAGTACGACAACGTTATGGAAGTCCCGCGCGTTCAGAAGATGGTTATTAACATCGGTCTGGGCGAGGCGAACGAGAACCCTAAGCTGCTCGATGGCGCGGTGGAAGATTTGCGGCTCATTACCGGGCAGCAGCCAATCATCACCAAGTCAAAGAAGGCCATCGCGACCTACAAGCTACGTGAAGACCGCGCCATCGGTATGAAGGTGACCATTCGCGGTGAACGGATGTGGTCGCTGCTGGACCGGTTGATAAATATTGCCCTTCCCCGTGTACGTGACTTCCGGGGCGTGCCTGCCAAGATGGACGGACGTGGCAATTACACATTGGGTTTGCGTGAACAGTTGATGTTCGCAGAGATCCAATATGACAAGATTGATAAGGTACGCGGCATGGAAATCACCATCGTGACCACGGCCAAGACGGACGAAGAAGGCCGCCGCTTACTCAAGCTGCTCGGGATGCCGTTTAAAGAGAATTAGGACAGAGAACAATGTCAAAAAGATCAATGGTCGCCCGTGAAACACGGCGAAAGTATCAGACCCGCGTTCGCCATCGCTGCCAGTTCGTAGACCCGAACTCAGGCAAAACATGTGGCCGCCCGCGCGGCTATATGAGCCGATTCGGTCTGTGCCGCATTCATTTTCGTGAGATGTCACTCCAGGGGAAAATCCCTGGTGTTGTGAAGTCGAGCTGGTAGGGGGAAACGCATGATTACCGATCCAGTTGGAGATATGCTTACACGTATCCGGAACGCGCTAATGATTGGGCGTACCGAGGTCGATGTTCCGCTGTCGAAAATCAAAGTAGAGATTGCCCGCATCTTACAAGCTGAGGGCTATATTGAGGGATATGTCATTGGTGACGAAAAACCCGCCACAATGATTCATATCACATTGAAGTATTACGGTGCGCGACGTGAACGCCGCCCGGTTATCACCCATTTGGAGCGTGTGAGCAAGCCCGGTCGCCGGGTGTACAGCCCGCGCCAAGAGCTGCCGCGCGTTATGAGCGGTATGGGTATCGCTATCGTAACGACGCCGAAAGGCGTAATGACAGCACAGCAGGCCCGCCGCCAAGGCGTGGGCGGCGAAGTGCTGTGTTACGTGTGGTAAGGGAGAAATATTATGTCCCGTATTGGTAAGAAACCGATAACCCTGCCGGCGAAGGTGGATGTCACTATTAAAGGCACGGAAGTGACCGTCAAAGGGCCGAAGGGCGAGTTAGTACTGCCTCTTCCGCCAGAGATGACTGTCAAACAAGAAGGCAATGAACTGATTGTCGAACGTCCCAGCGATGCCCGCAATCATCGTGCGCTGCATGGACTGACTCGTGCGCTGCTGGCGAATAACGTCAACGGTGTCTCGGCTGGTTTCCGCCGGACGTTGAAGATTGAAGGCGTCGGTTACAACGGTGATGTTCGTGGTAAAGACCTCGTGATGAAAGTTGGTTATTCGCACGAAGTCGTGATCAACCCACCGCCGGGGATTTCCTTCGTGGCAGAGGACAAAGGTACAACGATCCACATTGATGGTGTGGATAAGCAGTTAGTCGGGCAGGTGGCTGCCAACATTCGTGAATTGCGTCCCCCGGAACCCTACTTGGGCAAGGGCGTGCGTTATAGCGATGAAGTCATCCGCCGCAAGGCTGGTAAAGCCGGTAAGGCGAAGTAAGAGCGTACTGAGGCCGGTACTGAGCAAGACGCAGAGTTTTGCTCAAATACGAGGGTACTCGAAACTGAGGATATAAGATGGCAACACAATCACAGAAAAAGACTGCTTCCCGCGACCGTCGCCACCGACGGGTACGCGCCAAAGTTAAGGGTACGCAACAGCGTCCCCGCTTGAATGTTTATCGCAGCCTCGAGAATATTTTTGCTCAGGTGATCGATGATATAGATGGCAAAACGCTGGCTTCCGCCTCGACCATTGACAAAGAAGTGGCGAAGGAAATTGGCGAGAAAAATAAAGTGGACTCGGCTAAGGTTGTCGGCAAAATTCTGGCCGAACGCGCAAAGAGTGCCGGGATTACAACCGTTGTATTCGACCGGGGTGGCTACCGTTATCATGGTCGCGTGGCCGCACTGGCCGAAGGCGCTCGTGAGGGCGGCTTAGAATTTTAAGGCTGGAGTAAAAAATGGCTGACGAACCAAAGAAAAGAAAACGTCGCGGGTCCGGAACTGGTACGGGTGAACCCGGCAGCAGCCCTGAACAGGCTGGGTCTGATAACAAACCGCGCCGTGACCGTGAACCGCGCCAACGTGAGCGTGACGAAGACAAAGAAGAGCTTGACGAACGCGTGGTTGATATTAAGCGCGTCGCCAAGGTTATCAAGGGCGGTCGCCGCTTTGCCTTCCGCACGGTTGTGGTTGTGGGTGACAATAAGGGCCGTATCGGCATTGGTATTGGCAAGTCCCGCGCTGTGCCTGATGGAATCCGTAAGGGTTCAGAAGCGGCTCGCCGCCAAATGGTCAAGATTTCCCTTTCAGGTACGACCATTCCTCATCCGGTCGTAGCGGAATATGGTGGCGCACGTGTACTTCTGCGTCCTGCTTCACCCGGTACCGGTGTGGTTGCAGGTGGTGGTGTCCGTGCTGTACTGGAAGCAGTTGGTGTCCGTGATGTGCTGAGCAAGAGCCAAGGCAGTAATAATGTGTTGAATGTCACAATGGCAACACTGACTGCATTGGAGCAACTTCGTACACCACAAGAGATGGCGGGTATTCGCGGCAAAGAAGTCGCTGATCTCCTGCCGTTCTGGGAACGGAGTCGGAAGAGTGGCTAAATTATCAGTTAAGCTCGTTCGGAGCAGCATTGGCTACGACAAGACCCAGAAGGCGACCGTATTGGCGCTGGGTTTGCGTAAGCTGAACAAGACGGTGGTACACAATGACACGCCTCAAATTCGGGGCATGATCTACAAAGTCCGCCACCTCGTTCTTGTGGAGGAAGTTGAGTCATGAAGTTACATGAATTGCGCCCGAACGAAGGCGCTAAGAAGAAGCGCAAGCGCATCGGTCGCGGTAATGCAGCCGGTCAAGGTCGTTACGGCGGTCGTGGTATTAAGGGTCAAGGTTCGCGCGGTGGTAAGCCGAAGAGCGCGTCCTTTGAAGGTGGTAACCTGCCCTTGGTGCGCCGCATTCCATTCAAACGCGGTTTTAACAATATTTTCCGTATTGAACATCAAGAAGTGCGGCTGGATCGTTTGGTCGCTCTGATGGAAGCCGGTGCGATCGTTACACCAGCAGCGATGGCTGAAGCGGGTTTGATCCGTGATGCATTTGTGCCTGTGGTCATTTTGGGCAACGGCGAAAGCATCAGCAAGAAATTGACGGTGAAAGCTCACCGTGTGACATCCGGCGCTAAGGCAAAGATTGAAGCGGCTGGCGGTACTGTAGAGATTATTCCTCTGCGTATTAAGGGTATCCGCGCCACGTTCCGTAAACATCGTAAGGAAGAACTCGTCAAGATTTACGGCGAGAGCTAAAGAAGTCGCAAACCATGATGAGGTTGGGTATAACTTGCAGCACAATCTGAAACTGTGCTGCTATGAGTACCTAATGCTCATCATTTTTGTTTAGAGGAGATTGACGGTTATGTTTGACGCATTCCGCAACGCATGGCGGTTGCCTGACCTAAGGGCTAAGCTCCTTATAACAGGTCTCATCCTGTTGATTTACCAATTTGGGGCGCATGTGCCAGTAGTGGGTGTCGATCCGGCAGCGCTCGAAAGCTTATTGAACAGCCAATCCGGCGGTTTAATCGGCACGCTCAACCTGCTCTCAGGTGGTGCGGTTAAGCACTTTAGCATTTTAGCGATGGGCGTGTATCCTTACATTACCGCGCAAATTATCCTGCAACTGTTGGTTCCTCTGATTCCGCGTTTGGAATCCATGCAGCGTGAACCCGGTGGACAGGAAAAAATACAACGCTACACTTACTTTCTAGCCATTCCGATGGCGGTATTGCAAGCTATCGGCCAAATTAACATTTTTGGTACACTGGGCGGATCACCTATTATCCCCGGCTTTGGCCTGAATTTATTGGGGTTAGCGGTCATTGCGACCATGACTGCCGGAACAATGTTCGCCATCTGGTTGGGCGAACTCGTTACCGAGCAGGGTATCGGCAATGGTTTGTCGATCATCATTTTTGCTGGCATTGTTGCGCAGGCACCGGGGCAGCTCTCGACGCTGCTGAACAACAGTACGCAACCCTTATTCAACTTGATCCTATTTGTGGTAATTGTGCTGGCCAGTTTGGCGGTCATCATCGTCATTGCGGAAGGTACACGACGTATTCCGGTGCAGTATGGCAAGCGGGTACGTGGACGTAAGCAATACGGCGGTGGTTCAACCCATATTCCGTTGAAGGTCAATGCGGTGGGCATGATCCCGCTGATTTTCGCGCAGTCGATTATCACACTGCCTGCAATTGTTGTGAACCTGTTTCCTGAAGGGCAACTGCGTACCGACATCACCCAGACCTTTGGCAACCATCTTGGTTTGGCTTATTGGATAACCTTCTTCATTCTGGTTGTAGGGTTTACCTTTGTCTATACCGACATCATGGTGGCGCAGCAAGACCTCTCCGACCAACTTCAACGCAACGGTGGTTTTATTCCCGGTATTCGTCCCGGTAAACGGACACAGGAATACATCCAACGGGTGACACGGCGGATTACATTGGTAGGCGCGTTGTTCCTTGGGATTATCGCGATTGTGCCGGGTTTTGTTGACCTGCTCAACCGCATCATCTTCCCAACCGAAGCGGTAGCCGGTTCGTCTGGTAACAATGCGGCGTTGGTCATCTCCGGTGCAGGTCTGATCATCGTCGTGGGTGTAGTCCTCGACACCATGCGCCAGATTGAGGCTCAATTGGTGATGCGGAACTACGAAGGCTTCATTAATTAAGCCACGTCCGACACGCAGTTACAAAGTCAGTAGCTTATTAAGGACGAGGCACGTGCCTCGTCCTTTCGCGCTATCGCGAAAATACTTTTTAAGGAATCAGTGATGGGTCTTTACATTGTTTTGATGGGTGTGCAGGGATCGGGCAAAGGGACACAGGCGGCTTATATAAGCCAAAATTACGGCGGCATCCCGCAAATCTCAACCGGTGATTTGTTCCGTGCTATGAAAACCCGAACCGACGATTTAGCAAAGCAAATTCAGCAGTTGATGGCTGAGGGCAAATTGATTGACGACGACACAACCAATAAAGTGGTTGAAGATCGTTTGCAACAACCGGATACTGTTAACGGTGCTATTTTTGACGGTTTCCCTCGTACACCCTACCAAGCCCAATGGCTTGAAAATTATTTAGCGAAAAAGGGCGAGAAAGTAGATGCCGTTATTCTGATGGAGCTTGAGTTGTACGATGCTTTCCGCCGCGCTTATGGTCGTGCAACATCGCCAAGTGGAGAAAGTTATAATATTTATACAGGCGCTGATAAGCTCGACATCAAATGGATTGAGCATCCTGAAAAAGCTTTCCCACCGCGGCTGGAAGCAACCGTCAAAGCAACAGGTGAAAAATTGAATCGCCGTCCCGATGATGCTCATGCCGATGCGATTATCAAGCGCATTGATATTTTTAAGACAACGACACAACCGCTGATTGATTACTTTTCTGATAAAGGAATAGTGCATAAAATCAATGCTGATCAGAGTATTGAAGCGGTGAGCGCGGAACTCAAGAAAATTCTGGATGCAGCGAAGTAAGAAAGTAACGAATTATGGCTGTTCAACTGAAGACCCCAGACGAAATTGCGATTATGCGCGAGGCAGGGCGGATTGTGGCGCTGACTCATGCTGCTTTACGCGAGGCAGTACGTCCGGGCATCAGTACATTGGAATTGGATAAGATCGCTGAAACCGTGATTCGCGATCATGGGGCGATACCTGCCTTTTTGAATTATCCCAAACCGGATGCGCCTAATTTTCCGGCAACTATCACGGCAAGTATCAATAATCAGTTGGTACATGGCATACCCAGTAGTGATGTCATTCTCAAAGAAGGCGACATCATTAGTTTGGATACAGGGTGTCACTATCAAGGGTTTGTAGGGGATTCGGCCTATACCTATGCCGTAGGTGAGGTTGCTCCTTCGGTGCAGCGTTTGCTACAGATTACGGAAGAGTCGTTATATAAGGCGATTGAAGCCTCCGTGCTGCCCAATACAGTACGAGATGTGGCAGTAAGTGTGCAGCGATTTGTAGAAAGTCATGGCTATAGCGTGGCGCGCGAGTACACCGGACATGGTGTGGGGCGCGCAATGCACGAGGAACCGGAAGTGCCGAATTATTGGTCGCGGATCGCTGAGCGGCGCGGGCGTAAAAATCAACCCTTACAAGTGGGTATGACATTTGCGATCGAGCCGATGGTGATTGCCGGTCGGCCTGATCTTATGGAACTCGAAGATCAATGGACGGTTGTTACTAAAGACGGATCACTCTGTGCTCACTACGAACACACGATTGCGGTCACAGACGGCAAGCCCATTATTCTGACACTGCCATAATGTGGCTAAAACAATTGGAATAGATGAGATTATGTGCCTAGTAAGATTTAGGTGCTTAACGATCTCTATAGTATCCACTCTTAACTCGTTTTGTATCTTATGCAATACCAGAATCATTGAAACTGACCGTAGACATTAAGATAAAAAACGAGTAAAATCTTAAGCCTTATGTAAATCTTGAGGGTAGACAACTATGCGTGTAACAACATCAGTAAAACCGCGTTGCCCGAAATGCCGTGTGATTAAGCGTCACGGGCATGTGATGGTGATCTGCGAAAATCCGAAGCACAAGCAGCGCCAAGGTTAAGTGGCGACCAAATCATAGAGGAAAAGACACATGGCGCGTATTTCAGGGGTAGATCTACCCCGCGATAAACGTATCGAAATCAGCTTGACCTACATTTTCGGTGTTGGTCGCCCGACGAGCCGTAAGATTTTGGCGGCAGTTGGTATTAGCCCGGATATCCGGACGCGTGAACTGACCGAAGATGATTTTCAGAAGCTGCGCGAAGAAGTCAGCAAGCTGACCACTGAAGGCGATCTGCGCCGTCAGATATTGGGCAACGTCAAGCGTTTGCAAGATATTGGTTGCTATCGCGGTATGCGCCATCGTCGTCATTTGCCGGCACATGGACAGCGTACCCGTACCAATGCGCGTACCGTAAAAGGTGTTCGCAAGACCGTTCCGGGTCGTGGTCGCCGCCGTGGTGCTACCAAGAAATAACTCTTACGGGGTTGTTTCTACAACTCAGTATTTTTGTAGAGGCGATCTATATTGGATCGCCTCTATCAGGTAATGACTTGATCTTGGAGACAGCGTCCTGATTCCACTTTGGGCAGGGCGTGTTTTCCCGCATTAGACCAGCGAGTAAGGAAAAGATATGGCACGTACACCAGTCAAGAAGACGGCGGGACGACGCAGCAGCAAGAAAGCCGTCAAAAATATTCCATATGGACAGGCGCATGTCCATGCGACCTTCAATAATACGATTGTTTCGATGACTGACCAACTTGGCAATGTGATTGCATGGGCCAGCGCCGGTACATCGGGCTTCAAGGGCAGCCGCAAAAGCACACCCTATGCTGCTCGTATGGCCGCGCAGGTTGCTTCTGAAAATGCTCAGGGGCAAGGGATGCAGGAAGTTGATATTTTCATCAAGGGTCCCGGCCCGGGTCGTGAAGCCGCCATCCGTGCTATTCAGTCCAGTGGATTGAAAGTACGCTCGATTGCCGACGTGACTCCTGTGGCGCACAACGGTGTCCGCCCACCGAAACGTCGCCGCGTCTAACGGGTTCGCTCATTTCCAGAAAATACACGTTATTTTCACGGTTTAGAGTTTACCGGCAGTTGACCAGGAGGTTTAAGAGTTGGTTACGAATAATATGGTTCTGCCGCACAAGGTTGAGGGTGATGCGACTTCCCGTAATTACGGACGTTTCATCATTAGCCCACTTGAAAGCGGATACGGTTTAACGTTAGGTACGGCGCTGCGGCGCGTGCTGTTGTCATCACTGCCCGGTGCAGCGATCACCAGTGTGCGTGTTTCGGATGTACATCATGAATTCTCGGCTATTCCGGGCGTTCGTGAAGATATGACGCAATTGATCTTACAAGTGAAGCAGTTGCGCTTGAAGTTATTTGATACGGATGCCCCTGCCCGTTTGCGGTTGGAGCATCGTGGTGAAGGTACAGTGACGGCTGCGGACATCATTTGCCCTGCGGAAGTCGAAATCGTCAACAGCGATTTGTATCTGTTTACGGTGGATGCACCGGACGCGCACCTTGAACTGGAATTTGAGGTCCAGTCGGGTCGTGGTTACAGTCCGGCAGAAGATCGTGGTCGTTTGCCGATTGGTGAACTACCCATCGATGCCATTTTCAGCCCGGTACGCCGCGTCAATTTTGATGTGGAACGTGCGCGTGTTGGTCAGCGTACCAACTATGACCGGCTGGTGCTGGAAATTTGGACAGACGGTACAATCCGTCCAGAAGATGCGCTCAGCCAAGCCGCGCAAATTCTGCAAAAGCATTTAGTGGTTATCAGCGGTATTCAGCCCGATGAAGGCTTCGTTAGCGACAACAACGAGCCTGCTGAAGAAACACACGGTCGTAAGGCCGAGCTGTACGAAAAGCCGATTGAAGAACTCGACCTGAGTGTACGTGTCTTTAATTCGCTGAAGCGTACTGGCATTACCACAGTGGGTGATGTGCTGGACATGCTGGCTCGTGGCCCCGACGCTATGTTGGCGATCCGTAACTTCGGCGAGAAATCGCTGGACGAACTGGTCGAAAAGCTGAAGGACAAAGGTTATCTGAACGATCAGCCCGATATGGCTGAATACAACACGTCTGAGTAACGGACTGAGACTGAGGAAGTATCATGCGTCATCGCGTATATGGAAAGAAACTAGGCCGTAACGGCAGTGAACGTAAAGCGCTCAAGCTGATCTTGACCCGTGCGCTGCTGGAACATGGGCGTATCCGTACGACTCGTGCAAAGGCTGACTTCGTGCGGGCATATGTTGAGAAGCTGATTACGTTGGCTAAACGTAGCAAAGCTGGCGATGCTTCAGGTGTGGTTCATGCTCAACGGTTGGCTGCCAGCCGCTTGGGTAATGACCGCGAACTGGTACATAAGCTGTTCGCTGACATCGCACCCCGTTTCGAGAATCGTCCCGGTGGATACACTCGCATCTATAAGATCGAGCCACGTCACGGTGATCGTGCTGAAATGGTGCTGATTGAACTAACTGAGCGCGAAGAAGCGACTGCCTAAGATACTGTTGGGATATGCGATACCGGGCAACGCTGGCCTATGATGGCACAGCCTATCAAGGGTTTCAGCGTCAGGCGGGTGGCATTCCCACTATTCAGGATGCAGTTGAACAGGCGATAGCCCTTGTCATCGGGCAGCAAGTCAGTATCAGCGGCGCAGGTCGCACCGATACAGGCGTGCATGCCAGCGGACAAGTAATCGGTTTTGATGTGGATTGGATGCACGCAGATCAAGCCCTTCTGCGTGCCATCAACTTTCATCTACCGCCGGACATCGCCTTACAAGACATTCGCCAGCAGCCGGGTTTTCACCCGCGTTATGATGCGATCAGCCGCTTGTATCGCTACAGGGTGCTGATCGCCCCACAACGTCAACCACTGCTCATCACACGGGCGTGGCAAATGTGGAACATGTTAGATGGCGAGTTGATGGGACAGGCAGCCAAGCTGTTCCTCGGTGAACAAGATTTTGCATCGTTGGGTAATCCGACGCAGGGTGAAATCACCATCCGAAGAGTGGTTCTTTCGGAGTGGGCAGCACAGCAAAACGAATTCGGGACGCTGTGGACGTATACGGTAGAAGCGAACGGTTTCCTTCAGCATATGGTGCGGCGAATGGTCGCAATGCTGGTGCAGGTGGGGCAGCAGCGGATGACAGTAGAACGGTTTGAGCACTTGCTTAACCGTACTAAACTGATCGAAGCGCTGGCAATCGCACCGCCACAGGGATTGAGTCTGGAAGTCGTGCGCTATAACGAATAAACTGATAAGCGATATCACTGATTTGTTTCCCCTTAAATGGCAACAAGATCAGGACAACAATGAGAAGGTGCGGGCGCGAGACGTTCGCTGAGAGGATTTTTGGAAATGGCACTCTATAAGACATACGTCACCAAGCCACTGGAATTGGAACGCGATTGGTGGGTTGTGGACGCAAAGGGTCAAACTCTGGGCCGTCTCGCCTCGCTGATTGCTCCTATTCTGCGTGGCAAGCACAAGCCTGTGTTTGTTCCTAACCAAGATGTCGGCGATTATGTGATCGTCATCAACTGTGAACTGATCGCAGTCACCGGCAATAAGTTAGACGAGAAGATTTATTACAAGTTCTCGGGCTATCCGGGTGGACTTTCGGAGATCAACCTGCGTGATCAACTCCGTAAGTTCCCTGATCGTCCCATTACTGCCGCGGTCAAGGGCATGCTGCCGGATGGCTCACTCGGACGTAATATGCTGAAGAAGCTGCATGTTTACGCGGGGGCTGAACATCCGCACATCGGTCAAAAGCCCAAAGTTCTGGAAGTGTAAAGAGGAAATATATGGCTGCACAATATTACGAAGGCATTGGCCGACGCAAAGCTGCAACTGCCCGTGTGCGGATTACCGCTGGCGGCACAGGTAGCGTGATTATTAATGACAAAGACGGCGCTGATTACCTGCCCCGCCCCGGCGATGTGGATATTCTGCTGGAGCCGTTGACTCTGCTTGGTCAGGTCAAGACCTATGATGTGAGTGTTCACGTCAATGGTGGTGGCATCTCCGGTCAGCGTGATGCGATCCTCTTGGGGATTGCTCGTGCGCTGGTCAAGGTGGACGAGACCAGCAAGCCTCAACTGCGTGATGCGGGCTACATGACAAGAGATGCCCGAATCAAGGAACGTAAGAAACCAGGTCTCAAGCGTGCGCGTAAGGCTCCAACTTACACCAAGCGCTAAGGTTCGCACGAACCTCGACATCTGGGCGAGACTATGCTCGTCTCTACATAAGCAAATGCAGGCAAGATCAATTGGTCTTGCCTATTTTGTTTGTGGTGGCTAACGCGTTGGATACTCTGCTAAACTTAATCGCAATTAATATGACAAATTTCGACGGACATCATAATGACACTAACCCTCTTTGGCTTAGCGCTAAGTAACGTTGACGCTCTTATTAGAACTGGATGATTGGCGAGTGCATCAACATTTCAAGTATGTCGAAATTATATTACGTGCTCGTGATGTGAGTCATTTAGCGCCTAAACTTCAGCAAGCGCGTGAACATCATATCAATCAGCTACACGCTTATGCTGTGCGTGGTATCTTTCCTCGCAATCATGAGCGTCAAGGTTTTGCACCATGTTTTATTGACCGTGATGATCGCGAGTGCGCCGTTGCACATCTATTGATGGTTTCAGGTCATACCGAGACAGCCCAACAAATTGCGGTTGTTGCCAACTATGCTTATGTTCCACAGATGAATTTCCCTGAACTTGAAGACTGGTCAAAGAAATCGGGATTTAGTAAGCGAGAACTAGCACTGATTCAGCCCGGTTATTACGCGACTTTAGATGGAGCTTATTTGGTCGTGATTCTAGCAGCATGGATAACAGGATTGATAGCAGTCTTGATGAATTTGGTTCAAATGATCCGAAGACGAAGTGAGGGGATTACAGTGGGGATTGGATTAGTTCTCGCTATCCCTTCTTTATTGGTGGGTATAGCTTGCCTCTATAATGCTTGGTATGCCTATGACTTGGGTACAAGTTCCGACTACTATGCTCATAATTTAGCGCTGCGGGATGCTGAACCTTTGGTTCTGGCTGCCCTAATAGGTCTTGGTATAACATTTTTAAACGCAGGGCTCAGTATTTACAGGATACGGACTTTCATCAAGAGCATTCCAAAAGAGCAATAATCATGGAAGCAAGGATAACAACATGACATTAACCCTTCTCGGGCTCGGCCCCGGCGAAGTTGACGATCTTTCACTGCGGGCATGGCGCACGCTCGAGCAAGCTAAAACGATCATCGTCCGCACCTCGCAGCACAACTGTGTGCCGTGTTTGCCACAGGGCGAGGACATCACTTATCAATATTGCGATGATCTCTACGAGCGTATTCCGGCATTTGCCGATGTCTATAAAGCGATTGTCGAGCGCGTCATGACTGCTGCGCGGTTAGGTGATGTGGTCTACGCTGTGCCGGGTGATCCACTGGTGGGCGAAAGCACGGTACTCGCGCTGATGCAAGCTGCCAAAGCCGAGAATATAAAAGTCGACATCGTCAGCGGCATTAGCTTTGTCGAGCCGATCTTAGCGGCCTTGGGCGTGGATGCAATGAACGGCCTACAAATCCTCGATGGCATCATCGTCGGTATGATGCACCATCCACCCATTAATCCTGATTATCCAGCGCTCTTGGGACAGGTTTACAGCCGTGAAGTGGCTGGCAATGTCAAGCTGACTCTGATGAATCAATATCCTGATGAGTTTGAAGTAACCTTGATTCACTCAGCCGGAACCGACAACCCGATTGTTGAACATCTGCCCCTCTACGAGATTGACCGCAGCGAACATATCAAACATATGACCTCGCTGTATGTGCCTGCCCTCGGCAAGATGTCCAGCTTCGAGCAGTTTCAAGAGATCATTGCCCATCTCCGCGCACCGGAAGGCTGCCCTTGGGATAAGGAGCAAACCCACCTGTCACTGCGGCGTTATCTACTGGAAGAAACCCACGAAGTCTTGGAAGCACTCGACGCGGAAGACTCGGTTGAACTCTACAAAGAAATGGGCGACTTACTCCTACAGATTGTTTTGCACACCCAGATCGCGATTGATGACGGCGAGTTCAAAATGAGTGATGTCATCAGCCACATCAACCGCAAACTGATCCATCGTCATCCGCATGTGTGGGGTGATGTCGAGGCCAATAACGCGGGCGAAGTGCTGGCGAATTGGGATGCACTCAAAAAGGTCGAACACGCCGCTGAAGGGATTGAACGCAAGTCCATTCTCGATGGTATCCCCAAAGGGCTTCCCGCCTTGATGCAAGCCCTTCGCTATCAAGAGAAAGCCGCCAAAGTCCACTTTGATTGGGAGACGATTGAACCTGTCATCGCCAAAGTGCGTGAGGAATTGGATGAGGTTCTCACCGCAACCGATGACGACAACCGCGCCGAGGAAATCGGTGATCTGCTGTTTGTCATCGCCAATTGGGCGCGTTGGCTGAAGGTCGATCCTGAAATTGCCCTGCGTGAAAGCAACGCCAAATTCTACCGCCGCTTCCGTTATATCGAGGAGGGGTTAGAGTCACAGGGCAAATCCCCCGCCGACTCGACTCTCGCAGAAATGGACGCGCTGTGGGACGCAGCGAAGGCCGAAGGTCTGTAAAGGACTCGTAAACTCTCCGAGTCCTGTGATGATAATTGTTTCTCACTACTCTGGCACATACGGCGCTTCGTCGTGAATATCACCCACAAACTCTGGCAGGTTGGTCTGGCCGAGCATCTGCCGGACAGCCATCGCTTCGCCCAGATGATACCAATAGTGGTAAGTCGTCCGGCGCAGCATACTCCCGACACTTTCGCTGTGCGGCTTGCCGTTAATCACATAAAATGTTTGCAGTGTTTCCGTCGTTAGTGTGTCGAGGTAGGGATCAGCCGCTTCGGTGACGGTATGCCACGCAGCCCACATGTCTGCTAAGGGCGGTGTGCTGGCGGGCTGCCCCCAACCGACAAGCGGTCTCAATTCCGGCGCAGCATTTTTCCCCTGTGCGCGGAACATCCAGTACGTGTTTTCCTGATAAGCCAGATGTCCAATAAACCAACTGATGCAGTTCATGGGCATGAATCGTTTAATAGCATCCTCTTCAGTAACATCTTTTAAACCACGCACGAATTCACTACGGGCAAAGCGCAGTTGGGCAACCAATGGATGAGACATCTTTATAACCTTTGCATGTCTCGACAAAGTCAGATTCAAGGTTTAAAACGGCGTTTAAGGCGAGAAGAGCGAGAACGAGTACGATTATCGAGATGTTTGACGACCAAGAGAGCAGCCTGCTCAGTAGAAAGTTGAGGTAAAGGGAGAGTAGCGCGAAGC
>JBBSBM010000034.1:0-66110 GCA_038251275.1 Aggregatilineales bacterium
AAAATGCGATATGGCACAATTTGAGTCTGAAATTAAGCATTATTGAATACAGAGTGTCCACTTTGAACCATTTTGACCTTAATAATGATCTCAAATCGATTCCTACAATCGACTACAAATCTTTAATGTGACATTGTCGAAATCATGCAGGGCTGGTCTTTTGTCATATGAATGGGCGTTGTATAATCTTACAATATGTTCGGATGCAGCTTTGGGAGCAGTTTGTGCCAATCCTTAAAGAGGGTCAATTAGATATTATCAGCCACGGCGCGGAGCAGACCCAAAGGCTTGGCGCTCGACTGGGCGCACTATTGCTCCCCGGTGATATTATTTGTCTATCTGGAGATATGGGCGCAGGTAAAACCGTTTTTTCGGGCGGTATTGGTAAAGGATGGGGCTCAAAAGTTCCACTCACAAGTCCAACCTTTAATTTGGTGCACGACCATACCCGTGACAGTGACTCTCAGCACCTTTATCATCTGGATTGCTACCGGCTTGAACGTCCTAATGACGTTGACTCGATTGGCATCGATGAAATACTCAGCGGTCGTGGACCAGTCATTCTCGAATGGCCGGAAAATATTGTAAGTATTCTACCGAAGCAGCGTCTATGGATTGAAATACGGGTGTTAGAACAAACACGGCGCAACTTCGCCTTGGTAGGCGAAGGAAAACGCTACGAAGAGTTAATTGGCAAATTTCGCGAATTCGTTTTTGGAGTATAGGGATCGTCGTCTTTGCTAAACAATTAGGCAAAGATAGCGAATGAATAGTCTATTATGCTGCTTGCACTGGATACAGCTACCCAGCTTATGAGCCTTGCGCTCTACGATGGCTACAACTTACTCGCTGAACAAACTTGGCACACTGCTTTTAACCACAGTATGCAGCTTGCGCCTACTCTGCAAAGCGTTCTTGATCGAGCCGGAGTCACAACTGCTGATTTGACAGCAATCGCTGTTTGTATCGGCCCGGGATCGTATTCCGGTTTACGTGTAGGGGTATCACTTGCCAAAGGTATGGCTGCTGTTCGTCATCTACCTTTAGTGGGCATTTCCGCACTCGACATCATTGCGGCGGCACAACCGCATTATCCTGATGGGTTAATTATAGTCGTCCAGGCAGGCCGCGAACGTGTCATTGTTGGGCGTTATCAATGGCGCAAGGGTCATTGGGCTCCTCGTGGTGAAGTTCAGCTGATGGATTGGCCGACACTTCTAGAAAGTGTGGATGGTCCTGCCCACATCAGTGGAGAAATTAGTATTGCCGGACACGCGATTCTGAACGAGGCAAAGGAAAAAGGCACACCACTAACCATTGTCCCGGCAGCATTCCGTTTGCGACGAGCCGGGTTTCTAGCACAAGAAGCGTGGGAACGATTTAAAGCTGATGAAACTGCTTTTGACGCAGCCAAACTCGTTCCTTTTTACGTCAAAACTCAGGATGTCCCCGAAACCTAATCTCCTATTACGCTACATGACTGTGGCTGATCTTCCGCAGGTGACGGAGATTGACCAACTGTCGTTTGAGATTCCTTGGTCAGAGAAATCCTATCGTTACGAGATCAATGAATCTAACCAGAGTTTTATGGTGGTTCTGGAATGGAGCCGCGAGCATATTGCGACCCGTTGGCAGCGCTGGCTTAATATTCACCCCTATGTTGAGCATCGGGTCATAGGCTATGGAGGTATGTGGTTTATCGCTGGTGAGGCACACATCAGTACTATTGCCGTACATCCAAAAGGCAGAGGAAAAGGATGGGGCGAGGTTTTGTTAGCCGGCATGGTAAGACGGGGAATCGTACTGGACGCGGATGAAACCGCGCTTGAAGTACGTGTCAGCAACAAACGAGCCCAAAAACTGTATGAGAAATATGAATTTCAAACGGTAGATATCAAAAGGCGTTATTACCGGAACAACAATGAAGATGCCTATGATATGCGTTTAAATGTCCAAAACGAGTCTATTTGTAATCACTTTAATGAGCGGTATGAGGCTCTTTTCAAACGTCATCAACTCATTGATGATTTCAGCCCTTATGCCCCACAACACGCTCGATAGCATTCACGATTCCCAACCGATTTCTCAGCGTTATATCTAGACTGTATCCTCACGAACCGCGATATGGTCAATCAATTCGCGCAGAATAGTTTCACTATCGTAGTGATATTTCCATGCTGGATAATGCTCTTGGAACTTGCGAACATCACTCACATACCAGATATGGTCGCCGCTTCGGGCTTGGTCAGTCAGCGTATAATCCAGTTGATAGCCGCCGATTTCGCGGATCATGCGAATGGCTTCTAACATCGACACATTCGAATGGCGCGAACCACCCATATTGTAGACTTCACCGATGCGCGGGCTTTGGAAGAAGTGCCAGAACGCCTCAACCAAATCTTTGCTGTGGATGTTATCGCGCACCTGCTTGCCTTTGTAACCGTAGATGCTGTAATGCTGTCCACGTACTGCCCGCAGCGTCAAAAAGGCGAGGAAGCCATGCAATTCTGCACCACTATGGGCAGGGCCAGTGAGACAACCACCACGAAACAAACCTGTTTTTAAGCCAAAATAACGACCGTACTCCTGCACCAGCACATCAGCAGCGACCTTGCTTGCTCCAAAGAGACTGTGTTTGGACTTATCGATACTCATACTTTCATCAATACCATGTTCGGCAAACGGATGTGAGGGATCAACTTCCCAGCGCTCTTCTAATTCAATCAAAGGCAAATTATTGGGTGTGTCACCATAGACTTTGTTAGTGCTGGTGAAGATAAAAACGGCCTCTGGAGCATACTTGCGGGTCACCTCAAGCATGTTCAATGTGCCGTTGGCATTAATGGTGAAGTCGGTAAAGGGTTCACGTGCCGCCCAATCATGGGAAGGCTGAGCAGCCGCGTGAACGACTAAGGAAATTTCTTTGCCGTAACGAGCGAATAGCTTCTCAATCTGAGTGAAATCACGAATGTCGTAGTTAAAGTGTTGATAGCGCGGCAGGTCGCTTATGAGTCTTTCGCGATTCCATGAAGTGCTGGCCTCACTACCAAAAAAATAGGCTCGCATGTCGTTATCAATACCAACGACATCATAGCCTTCGGCATGAAAGCGTTTGACCGTTTCACTACCAATTAATCCTGCCGAACCTGTTACGATCACTATCGCCATAGTTACTCACTTCTTACATCCACAGAGAACGCTTCGCGCCGCCCTGTTTTACTTCATCAAATTGAACCACTAGAAAATACCCTTACTTTAAAATCGGTAAGACATCTTTCCAGAAGGTTGTTAGATCATCCAGCAAATAATCGGGTTTTGACTCTGCCAATTCCGTTGGATTTGTGGCGTAGCCCGTTCTAACTCCAACGGCTACCGCACCTAAAGCTCTGGCACAGGCCACGTCAGCAGGAGTATCTCCAATGACGATTACTTGTTCCGGTGCAATCTTGCGACCGCTCAGTTTTTCGGCGCGGGCGACTGCCAGCGGCGGCAAATTGTTACGATTGGGAGACTCATTCCCAAAAGCGCCTACTACAAACCAATCAGGATCAAAACCAGCGGCACGTAATTTAATAGGTGCAATCGAAAAGGTGTTGCCTGTTACCAAGCCTTGAAGCGGATGCCCAATACGATGCAGTTCTGTCACCAATCCATGAGCACCGGGACACTGCTCAACTGGATAATCGACAATAATACGGCTCATATGCTGGGCGACCGATTGCGCGTAGGCGGGCAAAGACTCTTGAATAGCAATCTCACTAAAACCCTGTGATGACAGCAAATCAAGCAGCGTGTGCCAATCGGTTTTGCCGCCGAAGTAATGTGTTGCCAAACCTGCATCGGTTTTATAGACTTCGAGCATTGCCAGCCGTGTCGCTTCGCGCCCGACACCTTTCGGCATAATTAGCGTTCCGTCAATATCCCAAAGAATAAGCTGTATATCCTGCGGATTGTCAATCAGGGGCAAAATGAGGCTTCTTTCTATATCCAAACTTTCCCCAATCTTAATTTGCATGGGGCAAGTTTCAAGGGGCAAGTCCAAATCAGGCATCAGTTTACAGTATCCAGTCGTCAGCCTAATGCACCAGTGAGGTGTTTTGATTCGGATTCTTCGCTAAATTCACTTGGTGCTTCGGAGAAGTGAAGTTTCGACGGCGAATTTACGGGAGCGCGATGCCGAAAATTCGCAAGTTTCTTCAGATTCTTCAGATTCACAAGTGAAGTTTATAGTTATCCCGCGGGAGGCTTCGCACTCAATTGACAGTCAACAGTTCAAAACAAAAGGCTAAGAAGGATTTGCCAGCGGCAACCCCCTACACACAAGAACGTAATTGTCAGAGATGTTGTCATAGTGGTCACGGTCATCAGTCCAATGCGCAAAATGCAGCGAAAGCGGCAATTTTAGACGCGTGATTTGTGACGGAAAGATACCCCTAACACCACCCCTTTCTCCGTAGTAACAGAGCAAGTGAGCCAAGCCAACGGACTACTACGCCTCATAAGTTGCAAATATTAGAAATATTGCAGTTGCAACGAGTCCGATTTTGTCACATTTACAACGACAGGCAATGTTAAGGTGCGTAGATGATGAAGGTTTGCCAGCGGCGAGCCCCTACAATCCTATAGGCATCATACCCGAAGTGGAAGTGAAACGGGTTACCCTTTGGAAGAACATTTTGTAACTGTTTTGAAGTGTTGGCACAAACCGAATTAGGAGAGGCGAAAAGAGCCAGTTGTTGAAAGATAGTTAGAAAACGGTTTGCCCGACAAACGGAAAATAAACTTAATGTCTAATATCCCTTAAAATCAGAATTTGGCAAAGTGAGGCGTTTAATCCTCATTAAATTAGTTGTAGATGGTCTTTCGTGGGAAAGAAACCAATCATAGAGTTCTGGATTGTTATAGGTGGCTGTCCACGAATCATGCTTTAAGTCCGGATAAATTATCAGTCGAACGTCGCCGCCCACTTTTTGGAGAGCCGTCACCATTTCTTCCGAGTGGTAAGGTCGCACAATATCATCTTCAGCGCCATGAAATGCCCAAACAGGCACATTCTTCAAGGCCGATACTTGGGAGTGAACACCACCTCCGCAAACAGGCGCAACCGCCGCGAACATTTCAGGATACATAGCGCCTAAAGTCCACGAGCCATAACCGCCCATGCTTAAACCTGTCAAATATACTTGTGCGGGATTAACCGGATATTCAGCCATAACACTATCGAGCAGCGCCTTCAAGTTCACCGTTTCCAATGTCCACCATGATTGGCGTGAACATTGAGGCGAAATGACAATAAATGGTAGGTCTTTACCGTTTTCCACAACTTTGGGAATGCCATGCAGCTTCACCAGTTCCAAATCCGTGAGCGAATCACCACGTTCCCCAAAACCATGCAAAAACAAGATCAACGGCCAACGTTTGGAGGATTGCGCGTCATATTCTGGTGGGAGATACAACCAATAATTTAGACGCGGTTGTTTGCTGATTTTTGAGGTCAAGGTTTGTGGCGTTTGCATAACAGTCTCGCTTATAACAAGTTCAATTGAGAGCAAGGATCCAGTTTGAGGAGATTACCACATTGTTGTAAACATCCTAAACCATCCAATTTTAAATGGTCGCACGCAGTGTTTGATTAGGCGGAGGATAGAGGGAGCCAAAAACCAAACTGGCTACCAACACCGACTTCACTTTCGACCCAAACTTTACCCTGATGGCGCTCAATCACGGTTTTGACAAGGCTTAGACCTACGCCTGTACCGTCGATATGTTCAGTGCCAGCCTGTTTAGCACGATAAAACGAGGTGAAGAGTTTCGGTAGATGTTCGGGACCAATACCTACACCGTTATCTTCGACCACGAAATACAACGCTGTTTCACGGCTAAAGACTCTCACAATAATTTGACCATTATCAGGCGTGTACTTGATGGCATTGCTGACTAAATTTTCCATCGCTTCGCGGATCATAATCGGATCAGCCACGATTTGTTCGGGTAAATCGTGGAAATCGGCTAAAAGCTGTTGATTCTTTTGGGATGCTCCCGGCTGCGAATTTTCCATGATAGTGGCTAATAAAGTTGCCAGCACAATTGGCTGATGGAGTTCCAAAGGAGAAGATTGGATGCGCTCGATTCGCAGGAGATCAGTCAGTAGGTTATCCATGCGCGTACTGGTACGCCGCACCGCATCCAAATAGCCGAGCAGGTTGGGCATATCCGGTGGCAAATCCATTTCAATGACATCGCAGTAACCGGTAATCAGCGCCAACGGACTCCGCAAATCATGGGAAGCCATCCGCAACATGTCGTTCTTGAAACGGTCGAGTTCGATGAGCGTGGTGACATCATGCATCATCACCACATAGCCCGACTCGCCCTGTATTGGGTTCTCCCATTCGGACATCAATACATCGAAGTGGAGATTACGTTGCTCGGAATGGGCTTTAAATAACCAATGGGTTTCGCCAGCAGGTGGGTAGGCAATGATGTCTAAGATTTTGGTAAAGGCACTATCGCCTTGCGCAAAATCATATAAATTCCGCCCGATTTGCAACCCTGTCCGCGCTTCAGTGAAATAGCGATTCGCCGCCGCATTCATCATCTGAATGATACCGCTTCGATCCAACACCAACATTGGATTATTTACAGCGTGCAGCACCGCTTGAAATTGGTGTTTTCCGGAGCGCACGTGGTTTTCAAGGCGAGCGTTATGGACAGCAACCGATGCCTGATTCATAGCGATTTGGACGAGGCGCAAATGATTTTCGGTGAAATGTTCGGTTTTGGGATGCAGGAGAAGCAGCACAGCCATCATATCTTGATTGCAGATCAAGGGAACTGCTAACGCTGATTGACAATCCTTCAGCTCATCACCGAAAGCATAACGACGGTCATCAAGCATCGTGTCTCGTACTAGCAGACCTTTGCGTTCCTGCGCCGCTAAACCCTGTAGGCCATTTTCTAAGCCACCAACACTGGCTGAAAACACCGTGTCGGGATCAAGCCGGTCGGTTTGGAAGATATTACGCCAATCGAGTTCATAATTAGGATGCAAGAACAGGTGCGCGCGCGTGGCTCCAACGGCATTCGCAACTAACCGAATAACCTTTCCCAACACACGCTGCATATCAAACTGTGTAACCAACTGCGAAACTTCCGCAAGTAGTTCCAATTCAGAAGATGGATCAAGGCGGCGAAGCATTCGGCTGGACATAAGGCTATCTTATATTAACTCATCATTCTCAAACGAATACAGTAATAAAATCCACACGATCAATAAACTAATTCACGCATTACATTACGTTTGTTGATAGGTGATATAGGTTACTATAGCACATAATCAGCGAAGGTTTCACAGCCTTTCACTTAAGATTAGGTTGCGCTCGTAAAACCAAAATTCAACAAAATGCAGAGGAGATTTCTCGACCTCTGCATTCGAATTGATCGAAAACCTGCTTACAAAACGGCTGGATGACTCAGCAAACCTGTAAGTAATTTGATGCAGGCTTCTACATCGTTTGCATCGACAGTTTCACTGGTCGTATGCACGTAACGGCAAGGGATGGAAATACAACCACTGGGTACACCCGAACGTGACGTTTGGATACCTGCCGCATCAGTCGATCCCAATGTCAGCAGTTCCTTCTGGTAGGGAATGCCATCAGCCTCAGCCTGCTTAACCATCCAATTAACAACTGCCGGAGGGACAACGAGTCCTGTGTCATGCACTTTGATGGCTGCCCCACCGCCGAGCTTGACATCCATCTTGGCGTTTTTGATCATGTCGCCGGTCGCGGTCACATCAAGCGCGATGCCAATATCGGGGTCAATGCCGTAAGCGGCAGGACGAGCGCCACGCAAACCAACTTCTTCCTGCACGGTAAACACAAAATAAACTTCGTTAGGCTGCTTTTTCTTTTTGACATTTTTCAAGCGGCGCATAGTTTCTATCGCCACGACGCATCCTATCCGGTCATCCATGGATTTGGAGATGAGGCGTGTGCCGCGCTGCTCAAAGGTGCGCCAGAAAGTGGCCGGACTGCCGACCTGAACCCTGCTGTTGCCGTTGCCATCGCTGACATCAATGAAAAATTCATCAAGGTCGGGTGCGGTGGTGCGGCTTGCGCCAAACATATCCGGCGCGCCGATGACTCCGGTAACACCATTTTCGAAACGAACACGATGCCCCATGAGGCTGGTTGCCAGTACGCCGCCGATGTTGGTGAAACGCAGGTAACCACTGTTGGGTTCGGCATAGTTTGCCATCACACCGATTTCGTCCATGTGCGAGGCGATCATCACCTTTGGCCCGCCCTGCCCGACGCGGCAGATCAGGTTGCCGAGCGGATCAACCGTGATTTCATCGGCTAAATCCACAACTTCAGCGCGGATGATTTCGCGGACGTGGTGTTCGTAGCCCGATGGCCCCCATGCTTCAACCAATTTTTGAATGAGTTCGATCATGCAATCACTCCCTTAACACGAGAATTTATTGACTTTGTAAAGCTAATTTGATGCGCACAAAGGCATCCTCACCCCTAAATCCCCTCTCCACTACGTAGAGAGGGGACTTCAAGACAATTCTTTTCAAATTTCAAGGCTGCCCTCACCAATATAGACACATTCGCCGCCCGCACCGACAAAGTTGATCTCGCCATCAGCTTGACGGATTTCGATGTGAATGTAACTCGGTCTGCCCATCTCAAAGCCCTGTTCGCTGATAATTTTGGCAGGGTTATCCGTCACCAAACCGTACTTAACCAAATAACATCCGAGCGGGCCGCTGGCTGCGCCGGTCGCGGGGTCTTCAGGGATGCCCATACCGGGTGCAAACATACGTGAATGGACAGTTGAGTTCGGATAGGTTGTTTCGGTGGTAAACGCAAACATTTCAGGGTAGTCGCTAAAAGAGCGTTCCCAAACATCCATACGGAATTTGATCTTCTGGATGGCCGCCAGCGATTTGACCGGAATAAACAAGAACGGCACACCACATGAGACTTCTTGCACCGGATAGTCAGCTAAGTCATCGGCTTTAAGCGAGAGTAATTCGGCTGCTAAAGTGCGGTCAGTGAACTCCGGCGAAAAAACGGGCGCAGGCTGCTGCATCTGGATAAGTGATGGCAACCCATCTTTGAATTGGAAGGTCACCGGAATAACGCCTACGCCTTCTTCCAACTTAATCACCGGATGCGACTCGGATACACCGACCATATCCTCACGAGCGAGGATAAATGATGTGCCAACGGTTGGATGTCCTGCCATCGGTAACTCAATCGCGGGCGTGAAGATGCGAACTTTCCAGTCATTGTCCGGATTATCAGGTGGCAGCACAAAAGTCACCTCAGAGAGATTCAACTCCTTAGCGATACTTTTCATGATTTCGGTTTTTAAGCCACGCCCATTGATGAAAACGGCTAGCGGATTGCCACCAAAGCGTTCATTGGTGAATACATCCAGCAAATGATAGTGCAGTCGTCGCATTGGTTTTTAGCCTATATTTTCATTGTTTTAAGTCGTTTATGGAATACATTATCAAGACGTATCATTTGATCAATCATTAAATCTTGTAAGTGATCCCATGACTCAGGCTCACTTAGTCCACCTGCATAGATATTCTTGGCTATACGGCTTGCACGCTTATTATCCAATCTCATCCACTCGAAAGGGCTACCGAATTCATGTTCAATGCTATCTTTCTCAGCAAAAAGAGTGTCAAAGATGCGCTTATTCTGCTCTGATGTTCCATGATCGATATATAGTTCTACAGACCCGTAATCCTTACCGACAATATAGAACAGATTAACTTTTGATTTACCTGCTGACGTTTCTATCCAATGACGGTATCCCGGTTTTATATTTGCGAACAACGCAGTTTTTGATTTACTACGCTGGATTAATGAACGCCAGAACTGATTGCGCTTCCGCTCAGTCTCGCTTACCTCTTTAGGATCTTCAATCTCTTTTACAACTTCTGATTCTTCTTGCGAATTTAGATACTCTTGTAACGTATCAACCAAATCCTGCATTTGAGCCAAGAAGCGCACTCTTATATCTACACGCTGTACCAAAACAAGTTCAATAGGTACTGATTCGCGTTCTTCTCCACGTACAAGAATTGGGAAAATAGGAAGCTTATGAACACCTGCATAAGCAATTTCATTTGCCACCCACTTAGACATATTGGCATCAGGTGAAAGCAACACAACGATCCCAAACGAGTCAGCAATTGCTCGTTGTATAGATTGACTCCACTGAGGCGTTCCTGGAGTCAGCTTCTCATCCGTCCAAACCTCAAAACCTTCGGCTCGAAGTGTATCCCGCACACGGCTCATCACATCGGTATCTTTACGGCTATAGCTTAAAAAAAGATGCTTCATAGTTTTAGAGTTCACATTCCTAAAGCGTAAAATGCTTCGTAAGCGTCAGCGGAAAGTCTACTTTTAACTTATTGACCGCACCACGTAATCCAAGAATTGGCAGCGAATTTAACGCTTGCAAGGCTTCAGCATAACGCAAGATATTGCGATCACCTGTCACCAGCCATGTATCATGTCCCTGCCGCGCCCAATCGAGCGCTGTGTAGACAATCAACGCATCATAGCGATCACCCGCTTTGCGATGACCAAGCACCCGATTAATCGCCTCTAACATCTCATTCGTGTCCGGTTGTTCAATCCACTCGATGAGGCGGTCACTGGTTAATCCCAAACTGTCCATTTCAGCGGTGAGCATATCCAAAGTACGACCTTGCTCGTAACCACTCACAACCGACACGCGGACGCTGATATATCCGGCGCGATCCCAATCCAGAAGTTGGCGCGTCAAACCCGCTTCGGCATTGCTGGTGGGGTACAGTAAATGGATGAGGACGTTGGTATCAATCAGTAAATCCATCACCAGCTTACCCTATAGAGGTCGGACATCTTCCCACTTAATGCCCTTCAATACCGCCTGCAACAGCTTGAGTGTATTGTCGTAATCGTCACGGTTGAGATAAGCTGTCGGCGCATGGATATAACGGCACGGTACAGATACCACTGCCGAAGGGATACCCGCGTTGGCACGGTGAATTGCGCCTGCGTCCGTTCCACCCCCCAAAGATGTTTTCAATTGGTACGGGATTTTATTTTTGTCGGCTGTACTACGCAAGAAGTTGAGCAGTTGCGGCGGGACAATCAACGAACTATCCATGACGGTGAGCGCGGGGCCATCACCCAAACGGCAAACTGGATTGGGTGGAATCTGGTCGTCGGGTTCGGCGGTCGCACTGGGAATATCGTTGGCAGTCGTGCCTTCCAGCGCAAAACCCACATCCGGATTGAGGCGTTGGGCTGCGACTTTTGAACCTCGCAAGCCGAGTTCTTCCTGCACAGTGAAAGCTGCCAGCACATCGACTGGATAGGGGCCACCTTGCAGAATGTCGATCAACAGTGAACAACCGACACGATCATCAAAGGCTTTACCACGCAGCATCTTCTCGCCAATTTCCATGTAGCGGCTGTCGAAGGCAATGCGATCACCCGCTTTGACCTTTCCACCGACTTCATCTTTAGTGCTGCCACCGATGTCGATACGCAGGTCAGAAATTTTGACAGGTGTATTGTTACCACCGGATTTATGAATGGGTGTCCAGATGACCACTCCCGGCACACGATCATTCCCAATTTTGACGCGCAGCGCGGGCAACATGCGCTCATCTATACCGCCAACGTTGGTGAATTTAATTAATCCGTCACTACCGATGGCGGTTACCATAAAGCCGATTTCGTCCATATGTGCCGCCAACATGACACGCGGACGATTTTTACCCGTGCCCTTTTTGATGGCGGTCACATTGCCCATCGGGTCAATAGTGATGTCGGTGGCATAACCATCAATCGCTTTGAGGACAATAGCGCGGACGGCATCTTCGTTACCGGAAACGCCGATTGCTTCAGACAGTTCTTGTAAAATCATGTGTTCATCCTGAGCTATTGAAACGCTTCTAACACAATCTGTACGTACTTAAATGCCAACCATTTACATGAGATCGAGCGCCACACAGTCCGTTGGAACCCAACCATATTCATTTGTCACTTTCCGCGCCCAATACCAACCGTTAACTTCTTCAATAATCGTCAAATTATCACCAAGCGCAACAGTTAGTTCAATGGCGTTGTAATCTCGGAGCATAACACCTTGCTCACCATTCAGTTCGATAAACGAGTCAGGTGTCCAGCCTTCTTTGGCCGATTCAGCGATGCACCACAGCCACAAGTAACGGTCTTGCCACAGATCACGCTTAGTCACCCTTACGACTTCGCCTTTTTTAACTTGTATGGGATCGTCGTAAAGGCGCGTATAGGATTTAACAACACGACCTGAACGGATCATTATTTAGCCGCCGCTTTCAAATCATCCCAAGCGATGGTCTGCATGAAGTCTGCATCTAAACCAGCGATAAAGTGCGCCATCAAGCGTCCTGCACGTTCAACATCACGGATGTCGATGGTTTCGATAGGCGAATGCATATTTCGCAGCGGGATTTCCAATAGCAGCGTTGGAATGCCTTCCTGCGCCACTTGGATCGCCCACGCATCCGTGCCGCTTGCACCGGGGATCACATCGTCCTGGATTTTAATTTCGTGAATACGCGCGGTTTCTTTGATTTTTTCAATCAGTTTAGAGTGGAAATTCGGCCCAATGCCGAGTCCCGGTCCAGCGCCCATTTCACAGGCACTTTCAGCATCAATACCCGGTTGTGGCGCGAAGGTCACATCAAGGGCGATGGCAATATCGGGTTTGATGTAAAAGGCGGCAGTCGTCGCACCGAGCAATCCAGTTTCTTCCTGTACAGTGGCAGTGGCATATACATCCCACTGGTGGCTCATGCCTTGCAGCGCATCCAAGCAAGCCGTCACAGCCGCAACACAGGCACGGTCATCCATCGCTTTGGCAGCCAACTTTTTACCACTGAGTTCCAGCATCGGCACATCAGGGGTAATCAAGTCGCCAATCTGAACCAATTCAGCGACTTCGGCGGCAGGCAAACCCACATCAATCACCAGTTCATCAAAAGTCGGATACTTTTTGCGGGCATCGATCTTCAACAAATGAGGCGGAACAGTTGAAACCAATCCCGGCAGGGGTCTGCGTCCATGAACCATGACTGGCTGTGCCATCATAATACGGGCATCAACACCGCTAATCCGGTGGACAAAAATGAATCCGTCAACAACATCACGCACCATCAAGCCGATTTCATCCATGTGCGCCGCCAGCATAATTTTACGGGCGGGTTTCACTGGTTTCGTAGCCTGTTTGATGCCGATTAAACTACCAAGCTTATCCTGCTCCATGCGGGTGGTCAGCGGCTTCCACACAGAGCGAATGATCTCTCGAATAGGTTCTTCATGACCGGAAGGCGCATGGGCTTCCACCAGAGTCTTTAAGTGTTCTTTTACGTCTAACAAAGAAGTTCTCCCCTTGTTTATCAGAATACGTCCGGCACACCTTATGGGTTCAAATTAGGGTGGCGGCGCTTCGGGTGTCGTATCGTCAAACGGCAGCGGCGTATCCGTTGGTGGTACGACCACTGGCACATCGGTATTGGTCGGTGCAGGTGTATAAGTCGGTGGCGGTGTAAAGGTTGGCTGCGCTGTATCCGTCGGATACGGTGTACCTGATGGAATCAGTGTCAAGGTTGGCGCGAGTGTATCTGAAGGAATAATCGGCACGAGATAAGGTGTCGACGTCGGAGGAATAAATACGGTTGGAGGGCGATTGATGGGAACGAACTGCAAAGGGGTGGGTTGAAGCGGACTGAGCAGCGAAGGCGTCAGACCAAAAGGTGTTACAGTTGGGAAGCCAACTGTCGCCGTAATATCACCGCCAATGGGAGTGTTGGTCATGGCAGTAGTTGGGGTAGCAATCGAACTGCGTTGCTGCGCTGTTCCCCACAAGATAAAGCCAATACAGTAAAAGGGCGTTGTCATCAAAATAATGACAAACAACACGATCCGAATATTCCGCTGTCTACGGGCGACAGCCCCTACCACGTCGTAATCCATAACGCATCCTACTCTTCAAAATCGCCTGCTAACTATAGCACAAAAAAGGACACGTTGTGGCGTGTCCATGGTCTATGATTGGTCTACGTTTATGCGCTGCGATTAGTTATCAAACGGTAGCGGCGTATTGGTAATCGCAGGCTGCGTCGGCGGCGGTGGATTGGTTGGCAACGGCGCATTAGTCGGTGGCGGCGGATTAGTCGGTGGGATGATCTGCGGCGTGGGCGACAAGAAGCGCGTTGGCAGTTGCAAAGTGGGTAACTGCGCGGTCGGGAAACCACCATTATCCTGAGTCGGGAAGATAGGCGTAATACCCAACGGCGTTACACTGGGAAAGAAACCACCTAATGGTGTGGCGGTTGGTGGCAAAGAAGTCGCAGTGATTACCTGTGGGCCACCTTGTGTTGCAGTCGGAAAAGCTGTCGGGGTGCGCTGCGGAGCTGTTCCCCATAGGAAAAATCCGGCACAGTAAAATGGTACCGTAATGAGGATAATCGTACCCAAAGCGATGCGCCAGTTTTTTCGTCGTGTTTCAGCCGCTATTAACCGTTGTGAATGACTCACGCTGCTATCCTCCGCTTAACCCGATGCACATGTCCAACTATAGCACATCTCACAACGTTCGTACCTGATACAACTGACCATCTGTGAAGCCGCGTTTACGATAGTATTCGCGTGTGCCGATAGCCGAAATAACGGCTAGACGCATATAGCCATGTTCACGAGCGAGTTCGACTGCCCGTTCAATGAGCTGCTTGCCGAGGCCGAGATGTTGGGCACGTCCAGCTTCATTGGCACCAAGTTCGAGCGATTGACCATAGACGTGAATTTCACGGATCATGGCAGCACCAGCCAGTTCGTCGGTGATGGCCGGTTCTTTGGGCAGTGACAGGCGCAAGAAGCCAGCAATATCACGGCTTTCGGTGATGTATTGCAAGAAAACTTCGTCGCTAGAACTACCGTTGTACCAGAGTTCATCGAGGTGTAAATCAACGGCTTCGATGGCTTGGAAGCGAACTTCACGAGCACGAATATCATTGCTACGTTCACCTGTTTTTGCCAGTTCATTTTCGACCACTTGGCGGAAGTTGGTCATCAAGTTGCCATCGACAATATCGGTCGAGGGAATGTCACGGATGACACGGGTGAGGCGGCAGTATTCGGGCGTGAGCATGAAGCTGGCAGTCAATACATGCAGCAGTTCGTCGTGGGTATAAGGTTTCCAAGTGCCGTCTTGATAACGAAGCATAAGTTCAGCACTGTCGATCAACGAACAAGGGTAAACCTTGAGTTCATCAGGTCGAAAATCGGAATCATCAAACATGAGTTTGTAGTCTGCAATATCGGCATCAGGTGATGAGCCGTAAAGGTTCGGCATCCAATGGGCGTGAATTTTGAAGCCTGCTTGACGCAAAAGTTTCACAGCACGGCGAGTGGCGGCAACTTTATGACCGCGTTTGTTCATTTTCAACACGTCGTCATTCAGGCTCTGGAAACCAATTTGAACCTTGGTGCAGCCGAGGCGACGAACACGAAGGACTTCATCAACACTGATGTGGTCAGGGCGAGTTTCAATGACCAAGCCAACACTGCGGCAAGGAGCGGTTTCGTTTTCGAGGTGAACGGCTTCGAGTTCTGCCCAAGTGGCATATTCATCGACGGGTGAGCGTTCGAGTTCACCACGACCAATGGCCTGAGCCAAATCGGTTGAGCGCAGCATTTCGTCTTTGTAGACCATCTGCACGACAAGGTTATAGCGTTTTTCGATGTGGAGACCGTCAATGGTGGCGGTGGTGGTGTTGCGGTCAGGGTGCAACTGCGACTTTCCAAGCAAGGCATCTTCAACGATTTGGCGACCATCTATGCCTTTGCCAAAGTCGTGCATGGCATCAAAGATACGTTTGACGAACCAAATCTGATAACTTTCGGGATAGAACGACCATGTTCCACCAAGAACGATAATCTCAATTTTGTCGGTGGGATGGCCGGTGTTGTGGTAACTTTGCAGGCGGGTATAGGTCTGTAAGTAGGGATCAAAGCTGTTTTGTTCGGCACGTTGAGCACCGGGTTCATCAGACAGATAGCTTTTGGGCATCCGAACGTCGTTGGGGCAGAAAATACATTCACCGGGGCAAGGATAAGGCTTGGTTAGAACGGTAACTGGAGTGACACCAGAACTGGTTCGGATGGGTTTGCGGCGTAGACGTTCAAGGACAGCCTGTTCGTAAGGCGGCAAGGAGTGACCGGCAAAAGTGCGGTAAGCCAATATAAGATCATCACGACTGTAAGTACCATCATGGCCTTTGGGATAGTCACGTAGCAACTGGTCAAGTTGTTTGCGGGAAATATCCGGTTTGGTGACGACGGCGGTGAGAATTCTCAGAAGTGGTTCACGATGCGTTTGCAGGTCAATGGCCTGTTTGTGACTCATGACATTCCAGTAAAAGTAGTTGTCCGTATGAGGCTGATTCTAGCAGATTGGAGAGGCAAAATATAGCGTTATGCCTGATAAACAGGTGATAACAGGCAACATTAAGGAAACTATTACGAAAAATATGAATCGCCAAGAACGCCAAGGGAAAATCAGAGAGAATACAGAGTGTTGGGCAAATCTAAAGCCGTTAAAATAAGATGAAAATAGCAAAATAGAGTCAATATGGTTAGTAAAAACAAATAGAGTCGAAACGCAAAATAAACGGTAACAGGCAACAATTACAAAATCAAGTCTTTAGTCTGTAGTCGACAGTCGATAGAGTAATACAAAACAAAGTAGATTAGGTTAGATGTTCATGCCTATACTATTCCAATGGCTTCAAAACGAAAAGAAATTAGTTACCTTTATGAAACGCCGCTTAGAAGTCATTTTTACCGTTCTACTTTTGTTCGTCATTTTAAGCATAATCAGCATTTTGTTTGGTCGATTAGAATATCCTATAGATAGTCTATCGAGTTTGGGAGTAACTAATTGTGAGTTCAAGCTTTGCGTTCTAGGGGTTCATTACGGAACTCAATGGAACGAGGCAAAAGCAAAACTGATTAACTACCCAAACAGCGCAGAAGAGAAAAATTCCAGCATCACCATCAAGCAAAAAGGATATGAAGTATATTTCTGGACTCTTCTAGATGGCACGACAAATATAGTAATAAGATCAAACTATACTTTTCACCTCCTTACTTTAGGCGAACTTATTATGAATTTTAATGAACCTTGTTCGATGACATTAACGGACGAGGCTTTATATTTTGAATATCCGCAGTTTGCAGCAGGAGTTCTATTGAAAACAAGTCCTGAAATAATGAGTAGTACTGTATTAACACCTATTTCTCAAATAACTGATGTGGTTTTCTTAGCCTCGCAAGGGGCTTGTAAAACCCCTGTAACATTTCCTAGCTCACAGAATATCTTTTTCCAGTGGTGTGGTTTTAAATCCATTGGGCAATATATGCAGCATTGTAAAAGGAAATAGAACTAACTGTACTGATGGTGAAACTAGATAGAACTCGCATATTGGAATAGGAGTGACAAGCAATCCAATACGTGGCTTTTAAATAGTTTCACCATGAGAAACACTAAACGCTGGGTTTCAATTCCTCCAAAGGTTTGTAAACTCGAACCGATTCGCATTGACATTCAAAGAACTTCCGTTCTAAAATGGAGTAATACTCTCTTTCAAATCACCTTGGATGACAGATTTGAATGCTGCTTTTCAACTTGCTTCTTGAAACTTGTATCTTGCAGCAACCACAGCAGCGGCAGACACTTCCGAATCAGCGGTGGGACTAGCCGACCGATCCGCCGCAAATGTGCTATTTCAGCGGATCACACCAAGCCTCCCGCCGACCCAAAATGACCATTTGGCGGATTTCCTCGTGCTTCCCGCCACACAATTCAGCGGGAAATCGGCACAAAAATTGCAGTTTGTGCCGTTCTATGTACTGTTGCAGGGCAATAAGGCTTGTCCGGTATTTAAAAACGTATTCCTTCCCCTCGCCGAGGGCTAAAGCCGCACGGCTATTTACCTGACAAGCTTGCTAAAGCAGCTTCAAAAACGGACGCTATACAACAAAAACTCTTAAATCGGATGAAACGATCTATTTCGTCCGAATCCAACTGAAACAATACCTGACAAGTCTATTGGCAATCTTATGGATTAGGAAGAACAAAATGAAAAAATCCAAATTCTCGCTGGCGAAGGAAAAAGATTATTTCATGGAGTTGGTGAGCCAGACTGACCAAAAAACTTTAGCAGTATGGGCAATCGATTGTGCGGAACGCATTCTGCCCTATTTTGAAAAACCGTATCCAGATGACAAGCGCCCGCGACAAGCGATTGACACTCTTCAGAAATGGATTGAGACAGGCGAGTTCAAGATGGCTGAGATACGCAAGGCTTCGCTGAGTTCTCATGCGGCAGCACGGGATGTGGGCGAAGACAATGCCGCGCGTTCGGCTGCGCGTGCAGCAGGCCAAGCAGTGGCAACGGCGCATGTTCCGAGTCATTCTATTGGTGCTGCCATTTATGGCTTACAGGCAATCCACAGAGCCAGCAATGATGCTGACGCGGCGGTAGCCAAAGAAAGAGATTGGCAATACCAACATTTGCTGGAATTGGGATCAAAATAAGGTCAGTTAATAAATGCTTATTATCTTGACCACTATAAATTTTTAAAGGATCGTATCTTGAAGTACATAAAATTATTTTTGGTGTTGCTATTGATGGTTTTTGCCCCTGCTGCACTTGCCCAAGCCAATTGTTCAGCCATCGTCAAAGCGGCGATGGACGAGATTGATAACGCGTGCTTGACCACCGGACGCAATCAGGTTTGTTATGGTAATATCCAGCTTACGGCTACGCCGCGCACCGGCGCTTCGCTGACTTTTGACAAAACGGGCGACATTGCCAATGTGGTGGATTTGGAGGCTCTCAAACTTAGTTCGATGAGCCTGACGGATGAGTCGTGGGGTGTAGCGTTGATGCGGCTTCAAGCCAACCTAGCGGGAACCCTGCCGGGGCAAAATGTGACGTTTCTGCTATTTGGTAATGTGCAGATTGATAATGCTGTTAAAACACCGATTGAATTGTCAATGACGACGCTGCGCGGGGTGAACGTGCGCCTGCGCCCGACGACCGCTACAAACAATGTGATTGCCTCGCTCAAACCGGGCGAAACTGTGACAGCCAATGGGCGCTTGAAGGACAGCTCATGGGTACGTGTGAAGTTGGACAGCGGTATGGGATGGGTGTCGGCTGATTTTCTGAAAGGTACTAGCGATTTGAAGCAGTTATTGGTGGTGGAAGCGGGAACACCCAGCTTTGGTCCCATGCAAGCTTTTACCTTCAACAGTGGTCTTCATGACCGTCCGTGTGACCAAGCACCCGACAGCGGCATTCTAATCCAGACACCCAAAGGCGGAACACATGTCACCTTTGAAGTGAACGATGTCCAAATCACGCTGGGTTCAACCGTCTATCTGCAATCTCAGCCCAACGATTTCATGACGGTGACGGTAGTGGAGGGACAGGCGACGCTCACAGTGAATGGTCAATCACAGCGTGTGCCAGCCGGGACTTTTTCGCAGGTGCCATTGGATGAGGCGGGCAACGCCAGTGGCTCAGCGGCTTACCCCAAGCCATATGATGCCCAAGCCTTGCAAACACTGCCCTTGAGACTGAGGGTTTTCGACACGGTGGAAATTGCCGCACCGCTCACGACAGCTCAGATCAAAGCAACACTTGAACCGGTTGTGCGACCGACAGCGCAACCAGCCGCGCCTGCGAACAATGGAAATGCGCCTCAAAGCAGCGATTTGCCCCTAACGAGTAAGTGGAATCAAACACAAGTTATTACCACCAATACCTGTGATCCAACAGGAAGCAATGCGGTAGGTGTCGTCAGTCGTACACCCGGTGTCACCCTAACCTTTAACCAAGGCCGAGACCAACTGGTGTGGGGCGGATGGGAAACGCATAATATGTCACGGATAGGCGATAATGTCTATCAAAGTGTTTCTGACTACAATCATCTGACTATCACGGTGACTTTCACCTCCCCAACAAGCTATCACTTTTCGTGGGTCGGTATCTATCCTGAATATAATGGCACTCCAGCTTGTACATATATTATGGATGGCGGTGGCGTGCGTAGTTAACCTGAGTTTTGGATCGCTTTTCACCCTCACTCTAAATCCCTCTCCCTCAGGGCGAGGGACTTTAAGAGGCACTATGAACCGCTTTCTTAGGCTCTCTTTGATCGAGAAAATGCTGAGAGATGAATGTGAATAATCTTTATCACACCAAAATGACCTATCCAAAACTCAGGTTATTTATATTTCTCCTACCCTTGCCAGACCAGCTTGCCACCGACATAAGTTTGCTGGACGTGAACATTGAGCAAATCGGCAACAGGTGTGGATAATGGGTCGGCACTCAGAACGGCAAGATCAGCCCATTTTCCGACGGTCAGGCTGCCGCGATTATCGGCATCGCCTGTAGAAATTGCCCCGCCCATTGTGTAGGCATAGAGGGCTTCTTGGGCAGTAATCGCTTGATCGAGCGCAATGGGTTCGCCCTGTCCATCTAGGCGGTCAACAGCGGCTTTCATGCCAAGGATAGGATTATCATCGGGCACAACGGGCGCATCTGAACTCAGGGCGACGGTCAGGCCAGCATCCAACATGGAACGAATGGGATAGCAGTGGTCAAGATAGTCATCAGGTAAATAACGGCGGAAGGTGGTTCCAAGCGCGGGTAGGAATACCGTTTGTGGCGCGATGATGATATTGAGCTTGGCACAGCGGGTAAAATGATCGGGGTTGGGCAAACCGAGATGTTCAATGCGGTGGCGCAAATCAGGTCGTGGCAAGCGACGGTGACATTCCTCATAAGCACTCAAGACTTGCTCAATCGCCACATCACCGATGGCGTGTGTACCAATGCGGAAGCCAGCGACATGGGCTTCAAACATGAGTTCGGTGAGTTCGGCTAAATCGAAGCGCAGTACACCGTGATCGTTGGTGACTTTATAAGGACGGCTGACGGCAGCGGTCGCACCACTGAGTCCACCATCAGCAAAGAACTTGACCGTATCAATCCGCAGCCAATCACTGACAAAATGCTCCGGTAGTGGCAGTGTTTCTGTGCCACCATCAGGACGACGAATAGGCATTCCGGTTACACGCACCGCTAACTCACCGGCTGCTTCGAGCTGGCGATAAACACGCAGATGAAAGGGGGTCAACAATGGATCGGTGGCGCTGGTTATACCCAGACTCAATTGATGTTGATTGGCAGCTTTGATGGCCTCCGCCATTTCAGAATCACTCGGATCAGGGATTACTTTGGTGAGCAAGCCCATCGCGGTTTCTTGCAGAAGTCCGGTGGCTTCGCCGTTGAGATCGCGAACGATTACCCCGCCGGGAGGATTGGGCGTGTCACGGGTGATACCCGCCAATTTCAACGCCAGTGTATTGGCAACAATCATATGCCCACAGGTGCGTGTCAAGGCAATCGGGTGATCAAGGCTTGCGCCATCCATATCATGACGTGTGGGATGACGTCGCTCAGGCAGTTCGGCCTCATTGTAACCACGTCCCATAACCCATGTGCCTTTGGGAAGGGTTTCGGCTTTATCAGCAAAACGTTCAATAATAGTTTCAATATCGGGCGCGACAGTTTTATTAGCGACAACCTGCCGCGTGAGCAGTAAGCCCATTTTCCAAATATGAACGTGGGCATCATTGAAGCCGGGGATGAGTGTTCGTCCTGCGAGGTCGATACGTTTTGTGTCCGCTTTTGCGGCTGCCTCGACATCGGACAGTTTTCCAACCGCGAGGATGCGTCCGTCATCACCGACGAGCAGTGCTTCGGCCTGTGGTTGAGTGGAGTCGATGGTATGGATTGTGCCATTGTGAAAGAGGAGCATGATGTGCCTCTCGCTATTGAAAGTTAAACGCATACTCTATGGTAACGGATTATCGTAGAATATGCCTATCACTTCTCTATGACCATCCATTGGAATAATGATTTATGAACATAACTATTCTTCCCGCCCAAGCCACCGATTATGACAGTATTATTACCCTATTGCAGCACGTCAATCTGCTAACAGATGACATTCTTGCAGCGGGAACACGCTATTGAATAGCACAAACCGATGGGGGCGAGTTGGCAGCCTGCACGGGCATGGAGTTTGGCGAGGATGCGGTGTTATTGCGCAGTTTAGCAGTTTACGAAGCCTATCAAGGTGAGCGATTGGCGCTGCGGCTCATCGAGAATGCGCTGGATGAAGCTAAAGCAGAAGGCTATCATCATGTTTACTGTTTCAGTACTCGCGCGGCAGATTACTTCCAGCGAGTTGGTTTTAGACCGGTGACCGTTGATGAATTGGTAGAAGCACTGCCTAATGTGCCACAGGTGCTGCGTTTCGCGAAGATTGGAAAGTTAGCAGGTGAACGAGCGTTTTATAAAGTACTAGATTAACCCCCTCCGTCGCTGACGCGATACCTCCCCCGCAAGCGAGGGAGGCTATAAACAAAAAGGACGCACAGCCGTGCGTCCCTACAAGAATATTCGTTATAGGTTATGAATAGAATTCGGGGCGGCGGTCGGCTAAAACGGTCATCTTGCTGCGAACTTCATCGACCAGATCCAACTCGATTTCGGCGGTCAGCAATTGCGGGGTTTCGCCACCTTCGACAACGATTTTCCCCCAAGGATCAACGATCATCGAGTGTCCACCAAACACGGTGTCACCAGTCAAACCCGCCGCATTGCAAGTGACCATATAGCATTGATTCTCAATCGCCCGTGCTACCACCAACGCACGCCAGTGTTCAACCCGTGCAATCGGCCATTCGGCTGGCATGATTATCACCTTGGCACCATCTACGGCATACTTGCGGAAAAGCTCGGGGAAGCGCAAATCATAGCAAATCGCCAGCGCGGTATTGCCCCACGGTAAATCCAATGACAACCGCGATGAACCCGGTTGCAGCCATTTGTCCTCGTCCATTAGACCGAACAGGTGAATCTTGCGATAGATGCCGAGCATTCGTCCATTAGGGGCGAAAAAAGCCGCGCTGTTGGAGACTTCTAAGCCACGTTTTTCCAATACTGAACCAACTACGCTAATCTTGTTTTGGGCAGCCGCACCACTCATGTCGTTGAATACACCGGTGTTGAGCGTACTAGACAGTTCTTTGGCTTGATCCCAAGCACATCCGGTTGACCATAGCTCAGGGAACAAGACGAGGTGTGAACCGCGCCGTGCCGCTTCAACCGTCCACTTATCCATTAAGGCAATATTTTTCTTGGTATCACCCAACGCAATATTCATCTGCGCCAGACTAATCACTAATTTGGGCATTATTGAAAACCTCGGATCACAAAGTTGTTATATATACGACTTTAACACGGCATATCGACTTATGTCCACTTAAGGTGAACCATTTGGACCCTTCAATGGCAGTCCACTAGCTAACTGTTCCCACATGGCACAAACAGTGCTAATGACTTCAGATTCAGTCATATTGGTGACATTGATTTCATGCACACCGCTCACCTTACGAATAGCCCATTCGCGTTTGAGATGCCCGATGGCTAAGGAGCGTTCGCTAGGATTGTGATAACGTCCGCCGAGCGAGAGATGTAAACGATGCAGAACAGCATCTAACGCCACCACTTCACAAACGATGACACCTGTTTCTAAGAGGCGCGGTACCGTTTCCGTCCGCAGCAGGGTTTGCCCACTCACGCGGATGACTGCGCCACGATAGAGCATAACATCCTGCATCACTTCGGTTTCCAACATTTTCAAACGAGTTTCGCCATAACGCGACCGCATATCTTCAACATTTATATCGCCACGCGCTTCGAGCAATGTATCAACATTCACGTAGCGCATTTTCAGACGATCAGCGATTTGCTGTCCGACTAATGGTTGGCTTGGGCCGGTGTAGCCTGTCAATATGAGGTTGCGATCAGGATAGGAATATTGCATAAGTGTTTATGACAAGAAACCCATCAGAGTATCTTGTCATGATGACCTTTGGGGTTAATTCTGCCGCCAGCCGGGAAACCATCCGTCGAGAATGGGTAGCAGTTCTTCCAAACTGTTGATGGCGGCATCCGGCACGATCAAGCCACTGAGCATCGGAGGCAGCGGTGCGGTCACACGGAAGACAGCTTGCATGCCTACCGACTGCGCCCCGGCAATATCCGCAATCGGATTATCACCTACAAAAACGGCTTCATCAGCGGTAACGCCAAGACGATCCAAGGCCATTTGGAAGATACCCGGATGCGGTTTCAGTACTCCAGCGTCGGCTGCTGACAAACGGCAGTCGGGGAAATATTGCAGTAGTTGATGTTCTTCAATCTCGACATCACGCAAAGCCATTGGTTGGGCGGCATTGGTGACGATGGCCGTTTTGATTCCGTGTTTCTTGATGAGCGCCATCACTTCCGGCACTTCTTTGAACAAGACCGTTCCGGGCACGGCATGCCAACCGTAAGCTTTTATCAACTCATCGGATTTGAATATTCCGGCCGCAGCGCCCTGTGATTCAACGGCTTCTAAAAGCAGTGTCGCCACATTGGGCGCTATCAAACTGCCGCGCCCCACACGCCACGCCTCACGTACACGATCATGGAATTCTTCTATGAAGGCATCCAAATTGGGCAGCGGGTTGGTAATGGTAGCAACATAATCAAAAACACCCTGTAAAAATTCACATTCCAGCGTTTTCCAATCACCGTTGAAGCCGCTCCAATCCAACAGCGTATCATCCAGATCAAACAGAATCGCTTTCAACATGAAGTCATCATTTCCAATATAAACAACAAGGGCAAACCATTCGTCCGCCCCTAAAATGACATAAGCAGATTATGCTTTAACTGGTTCAACTGCTCGCCACTGAAGCATCGTTTGTTCCAGTCCAGCTTTGTAATTTGGATAACGTGGTTGCCAACCCAAAACTTGCTTGGCTTTATCGTTCTTCAACCGGACGGATGAATCCAACAATAACCGTTGGATTTCACTGGTCGTTAGCTTCAGAATGAATAAGGGTGCTGTGCTAGCGGCTGGCTTATCCATACCCTGCCCGGTTGCCAGATAGCCAGCGAAGGTTGATGCGCTGACTGGTTCATCATCGACTACATTGATGATCTCACCGGCGGGTTGTTTTTCTGCTGCGAGAATGGCCGCCTGTGCCAGATCAGATTCGTGTACCCAATTGTGAATGCTGTGGCTGTCACCCAAATAAGGGCTGCGTCCATGCTTTAGAGTGTCGCCTAACGCATGAATACTGGCTGTGTCACCGCCATAAACGAATCCCGCACGCAGCACACAAGCATTCACACCACTTTGCATAACGTGATGTTCGGCTGCCAACACTGGACGCAAGGCACGTTCTTGATGTCCGACTTGATCTTCGGTCAACCACTCACCATGGGCATCACCGGATACGGCGGCATAGCTGGTGTACACAATAAACTTCACACCGGCTTCTTTAGCGGCCTCGACTACCGCCACAGCGCTCTGAACCATGACTTTTTCTTGGGACTCATAACCGTCTTTGGTAGGGAAACTATTCCCCGCTTGTGGCAGTAAGTGAATGACCACATCAACTTGAGACATGGTAAACAGGCTTTTCAGTTCGCCCGCACGTGTCACATCGGAAAACGCGGGTAAAGCGCCATCTTGGCGTACTTTGGTCGCGCCTTCTAAGCCATCGGTTAGCACTGTAACTTTATGACCGCGTGCAATCGCCTGCCGTGTGGCTTCGCGCGTCACACCAGACGCACCGCCAGTAATGAAAATATTCAGTGGGGAATTGGTATCCATAATTGGGTCTCGTCTTCTCTTTGGGATGGTTCAATGACATCATTATGCCATTTTCTGCGCCACCCAGCAATAAAGAACCCGCCTGCAAATATCTGCCAGCAAGGTTACAATAAATATTATTCTTGAATTCTAGAGAAGGAATCGCTGTGCAATTCACGATTGAAGGTACTCGTTACACCTTCATACCCATCAAAGAATTTCGTGCAATGCATCATTTGCCAACCAAATTTGATATTGCCCTCTTCGAATCTAAAGATTATGCGGGGTTGGGGCGGATTGATACAGCAGGTGCTGCTCTCAATCAACTTAGAGCAGCCGTCATCGCCGCTCTACCTGACAAATTGCTTCCACTCAATTGGCTCAGTGTGCTGCCCGAAATAACCCATGTCTTTGAAGCCCAACTCTACCAGATCAATGACCAAATCGGGCTGCACGATGTCGAAATTGAATTTGCGGTGGCGGGTTTTAACGATGCCTTACAAGCCTACGCCTACGCTTTTGTTTATGCCGCTACGACGCGCACACCAGTACCGACTTTTCAGACCGTTTATGGCGAGTGGCTCAATGGAACGATTAAAGTCTTCACACAAGAACATACATATGTTTTGGGGGATGAAACCTGTACGATTCAGGTCATCGCCCATGCCTATGGCCGTATTGGATTGCTGATTCAGGCCAGTGATACCTATGCAGTATATGATCCGATATTGGCTTGTCCCGCCGAAGGCTTCATGACAAATCTATTGATTGAAATTGCAGCACACATGCGGCAGGCGAGCAGCTAAATGCTCCGCATGATACTCTTGATTGCATCTGCTGGTATGCTAATTTTTATCCTTCTGATTTGCAGTCTGCTAATACTTGCACAGGTGTTACCCACCAAACAATTAGCTTACGTGTCATCGCAAGACAAGCGGTCAGCCATTTTCTTACTTGATTACTATCACCGCATTCAATTCGAACTGATTAAGGATGCCTATACACCGGCGTGGTCACCAGACGGCGACCGTTTGGCCTTTTATTCTACCCGTGATGGTGGTCGCGATTTGTACATCATGGATCTTTTTGGAAAGCACATCCAACGACTGACCCAAAACGGCTCAAACAACACCAGTCCATCGTGGTCACCAGACGGGCGGGAAATAGCGTTTGCTTCGGATTACGCCAATGCATTTGGCATTTATACGATGCACGTAGATTGCAAGGACCTTTTTGAGCGCTGCGGCACACGCCTAACACCCATGGATAACTACTGGTATGCTGCGCCGGCATGGTCACCGGATGGCAAAACGATCGCATTTGTGTCAACCAAAGATACCACCAACGCCTTTGATGATTCGCTGGGTAACGCCAACATCTATCTCATGAATCGCGACGGGACAAATGTTCAGCGCCTCACCGACAATTTAGGGGATGATTACACACCTTCATGGTCGCCGGACAGCCGCAACCTAATCTACTCCGCCCAGAATATTCAATCCGGTACGATGGAACTGATGATTAGGGATACCCAATGCAACCCGACAATAAACTGCATACATCTATTATTCAGCGACATTGTTGACCTTATGCCCTCATGGTCACCGGATGGCACGTCAATTGTGTTTATTGATGCTCGAGATGGGAACTTTGAGATGTACAGTGCCGATACACAGGGCCGCTTTTTACAGCGCTTGACCTATAACCAGACGGATGAAAATTCACCCAGATGGCGACCGTAATCACATTTTGAAATATTCCCGTTTCGAAAACTGAATCGCTTGTGCGAGAGAGTCATTTACGTTAATATCCAAGGTATTATTTATTGGTGTGTAGAAGACTTTTTTCAAAAATCTTTTGCTGGTAACAAGGAGCCGCGATGAATTCACAGGTTGCACCCAATTATGGTCGGAGGGCTGTCTGGTTAATTCTGGCGCTCGGCGCGGTGAGTGTTATTTTGGCGCTGGTATCCGGCAGCACAGAAAACTTCCTTACGTTTAACATGACCCAACTTCTCGCGTTGGGAATCATCCTACTCGTCGGAGCGGTTCTGCTGTTTTTCAACCAATTCGTAAATGTATCTGCTGGAACGATTGGCAGTGTGATTATTGGGTTAGGCATCACAGCGATGATCGTCTCGATTGTGCTAGGATTAGGCCGCTTAGCCAGTGATTTTTTGAGTTTCGATTTGTCGCAGATACTCGCATTGGGTGCGGTGTTTGTTGTGGTCGGGCTTATTGTCCGTAACTGGATAGCTTCGAACAATAAAATTAACGTTCCGCAGCGCATCGGCTGGGTTGTCATTTTGCTGGGCGCAGTTGGGATTATTGCTGGGTTGGTTGCCAACAGCATCAGCCTACTTGATTTTAGCGCCATCCAATTACTAGCACTCGGAGCAGTATTTGCGATTGTAGGTGTGCTGATTCTGATTTTCTTTAACGTTAATGTTGATCCCGCACCACAACCCATGGCACAACCTCGTGCAACGCCTGTGCGATCATCTGCGCCACCGGCACCGAGTATGCCCAAGGCCGCCGCTGTGCCGCCTACACATACGGTCGTCACCACCCAAGCTGTACCCAGCGCTGCTCCCGAACCCGTTATACGTGCTACATCTAAACGGGATGATCTGCTGATTATTGAAGGCATCGGTCCCAAGAGTAAGGAAGCACTCTACAAAGGTGGCATCACCAGTTTCGAGCAAATTGCCAACCTCTCGCCAGACGATCTGTATCGCATTATCAAAATCGAAGGTGGAGTCAATTTGGTCAGCGACACTAAAACATGGCCGAAGCAAGCACGTTTGTTGGCAGATGGAAAAGTCAAAGAGTTTGAGGAATATGTTAAGTATCTGGTCAGTTCGCGTGACCCCAACAGTAAACCCTAAGACATCGTTACATTCATTTTTAAATAGGGACACATGACAGTGTTCCTATTTTATTTCCGGCGTGTAATGCCGGCGAGTTGAACATCGTCTAGGATCTAACAGAACATGTTCACAGGGAAACAGATGCTCATCACACACAATGAAACTGCGCTTACCAATTTACTGACCAACGCACATGTGATTGCGGTGGTTGGTCATTCGGATCGTCCCTTCCGCACCAGCTATCAGATTGCGGCTTATCTGCGCCGCGCCGGATATAAGGTCTATCCCGTCAATCCTGAAGTGAGCAACATTGACGGCGAAATCTGCTATCCGTCACTAGCTGATGTTCCAGAACCGATTGACATTGTCAACGTGTTTCGCCGTTCAGAATTTTTAGCGGATGTGGTGGAACAAGCTGCTGCGGTAAAAGCCAATGCGGTATGGGCGCAGCTTGGTGTACAGAGTGATGAAGCTGCTCTAGCCGCCGAAGCTTTCCACTTGCCATTGGTTATGAATGCTTGCATCAAGGTCGAACATCGACGCCTGCTGGGATAAGTTAGCTTTCAGCTGCCATACGCTGCAATATAGGAATCATCATCACCGCAGCCAACCCGCGATGACTGATACGATTCTTTTCGGCAAGGGGTATGCTGCTAAATGTGTTGCTATGCCCCTGCGGAATAAATACGGGATCATAGCCGAAACCGCCAGCGCTTTCATCTTCCTCTAGCGCAATTGCCCCTTCGCAAACGCCACGCACATGGGTTAATTCACTTGTTTGTGGATTTGCCACTGCAATGACACATGCAAAACGTGCCGTTCGTTTATCAAGTGGTACGCCTTCTAATTCTCCAAGTAGTTTGTGTCGTCGATCCTTTGGCGTTAATCCCGGTCCACCATATCGAGCCGGATAAATCCCCGGCCTACCATCCAAGGCATCTACAAATAATCCCGTGTCGTCTGCCACCGTGACCAAACCGCTGGCCTGTGAATAGGCTTTCACTTTGAGCGCAGCGTTTTCTTCGAGTGTGGTCGAGTCTTCGGGCACATCCATATCACCCAAGCCAACATCTTTCAGACTGAGTAAGTGTAGATCAACCCCCACCAGCAGTTCTTGAAATTCACCGAGTTTGCCTATGTTACTGGTTCCGATTAATAAATCCATTTACCTCACCTGATTGTCCGATTATTGAAGGCGACAATTTTAATACAGCACTCCCTATTAATCACGACTCATCAGACGTAAATTTTCATACTCATACCTGCGGCAAGTGATATATAATGACCCTGCTTAGGTTTACCATCATGGAGATTTGGGATATGTCCAATTCAGCCGCCAGTGTAGGATGCGAATACACCTTGACTGAACAGGGTATTCATCAATTCATTTTCCGCGAGTCTACTAAAGAAGCCATAGATGATTTTTTCCGTAAACTGGAACATATTTTTACCACGACTTCTAATGCCAATACAAACCGTTATATCGTTGATATTACGCAGGCCGGTGAACGGGATGTGTCTTTGGTTTCGAACGTGCAGCGCTTCCGCCGCTTGGAGACGTTATTTCCTCAACGTCCGCGCGGACGAACAGTCATCCTGCACCGTCCCGGTTTAGCTTATTCCTTCATCGACAGTTTCATTCGTGCCATCGCGCCTAGTCGTGATGTCACCCGCTTTTTTCCGGTGGACAAACGCGATGAAGCGATTACGTGGCTGCTGAGCGAAAGCCGTTAATCTTCATACCTGCTACCCACATCGCAACCTTCAAAGTGCGTCATTATGAATGTGACGCACTCGGTCATCTGAATAACGCCAATTATGCCCGATACATGGAGGAAGCCGCCTTCGAAGCATCGGCCTCAGTCGGCTATGACAAAGCTCGCTACGACGCGATGGGACATTTATGGCTGGCCTACGAAACCGAGATTGAATATCTGCATCCGGTTGTTTATGGCGATACGATTGAAGTCAAAACTTGGGTAGGTGATTTCCGGCGGGTGCGGTCACGGCGTTTTTATGAATTTCGCAAGGCTGGTGAAGAAGCACTCGTCGCCCGTGCCAATACCGATTGGGTCTATTTGGAAGCCGCCACCGAACGCCCGACTATTGTGCCGCCCGAAATGATTACGGCGTTTTTCCCTGAAGGCTGGAACGGTGAAGTAAGCAGTCGCACTCGCTTTCCTGCTCCGACACCCCCACCACCGGATGTCTACAAACTGCACCGCCGTGTCGAATGGCGTGATCTTGATACCGCTCGACACGTCAACAACGCTGTGTATTTTAGCTATATTGAAGATTGCGGGATGCAAGTAGCGGTACATTATGGTTGGCCGCTGGCGCGTTCACAGGCAGCAGGTTGGGCAGCAGTCGCACGCGAACATCATATCGAGTATAAACATCCGGCTCTCTTGGATGACGAATTAGAAATTAGCACATGGGTGACAGCAAACAGCCGAACCAGTGCGGATCGTTTTTATAATATCACCCGACCGCGTGATGGTCTACAATTGGCACAGGCACGGACTCGTTGGGTATGGATTGACTTGCAAAGTGGTCGCCCCATTCGTATCCCGTCAGACTTTCTAACCGACTTCGCCCCGAATATTGTATGACCCTAGCCTGAGACTAGGACCACAACACGATTGACCACATGTGCTGCAAGCGCAATGCCGCTGGCAACAAGCGTCCAATTAACCGGTTGACGGTTACGAATGGCCTCAGCCAATTTATAACCAAAATACTCAACCGATACCACGAACAAAATAAACAAACCGATTTGCGTACCCCATGTGAGATTACCGTGTGATCCGTCCGGATTCTCGTTGAAAAAATAAGCCTGCGCGAGCGTGATTAGAAATACTAACCAGCTTAGATTAAGCACGATGTCGAAGCGTGCCTCACGCAAATAAGCGATATAAACAAGCGCGGGGAATAATATCGAAGCACCTAAATCCAGTAGCAACCAGCCAAATGGCACGTGATTGATGGTTACGAAGTAATCAAAAGGGGCAAAAACAATCGACGAATTATCCCCGCGTACCAATGAAGTGTGACCAGCTCCGTACAAAAATGTAAATTGCCAGATGAGTACAATTGCTGCCGGAATAATAACAGATGCTGTCAGCCCGATACGCGAGATGCGAAGCGGCCTGAGAAAACTATAAGCGATAAACAAAATGATGGCAGGCACAATTGCGATGGTGTAATTGGGTTTCGCCAATGTAGACAATATCGTGAGAACAGCGGCAGCTACAGCCAGCAGCAGCAAACGCCGCCGCTGCGATGTTTGCATCAGGTTCAAAATGACCAAAAACAACAAAATCGCCAGCGGCTTGAGCAGGTTCACAGTGGGATTATGATAAGTATTGGCGAACAGAAAGGCGTTGGCTTGGCCAGAGCGCAGGTTATCTTCCAAGATGCTAATCGGGCCAAGCAGCATCAAAACCAACGCTGTCACCACCCACACATAACCTGAGATTGCTTTAACCCCTTCTCGCCTACGATTTAGCCATTGAAATAATTGATAAGTTGCCAGTGCCGTAGCCATATAGGCCGCCAGCATAACCACAAAACCCGCATTTTCGATATTAGGTACAAGGCGACTTTCGAACAAGGCAATCGCCGAAACATGATACAGGAAATGTGGTGGCAGCGCCCGCGAGTCATCCATCGCCACACTCGCAAACATATCATGGTCGATATAATCCTGCCCCAGATTGACCTGTGTTCGTAGAAGTGGGGCAAAAATAACCACCACTAACACAATCAGCAAAGCGCGTGGGCCAATCAACAGTACAGCTAAGGAACTTAAGCCAGCAATGAACACGATTAAAGTGATTAATCCGAGCGGGGTACTATAAGTCTGCACCACGGGTAAATCATAGAAAACTTCGCGTCCATCTTGAAAGATCACCCTAAAAGTCGGCGGTTTGCCAACGGTACAACTTTCTTCCGCCCCTTGCCCGATTTTGCCATGCCCATTGAGATAAACCTCACGTATACCTTCCAACTGCCACGTGACAAAAACGCACTGCGCGGGAAACAAAATACGGTCACGAGATGCTGTAATTAATACGCTGCTGGTTGCACTAGTATCTTGAATCTGAAGCGGCTGACTCTGTTGATTCTGGTTCAGCAGCGACAATCCTGCGATAAGGGTGATAATGAGGCAAGTGACGATGGCGAGTGAGTAAGGTTTCATAGGCAAAGTATACTGTGGGCTTTTGAAGTTTCCTATGCGAAAAAACGCTCTGCTATTCAATATTTACAAATCATATTTCGCTCAAACAGGCGTACACTGATATATGAATAAGGCTCGATGCTAGTGAGAGGATTGATACATGTCCAGATCGCCTCGTCGGCGCGATCCCATGACGCAATACGATCAATTTATGAGCGGCAGCAAAACTGCTAGAACACCGCGTGGTATATTTCTGTTGGCTGGTGGAATTGTCGGCAACAGCGTCCTCTGGTTGACCGGACTTATCACTATTGCCCGAATTGGCGTTCTACTGGCATTTGCAGTGGTGGCGGCTGTCACAATTGGCATATTACAGCGTGTCGCTGCAACGCTCGAACTCCCAACAACTCTGCTCATCAGTGCAATTATCGCGCTGATATTGGTGGCGATTGGTGTTATCCTATTGCAACTCGTTCTACGCCGTGACGCCCAACGACTCGGTGAAAAGCCAATCTTTGGCGTTTTAGATGAAGATGCCCGAACCCGTGACAAACAAAACTACCGCCGCAAATCAGGCCGCTGAATCCTTACCGCAAGAGCATCCGATAACGGCAATTGACTCTAAGCGCGTTTGGGAATGCCCGTGGTATGCCGTGCGCCAAGATCATATCAACCTGCCCAACGGCAGCGAAGGCGTTTACAACATCGTCGAATTGGCGGATGCTGTCTGGGTTGTTCCGGTAACGACCGAAGGCGAAATCGTTCTACTCTGGCATTATCGCTATCCATTGCAATTATGGGGATGGGAACTGCCGTCGGGTGGAGGTATCACTCGACCTGAAGATGTGTTGACTGCCGCCCAACGCGAACTGCATGAAGAAGCAGGTGGCATTGCCGCCGATTGGCGTTTTCTGATGCAGGTCAGTACCATGAAAGGCATAGGTACAGAACACGCTCATTTGTATCTAGCAACAGGTGTAACACTTGGCAGTACGGAACATGAACCTGCCGAAGTCATGACTGTTCACACCTTCCCGGCAACCGAAGTCTACCGCATGGCACGCACAGGTGAAATCCATGATGGCATCAGCGTTTTAGCACTCTTACTCGCTGAACCATTCCTCAAGTGACTATAGGAAATTGACATTATGCCCTTCATTACGATATTGACAGGTCCGTCCGCCGCCGGAAAAAATACCATTGCTTACACCTACGCTCGCGAATTCAGCCAGCAGTGCGCGGTGATTGATGGCGACCAAGTGCGTTGGATGTATACAGAACCGCATGTTGCCCCTTGGGATGGCGACGAAGGCTTACGCCAGCATCGAATTGGCGCACGACATGGCGCAATGCTCGCTCGTTCATTCAACACAATTGGCTTGGAGGTCATCTTACTGGATGTTCTATGGGCAGATATTCCGACGGTTTATCGCGCCAAACTGAACGGCTTACCTCTGAGGATTGTGCGTCTGCTGCCGACACTTGACGAAACACTGCGTCGACATCATCAACGTCCACCGTCGATTAGTGATGACGAACTTAAGTGGACATACAATCACACGGTTGCATTGACAGATTTTGATCAAACGCTGGATACCACAGACATGCCACCTGAACTCGTCGCCAAGTGGTTGAGTGATACGGCTAAAGGCTAATCGATATGTGCGGAATCAAGCCGACTCAATATCGTGTCGACGGTTTCTTCGACAGTCATATTGGATGTATCTAACCAGAGTCCCAAGTGCGGTGTTTCATGTCTTAAAGCATGGTCGAGTTCATCAGGGGTCCACGAGTGATAAACCTGTTTATGACGGTGAGCATCGCGATCAACAGCAACGGCAGGCGACGGACATAGCACCACCACATACAACGGCCATTGACGATGCATCTCCACCACATCTTGCAGGATCGCGCCGATAATGACATCTTGATACACCACACTAAAGCCAGCCGCACAGTAACCATCTGCTACTTGTGCCGCCAGTTGATAGCGTAAGCGAAGCTGAATCAGAGCCTCAGCTTCAATCTCAGGTTGCATATCGACTCGTCCATTGACGATCATGCGCCGGAACAAATCCCCTCGCAGATGGACGCTTTTCGGCAGTTTTTCAGCCACACGCTGGGCAATGGTCGATTTGCCTGATGCCATGATGCCTGTAATCAAGAGTTGTGATGGTTTCGAAAATTCCATAGTGATTCTTCTAACCTTAAAAATACTAACATTCTATTTTTGAACCAGACTACCATTAAAAATGCCTACCGCGAAGGCCGATCATTAGCGACATAAATCACCTGACATCAGGCGCATTCATCACTGGTTGGACTGCCTCATCATCGCTGATAATTGCACAGTGGAAGCCTATTTACAAATGGTAGGGAGATCATGTGGATGCTGCAAATTGTCACAACCTCGCAGAAATAACAGCATTAAACACCGGCACTATTCTTCTCATCGGTAACCCTAACGTCGGTAAGTCGGTTATCTTTGGGGCACTGACGAAACGCTATGTCACCGTATCTAATTATCCCGGCACAACCGTAGAAATGACCGAAGGTTCACTCCCTGACGGTCAGAAAGTTATCGACACCCCCGGCACGAATAGCTTAACCAGTGCCAGCGATGATGAACGTGTCACCGCGATGGTATTATTTAATCACCTTGACGACGTAGGCGCGGTAGTTCAAGTGGTGGATGCCAAGAATTTACGGCGTGCCTTGCTCTTAACCCTGCAACTCTCCGAGCTTGAAGTTCCTTTGCTGGTCAACCTCAACATGTTGGATGAAGCCCAATCCAACGGCGTAACTATTGATCAAAAGCTGCTGGCTTCACGTTTAGGAATCGACGTGACCGCGACGATTGCCACCGAAGGCATTGGCATACCGGAACTCACAGCAGCCATCGCCCATGCAAGAAGTCCGCGTTGGCAAGTCCAATATGAACCAGCGGTTGAACAGGCACTCGATACCGTTGATACGTGGCTGCCAATGGAAGTCAAACACCGGCGCGGCATCGCTGTACGGTTGCTTTCCGGTGATGAGGCACTTGCCACACAGTACAACCTCAATGGCTCGTTAACGGCTTTGCAAAATAGCTTGGCACACAGCTACGGTCGTCCTATCAGAACCACCCTCATTAACCAACAAATGCAAGCAGCCCAATCCCTCATGAATGAAGTGATGACGGTTGCCCGACCGACCGACATATCCTTCAAACAACGCTTGGCACACCTCATGATTCATCCCCTGTGGGGATGGCCTATATTGCTGGCGATTCTATGGGTGATTTATAAGTTTGTGGGCGAATTCGGCGCGGGCACACTGGTTAAATTCATGGAAGGAACGGTCTTTGGCGAGTTGATCAATCCTCTAGCCACCCGCATCGTTGATGGACTCATACCGATCCCAATCGTACATGATCTGCTGGTCGGCAATTATGGGATCATCACAATGGCCTTATCCTATGGACTGGCACTGGTACTGCCGATTGTTGCCACTTTCTTTATTGCCTTTTCGATTCTCGAAGATTCAGGCTACTTGCCCCGTTTAGCCATTATGTTCAACCGCACGTTCAGCTTAATGGGACTGAACGGTAAAGCCGTGCTGCCAATGGTCTTGGGCTTAGGGTGCGACACAATGGCAACCCTTTCGACACGCATCCTCGAGACACGCAAGGAACGAATCCTGGTGACTTTGCTGTTAGCACTCGGTGTCCCGTGTTCGGCACAACTAGGAGTCATTCTAGGGATGTTAGGGCGTTTAAGCTCGGCTGGTGTACTGATTTGGGGTGTGGTCATCGTAGGAACAATGATGCTCGTTGGATTAATCGCCGCGAAATTGTTACCCGGTGAACGCAGCGATTTTATCCTTGAACTACCGCCGCTGCGCCTACCTCATCTCGACAATATTCTGATTAAGACGCTTGCCCGCCTCGAATGGTATCTCAAAGAGGTGCTGCCGCTGTTCATCGTCGGCACGCTCATTCTGTTCGCCCTCGATAAAACAGGGGTACTGGTCATCGCAGAACAAGTTGCCTCACCGCTGGTCGTCGGGTTATTAGGATTACCAAAAGCGGCAACTGGTGCATTCTTAATAGGCTTCTTGCGCCGCGATTATGGGGCAGCAGGTCTATTCGCGCTGGCATTAGCAGGACAATTAAACAGCCAGCAAATTGTGGTCAGCTTAATTGTCATCACGCTATTCATTCCCTGTATTGCCAATGTTTTGATGATCATCAAAGAATATGGCGGACGGGTAGCCACAGGCGTTGCCCTGACCGTTTTCCCGTTAGCCTTTTTTGTAGGAGCGGTAGTCAACTTTGCGCTCAACATTTTCCACATTGCCGTCTAAAAGTAAGTGAGGTCAGTCATGAAATGTCCGCTGTGCGGATTTGAGTTTGAACCAACGTCTATGTCGTGTCACGCGTCCTGCGCATTCAATGATAGCTGCGGCATTATTTGCTGTCCCAATTGTGGTTATCAAATCCCCGATGAAACGAAATCGCGCATGGCAAATGCGTTGCGTCTCTACATCGCACGTAAGCGGGGAGAAGGCAAAAAGTTAGAACCGATACGCCCACTAAGCACCTTACATGCGGGGCAATCCGGTAAGGTAGTTGCTATTAACTCGGTTAATCACTCCCGAATCGAGCGACTGCATGTACTCGGCCTCGTGACCGATGCCATTATCACATTGGAACAAAAACGCCCAACCTATGTGCTGAGGGTGGGCTTTACGGAGCTAACAATTGATCAAGAAATCGCCACCAACATTATGGTTGATGTCGTTTCATAATTTAAGTGACTTTAACCCGTTACCTTCATACCGGCGCTGATGCCGTTGACGGTCGCCAGCACGTTCCGCATGACATTTCTATAATCCGGTGCATCAGGGTTCAGTTCGCGAAGCTGCTGCAACAAATCCACCTGAATAAAGTTCAGCGGATCAACATAAGGGTTACGGCGTTCAATGGAACGCTGCATGACGGGCGACTGTTGCAGCAAGAACGGCTCATCAAACACCTTGCAAACATAGTCGCAGGCCAGCTCATATTCTTTCTTCATCTCATTAAAGATACCATCACGTAGTTTTTCATCGCTGACCAATGAGGCATACAACTCCGCAATACCCATATCTGCCTTTGCCAAATCCAACTGAGCATTTTCCATCAACGCTTTGAAGAATGGCCATTCGGCATACATCGTCCTCAGTGTAGTCAAACCCTCTTCATGTTCCTCGCAATACCGATTCAACGCCGTACCAACGCTGTACCAACTCGGGATAATGGCGCGGCTTTGCATCCACGAGAATACCCAAGGAATAGCTCGAACATCACTAAAGCTGCTCCCCGATTTACGCTTGGCAGGCCGTGAACTAATCGGCAGATTTGCCAGTTCATCAATCGGTGTCGCTTGATGCCAATATTGCAGGAAACCCTCGGTTTCATAGACAAACTTACGAAAGGCTTTGCGTCCGGCATCTGCGAGGAAATCCATGACCTCGCGCCATTCTGGTTTGACCTCATGTGCAGATGGAATACCCGTCACAACCAGCACCGCATTCACGACATGGTGCATATGCCGCCGCGCAATGTCGGCATTGCTATAACGATAAGCAATGACTTCACCCTGCTCGGTGATTTTAATCGCACCTTGCATCGACAATGGTGGCTGACTGAGGATCGCCTGTCCGGTCGGCCCACCGCCGCGTCCAATACTACCGCCGCGCCCATGAAACAGTTCCAAACTGACGCCGTGTTGCGTACAAATTTCCGCTAAATCATGCTGCGCCGTATACAAGTTCCAGTTGGAAGCCATATAGCCACCATCTTTGCCGCTGTCCGAATAGCCAATCATCACTTGTTGGTGATTATTACGTGCGTTCAAATGCTTCTTATATTCAGGATTGGCGAAAATAGCCGTCATCACGTCCGGCGCATTTTGCAGGTCATCAATTGTTTCGAACAACGGCACAATGTCAATGTCATCTGCGATTCCAACTTCTTGCGCCAAAAGCAGCATTGCCAGAATATCACTCGGCTGCCGGCTCATGCTGGCGATATAGGTATCAATCACCTGCTTGCCATATAACTTATGCGCCTGCGCGACCATACGCCATGTGGCAATAATCTTGTTGGTCGCTTCCGAAAATTTAGGTTCTATCGGGAAGAAAGGACGCGGGTTAGCGATTTCCATCGTCAACAAGGTCTGCTTATCGGCTTCGGAAAGCGCCTTATAGCTCTCCGTACGCCCGTAATACTTAAACATTTCTTCGAGGGCATTGGCGTGCAAACGGGCATCCTCACGTACATCCAACGGCGCGAGATGCAAACCGAACAAGCGCACTTTTTCCATTAAGCGGCTCAGTAGTCCATTGGCGGTATGCCGACCTTTGTTGTGACGCAAACTGGCTTCGACTAAAGCTAAGTCATCATACAAATCGAGATGGCTCTGGTATTCGTCCCGTATCAAACGTCCCGCGATAATATTCATCTGCTGGCGGTAAAACTCGGTTGGGAAGCGTTCATCCAACCCGCCCGCTGATGTGACCGCTTCACGCAGATCGTCCGAAACCGGCACTTCATCCGACGACTCGGTGAGATGTTCACTGAGGAAAGCAATTTCATCCAAGTAAACGCGCCGTGCCGCTTCATGTTGAGTTCGCATGGTCTCCAGCGTTACGTCCGGTGTCACGTTGGGATTACCATCACGGTCACCGCCAATCCATGAGGCATAACGCAGCAGCATCGGCAAATCTGACCAGTCATCTTCGGGATAGTAAGATTGTAGACTGCGGCTCAAGTCCTCATACATATCCACCACTGTGTCCATAATAGACGAGGTGATGAAGTACATGCCGAAGTCCACTTCATCAGCGACTGTCGCGCGTGAAGCACGGGTGGGACGTGTTTGCCACAGTTCTTCAATTTCCGCAGTGATTTCATTTTCGAGCGCGGTCTGCTCACGCGGCAGCAGCATTTGACGGTCACGGTCAGCCATCAAATTGGCGATATGCCGCAGCTTAATCAACACCTCCTTGCGCTTGGCTTCCGAGGGATGAGCCGTCAAAACCAATCGAATTGAAATTTTATCCAGCAGCACCCGTACAGCTTTCGCATCCAAGCCCGCATCATGCAACCGCTTTACAGCTTCTTCAATCGACTCGCTGGTGCGCCCTTCCAACTCCCGTTGGCGCAGAACGCGGATGCGCTGCAAATCTTCTGCAATATTAATAAGCTGAAAGTAATTACCAAAGGCTTTGATGAGTACCCGTTTTTGCTCAAGATCGACATTACTAATGATTCGTGTCAGTTCATCCGCCGCTTTGGGATCACCGCTGCGCCGGGCTTTCGCCACAGCCCGTACTTTTTCGACCAACTCAAAGGCTGCCTCACCGTGCTGTTCGCGGATGACGTTACCAAGCAAATTACCCAGCAAACGAATATCGTTGCTAAGCGGATTAGCGATTTCACGGGTTGAGGTTTTATCAGAAATAGATTCACTAGTCATTCGGCTGCGTTCCTATTCACTTTTCTATTGATCGGAATAGGAACGCAATATTAACGCATTGCCTAGTTGAATCAAAGCTTTACATGGCGAAGTTTGAATACTTCAAGCCGATCCGCTTGCGCCAGCAGCGATTTCAATCAACTTATCTACATGCGCGGTATCCAAACTTTCGCTGCCATACAGAATCACAACCGTCGCATCCAAGTCTGGCAAATAATAAACTGCGCCCGTAAAACCCAGTACGGCACCAGTGTGTCCCAACTGCAAACCATGACTACCTTCACTGACTTCCAGTGCAATCCCATATTCATTATCATTCTTACCCGCGTCGATCATCTCTTGTACCGACGCTTCGCTCAAAACTTCATGGTGAGCAAATACACTTTGATAAAAATGGGTTAAATCGGCGGTATTGGAAATCAGCGCACCGTCACCTAACCCCGCGCCATCGTTGTAATCGGTCACATCATCAATCTGACCATCGCCGTCGAAATCTTCATATCCGTGAACAAATGCAGCACCCTGTTCCTGAACTTGCACATAGGTGTTTTCCAGTTTGAGCGGCGTAAAAATCCCTTCACGCATCAGTTGATGCATGGGTTTCTTGGTTGCAGATTCTACGATGCGTTGCAGCAGTACATAATTACTGTTGCAATATTCAAAGCCTTCGCCGGGAGCAAACGAAGCAGGTAACTTATAAGCATAAGTCAGCGCTTCTTCGGCTGTCCAAGAGTGAGTTGTATCGACACCGACTTGTTCATAGAAATCGTCATTCAAATATTCAGGTATACCGCTGGTCATGGTTAGTAATTGACGAATCGTGGCTTGGTCAGCATTAACAATTTTGCTGGTAAGATCATCGGGAAGCCATTTGGTCACCGCATCATCAAGTGATAAAACATCTTTTTCCGCAAGCTGCATCACAACTACAGCCAACCACGTTTTAGACATGCTGGCGATGCGAAAGCGGTCATCCGGTGTAGCCTTTTCACTCTGGCTGATGTCCACTAAACCGCCAGCAGCAGCCCATGTCTTGTCACCTATAGTAATCCGTGCGGAAACCGCAGCACCGTCTGCCGGAGCGATTTCGGCAATAAAGCTATCGAGTTGAGCTTGAATATCATCTTGAGCATGAATGGTCATCATTGGAGTAAGCACCAATAATACGAAGAAAAAGCATCGGGAGAATTTCATCGGTATTGTGTCCTTGATCTTGAAGTAGGAGAAAGTAAAGGCGCAGCCTATATAAACTATAGAGGACACTCAGCCGAACAAAGTATGGAGAAATAAAAAGAGGTTACTGCGAAGGCAATCACAGTAACCTCTAAGCAAAAGGAGGAGACACTAACTCAGGAAACGAGGCAGATAGAAGCTCAAATAATCCAGTCCACCCGTGCCTGCTTGTATCAATGTTTCTTGAATATCTGGCGTTCCTAAAATCACATCATATTGACCGAGCTTAACCGACTTGCCATCATAAGTGGCTTGGCCTGTTCCATCTGTCACATACAAAAACAAATCTTCGTCGGAACGGGGTGCTTGAACTTCGGTTTTCCCGTTGCCATTCACAGTAGTCGCAGTCAATCGTCCGGTCATATGCTGCTGCATGGGTGAATCATCACCAATCAGGCTGTAAGTAGTTGCACCTTCGGTATGAACGGCTGGTAAATTCTCACGTCCAATTTGCTGATAGTGTGGTTCTAGTCCACGATGGTGACGGTCAGCAATGAACCAAATCTGAATCACCCGCGCAGGTTCATCAGTCAAGTTTAACTCTTGATGCTCGATATAATCACCGGAGAACATGCGCTGTAAGTCGCCTTTGTTCAGATCACCTTCGCCGCCTGTAGTATCCTCGTGGTGTAGCGTGCCTTCCAACATCCATGTATAAATCTCCAACCCACGATGCGGATGCCATGTGAAACCGTTGTGCGGCGCAATCCGTGTCATATGTGCCGTCAACATGCCGCTGAGACGCTGTAATGGACTCCAACCACCCACTGCGAAATGCGAATTCAACCAATGAATGGGGTGAATTGTGGGGAAGGTATCAGCAGGGAAATATTGAAAGGGTTCGTAGCGCGTGAAACCGGGTTGTATCAGCGTTTGTTGTAGAGGAAAAGCTGCCATAAAGGACTACCTCCTAGATAAGCAACAGGGCTTACCACTGGTAAACCCTGCTCGCAGTTACGATAAATTTGTTACCATGTTGAGCACTTACATTAAACCTGTCATTCGTAACATTAAAGGGCAAGTTTGTAACCTGCCCCATCACAACATCCAAAAATTAGGCAGGAGCAGCTTCGGTCGCCAGAACGGCTTCGACATCGAGTTCAATGTTGATGTCCTTGGCGACCAACCAGCCACCAGTTTCCAGAGCCATGTTCCAAGTCAGACCGAAATTTTCGCGGTCGATCTTGGTCTTGCCGCTGAAACCCGCAACGGTTGTGCCGAATGGGCTTTTGCCCTGACCCAGAAATTCCGCGTTCAGAACGACCGAACGGGTAACATCTTTGATAGTCAGGTCGCCGGTGATCTTGGCCTCTGAACCGTCGGCGTTGGCCTCAACCTTGGTGCTCTTGAAGGTGATCGTGGGGTATTTCTCGGTGTCCAAGAAATCGGGGCTCTTGAGATGACCATCACGTTGGTCATTACCCGTCGAACCCAGTGATGTGGTGTCAATCACAGCTTCGACTGATGCTGCCGAAGGATTTGCAGGGTCAAAATTGATCGTCCCGCTAACCTTACCAAAAGTACCGCGTACAGTGGTGATCATCATGTGACGTGCGGAGAAGCTAGCCTGTGCATGTGCTGCGTCGATATTCCAGAGTGCCATTAGTTGTGTATTCCTCAGTTTGCTTATTAGAAGCGGACTGTAGTCCGTTTATGTAAATGAGAATACACCTTTCTAGCCGGCTTGTCTATTAGAAAATTGTTAGAAACGGACGAAAGTCCATTTATGCAAGTATCCGACCTACCATATCTTGCATGTTGTTCATCACTTGGTCGAGGCTGTAATGACGCTCCGTGCGCAGGAAATAGATGTTATGCACATCCAAGAGAACAAAAATCGCATCCGCAATATAATCTGCATCACACGAGGGGCTAATTTGTGACACCAACCCGCGAATGGTCGTCCGCCACCACCAATGGGCAGGGTGAGCTAATGATCCAATCGGGCCATGTTCACCAGCACCCACACACAACAATTCGCTGTTCCGTTCGGTAAATAGGATGACTTCAGCAATAAACCATTTGAGTGTATCCAGCGTGCCGCCTGTTTCGCGCATCCGCCGCAGGGTACGGTCTTGAAGATCGCGCTGATCTTCGTCCAGCAACGCCATCGACAGTTCAAGCTTGTTCTCAAAGTGGCGGTATAAAGTTCCCTTGCCAACACCAGCAGCATCCGCCACAGCCGACATGGTTACACCAGCGACACTTTGCTCGGTAAACAGGCGCTTGGCAGTTGCGAGCAGCAGCGCCCGATTTTTAATGGCATCTGAACGACTACGTGAATTATCGATTACATTAAGACTATCATCCGGCATCATGGTCAAACTCATTCATCCTACAAAAAGGCGGTGTTATTACTTTAGAACTTGTGTGTAATACTAACCTTACAACACATTGCATATGTATTGTATACGAAAAACGCCGGAGCAAATGTCCGGCGTTTGACTGATATACTTTTGAGCAGTCAGCGGGTATCTTACGAAGCCTTTGCCATTTCGCCCATCGCGACCATGCGCGTCGAAGGATGTAACATTCCAGCGATTACACGTTGTGAGCAACCGATCACTGGCGAGGTACTTGCTGTAGGATTAGCTTCAAAACTGGCGCAACACGCAATCAAATGATAGGTCTCTTGTGCCATTTGTGCGACCATTCCTGTATCAATATTATCTTGCCACTTCCACCATTGTGGAAGGCGTTGTGCCGCGTCTTCGAGTGCATCTACATCCAGCAATCGAGCAATTGCAGTCTGCTGATTGAGTAAAGCTTGATACAAGTCCCACGCCTGTTGCGGACTTCCGGGTTTTAGATGGTAATCCTTGCCATAGCAGGATTGGAATATGCTTGCCGTTTCGATTAACTCTGCAACTTTGGTCGCCAAGAGGCGAGCGAGCGCGCTGTTCATGTGCATACCCCTTCCAGAAATTCTCGCTATCCGAATTTTGCAAAACATCATCGGATAGTTCTTAAACTAACCTTAACATATTTTAACAGAATTTAATGTCATAACGCAAGTAGTTAAACCACCGATTTGTGTTAAGAAAACAAACTAGCGTGGAGAAAACGTTCTCACGCTAGTTTCTTACGACTTCAAACGCTAAATCAAGGCATTTCTCTCTTAATCTGTGTCAACCAAAATCAAATCTGTTGGCAAAGGCTTCTGTTCTATCCACGCTTTAACCATATCAGTAAACAGTTTGGGATGTTCGCCAGTCCAACCATGATGCGCATCTGGAACCAATGCCGCCACCATATTTTGTTTATGCTTTGCAAAGTCTCTTAAACCATCCTTAATCATCTGATTTTCACTATCACCAGCAACCGCTAGAAGGCGAATGCCCTGCTGCTCTGCTGTATAGGTTGGCAGTGAAAAATTAAGGACTTCGTTATAAATTCGATGAAAGCCCTTGCTCGACATGCGTTTGTTATCGCGCTTATATAACACCGCTGCGTCTGCCGGAATGTGCAGCATTTTCGCCTGCATATTGATGAACACGTCCAATTTCATCAGCGGCTGCATAATGCCTAACATGATCCGCCATCGCCAAATATCGGGAAAGGGCTTCGATGATACGCCGCTAACCAACAACGACTCAACCACCTCAGGATGCTTTTGAAGCAGAACTAATCCCGAATAACCGCCCAGCGATAGCCCAACCACATGCGCTTTGCCGTTGGCGCTCGATTGGCTGATGATTGTAGCAAGTTGATCCGCCGTATCCGCAAATGAAATCCATTCTGTTTGGTAACTCTCGCCGTTACCCGGAAGATCAATCGCCAAACAGTGATAATCAGTTTGCAGTGCCTTAATTTGTTCATTCCACATCCAACTACTTACGCCTGAACCGTGTAAAAATACGATGGTTGGCGCTGTCAAGGGACCTTCTTCGCGGACATATAAACTCATGCTGAATCCTTCCCCTCAGGGATAACTATTGAAGATAAGCTGTAGCGATTCCGATCGGGCGCGGGTTCGTTAGACATCACGCGTCCGATGAGAGCGATGACTGCTTCCTGAAATTGCGCCCGTTCAACGTCATTCAGATAAATTGAGGCCGTGCTGTAAGACATGCCATCCCGCCCGATGTGTTCCGTATTGGCTTCGCGTAAATAATCCGCAAATTCGTCGATCAAATTGACCGCATAAATTGTGAAATAACGCAGGTGTTCTTCAGGCGAAAGTTTTTGGAGTTCATCTAAGGTTAGTCGTCCTGCCCCTTTCACAACGGCGTAAGTACGCTCTACAGAGCCATTCACTTCCTGCTCACTGACCACTTCCAAAATGCCGCCATCCAACAGCGCTTTAATATGGCGGTAGAGTGTTGCTTGCGGGATATCCGGCAGCACACTTGCTAGTTGGCGTGGTGTCATTTGTCGTCCGCCCAATTCAGTCATAATCCGCAACCGAGCCGGATGCAGAATTAAGTCGGCCTTACTTCTAGCCATTGCCAATCCATTCTCAATAATGATAACAGTTACACACCATACTATTCTCAAAATTGATAATAGTCAATTGTGAATCATAAGGGATGTCTGACAGGGATTTTCGCAATAACGGGTTTAAATTGTCAGCTAGTGGTTCTGTAGGGAAAAGGAATCACAAAAGCGCGATAAATCGCGCTTCCTAGAGAAACAGGCATCGTTGTAGTGACGCTATAAATTGCTTACTTGGTGTAATCGAGCGGTGCGCCCGCACTGCCCTTCTTACCATCAGGCCATGTGGTTTTTTCGTCAAACTTCAAACCGCTGACGTTCGCGCCCTGCATATTCGCGCCTTGCAGGTTAGCACTGTTCAGCACCGCGTTGGTCAGGTTCGCGCCGGAGAGCCGTGCGCCAGTCAAGTTCGCGCCGGTGAAATTAGTCCCCAACAATGTGGAGTTATTAAAATCAGCAAATGGCATCTGAGCCACGCTGCAATCCACACCAGTCATGTTGGTGGAGCGCAAAATCGTTTCGCGGCAGGTGCAAGCCATCATATTCGCACCGCGCAAATTGGAACCTTCCAGATTCAAGCGCGTCATATCAAGCGCACTCATATCAACCCCCGCAAGACGTGGGTTTGTCCCTGCACCAATTAAAGCTAGCACAAGATCCTTACGTGATATTTCCGCCATCGTTCATTTTCTCCCTGTAGTAGTGGATGATCTGGTCAATGGTTTCATCCAGTTGGGTGGTTGGTTCCCACTCAATCATAGACTGAATTTTACTAATACTCGGCACCCGCCGCCGAAAGTCTTCGAAACCGCTGTCATATGCTTGCTCATAAGGTATAAACACAATGTCCGACGAGCTTCCTGCGCGCGATTTTACCCGCTTCGCCAGTTCAAGGATACTCACCTCTTCTTGGCTGCCGATGTTAATCACCTGCCCGATTGCTGCCGGTGACTCGGATAAGCCATAAATCGCTTCGACTACATCATAAACGTTGCCGAAGCAGCGCGATTGTTCGCCATCACCATACACGCGGATGGGTTTCCCTGCTAACGCCGATTGCACGAAGCGTGGCACTACCATGCCATATTGCCCACTCTGGCGTGGCCCGACCGTGTTAAATAGCCGGAAAATCACCACAGGCAAATCAACTTCCTTATGGTATGCCAGTGCTAAAAATTCGTCAATCGCTTTAGTCGCCCCGTAGCTCCAACGGTTGCGGATTGTCGGTCCCATCAGCGTGTCATCATCCTCATTAAAGGGGAAACGGACACCTTTGCCGTACACTTCGGAGGTCGATGCTAGAAGTAATTTTCGCCGGTAACGCCGCGCCGTTTTCAGTACGACTTCCGCCCCACCAATATTTATCTCAATCGTGTCGATTGGCTGGCTGATAATCTTCTCGACACCCACAGCAGCCGCCAGATGATAAATGACATCACACTCACTGCCCAGCCTGTCCATCACCTGAACATTACGGATGTCCTCGATCACCACATGGAAATTGGGATTCTTTTCCAGTTGTTGAATGTTGGCATACTGCCCACTGCTCAGGTTATCAATAATCGTGACAGTCTGCCCGGCCTTGAGTAAGCGCTCTGCCAAATGGCTGCCTACAAAACCTGCGCCGCCTGTAATCAATGAGTGCGTCAATCGTCTTTCCTTTATGTGTTGCCAATCCCCCTGAATATACCACAGTCGTTCATTTTCCTCAGCCCGAAACCCCATTGTTATAACCGCATTATGTGGTTTTTATTCGATTGGCGAAACGTTGCAATGCGGTTATAGTATGCAATTGTAATGTGGTTTGAAATATAGGAGCAGCCTACATGGAGCCAATATTCGAGTGGTATATTCAGGATCGTGTAATTTTTCATCGGGGAGTTGGCGACCAAACGCTCGAAATTATACTGAAAAACAATAATCGATTTATACAAATGATCGAAGAAGGCAGCGCACCAGTACATATCATAGTAGATGCGCGGCAAGTTGGATTAATTCCACTACCCTTGTTTCGCCTCAGCCAAGCCACATCTTTTTTCAAACATCCATCATTAGGCTGGTTCATCGCTATTCCCAGCAGTCCGACTATTAAATTTATTGCGGGTTTTTTGCCCCAAATCGTCGGATTGCCTCGTTATCGTGTCGTGCGCGACCTCGACAGCGCCATCGTCCTTTTGAAAGAAAAGGATTTGACTCTCGATTGGTCAAAAGCCAAGCAGGACATCTTAACGATCTAACCACCTTAAAACTTGTTCGGCAATTGTTCGCGCTTAATCTTTTCAGGTTCAATATCGGCTTCAACCTTTACACGTAATCCGCCGAACCAATTGGCGACCAGATTATAGGCAAAAGCCGCCATTAGTCCGAAGATACCACCACCTATCGCTGAACAAACCACCCCCACCAGATAGCCACAAGCACAACCGGCTAGCCCCGCTGCTGCCAATGAACTCCCCGAAAAACCGCTCTGAGGGACACCGTTCAGGGAAAATGACGAATTACTCGCTAGTGAGTTAATCCCACTTAAAATAAGGCTCTGGAACAAAATCCACAGCAGCGCAAATACACTAAACATAATCGCATACACAAATGCGCCTACTCGCATTGCCGATACTGCATCAATCCGCTTAACTGTGACCATTTCTTATACCCCTCGTCAGATACTATTTACCCCATTGTCGTCTAACTCTGCATTTTCCGCATCGCAAAACCTAGTGTAGTCAAAAATCTGTTTCGCCCTTTAACTTTTAAGATCGCCCATTTAATCTAGCCTCATGGATACTGAAATCATCAAACGCCTAAATGCCATCAATCATACCTTCTATGCCACCGTCGCGGATGACTTTGACCAAACACGCGGCACAGCATGGCCGGGATGGAAACGGCTCTTACCGCACCTCAGCACACCATTGTCCGTTTTAGATGTTGGCTGCGGTAATGCCCGTTTTGCTCTTTTCCTTCACGACAATCTAGATTCCATCTCTCAACAATCACCATCAGCTTCCAACTCGGCACTTTTCTACACAGGCATTGACTCCAGTCCCGCGCTTCTCGAGCATGCCCACACCGCACTGACAGGCAAAGATAACCTGAACTTTACCCTTGAACAGCGCGACATCATCGAAAATCCACCCGATTCGGGTAATTATGACCTCATCGTTTTACTCGGTGTTCTTCATCACATCCCCGGTTATGAACAGCGCCAAACCTTTATGCGCCAACTCGCCGCCCGCGTCAAACCCGGTGGCTTACTGGTCTTTACGGCATGGCGCTTTTATGAATTTGAACGCTTCCGCGAACGCATCACCCCTTGGCCGGATGATCTACACGTCGAACCCAACGACTATTTATTGGACTGGCGACGCGGTTCAGTCAGTCTGCGTTATTGTCATTACACTGACGACGCAGAACATAATGCGTTGGTCGCAGCCACCGACCTCACCGAAATCGAAACCTTCCGCGCCGATGGTCAAGGCGGTACAGCCAACCGTTATAGCATTTTACAGTCTTCACAAAGATAAAATTATTCTAATGTGCTGGTAAGGTCAGCGTAAGCATTGATCTCTATAATAGAGAACATTATCAATTCATCAGTGGAGCATATTGAAAAATGGCCTTCGTTGTCAAAGAGCGTCTTAGTAATCAAGTTATCGCCAGCGCAGAAGATAATCAAACTGTTCGCGTTTTTGAGGGTAACTGGTACTTTAAGCCGGAAGCCGTCAATATGCAGCACCTCAAAGTGACCGACCGCATTTACACCTGCCCCTATAAAGGTGTTTGCTATTGGATTGACCTTGAAACACCCGATGGAGAAAAAGCCCAGAACGTGGCTTGGGTTTATCGCAATCCAAAGCCGACTTATGAATTCATCACTGATCAAATCGCCTTCTATACCCGACCGACCGAAGGCACAATCTCCGAAAAGACCACTGAGACGGTCACTGCTGCCAAATAAAATCAGCACTTCTAAAAGGCGGAAGCAATATGCTCCGCCTTTTACGTTAGAATCTACCAACCTCGCTAACTGAGCGCAAATGGTTATCCAACCAAACCTCACAGGCTTCTCCCTCATTTTGGTTAGTAGCAATACGCCACAACAGTTACAAAATGTTCTTCCAAAATGTAACCCTATTTCTAGCCATTTGTGCTAACCTGTAGTTATCGTTCTATGCGTTTGTAGCATGGTGATTTTGTGTTAAATAGGTCTTTATCTTTTCTCTGCTTTCCCTGCGCCTGCAATGAAAATAATCTGTCACATACCCTGTATAGCTCCCTCCATCGCTGTGCGAAGCCTCCTGTGGATGCGGGGGAGGGCTGGGATGGGGGTTCTGGATGTCCTATTTTCATCTGCGTATGTGATATTACTTCATAGTCACTCTGTGGTTAATCGTATTGCGTTTCTTTTTGCATTTTCAGCGCCATGCTCCCGTGCATCCGCTGCGATGGCGCAACACCGACAAAGCGGCGGACACACCCGAGCTACCCGCTGCACTCAGCGGCATCAGCCGAGCGCCCCGTCTGCATTTTGTGTCGTTTCAGCGGCTTCTCCCGTGCTTCCCGCCCGCTATTTCAGCGGGAAAATTGTGCAATTTTCAGCTTGTGCCATAAACACTTTTGGATAACCCTTAATGAAAACGGTTCTGATAACAGGCGCATCCCGTGGCATCGGACTAGCCACTGCAACCTTACTTGCACAGCAGGGATACACCGTATTTGGAACCAGTCGTCAGCCACTATCCAGCAATATGAATGGCTTTACCCTACTCCAACTAGATGTGCGCGATGAAGACTCTGTTCAGCGCTGTGTCCAAACGATTATCAATCAAGCGGGTCATATTGATGTGCTAATCAACAACGCGGGACACAGTCTATCCGGTGCAGTTGAGGAAGCCAGTGCAGAGGATGCCCATCAGTTATTTGAAACCAACTTCTTCGGGGTTATTCGCATGACCAACGCCATCTTGCCTCATATGCGCCAAGCCAAGCAAGGTCACATTATTCACATAAGTTCTCTAGCAGGCATCATTGGCGTACCCTACTTGGGCATATACACTGCTAGCAAACACGCCCTCGAAGGCTACAGCACATCCCTTCGTTACGAACTTAATCAGTTTGGAATTCACATTTCATTGATCGAACCGGGAGATATTCAAACGGGGATTGTTGCCGAGCCACCATCTAATTCTGTCACTGCGTATGATGGCATTCGCGAAAAAGTGACCGCTATTCATGACACCAATGTACATAACGGGCCACCACCTGAGAAAGTCGCGCGTGTTATCCTAAGTGCTATCCAGAGTCACAGCCCGCGTCTACGTTATACAGTGACCACCGGACAGGAATATTGGGTTCCGTGGATGAAACGCCTGCTGCCCGATTGGCTCACCGAATACTTTATCCGCGATGCCTATCATATGAACCACTAGAAAGAACTTATGGCGACTCAAACTTTCCAATATGCCTATTTGATCAGTGCCCCTGCCCCGCAAATATATCAGCACCTCAGCGAACCAAGCAATTATATGGGTTTGTCGCCGTTAGTTATTTCCGTATCCGATATTCAATGGGGTACTAATCCGCAGAACCAGCGTTTCGTGAGCTATAAGTCGGTTGAACTATTTCGTTTTTTGGGGCTAATTACTTATCACAATCCATTAGATGTTGTGATGACCTTAACCAATCCTAACCATCAAATTATCTCGGATGTTAAAACGGGTCAGAACGTCACTGTGCGTTTCGTTTTTGATCTACATGAACAAACCGATGGAACCACCGTAACCGAAACGATTACGGCAACCATGCCAGCCCTGCTTAGTGGTTTTGTCATTAAAGAGGCTAAATCCGTCCAACAAAACCGCGCCAAAGTTCTTAAAGAGCGTATGGAAAACAGGAATCAAAAGGGCGGGTAATAAACACCCGCCCTTTTACCCATATGACAGGTTACTTCCCTGTCGGCAAGCTGTAAAGGTATCCGAGTATGCTCAGCAAATCGGTGTCCGAAAGTTCTGGATAGCCACCACGATAAGGATGCTGTGGATTCATAGTGGGGTCGCCATTAATCAAGAAGTTGAGCAAACCAACACCATTCTTAGACTGAAGTAAAGCACTCTCGGCCAATGGTTTCGCAATATACTGCACACCAGAGCCATCTGCACCATGACATCCTGAACACGATTGTGCATATAAAGATGCACCGGCAGGCACATATAATATACTCTCAGTTGGCGCAACCGAGGCTTCAGTCGGCACATTAGAAGCCGCTGTAGGTACTACCGAAACTTCAGTCGGCACAGCCGTGTTTTCCGGACTATTGCTAGATGTATCGCTGCCGGAAATACTGGTTGGTACAGCCAGTCCGCTTAAATCGAGCGGTACAAATGGTGCACTGGTCGCAACAGGTCCCGACGATGTAGGTAGTGCCGTTGGTACAACACCCGAAGCTGCTTGGCTAGCTGCTTCATTTAAGCTGCGGATATATGCAACAATCTCATACAGCTTATCGTCGGTGAAGTTCGGGTTACCGCCACGAGCAGGCATCATTACGCCAGTAGTATTTAGAGGATCGGTGACCGCACGTCCCACTTGAAGGAACGCCACTAATTGGTCATCAGTTTGGCTATTTACAAACTCGCTGCCGATAAGTGTCTTACCGAGTCCCGGTATACCCATCGCATTAAAACCATGACAAGCTGAACAGGTTGTTTGAAAACTATTTTCGCCAGCCTTCACTTTTGTTGGATCAAGCGCCACCGCGACAGTCTGAGCCGCATCTGTCGATTCTGCAACCACGACGGTTGCTTCTGGTGAACTTACAATTGAAGCACTCGTCGCCTCACTTGTGTTTGCAGGTATTACGTTTGGGCGCGAAGCCAACAAGCCAACTAAAAGTAATGTCATGCCCCCAAACAAAATTATGGCGGGTACAAGTGCGCTGTTAGCGTCTGCCTGAGTAGAACGTTGAGAACTCATTGTTGAATATCCGCTCCTCTAACAATCAATAAGTTGCACCATAAAATCAGTGCGTGTCGGAACATGCCAATCCTACATTTTGGTATAGCAACTTCTCAAGTGAAACCCGTCCTGTTAATTCCATGACAAACATTCTATGTAGATGTGACAAGGTTCTATTAAGCTATGACTACGTTTATGACAAACTTAGGAGATTTGATAAATGGCAGAACAACTCGGACGCCGGCGTTTCCTGAAATTAGCGGGAATCAGTGCTGGCACAGTCGGTGCGGCAGCTGCGTTTTCCCAACCCGGCAAAATCTTCAGTGCCGGCAATGCAGAAGAGCTAAGTTCCGGTCACAATGGCATTCTACAAGCTGAAACCGCTGATGAAATGGATGCGATGCACGAAGCGGGTGTAAAAACCTTCGTAGATAACGTCGGCAAAGAAGCCGATTTCTGGCGCAAACCGATGGAACCTGTGATGGATGGTGATGTCAAAGTCTTCAATCTAGTTTGTCAAGACATTCAATGGGAAACTTCACCCGGCATGTCGTTCCCCGCAATGGCTTATAATGGAATGGTTCCCGGTCCTGAAATTCGTTTCACAGAAGGTGACCGCGTACGCTTTGTTGTCAAAAATGAAATGAAGCAAAGTACAGCCATTCATTATCATGGCCTGCGCATCCCAAATGATCAAGATGGCGTACCATTCCTGACTCAGCCTGTAATTAAACCCGGTGCAACCCACGAATATGAGTTTACAGCTATGAACGCTGGCACACATATGTACCACTCGCATCATAACGCGGCTGAACAGGTCACCAGCGGCTTACTTGGTGCCATCATCATCGAACCCAAAGATAAATCACGCGAACCAAAAGTGGATCTCGAATACACTTTCGTCTTAAACGATACCACCTTGGGCTTTACCATTAATGGTCGTCAATTCCCCTATACCCAACCTGTCATCGCCCAAAAGGGTCAAAAGGTACGCATTCGTTACATGAACGAAGGCTTGATGATCCACCCAATGCATTTGCACGGTATGTTTCAACTGGTCATCGCCAAAGATGGCAACTACCTGCCGGTTCCATATTTGGTTGACACCATCAATATTGCCCCCGGCGAACGCTATGACACCCTGATCGATGCTGACGCCCCCGGTTTGTGGGCCTTCCACTGCCATATCCTAACCCATGCAGAATCCCGTCATGGTATGTTCGGCATGGTCACTGTGATGATCGTTAAGGAATAAATCGAGTGCTGTAACCCAGCCAATTATCTGTCAAACAAAATAAAGACGCTGTTGCCAAAACAACAGCGTCTTTATATTTTACCCATTGACTCTGTTCCCCTAATCGGGCGGTTCCGTATGAATGGTGACACGCTCCATCAAAGGAATATGCGCCCGCAAAAGCACTTCCGCGCTTTCTGCGATTTGGTGTGCGGCTTCTACTGTGATCTGCGCTGGCAGCGTAACATGCATAGCAGCCGTGAATCCCGACACAGTGGGAAAAACTTCGATATTGTGCCAATCTGCCTGTGGAAAATGCGCGCTTAACAGATGAATAACCTGCTTACGAAAGACCTCTAGCTCGGATTGTTGACTCAGCTCAAAAGCCGATTTTTCAGATATGGCTGGTTCAATATGAGTAATGACTTCTTCGACTTCTGGTAAACGCAACTTTATATCCGCCTCAAGTTGGCTAACCTGTTCATGGGCTTTGCCTAAGGTTTGTCCCGGCGGAACCTCGACATGCATTTCCATCACTTTACCGTCATCGCCATCACGCACATAAACTTCATGCGTGGTCAGCCCCAATGCGTCAGCACGGGCACGAGCCAGTAAAGCGTAATCGGCTGGGCGATTCGTTACCGGCACGAAATGGACTTCGACCTCTCTAAGTCCATAAACTTTTTTAGCCAACTCATCTCGAATGGCATCAGCAATAGATTGCGTCTGTGCCGCTGTCATCTCAGGGGACACTTGCACATCAATATCAATTTGGGCAGCATCTAACGGACCGCGGCTGCGTGCGCGAATAACATGCTCAACACTGGGTAGCGCTTCAACCCATGCCGCAAGTTGATCAGGCGGATAAGGCGCGGTATCCACCAAAACACGTCCAGTTTTACTTAATACTTCCCACGCTGCATGCAAAATAAAACCGACAATCACTACTGTCGTCACAATATCGGCCCATGCCCACCTAAACAGCACCACACACACCATACTGATGAGAACTGACACCGTAACAAACACATCAGAACGCGTATGTGCAGCATCAGCAGCCAGTAGTTCAGAACCGAGGCGACGAGCAGCCCGCAATTCATAAGTTGTGACAAAAAGGTTCACAGCCAGCGTAGCAAACATCACAGCGAAAGTGATCGGCGCGATTACCGGCGCTTCGCCACCTTGATGAAAACGATCTAACGCAACGGAAATGAGTTCAAACGCTGTGAGCAGTAAGAATGCACCGATTCCCAATGCTGCGATGGTTTCAAAACGGCTGTGTCCATAGGGATGATCTGCGTCCGGTGGACGTTGGGCAATGCGGTGGGCAAAAAGTGCAATCACATTTGAAGAGGCATCCACTAAAGAATGAACCCCATCAGCCGAAACCGAAAGGACACCACTCCAAATCCCGATGATGATTTTGCAAACCGCAACCATTACGTTTAATGCTAAAGTGACGAGCAATACCTGATGTATTTCATCACCCTTTGAGGCTTGGTTAATTGTATTGACCACTCGCGTTATTCCATCCTACCGTTATTCGAACAGTATTCTAATTTGATGATAAGGTCATTCGCTCGGTTTCGACAATCACGAACAGATTAATTAGGTGAGGCTCATTTGTTCTCATAGGCAGTCAAAATCACAATCCGTCTTAATACGAATTTGTTTATCAGGTATAATCCCAACGGAAATAGGGAGATTTTTAATGGATGCGATGCAGTTTGTGCCTATTCTTCTAGTGGGATTTGCCGCCTCACTGGGATTCACGCCAGTCTCACGGCGAATCGCGATGCGCTTGGGTGTTGTCGACAAGCCGAACCAACGAAAAATTCATAACGATCACAAACCCATGATGGGCGGTTTGGCGATCTACGGGGCGTTAGTCTTATCACTCTTACTATTTAGTCCACCCCAACATTTGAAAGAACTCGGTGCAATTCTTGCAGGGGCATCATTTCTAGCAATAGTCGGCTTATTGGATGACCGTTATAACCTCGGCATCCGAATCCGTTTAATCGCAATGATTGCGGCCTCTTTAGGATTGGTCGCTTCCGGTGTCAGCATCCAACTATTCAGTTCACCATGGATTGATATTCCGCTTACCGTTTTATGGGTATTAACGGTTGTGAATGCTGCCAATTTCATGGATAACATGGATGGCCTAACCGCCGGGTTTACGGCGATTGCGGCTGGCTTCTTTGTAGTAATCGCTTTTTCACAGGGATTGACTCTGGTGACCAGTTTGGCTGCGGCATTAGCGGGCAGCGCAGTCGGCTTCTTGATTTACAACTTCAACCCCGCAAGCGTTTTTATGGGTGATATGGGGGCATTGGTACTGGGCTTCATTCTGGCGGTGTTGGGTATCAAGATCAAGTTTGGCGTACAGCCTCTCAACGTCACATGGATGATCCCAATATTAGTACTAGCACTACCCTTATTTGACATAGCGTTAGTCGTGGTTACGCGATTATTGGAAGGTCGATCACCCGCCCAAGCAGGCAAAGATCACACATCGCACCGTCTCATGAGCATCGGGTTCAGCCAGCGTCAAACGCTTTTTATCCTGTATGGGATTGGTATCCTATTCGGTTTTATCGGAGTATTGGTTGGAGCAGCCCCGCCCGACATTGCCCTACGTATTGGAATAGCCGGACTCTTCTTTTTAGGGGTGATGTTCTTGCTGATGATGTGGATTCGAGCGCGTTATCAGAAACCTACGTTATCATCGCCTCAACCCCCACGAACATCGCAATAAGGCACATTTATGACCAAAACTTATGTTGTCACAGGCGGCGCGGGCTTTATCGGGTCGCATATCGCGGAGCGATTGCTTAAAGATGGTCACATCGTCCGAGTTGTCGATAATTTGAGTACCGGCAAACGTGCGAACTTAGAACTACTCAAGGGCAACGTAGAATTTCATGATGTGAGCATCACCGATCTAAAAGCTCTACTCCCAATATTTGTTGGCGCGGATACCGTGTTCCATCACGCAGCACTAGCCTCCGTTCCTCTAAGCATTAATAACCCCCTCCTCACACATGAGCACAATGCGACAGGTACACTAAATGTCCTGCTTGCCGCGCGAGATGGAGGTGTTCGACGAGTGGTTTATGCAGCATCATCGGCGGCTTACGGCAATGATGCCTCGGAACAACAAGTCGAAACTGCAATACCTAAACCTTTGTCACCCTATGGCGTATCCAAGTTGGCAGGTGAATATTACTGCCAGAGCTTTTCACAGGTCTATAAACTGGAAACGGTTTGCCTGCGCTACTTCAATGTCTTTGGAGCGAGACAAGACCCGACTTCGCAATACTCAGCTGTTATCCCGCTGTTTATCACGGGTATGATCGACGGTAAAGCACCGATGATTTATGGGGACGGTTTACAATCACGCGATTTTTGCTTCGTCGAGAATGTGGTTCACGGTAATCTGTTGGCAGCCGATTCCCCAAAAGCTAACGGTGAAGTCATCAATATCGCAACTGGAAAACGGGTTAATCTACTAGAGTTGGTCGAACAAATTAACGCTCATCTTGGAACACAAATTGAGCCAATCCATGACGAGGGACGTGTGGGCGATGTCAAACATTCGCGGGCGGACATATCCCAAGCCCAGACTCTATTGGGTTACGAACCCATTGTCGATTTTGAGAGCGGCTTGAAACGTACAATTGAGTGGTATCAAAGTAGGTCGTAAGCTGATGCGTGTTGTTCATATTATTAAAGTCATCCGTATTGCGGGAGCCGAACAACACCTCATTACGCTGCTTGGCGGGTTACGTGCGCATGGTGTTGATGCGCGAATGATTTTATTGGTTGAACCCCAAAAACCGATGGAGAATTATATCGAGGCTTTGAACGCCAAAGGTGTACCCGTACAACCAATGGTTATCCGACATCACGCGGATGTGACAGTTATCCCAAAGCTACGACGATCCTTAAAAGCTCTTGCGCCTGATATTGTTCACACACATCTGATTCATGCTGATTTGTATGGAACGATAGCTGCAAGATGGATAGGCGTCCCTGTTATTAGCAGTCGCCACAATGATGATGCCTTCCGCTATCGTGCGCCTGTCCATTTGGTCAACCGGACGCTGTGGAAAATGACAACCGCAGGCATTGCTATATCGGAGGCGATCAAAGAATTTAGCATCAAGATTGAGGGAGCAAGCCCGAAGCAGATGCACCGCATTTATTATGGCATGGATACTTCACTGCAACCACTTGACCGCGCCGAGGTGAAGCGAAAACTCGTCGCAGAACTCCAACTGCCCAATGATGTTCAACTGATCGGGATGGTATGCCGGTTGATCGAGCAAAAGGGTGTACGCTACGGTTTAGAAGCGTTTATTCAACTTGCGGACAATTTCCAAACCGCACATTTGCTGGTGGCTGGAGAAGGTTCACTGCGACCGGAATTGGAAGCCCGCACTCAACAAGCAGGCATGAGCAACCGAGTCCATTTCCTCGGCTGGCGGTCAGATACACCAACATTAATGGCAGCTTTAGATATACTGCTTGCACCAAGCTTATGGGAAGGCTTTGGACTGGTGATGCTAGAAGCAATGGCTCAACAAACACCGATTATCGCCAGCCGGGTAAGCGCTATCCCTGAGGTGGTCAATGACCATGAAACGGGTTTACTGGTTGAACCAAAAGATGTAAATGGTTTAAAAGATGCGCTTAGCGAATTTTTGAAAGACGCAGCTCTGCGCCAACATATGGGATTCATGGGACGCGACCGCTTGGAAACAGCATTCAGCGCAGCGCGGATGGTCGAGGAAACGATAGCGGTTTATCACACGGTAACGGATGGAATTTGAGGCATGGATTATGGAATTACATTCTCTAGAAGATAGCATCCGGCTCGAACATGAATTAGTGGATGCCATCAAACAAAACACACGCCAGCACAGTATGACACTACTAAAAAAGTTAGCGCTAACCTTCGTACTACCTTACTTAGTGTTCTTGGGTGTTTGGATAATTAGCAACCAACTACGAGCCAACGTCGCATTACAATACGACGATACCAGTTTGAACACAACTAGCATGATCGCCAGTGTTTTGCTTTTGATTGCGGCTACCTTATTCACATGGCGGCAAGCAGAAAAACGCTTCGGTGGTGTGGCCTTAATTGGGCGACTGTTGGGGGTATCCAAAGCAGTACTGAATGTGGAACGGCAGATCGACACGGCAAAGCAAAAATCAACACCGACGGAAGAAGATGCCATCGAGATTGAACGCTTAGCTTATGCCGCATGGGAGCAATATACACAAGCGATGCAGGACTCCGGTATCCCTCTAAAAAACTCCAACTGAACGGAAAAGTGATGAGCCAAACACAACGCCCTATTCGAATCATGAACCTGATTGCCCGCCTGAACGTCGGTGGACCAGCGGTAGCGGTTACCCATTTGACGGAACGGATGGGCGTACCGGATTACGAGAGCTTTTTGGTGTGCGGCACAATTGAACCGGGCGAAGGCGATATGACTTACTACGCCGTAGAGCGCGGTATTGAGCCGATTATCATTCCCGAACTCGGACGTTCGCTCAATCCTGTACGCGATATTCGCACGTTGTGGAAGGTGTACCAGCTCATCAAGGAAATGAAGCCGGATGTGGTGCATACTCACGCAGCAAAAGCGGGTTTCGTAGGACGTTTAGCGGCGTGGATGGCTGGTGTCCCGGTGATCGTACATACTTTTCACGGGCATGTGTTCCGAGGCTATTTTAGTCCAACGAAGACACAATTTTTCATTCTATTGGAACGTATGGCCGCAAGAATGTCCGATGCGATTATTACGCTCTCCGATGGGCTTAGGCGTGAGCTGGCCGAGGAATATCATATCGCCCGCAAGGGACGGATTACGGTACTTCCGTTAGGCTTAGATCTGGGTGAGTTCACCAAGGTTGGACGCAAGTCCGGCCTGTTCCGCAAAGAGCATGATATTCCAGCCGATGCGCCACTTATTGGAATTGTGGGACGTATCACCCCCATTAAAAATCACCGGTTGTTTTTGATGGCTGCGGCTGAAATCCGAAAGCAGTTACCCACAGCTCGATTCGTAATTGTAGGTGACGGCGAAATCCGTACTGAAATCGAAGCACTTGTCGATGAATTAGGGCTGCGACAGGCGGTCATTTTTACTGGCTGGCAGAAAGACTTGGCCTACATCTACAGCGGACTTGATGTGCTAGTGATTAGCAGTGTCAACGAGGGTACACCCGTGACGGTCATCGAAGCACTGGCGGCAGGCTGTCCGGTAGTGGCAACGGCTGTCGGTGGCGTTCCCGATTTACTGGATCATGGCAAGCTGGGCAAGCTGGTGGACAATCAAGAACCAGCGTCGTTGGCAAAAGCAATTGTAGAAGTGCTAGCGAAACCGCCGGATGGAGCAGAAGCCCAAGCCTTGATGGTTGACCGCTACGGGATTGATCGGTTGGTAAAAGACCTCGACGGATTGTATCGGGGGATATTAGCCAAGAAAAATCGGGCGAAATAGTTTTAAGTTGCAAGCGCCAAATTACAAAATTTGAATATCACATGCGCGTATTTTTAGAGGGTTTACGAAGAGAAAGGTTACGTCGTGCCTTCAGAAAACCACGATAAGCCTCCGTGCGTGTATCGGTATAACGCAAATCGCTAAACAACAGATTGCGGCGAACAATAGCAGGCAGTTCAAAGAACCAATATAGCGGCATCAGTGGAGAGATTGACAGATGACTGCCGTTGGTCTTTGAAGTGAGATGAAAGTTGCCATACTTTCCTTGTACAGCAGAAATCACTGACGAATTGATGACACTTGGGTCTTGGGCTGGTCGACTTTGGACAAATAACAATGCATCTTCATAATCCTGATAAACCGACATGCGTTTGGTTAGTGAACATGCGCCGAGAAAGGCATCTAATTCGGTCAACTTAGCAATACTTTCAAAGACTTGACCGTAGGCAATCTCGATTTCAGCACCCATACCCACACAGGCAATCAGACGAACCGGAATCTGCTTCAACTCGCTGACTGCAATCAGAGAAATCGAATCTTCTAAAATCGTTCCGACTTCTACTTCATCACCACGCAGCAAGCTGTCAACACCGCCATCAATCAACAAAATACCGTCGATTTGGAGATAATCGACTAAGGTTTGATAATTTTCTAGCAGGGGACGAACACCCGTATTTTCAAAGCTCCAAATGGTGATTTCTTCGGTGCGCTTTTCGCGAAACCATTTGGCGAGGTAACGCTCAGGCGAATAGTGATAAGGACTTTCAGTATCCGCCGTAATGCCCACCAACGACTCGATTAGAGTAACACCTTTCGATAGATGTTCAAAAGGTGAAAAACTGTAGTTCGCGAGATGCACATTTAGCCCGCGCTTTTTGAGTTCAAAGTAGATGGGCAAGCCGCAGAAAATGTCGAATCCACCGCCCATGCCCGCGATGAGCAAATTTTTGCAGTTGGCGACTTGATCGAAGATGGGTAAATTGAGATCCAAATGGGATTCCTTTTATGGCATAAATTGCGAATTTGACAATTTATCCGCCGAAATGACTGGCGGATTTGAGGGAATAATCCGCTGAATTAACAATTTTGTGCAGCGGGATGCTCGGCTGATACCGCTGCAATGACACAAGTGCAGCAGAATACTCGGTCAATGCCACCGCTGCAATTTTGCATATGTCGTTTCAGCGGATGTTAGGGAGAGAGCCGCTGAAGGTGCAATGCCCTGAGACATTTGAATTACTACCCTAACCGATTTCGGGAAAGTGCGCGCTTATTAAGTCTATGTGTGGCAAACATCACACTTCGCAAAGCGTCATGGAAGGTTTCGCTTGTGCCGATATGCGAGTAAAACAAATTGCGTTCGGCAACAGCAGTCAGTTCAAAGAACCAGAAGATTGCCATCAATGGAGAGATCGACAATTGGCTGTTTTTGGTTTTTTGGGTCAAATGATAATCACCGTGTTTACCCTGTACTGCCGAGACAATTGATGAATTGATGACACTGGGGTCTTGATAAGAACGGCTTTGAACGAACAAAACTGCATCTTCGTAGGCTTGGTAGGACGAGAAGTGCTTGGTTAATGAACATGAGCCTAAGAATGCTCCAACAGCGGCAAGCTCCGCGATATTTTCGAAGGTTGCCGGGTAATACATATCCTGTTCGGCTCCCATTCCCACGCATACTGTTAGTTTAACAGGGACATCTTTCAATTCGCCGACCGCAACCAAAGAAATCGTATCTTCCACAATTGTTCCTACCGCTGCCTCATCACCGTGCATCAGGCTATCAACACCACCGTCAATTAGTAGGATGCAATCAATATTGAGATGGTTTACTAAAGTCTGATAGTCATTAAGTAAGGGGCGAACGCCCAATTTCTGAAAACTCCAAATGGGAACTTCTTCGCCGCGTTTCTCCCGAAACCATTGAGAAAGGTAGCGTTCGGGGAAATAAGGCATGAACAGTTCACCATCTCCAGCAGTGACACCCACTAAACTTTTCGTGAGGCGAGTTCCCTCTTGGAAATCCTCCAGATACGAAAAACTGTAGTTCGCGAGATGCACATTTAGCCCACGCGCTTTCAGTTCAAAGTAAATTGGCAAGCCACAGAAAATATCGAAACCGCCACCCATACCTGCGATTAGGATATTTTTACAGTCGGCTACGCGATCAAAGATGGGCAGGTTGAGGTTCAAATCAAACTCCGATTTACCACAAACAAAGTCGGTGCGATTTAGCGATTGGTACAAACGTATAAGAACAGCATAGCAGAAAACGAGGCGGAAAGGGTGAACATTTTGTAACTCTTAGGCGACCCAGTTACCAACCATTTTGAGGGAGCAGCGAAGCAGGAAATGTTGATGTACGGTTAGAAAATGATTTGATGTCAAAAAGGTCACATTGCCATGACCTTTTCGTAGACGGCGAGCGTTTCTTTGGCGGTTTTGCGCCAGCTAAAGTTGGTGGCACGGGCAAGTCCTTGATTAATCATCGACTCGCGGAAAGATTGTTGCAGCAATATGGCGATAATCGCGCCGCCCATCGCGCGGGCATTGCCTTCACCGACGAGAAAGGCCGCGTCACCAGTGACTTCGGGAATCGAGGATACTTCATTAGCAACAACCGGCGTACCGGAAGCCATCGCTTCTAAAACAGGCAAGCCAAAACCTTCATAGACGCTCGGATAAACAAATACGTCGGCGAGGCGATAAAGCGAAGGTTTATCGGCTTCATCAACGTAGCCAATCCAGCGGACATAATCCGTGATTTTGAGTTCTTCGGCATATTTGCGGAGGTCGGGAAACATCGGGCTGCCCCATTCCGGTTCGCGTCCAGCGATGACCAGTGGGATGTTGTCGCCTTCAGCTTGCCCGACATAGGTGTAAGCCAGCAGCAGTTCATTGACCTGCTTACGAATGTCAAAACCGCCCATATACAACACGAATTGATCGGGCAAATCATACTTGGCACGAACGGCGGCATCACGCTCCGCACCCATACGCGGATGATAGGCTTCATCGGCAGCAAGATAAGTGGTGGTAATCGAGTCTTCGGGCAAACCCAAATATTTGACGATGTCGGCTTTGGCGGCATTGCTGATGGTGATGGTATGAGCATTCCCTCGCGAAGCCGCGCTGACCAACGAGGTATAAAGACGCGCGCGAAACCCGTTGGAATATTCGGGCAAGGCCACCGGAATGACATCCAAGATGCTGGTCACCAGTTTAGCGGGCGATGACAGGGGCGGCCCCCAATACGGCACATGGGCAATATCCGCGCCGGATTTTTTGACTGCCTGCGGATACGAACGCTGTTCGAATAACACCTTGCCGAGATTACCGCTGTCCCCGCGCGTCGGAATGATGTTGACATTAGGAGGCAAATCGGTTGGTGCGGGATTATGCGGCGGCATAACCATCGTCATTTGCAGGTCGGGCGCGACACGTCGCAAATTTTGAAGCAAGTAGCGGATATATTGACCGCTGCCCGTGTTGGGCCGATCCCAGAACCAGCCGTTGAAAGCAATGTGCATAGTTAGTTATCAGTTTACAGTTGATAGTTAACAGTCTAAATACAAAAACCATTGAACCGCAGAGTGTTTTTACCACAGAGACACAGAGGAATACAGAGAAAGGTTGCTAATAAGCAATCATCAGAGGCCCTAATGAGCAAATGCTCACCCTACCACATTATGAGCATTTGTCGCAGAGGCCGTAGAACTCAAGCAAATGACCAGTGAGTTTAACGTGCAGGCGTTCTTCAAGTTCGGCGGCTATTTCACTTAGACCGCAGTTTTCAAATTCGATGATACGGTTACAGTTGGTGCAGACAATATGATGGTGATGTCCGTCCGGCATGAGGACGTAAGTCGGTGTCATGCTGCTGTTCATATAGGTCGGGCGAATAATCGATAAACTGGTGAGCAAATCAAGTGTACGGAACACACTGGCGCGACCAATGGTCGAGTCAATTTTATCGACTTCATCCAGCACTTCGGCAGAGGTCAAATGACCGTCGTGATTTTCCAGCACATTGAGTACGGTAAGCCGTGCGTTGGTGAGTTTATGTCCAGCTTCGCGCAAGCGAATGGCGCGTGGACTCAGTTGTTCAATTTCAGACATGAGGTTAAACCTCCCTTAGATCTATCAGACGCATGTTATGGCTGACATGCTTAGCCTTATTGTACAAGAATTAACCTCACAGGCACAGATGGCACGAACCCAATAAAGGAGAAAACAATGAGTTTTGAAGTTGGCTGTAACATTTAAGTCGTGTTACGTGAATAGGCTACAGGAAGACATGCATAAGGTACCGAAAGCAGGAATTCCAATTTATGGCTCAGACGGAGAAAACGCGCCTCCGCCAGTTTATTGAAACCGAGTCTAGCTCGCTGCTTGGCACACTGCGTTACTACTTGTATCGTGCCGGGTTGCATGGTCGCGACTTGCCGTTGGATGCTGCCGCGCAGGATTTGCTGAACGAAGTGGTTGAGGAAGCGCTTGAACATGAAGATCGCTTCCGCACGGCAGGACAACCGAAAGCGTGGCTGCTGGGCATCGCAGCCAATCTGGTCAAGCAGCGACAGCAAGAACTGTTTCGCCGCGACCAACGTGAGCCGCTGATCCGCGATTTACATCCAGAAGTGGAAGCGCAAATGAGCGACGACGAACTTTTTGATTGGTTCGCGGATGTGGCGGCAACGACGACTGACGCTTTCGAACAGCGTGAGGATGTCGAGGTACTGCTATCGGCTCTGGCAGCCGATGACGAACATGTGCTGCGGCTGGCGATCATGAACGGATTGGATGGCGTGTCATTGGCAAAAGCACTCAAAATCACTCCCGGTGCGGCACGTGTGCGGCTGCATCGGGCATTGGGACGGCTGCGGGTAGTGTATACCCGTCAGCAGGAGAATGACCATGCGTAAACTGGATGCCCGCAAACTGGCGCGGGAAAAAAATCTATTTCGCTACAGTAGTGCCTTAGAGCGTGCTGATTTCGCTACTGTGGAAGCTGTCCTGCACGAAGCCGAACGCGATCCACTGTTGGCGCAAATGATTAATGAAGTCAACATGGTTTACGAAAGCGAAACTCTCCGTCTGAGTCCTTCTTTAAATCACTCGACCAATCATCAGCAGAAGGAACTCCTTATGACAACAATCATATTACCTAGTACCTCAACCAGCTAAAGATGAGGGGTAATAGTCAACAAAAACCCGTTGAGCATCTTGAAGGGTAAAAGACCAATGAATGCGACGGTGGGAAGCGTTAGCAGCCTGTTCCCAAGCAATAAGTTCCAGATTGAGGG
>JBBSBM010000035.1:0-64326 GCA_038251275.1 Aggregatilineales bacterium
CGATATCCGTCACCACTTGGTCAAATTCAGCAACCGTCAGTCCGGTTACTTTCGGAAATATCTTAGGATGCTGGCTGAGGTATTTATATTGCATTATCATGTCCTTAGTTTACCCCCTGCATTCCTATTGTGAAAGTTATCTAATGGATAATCTGTTGTCTGCCAAGTTCACCTAAGACAGTAGATGACGGAAATGAAATGCAAGGCGCTGCCTGTCATGACGAAGAGATGCCAGAGTTCGTGATGTCCGATTAGTGGATGAGGGTTGGGTTTTTCTAGGCCAAAGACCACCGCGCCGATGGCAAAGACGATGCCGCTAGCCACCAGAAAGATAACGGCTTGGTAAGGTATCATCGCGATTACGTCGGGTGGGGCAATGAACACAATAGAGGCCATCAGCATGTAATAGAGCAGGGAAAATACGCCGGGTCTGGTCAAAAATAAGAGTTTGTAAACGATGCCGAATATCGCTAACACCCAAACTAATATGAGGAGAATCCAGCGCCACTCTCCGGTGATAACACTCAGGCAAATGGGTGTATAACTGCCTGCAATTAACAAGTAGATAGCCGCGTGATCAATGCGTTCCAGCCAAAGTAACTTTCGCTCAGAACCGTGTGACAAGTGATAGATCGCGCTGGCACAATATAATGTGATGAGGCTCACACCATATATAAAGACGGATAACAATTTAAGAGGGTTATTTCTGGTTTGGAGTATTAACCAGAACATCGCAGCTACTGATAAGACAGCCCCTGTTAGATGTGTAAAACCATTTACGGGTTCACGAAATCGCTGCATCGTGGTTGTTTATTCCTCGCGAACTCATCTACGATGTTGTTCGGTACTTCTAATCTCCCCTACGAATAGCGAGTAAAAATTGTTTTAAATTGAATTGAAGGCGGATACTTTTTATATACCGTACTTGCGAGTACATAGGTTAATTTTTAGCTCCAACGGACGGGATTGCCTGTTTCAACTGAAATCGTCAATATTCGGATTAGCGGTTCGAGAATATAGGCGAAGTAATTGGTATCGACAACACGCTTTTCGACGTGCATCAGGTGCGGATATTCTTGTGTCGTTCCAAATTCGGCACGTTTGAAAACACGAACAGGCGTGGTTGAAATGAATTTTTTGCCGGTGTCAAGATCAGTGAATTCGAATTGGTCAGCACGGTCGAGTTCTTCTGAGGCGATTTGATGCTGTTCAATACGGGTGGCACGGAAAATCTCGCGGTTCAAATCCCAGACATCCCGAATGAAAAATCCGTGCTCGTCAAAACCTAAGCGAAAGCCAGTGCGTCCATCCCAACTGAACATACCTTCTTCACTTTGAGCTGTTGATAAAATGACTTCTTTGGTGTCCGAGTTGACTAGGAAGGTTTTAGAAATGCCGTTTTGCGATTTGAAGAAGTTCAACTCTTCAAGCGCGTGTGCGGCTGCATCAGCAGGCGTAGTGCCGTGATTTTCGGCGGGAAGTTGCTGACGGAGTGTTGGAAAATGATCCCAGCCAACTTGTTCCAAAGCATCAACGAAGGCACGATACTCGTTCCAATCGGCAATATAAGTTGTCGACATGTCCATATAAGGATGCGGGCAGCAAGTCGCTAACCATGCGTCAAACTCATCTGATTTGGTATCCCTATCGTTGGCTAATATATACACTGCGATAAAGCCATCTTCATCAATATAGAAATCGGCGGGGAAAGGGCAAGGTGTCGTTTTCCCAAGTTTGTAACAGGTACACATTACGCTGGCATCAAGCCCCATAATTGATCCTCTTTGATCGAGATCGTTACATCTAGTGTAACGGTGCTATAGTTAAACACCAAATTTTCAAAACCGTGTAAAATGTACACAGCAAATCATATGCAAGGTATTCAGAATACAATAGGTTTGTTTATTGAAGCAAATCGTTGCATTTCTCAAGTAAGTTTGAAAAAACCTGCCTTGATTTGTCAACTAACAGTTTGTAAGCCCCCATTTTCTGGGGATAGCCACGAAGTCCAATTTGGTTATGCTTGTTTCTAATAAAACAACAGTTAATCTAACTTTATACAGGGCTTATTCATGAATAGCAGTTTCCTAGAAACCGGTGAATTCCAGTACGGATGCTACAAGGTTCAATATGTCGAATGGTTGAATGAAGAATGGACTGGAACGGGCTTTTGGCTTCAAGCAACTGTAACCAATCGCCGGATGCTGGTTTTCCCTGAAATGGGTGTATATCCCCAAGACTATGAAACGATTGGGCCAGCAGACATTAAGCGGGTGTGGAATGTTTCGTTAGCGGGTCGTGATGGCATATTGATACGGTTGGGTGATAATCGATGCTTACATTTGCTGGTTGACTGGAGCCAAGGCAGTAAACTGGTACGCGATATTGATAAGATGATGATTTCCCCTGTTAAGCCGCGCATCTCTCCACGATTGCTGTAAGTTGTAGTCTAATTCAGACTAAATACCGATTCGTTTTGACTACGGGGCAGGGCTATAATTCCCTAATAGGTCGTTTCATGGCTGAAGGAACAAACTGTGTGGGATGAGAATGCGCTTCTGCTGCCGGGTGAATGCAAATTGGGGCGCTATCACGTGGCTATTTTAAGGCGCACTTCATCAGGGTGGGTTCCAACAACACCTCCTGTAAATGTTCTCGTTACTAATTATCGGCTTTTACTGCATCCGCAGACGCGTCGCCAATATCAACCGGCTGTAATCCCTAGCCACTTCATTACACACATCAATAAGACCGAAATGGGCTATCACCACGGCGTAAGAATCGGTCTTAAAAACGGAATGCGACTCTATATGACTATCAATTGGAGCGAGGATGAAGAGTTGACTGATACTGTTACAAAAATGTTGACATCCCCTATTGGCAAGTCCTTTATTCCGCACCCCGCAGAAGATGACTTGAACCGGCTGATAGCGTTTATCAGCCATATGTGATGAAAGCAACTCCCTCCCCCGCAAGCCATGGAGGAAGCAAATCCCAATTTCACTAGTATGCTTCTGGTAGCATTTGAAGCATCTAGAAGCGGCTCTATTATTTTAAAAGAGTGACAGTTGTTTGGGCGGGCCAGAAGGCGGCGGTTCAGTTTTGTTATCCGCTGGCTTGGATGATTTTGTCCGCTGGGTTTTGACCTCTGCAATGACTTCCAACAGTCGTCTAAAATCAGCTTCCATTTGCGGTTCCAAGTTCGGATTACGTAGCACTGCCGCTGGATGAAAGAGCGGATAGTAGGCACGTCCGTCTTCGTATTTGGGGTTGCCATGAATCTGGGTGATCTTGCCGTTTGGAAAATAACGCGCCATGCTAAAACGCCCTAATGTGACGATCACTAGCGGGTTAATCACCGCAATTTGGCGGTCGAGATAGGGCTTGCAGGCGGCCATTTCATCGGGTAGGGGATCGCGATTGTCGGGCGGACGATGCTTGACTACGTTGGCGATAAACACCTGATCCCGCTGAAGATTAATTAGCTTGAGCATCTTTTCCAGATAATCACCGGAACGACCAACAAAGGGTAAGCCTTTTTTATCTTCGTTGAAACCGGGGCCTTCGCCGATAAACATAATTTCGGTGTTGGGATCACCCGCGCCCGGCACACCGTTGGTTGTACCTTCCCAGAGGCGACAGGCTTTGCAAGCCCGAACTTCGGCGGCGATGGCAGCTAGTAGAGCAGCACGGTCTTCTGTCATGAGTTTATCCTTTCGTCGTCAACCACTAACCGACTCAAGCATAACAGGCTGAAACAGAAGCGCAAGTGCTATGCGGCCTATGTCGTTTGTGGCTATTTTACCGCCCATAGGATTTCCTTCGGTCGCTGAAATGACAGGCGGGAAGGACAGAAGAAACCGCTGAAACGACACAAAGTGCAAACGGCTGGCCCGGCGAAACCGCTGAGCGCCGCGACTGGTTCCAGTATGTCCGCCGCGGCGCAATTGTCGCACCGCCGTCGCATAAGCGAGGGCGTAATCCGCTGAAAATGCAAAAGCAAATGCATAAATACGAAAGACTCAACGCAAACGAAATGCAAAGATTTTTCACCGCAGAGACGCGGAGAACACAGAGTTCAATGCGGGGCGGTTTAGCACAAATGCTCGATGACAGAAAGAAGTTAGACATCGTTTGGCTCATTACTAGACACAGTCATGTATAGGGTAGCTGAGAAAGAGAGATATAGGGTGATATTTTGGGCGACCGTTTTGTAACTGTTTCGAGGGTGTCGCGCTAACTTAACAGGGGAGCAATACGAGGTCTGAATTGTTAGATGGCTAGCAAACGGTTTGGCGACAAAACAGACACAAACTTTGTCAGTCAAATGGGCAAATATTAAGCTTGTTTCCAACTTCACAAATTGTCGTTATACTTCGTTCATTTCAGAAGACCGATAAGAAATATGAGGCTGATATGACTGATTCTCCCCCAGTCGCGTTGGAGGTGCGCGGGTTGACTAAACGCTTTCCCGGCGTCCTGGCAAATGATCACATCAATATCAAACTGCTGAAGGGACAAGTATTAGGGTTGCTCGGTGAAAACGGTGCCGGGAAATCCACGCTGATGAACCTGATTTATGGGTTGTACGCACCCGACGAAGGGGAACTACTGGTCAACGGGCAAGTGATCAACGTTAAGAATCCGAACGACGCGATTGCTGCGGGAATCGGTATGGTTCACCAACACTTCCAATTAGTGCCGATTTTGAGCGTGACGGATAACATTATGCTGGGCAATGAATCGACTAGCTTTGGTGGATTTTTGAATCGACGAGCGGCACGACAACGGATTGTGGATATTTCCAAGCAGTATGGCTTGGAAGTTGATCCAGATGCTTTGATCCAAGATTTGCCGGTAGGTGTGCAGCAGCGCGTCGAAATCATTAAGGCACTATATCGTAAATGCGATATTTTGATTTTGGATGAGCCGAGTGCTGTGCTGACTCCGCAAGAAACTGAGGGCTTATTCGGAATTATGCGGACGCTGCTGTCGCGTGGCGTGAGCATTATTTTCATTTCGCATAAGCTCAAAGAAGTGCTAGAAATCTGCGATCAAATCACAGTTCTTCGTTTGGGTAAAGTGGTTGGGGAAGCTGACCCCAAGAATTCTACCGAAGAGTCTTTGGCTTCGATGATGGTTGGGCGAAGTGTGTTACTGGAAGTTGAAAAAGGTGCATCTACGTTGGGCGAAGAAGTGCTGGTGATTAATGATCTGTGCGTACGAGATGACCGCAAATTGTTGGCAGTCGATCATCTCTCTCTTGATGTACGGGGCGGGGAAATTCTGGGTGTAGCAGGTGTGCAAGGTAATGGGCAAACCGAGTTGGTAGAAGCCATCACCGGATTACGAACAGTGGAAAGTGGTCACATCATTATTCAATATAAGGATATGACACATTCCAAACCCCGTGACGTCACCGAAGCGGGAGTAGCCCATGTTCCTGAAGACCGACAGAAGAACGGCATGGTGTCGACATTCCCGATCAAAGACAATCTGGTGTTGCAAACTTATTACATCGGGCCATTTAGCAGCGGTATTCTAGCGAATGAAAAAGCCAAAGATGAGAACGCCCGCGCATTAGTGAAGCAGTATGACGTGCGGACACCGAGCATTTATACCAATATCGGTAATCTTTCCGGCGGTAATCAGCAAAAAGTGATTATTGCCCGTGAATTCTCACGCGATAATCGATTACTTGTGGCGGCACAACCCACGCGCGGGTTAGATGTTGGCTCGATTGAGTTTATCCACAAACAGATTGTTGCTATGCGCGAGGCAGGTATGGCTGTGTTGCTGATTTCAACCGAACTCGATGAAATCTTTTCACTGTCCGACCGGATTGCAGTGATGTATGCCGGAAAAATTATTGATACGCTTCCTATTGAGGAAGCAACACGCGAATCGGTTGGTTTGCTGATGGCCGGTGTGAAGCGCGAGAAAACAGAAAAGGTAGCAACTCATGGCTGAAGGCAGTTTACGCGCTTCGAAGGCACTTAGTCCATTTGCTAAACAATGGTCACGGATTTCGCCTGCGCTTGTGCCATTATTCGCAGTGATTACAGCGTTGATCGTCAGTATGTTATTCATCCTCATCACCGAACTACTGGTTCAAGGTCATGTAGATGTGGGGCAAGTGCTCAACACGACAGGTACGGCTTATAACGGTTTACTGGAAGGTTCGGTTGGTGTCACGCTTAGCAATACACTACGCAGTGATGATCTGAATCTGGCAAAACAGTATATCGCTGGTTCAGATAAGCTTACACCGCGTCAATTGACTATTGCGGCACGAGTGATCGAGGAAACATCAGCGGCCGGTGTCGCTAATGTGATGCGCTACGGTGAGATTCTCAAGCGACATTCTGACCTGACGGACGACCAATGGAAAGAGCTAGGGTCAGCTATCCCTGAGATTGCGGCATTTGGTGATGAAAAACTCCTCGGAATGCGGAAGTTGCTTGAAGGTTTGGGTAAGCTGCAACGGGCTGAAGCGACGGCGTTAGTGGCAAATCTAGCGAAGTTAGACACCCTTACAGCAGACGCGCGGAGCGAAATCAATGATAAAGTGCCAGCAGTCGCTAACATGAACGATGCTGATTTGTTGGGGCAGCTCAAGCTCATTCAGGATCACGGATTCGTCAAGATGCAGCGTTGGTTGGAACAGTTGGATGTGCTGTCATCTCAAGAGTTGAGCAGCACTTCTCCCGCCGCGCATGATATTGTAACTTTCTCGGCGCAGGATATGACCAAAGTGCGGGATTGGGCGACAATGGCAGACAAGCTGCTTAAGTTGGACATTACCAATTTGTCCAGCCTTTCGGAACAACTGCGTATCACCAAAGTGCTGTTCGACCGCAAGTTGTTTGTGGATACGAATGTCAATGCTGGATTGACGAACGAATTGAGCGGCGTACTGCAAAATAATTACGTTATTTTGCGCCCGAATAATCAAATGTTGATTGATCCAAATCCGGGGCTAACCGGTACGATCCTCGCTGAGAACAAAACGCCTGATGATCCTAGTGATGATAACAAGATTGACGCCGTGTATTTGAAGTTAGGTGAGAAGGCTCTGCTTTTTTATCCTTCGACGTTGGAAAGTATGATTGTCCGGTCGATCCCGTTTGTGATCGCGGGGTTGGCGGTGGCATTAGGCTTCAAAGCAGGTTTGTTTAATATTGGCGCGGAAGGGCAGCTTTATGCAGGTGGTATTCTCACGGCATGGGTAGGCTTCTCGCCATTGTTTGCCGATATGTCTCCTGTACTACACGTTGGACTGTGTATTGTGATGGGTATCATCGGAGGTATGTTGTGGGGGGCGATACCGGGGTTGCTCAAAGCCTATACCGGGGCGCATGAAGTCATCAACACGATTATGTTGAACTTCATTGCTATCAATCTGGTTGACTGGTTGATTAAATCAACTAACCCGATTATTTTGCTGGATACGACTGCCAGTGTGCCGCGTACTCCTTATATCATTGATGCTGCGAAACTACCGACATTCAATCGAATTTCACCGTTGTGGTTTGTACTGGCGGCTGTCCTCACACTTCTGTATGGTCTTTGGCAGAAACGAGACTCTATCCGTGAGAAGCCGTCACTGGCAATCCGTCCGATTGTATATGGTGTGCTGGTGTTTATCTTGGGCTTGCTACTGGCATGGGTGAGCGTGAATGGTCAGCTTCATGTCGGTTTAGTGCTGATGGTGGGTGCGGTGTGGTTTACGGAATGGTTCCTCGACCGCACGACTCCCGGCTTTGAACTTCGAACGGTAGGCGCAAATCCCGATGCAGCCCGTTATGCCGGTATGAATGTTCGATGGAATACCGTAATGTCAATGGCATTGAGTGGGGCCTTAGCAGGTTTGGCTGGCGGCATTGAGATTGCAGGTGTGCATTTCAACATGACACCGGGTTTCTTCGGCGGGGTGGGGTTTGATGCGATTGCGGTGGCGCTGCTGGCACGCAATAACCCGCGTAACATGATTGTAGCCGGTTTGCTATGGGGCGCATTGATTTCAGGTGGCGGGTTAATGCAGACGCGCGCCGAAATTTCGATTGATTTGGTTAAGATTATTCAGGCGTTGATTATTATGTTCATCGCGGCAGATGCGATTATCCGTTTCTTGTGGCGCGTACCCGAAGCCAGTGCGGAAGAAAAAGAACGCACACTGTTCGCCGCCAAAGGCTGGGGAGGCTAAAGCATGACGACACAATCACCGACTATGAACTCGGCTGTTCCCGCTACCGATAGTTGGCGTGACCGCATCAAAATTACGCGCATGGGCGTTTTCGCAGTGTTGTTTATTCTGTTGGGCGCGTGGGTGTTGATCTCTGTGCCAAGCAATGTTGCACCGAATGTCACAACCTTACTGACGGTTGATGCTACTGGCATTGAAGGTATTGCAGTTCCCACTTTGGGCTTTGCCATTACGGTAGCAATCCTATACATCGTTGGCGGGATATTCGTGCTGCTGCCGATGCCTACCTTAAAGCGTTATAAGTTCTGGTGGTTGTTGATTAATGGGCTGCTGCTGATTCCGTTAATGCTGGTGATTATCGCAGCGGGTGGCAAAACCAATATTACCGTTATGTTCACCGAGAGTTTCCGGCTGTCTACACCGATAATTATGGGGGCATTGGCGGGTTTGTGGGCGGAAAGTTCTGGCGTGACGAATATCGCCATCGAAGGCATGATGCTGGCAGGCGCTTGTATTGGTTTTGTGATTTACAGTTTACTGGCTGCAACCGGCATGGATCTGGCTGCGGCACAGTTAATCGCTGTAGTTTCTGCTGTCATTGCGGGCGCTTCGATGGCAGCACTCCACGCTTGGTTATCAATCACTTTTAAGACAAATCAAGTGGTCAGTGGTACGGTCATCAATATTCTGGCGATTGGTTTGACCAGCTACCTGCGGCGTGAGGTACTGGTCAGTTCGGAAGCGACACGCAGTACATTAGCACCATTACCGATACCGGGATTAATTAACATCCCTGTAATTGGGACCGCGCTCTTTGATGGTAAACCGATTTTTTACAGCATGATCATTCTGGTGGTTGTCAGTCATATTGTCCTCTACTACACACGCTGGGGATTACGAACGCGGGCAGTGGGTGAAAATCCACATGCCGCCGATACATTGGGCATCAATGTCATTCGTAACCGCTGGACGAACGTGATTATCAGTGGCATGATTGCCGGATTAGCCGGGGCATGGTTCACACTGGAGACTACGGGCGCGTTCGATGACCAGATGACAGCCGGTAAAGGGTTTATTGCTCTGGCTGCGATGATCTTCGGTAATTGGACACCGTTCGGTGCGGCAGCGGGTGGACTATTGTTTGGCTTCTCTGAAGCGCTCGGTCAACGCTTTCAGTTTCTAGGCGTGCCAATTCCGGCGCAGTTTCTACAAATGGTGCCGTACTTGGTGACGATTATTGTGCTGGCTGGTTTGATTGGTAAAGCGCATCCGCCGAAAGCAGATGGCGTTCCATTCGAAAAAGAGTGACGTAACGTAATAAATTTTCCCGTAACAATTTGTTATGAGCCGCCCCTTGATTCTGTAGGTATAATTGGCGGCCTATAGGGTAACACTAATCGTTATAGGTTATTTTGTCTATTAAGCTTCACTTCGAAGTTCGCCGTGTTGAAGCGCACGAACGTCCTCTAGTTGCTGCTTTTTTGGAGGCACACTGGGGTTCAGTGCAAATTATTAGCCGCGAACGCACTCATTACGCTGATATCTTACCGGCTTTCATCGCTATTTGGGATGAGCAACTGGTAGGGTTGGTGACTTACCATATTGAAAATGGTATATGTGAGATTGTCTCGCTGGATAGTTTGATGGTGAGGATTGGTGTCGGAACTGCGTTGGTTCAAGCTGTGATTCAAGAAGCTGCACGGGCTGCTTGCCAGCGTGTGTGGTTGATGACGAGTAATGATAATTTAACGGCGTTGGGGTTTTACCAACGACGCGGCTTTCGCCTAGTGGCGGTATATCAAGGTGCAATCGACACAGCGCGAGAGTTTAAGCCGACTATCCCCCTAATTGGTATGGATAATATCCCTCTTCATGACGAGATTGAACTTGAGATTTGGCTGCAAGCCTAAAACTTGAGTCTTGTCCAAACAAAAACCCGTTTATAGTATGAGAATAGTCTGATAGCCTTTCGCAAGGTAAATCTGGTTGAATGGCTGGCTAGTGAATGGGTGTGCAGACCATATGCGGATTATAAGTAAGGAATGACAAGTACATGATTGAATTTATCATCTCTAAAGGGCCAATTATCGGCTATTTGCTGATTTTCGGCATCATCTTTGCCGAGTCAGGGTTGTTGATTGGTTTCTTCCTGCCGGGTGATAGCCTTCTGTTTACAGCCGGATTTTTGGCTTCAGAAGCCGGTAAAGAGCTGCTGATTAAACTTAATTTACCCGCGAATGAACCGTTCTTCTCTCTTCCGCTGCTCATCATTGGATGTTTTGCTGCCGCAGTGGTTGGTGATAGTGTAGGCTATACCTTTGGTCGGCGTGTGGGACGGCGGTTATTCCAGCGCGAAAACTCACGTCTGTTCGATAAGAAGAATCTTTTAAAGGCAGAGGAATTTTACGTAAAGCATGGCGGTAAGGCGATTGTTTTGGCACGGTTTGTGCCTGTCGTCCGTACCTTTGCTCCCATCGTGGCTGGCATTGGCGAGATGGAATACAAGCGCTTCGTCATGTTTAACTTGATTGGTGGTTTCTTCTGGGCAGTTGGTGTCACGGTCGCAGGTTACTTCCTCGCGGCAGTCATTGGCGCAGATAATATCGACAAGTACTTGCTGCCCATTATTGCGCTGATCGTGCTGGTGTCGGTTGCACCCCCTGCATATCATCTATGGAAAGAACGGCAAGCAGGCAAGAAAGAAGCCGCAATTGCTGATACTGCCGAAGTAAATGGTTAAAAAGCCGTTCTGAGTTAAGACATTTGCTGGTTAGATGTGTATAAAAGGCCGGGATCAACCCCGGTCTTTTTGTTTTTCTAATAGCATACCTTTTGAGGAGGAAGTTTTAATGTCGGTTCCGTTACATAACCCGGAAAAGAGTTTGGCTGAAACGCTGCGTGATACCATTAGCGCCATTACCAAAGAGCGAATCAGTTTGCGAGAACTGTTGGAACTCATTGGTGAACAAGGTTTATTGGTATTTTGTATGTTCTTGACCATTCCGTTTCTACTGCCCGTCTCGATTCCGGGTGTCAGTACTGTTTTTGGCTTGGTCATTATGTTAATTGGAATAGGTGTTGCCTTGAACCGAGTGCCGTGGTTACCGGCGCGGCTCATGAACCGCACCATCGAACGCATTCATCTGGTTCCGACTTTGGAGCGTGGCGCAAAACTGTTTGCACGACTGGATAAGTTGGTGCGTCCGCGTTTATTAGCACTGACACACGGCGCGACAGTCAATCGCTTAAATGGATTTCTGCTGGTCGGATGTGCCTTGCTATTGATGGCTCCTCTTGGCCTTATTCCGTTTTCTAATACGCTGCCAGCCATAGGTATACTGTGTTTGGCGGCGGGTATGTTGCAGCGTGATGGCATTTTTGTGCTGTTAGGTTATGTGGCGATGATTGGCACGACGATTTATTTTGGGGCGTTGTTTGCGGGAGCCGTAGCAGCAGGCAAAGGGCTGGGTTCGCTGCTGGCTTCGTAATTTCTTGAATTTGTTTTTCATTACGCGTCCATGAATTTAATGGACGCGTTTTATTTTTAACGAAGAGCAACCTTCCTGTCTGTGGTGCGTAATGGCACAATAGCACTATATGCACATCACAGGATGCAGTATGACCCAAATCAACTTTTACTTACGATATGCTTTTCGCAATTTATGGCGCAGCCGACGCTGGTCGGCATTTGCGCTTTTTTCGGTAGCGGCGGGTGTCGCAACGGTCGTTGCGCTTCGCAGCTTAGGATTAGCGATTGGCGATTCACTAACGAGCAACGTGCGATCCAGCAATCACGGTGATATTACCCTTGAAATGGGTGGCGGCGGTGGATTCAACTTCGGCGGCTCGAATGAAGAAAACGGGTTTACTGAGGCGGATATTGCGAGAGTAGAAGCATGGGCGAAAGAACATGGCGCGACGATTTCCGCTTCTACAACAGCCAGTAACCTACAAGTAACAGCAGTAGATTTTAGTACGGTTGGACGACCCCAGTTTATTACAAGCTATTTTATTGACCCCAAGAGCTATCCACCAACGGCTGATATTCGAGCCGTTGAGCCAGCAGGCGTGCCACTAGGTGAATTGTTTCAAGGGGGCAACGAGATTGTCATTAGTGACAACATGGCACAGAACCAAGGTATTAAGCTAGGGGATAAGGTACGAGTCAGTGGGACGGAAGATGAGTTTATTGTACGCGGTATCGTACCAACCAGTGCTGAAGCGGGATTGCGAAATCTTTTTGCAGCCTTCTTCGGCTTTTCCTACTTCGATCAATCTTTGAAGTCCAATTTGTCGGTACAAAAAGACGCGACCACTATTTCGGTTGCATTACAGGACACTTCACCCGAAGCGATTGAGACCGCCAAAAACCAACTCGATAATCTGCTTAGCACAGGACATTACTATCAGACACAGACTGTCACTGAACTGATTAAACAGAATCAGCAAATCGCTGACATATTAGGCAGCTTTATCGTGGTATTAGGTTTAGGTGCGCTGCTGATTGGCGGTGTAGGCATCATGAATACCATGCTGGTGCTAATGCGTCGGCGCACAGATGAAATTGCAGCACTCAAGACGTTTGGATTAAAAGGACGGCAGGTAGCAACCATGTTTATGGCGGAGGCCGTTCTGCTGGGATTTGCGGGCAGTATTCTTGGTGGCATCGTTGGAGTGTTACTCAGCGGATTAGCTAACGCATATGGTCAGGCACTGATTCAACAGCCGTTGACATGGCGCGTTTATCCCGAGGCCATTGGGTTCGGTTCGGTCGTTGGCATGTTGATTACAGTCGTGTTTGGCATCATTCCAGTGCTGATTGCCGTGAAGGTGCGTCCCGCCGCTATTCTACGTCCAAACGAGAACAGCGTACCACGTTTAGGCTGCTTACAATCCATCGGTATGATCCTTCTAGTGGTTCTGGCGCTCGGTTTAATCGCGGGTCAAATGTTGAAGCCAGCATTCAGTGTTGCCACTGGACTACCCACCAGCCCCTTTACAGTCGGCATTATCGGGGTGGCGGTGACGCTGCTTCTCTTGGGCATCTTAATCGGGATGTTGTGGGTGATTGTGTGGATTATTGGCAAGCTGCCCGCGTTTGGCAGCATTGATTTGCGCTTGGCACTGCGTAATTTGACCACACATCGGACGCGCACGGCGACCACGCTTTTGGCTTTAGGGGCCGGGATGTTCGCCTTGAGCAGCATTGCGTTCTTCGGCGCGGGCATCCGGCAGCTTATTCAATTTACACTCAGTGAACAACTTGGTGGTAATGTACTGGTATTTCCGATTTTGCCCGCAAACATCGCTAACCCGTTGATTGACAATGTGCTGTCGAAGCAGGACGGGGTCGTTTCGCGCACCCGTTATCAAAGTGGATTAGGCATTATTCGAACGGTTGATGGGCAAGCTGTCCAAGCGCCTGAATCGGTACAAGTGCCATCTCGACCGGGGCGTGGCAACCGGGGTCAGGTGGAATTTAGTGATTACAGCTTGCGGATTGGATCGCGGGAAACAACCAGCACGACTATCTCAACTGGTGTGTTGATAGCTGGACGTGGACTGACCCCAGACGATGTCGGCAAGCCGGTCGCAGTACTTGAAAATATGACGCGGTTGCAAGCTTTGAATATCCATGTCGGCACACATCTTGGTGTTGAAATCAACAACAAAGTGACCGATTTTGAAGTAGTTGGATTGACACAAGCAACGACCGAAAATAGTTTCAATATTGGCGGACTGACCGGCGGCGAAATGCAAGTCCCTAGTAGTGTTATTGGGAGCGGCACTTCATCCATACCGTTCACAATCGTTAATGTTAATGCCGAGTCGCTCAACAAAGTTTTGCTGGCAATCAACTCCATTCCGCTGGTGTACTCTATTGACATCACGTTTATTGATAATGTTATCAGCCGCTTTATTAACCAGATGAGCGCTATTCCGATCCTTGTTGGTTTGTTGTCATTGGGTGCGGCGGCGGTCATTATGGCGAATACTGTGGCTTTAGCCACACTCGAACGTCGTCGCCAAATCGGCATATTGAAAGCGGTTGGCCTGAAAGGGCGGCGAGTATTGTTGGTGATGCTGTTGGAAAACACACTCGTTAGTGTGCTAGGAAGTTTGCTGGGTATCGGGTTGAGCGCATTAGGAATCAATATCATAACTGCTTTGGGGACAAATCTTTCGCAGATCATCCCACCGGATGCCACTCCGGTGGCAATTGCCCTGTTGGTAGCGGCTGTATTAATCGGGTGGCTGGCGACCATTTTGAGCGCACGTACAGCCATCAGCGAACATGTTACAAGTGTGCTGCGCTATGAGTAGTCGCGTGGATGATCTTTGAGGTTTGTTGCATATAGTCAATCTAAAGGCAAAGAGAGTCATCAATGTGGCTCTCTTTGATAATCACTGACACATGTTTCCGCGAATTCCAATACACTAGAACTAAAAAGATTATCGCTCGTTCGTCGGAATTTCATCCAAGGTAATCAACTTTTCCGCGTAATTCGGCGCGAAATTTTTGACTAATAAACCACAGCACATCGTAAACTGTTCTTGATTGAGCGTGTAGTAGCGGAAACGACCTTCTTCGCGTACATACACCAAATCAGCTTCTTCTAGTTTCTTCAGATGATGACTGACGGTGGGTTGGTTGACCTTACCTTCCATTTTTTCAACAATGTCGTTGACATTAAGCCAGACACAGCAAAGGTGGGTCATAATTTCCTGACGGGTTTCGTCAGCGAGTGCTTTTGCAAAAGTGACTTGATTGGTATTCATAATCTAATCATATTGATAATTGTCGATGTGTCAAGAGCACTTATTCCCCAAGGATTTCAAGTCCTAGTTGTACTGCTTGTGTTCGTATACAACTGATGAAGGCTTCAGCAGCGGCACTAAGCGGTGTCTCGCGTGGCATCCAAACTAAGGCACTATCCCGAACAATCGGTGGCAAATCTTGAACATGGAGTTCGATTAACGCGCCACTTTTGAGGTCATCCATAATATGCACTTTGGTAAAGAAGGCCATTGCGCTCCCGGAACGTACCATATAACGGGCACTTTCAGTTGAGGCTGAATACTTTCAGATTGGGATGCAATTTGCGTAATGGTCGGGTGAATCATTTTCCACCAGCGCAGACTCAGAAATGGATGTGCCGAATCAAGCAGTTCCTGATAGGTAATCTGGGTGCGACCAGCAAGCGGATTTTGGCTTCCTACAACGAGTACCACCGGCTCACGAAAACGGAGCAGCGGCTGCATGGGTGTTAAAATACTTTCAGGGCAGGGCCAGACTACCAATCCCAGTTCAATCACCCGATCTCTTAACCATTCCACTACTTTTTCATGCTCACTTGATTTAACCAACAAATCGACTTGTGGATGTGTCTGGTGAAATTGTGCCACAGCGCCACCGGCAAGTGCGCCTGACAAAGATGTTAGGCCGCCGTAAGCAACTCGTCCCCGCTGACCATATTTCGTTTGATGTGCCATTGCGACACCTTCGGTCAAAACGGCAATGGTGCGCTGGGTATAAGGCAAAAAAGTTTGCCCGAGATCGGTCAGCGTTATTTTTCGTCCCTGCCGATGAAAGAGGCTACCGCCTAGTGTTCGCTCCAACGATTTAATGCGAGCACTTACCGTTGGCTGCGGTATATCCAGCGCCCATGCAGCCGCGCTAAAACTACCCTCCCGCACAATGCGTTCAAATGTAATCAGTTGTTCCAAGTCGATATTCATATTAAAAAATTGGATGGGCGCTATTAATCGAATCAACTTGAATAATACCAGCGAATTTCTTATCCTCAAACAATAGCTATTAAGGAGGAATGATGCCCATACAAATCTGTCCGGCACAATACACCGATATTCCTGCCATATTGGAAATTTATAACGATGCCGTTCTCAACACGACAGCATCGTGGGACTATGAATCCGCGACACTGGAGCAGCGAACACAGTGGTTCCAACAGCATCAACAGCAGGGATTTCCGGTGCTAGTGGCGTTGGACGAAACCCAACAGGTGGTCGGTTGGGGATATTTAAGCAAGTTTCGGGAAAAGATTGGCTATCAATATACAGTTGAGCATTCGGTTTATGTCGCCTCTGGACATCGCGGGCAGGGCATTGGACGGCTCATTGTGCAGTCGATGATGGACGAGGCACAACGGATGGGCAAGCATGTCATGATTGGTGGCGTAGAGAAAACTAATGAGGCCAGCTTACGGTTGCATCGGGTGTTGGGCTTCGAGGAAGTCGCACAATTCAAGCAAGTAGGATACAAATTTGACCGCCGGCTGGATTTAGTATTTCTGCAAAAAATACTGGTTTAGTAAAGTATCTATGGCAGAAAAATGCTTGATCAACTTCTACACTGAGGTTGACTACGTCACACCCGCTCAACAATACTTTCTAGAAATTCACATCGAAATTGATATATTGACAAACTTCGATATGTGTTCTAGACTGTCACTTATGAATTACATCGACAGGCATCAATATGTTGAAGGATAGACAACATGAATGAATCTCTTCCAGTCGCAGTGATTGGTGCAGGTCCGGTAGGACTGGCAGCAGCAGCGCATCTCATCGAACGTGGCGAAACCCCGATTGTTTTCGAGTCAGGATCAAGTGTCGGGGCGAACATGCTTGATTGGCAGCACGTCCGCATGTTCTCGCCTTGGCAATATACAGTCGATCAGGCGACTGTGCGTTTGCTCACAGCTCATGGTTGGCAGATGCCACCAGCAGATGAACTCCCAACCGGTGGCGCGATGGTTGAACGTTATATGCGTCCGTTTGCAGCATTACCGGAAGTGAGGCAGTATATTCATCTCAATGCCCGTGTGATTGCTGTTAGTCGCCAATATATCGACAAGATGAAAGATGCCGGACGCGAAGATGCTCCCTTCATTTTGCATGTCGAATATGGTGACGGGCGCGAAGCACTGATTGAGGCTCGTGCGGTGATTGATGCCTCCGGTACATGGAACAAGCCAAACCCGTTAGGTTCAGGCGGATTGCCCGCAGTGGGTGAAAAGCGCAACATCAACCATATCTTCTACGGTATTCCAGATGTGTTGGGCGCTCATCAAACGCGTTTTGCAAACAAGCGGGTGATGGTCGTCGGCAGTGGTCACTCGGCTATAAATGCTTTGTTGGAGCTGACAAAACTCAAGCAAGATAATCCTCAAACAACCATCGTATGGACGATGCGTGGAACCAGTATGCAAAAAGTCTATGGCGGTGGTGAGGATGATGCGCTACCTGCACGTGCTCAACTTGGAACGCGTATTCAATCGCATGTCGATGCTGGTAGGATTGAGCTGGTTACGCCGTTCCGTGTGCGCGAAATCGTGGCACAAGGAAAAGGTATAATTGTGGTTGGTGAAACGCCAAATGGACAGAAAACTGTTGAAGTCGATGAAGTAATTGCGACCACTGGCGCACGGCCTGATCTCGAAATGCTGCGAGAATTGCGACTAGAACTTGATCCGTCACTTGAAAGCACTCGCGCACTTGGCCCGATGATTGACCCCAATATTCATAGCTGCGGCACAGTGCGTCCTCACGGGGAAGCTGAACTGCGTCATCCTGAGAAGGATTTTTATATTGTCGGCATGAAAAGCTATGGTCGTGCGCCCACTTTCCTTTTAGCTACCGGTTATGAGCAAGTACGTTCGGTTGTGGCGGGTCTTGTTGGCGATTGGGATGCTGCGCGTGATGTCCAACTCAATCTGCCGGAAACAGGCGTATGCAGCAGCGATCTGGGAGGTGAAGGCGGTTCGTGCTGCGGAACGGGTGTCAGCCAGAACGTGCCACTTAGCGCCAATTTGATCACCTTAACCAGTATTCCGTTTGCAGGGACACAGTTACAACCCATTGCATTACAAGTTGCTACGCGTGACTGTGGATGCGACGACGCATGTTGTAGTGATGGCGTGAAATCGACGACTTGTGGATGCGATACTGCCTGCTGTTCCTAATACAATAGAGATGTTATTTCTTTTGAGAGAGGCTTATTCAAGCCTCTTTCTTGGTTTATATCGGAAAGGGTACTGAACGTGCGAGTGGACAAGACCGATGATCCCCGTTACTACGGTTGGTATATCGCCGCCACATTAGCCATCACCGAAACGATCTCGTGGGGCATTATTTACTATACTTTTTCGGTCTTTCTCACACCCATGCAAGCCGAACTCGGCTGGTCAAAAACTGAGATGACTGGCGCATTTTCACTGGCCTTACTGATTACCGGCACGATGGCTTTTCCAATCGGCACATGGATTGACCGACATGGCGCACGGTTGTTGATGACACTTGGTTCGGTAGCGGCCAGTCTATTGGTGCTGGCCTGGTCACAAGTTCATGATTTGCGAATGCTGTATCTGATTTGGGCTGGACTTGGGGTGTGTTCAGCAGCGATTTTGTATGAACCAGCCTTTGCCGTGATTGCCGTCTGGTTTGTCAGACGACGAGGTCGGGCGCTGGCACTGGTCACATTCGTGGCCGGTCTTGCCAGCACCATTTTTGTGCCGCTTTCAGATGCGCTCTATCATTCATTTGGTTGGCGCAACGCCTTGATTATTTTGGCAGTTTTCCTAGCGATCATAACCATTCCGCTTCATGTGATGGTCTTACGTCGCCGACCTGATGATCTGGGACTCTTACCTGATGGTGGCCTCAAAAAATCATCATCAGCTCCACGACAAGTATTAGGTGTTAATTTACGAAAAGTGTTGCGAAGTAGGTCGTTTTGGATGCTTACGGCGGCCTTTAGCTTATCCAACCTGACAGCGGCAGCTATCCGCTTTCATCTTATCCCTTTTCTGATTGCGGCAGGGTTTAATCCCAGTACGGCGGCTCTTGCCAGCGGCTCAATAGGTATCCTACAGGTGATCGGGCGGGTGATCTTCGCGCCGCTTGATTCTCGTATTTCAAGCCGAGTCATTGCGGGATGCTTATTCGGACTCGAAGCCATTTCTATTTTTGTTTTGATATTCGGATTATCAGCATCAAATGTGATCATTTTTATCGGCATATTCGGCGCTGCTTATGGTGCTAAAACATTGGCGCGACCATCCATGCTGGCCGAGTATTATGGTGCTTCTCACTACGCCCGAATCAGCAGTATCATGGCGATATTCTTGACGGTTACTACTACAGCTGCGCCGGTTGGAGCGAGCCTCATTTACGATCATTTTGGCTCGTATCAACCGCTTCTCATCCTCATTTGCTGCATATCGCTGGTTGCCACAAGTATCATGGTTGTGATGAAACCGGAATCTGCGTTAAATCAATCGCCCGTTTTGAATCTTGAGGTAATCGATACATCATCTGCCTAGTCGTAACCCATCGTGTAAACCCCATTTTTTCTCAGAATGAGCTTCTTTTTGAGCTGGTTTCAGGTGATCACATAAAAAGACACCGGGATTTCCAGTGTCTTTTAGGGCGTAAATGACTAGCGTTGCCTGCGTTATTCTGCCAAGAGATGCTGAGGCAATAACGATTAACGAGCCAAAGCGTCGATGACACGGGTTAACCGCTCGCGCACTTCTTGGGCAACCTCGTTCAATATGTCGTTTGAAACGACACTCATCATCACTGATGGGTCGACCGCCGAAACCTGAATAGAATCATCTTCAATTTGGACAACAGTTACATTGCAAGGCAGCAGTAACCCGACATCAGGAGCCGCAGTCAAAGCACGGTGTGCTAAAGTGGGATTGCAAGCACCGAGAATTTTGTAAGGTCGAAAATCGACATCCAGCTTTTTCTTGAAGGTGTCTTTTATATCAATTTCGGTCAATACGCCGAAGCCTTCGGTTTTCAAAGCTTCTGTGACGCGCTTCAAAGCGGTCTCAAAATCGGTATGAAGATTGATGGTAAGTCCGAGAGTCGATTGTGTTTGAATCATCGTGATTCTCCTTTAATTGCGTTCTATGGGCAGGCCGTGCTGCATCCAGTTAAATGTTCCGCCGATCACGTTGTAAACCGTGTCGAACCCTTTTTGTCCGAGCAAGGCTGCGGCGGATTGACTGCGACTGCCGCTGGCACAGATGACGGCAACAGGCTGGGTCGGACTTAGTTCTTCTACGCGGTGTGCAAATTCGCCTAATGAAATCAAGCGTGCGCCGGGCACATGTCCCTGTGCATATTCCCAACTTTCGCGTACATCAATAACCATCGGTTGATTGCTGCCTTTTTCCAGTAGTTCTTTCAATTCCTCAGGTTCAATATCGCGCACATCCCCACTGGTTGTAGGTAATCCTAAGGCTGCCCATGCTTCCAGACTATCAGCCAGATAACCGACCACATTGTCATAACCCACACGTGCCAAGCTGTAAACCACACGGCGATAATCGTTAGCATCGGATAACATCAAAATGACAGGCAAATCAGCAGGCAGTACAAAGCCTACCCGATTGCTTAATTGATCGTCGGGTTCGAGGTGGACAGCGCCCGGAATGTGTTTGGCTTTGTAAGCAGCCTTGGAACGGGTATCCAGTAATGCAGCGCCATGCCGGAAGTGCTGTACGGCATCCTGAGTAGAAAGCGGGCGCGGCAGGACATCGCCCAAGGGCCGTGGTCCTTGTCGGTTAATCTGTTTGATGCGCTTGTGATTACCTGGTTGTTCAGGCAGGCCAGCGGTGGCGAACTCGATGTAGGCATCACGGTCATGCACCTGTAAGGCGGGATTGTGAAGCCGTTCAAAACCGACTGTTGAACTCAACACCGAACCAATCGACTTGCCGCATAGAGAGCCTGCACCATGTCCGGGCAGTACCATGACTCCATCGGCCAAAGTCAAATATTCGTTATGCAAAGTGTCGTGCATTTGTCCGGCTAAGCCACGTGCAGCTTCGATACCGACCAAATCCGGTCGTCCCGCATCACCCACGAATAAGGTATCACCGGTTAAAGCCATCCAAGGTTCTTCGGCACGGGTTTTGTCAACGACTAGCAGGGTAATACTTTCAGGGGTATGACCGGGTGTAAAACGTACCCGCAGTTCGACATTCCCAAGTGTGATCGAATCACCGCCCTTGAGTTTCTGGTGTGGAAATTCGGCCATCGCATCTTCATGGACGTAAATTTCGGCATCGGTTTGTGCAGCAAGATCGGTGTTGCCGGACACATGATCGGCATGCAAATGTGTTTCGATGATATGGGTGATTTTCATATTGTGTGCGGCGGCATCCAGATACTTTTGCACATCGCGATCGGGATCGACTACCGCGGCTATGCCTGCGCCTTCGCAGCCAACCAGATAAGAAGCACAGCCCAAGCCATCAACGAAAAATTGCTCTAGATACATCTCTAGTTCACTCCTACATTACATTATTTTCGGAAGGTTGTCGTACAGTAAGAAAACGGCTAGTCCAATGACAAATACGGCAAAGACTTTGCGCAGCAGCGAGGCGTCTAAACGCCTGCCCAAACGCGCTCCGGCAAAGGTTCCAATGACACCGGCGGCGATAAAAATCGCAATGAGGGGTAAGTCAATGGTCATCCCGCTGAGATGTCCGAGAAATCCTGAAAAGCTGTTCATGGTGATTACTACCAAGGAAGTACCAACGGCCTGATGCATGGGCATTCCCACCAGCATGACTAGCGCCGGAACAATCAGGAAACCGCCGCCCACACCCAGAATGCCAGTAACTAATCCGACGGTGGCGCCACCAATCAGCACTTTCCAGAGTCTTAGATTTTCAGTCTGCTCTAAGCGCTGCGGTGCTATTTTTTGCTGAACCAGCACGATACCCACAATCAGCATGAGTAATGCGAAGGCCACCATCAGTACATTCGGCGCAAATTGTTTGGACAAACCCGCCGCAAGGTAGGAGAAAATCATCCCCGTTCCACCGAAAATGAGTGCAACGCGCCAGTTCAGCGTTCCTTGTGATCGATGGAAAAACGCGCCGAGCGCACTATTCGCACCGACAATCGCCAGTGAGGTAGTGACCGCAACCTGCGGCGTTTGTCCGATCAGATAGACCAACGCAGGCACCGTCAGAATGGAACCACCGCCTCCCAGCAATCCAAGTGATCCACCAATTCCAAACCCCAGCATAAGGCTGAGAATTAACGTAGGCATTACTTACCTTTTTTCATCGGATAACCTGCTCGCTGCCAGCCTGACATCCCACCGCGCATATTAACCACGTTAAATCCAGCACCAGAAAGTTGTCCGGTAGCAGCGCTACTGCGTGCGCCGGATGCACAGACACATAGAATCTCTTTATCCTTAGGCAGTTCGTCCATACGCCGACCCAACTCGTTCAATGGTATTAATTTTGCCCCGGCAATGTGTCCGGCACGGTATTCATCCGGTTGGCGCACATCAAGAATTAAGAGTGGTTCCGTGCTGTCGATACGGGCTTTTGCGCCCTGTGTGTCCAGATTGTTGGTGCTGCTGCCGAAGAGTGATTTGAAGATGTTCATTTCTATTCCTTGTAGTTATTGTCTAGCGTTATTCGATTGGGAAACCCTGCGATGTCCAGGCGTTAATGCCGCCGAGATCGTAGATATTGGTGTAACCAGCTTTCGATAGCAGTTGAACAGCTTGGGCGCTGCGATTGCCACTGTGGCAATACACCACAACTGGCTCAGTTCGGGATATTTGACTCAAATTGTCATTTACCGTATCTAGCGGAATATTCACCGCACCGTGAATGTGTCCAGTCGCAAATTCGTCAGCGGTTCTGACATCGACCAACAGGTAAGGCGCGTTCACTTCTGCAAATTGCGTTTGATAATCCGAGGGTGAAAGGTGTTGTGCCGTGCTGGTTGTTCCACGAGAAGCAATAAGCGCAAATGCCGCAATCAGCAGTGCGAAAACCACACCTGACGCCATCAGAACCTTATTGCGCAACTTGGATGGTTGGGATTGTTTACGTTTTGACATTGAGAATTTTATCCTTGTCTGCTTGGAATGGCCTTACTTTAAGCTGAATCAACCGTGCGTAGTTACACTCAAAGCCTTATAATGTGGCATAAGTAAAAGCTAATACCTTAAAGGTTGCATATGCTTGATCTTTATAAATTGCAGATTTTTTCGGCAGTGGTACAAGCAGGTAGTTTTAGCGGAGCAGCCGAACGCTTATACATCACGCAGTCAGCCGTAAGCCAACATATCAAAGAACTGGAATCGAGCTTGGGAAGGCAGTTATTCCAACGGGGTTGGCGCGGGGTCAAACTGACACCACACGGTGAAATTTTGAATCATTACACCGGCGAGATATTTGAATTGGTCGCGAAAGCAGAAAACGCTCTGGTTGACATTGACCACTTAGCCAGCGGGCGAATCAGCATCGGCGCGACACCGGGAGTCGGGGTGTATCTCGCACCGGATTGGGTGCAGCGCTTCAGGGCAAACTATCCGCAGCTCACGGTTGCCCTGCAAACCGGCGTAACATCCCAAATTATCAATGATGTATTGAGGCAGCAGCTCGATATTGGCTTCATCGAAGGGGAACTGGATGACCATCCAACGCCGCATCTTTCCTCGCTGGTGTTAGAGGAAATCGAACAGCAGGTAGTTGTGGGTTTCAAACATCCCTTCTGGGAGCATAAATCGGTTGGCATCGAGGATTTACGTGACCAATCCTTGATTGTGCGCGAAGCCAACAGTCAATCACGACTATGGCTGGAACAAACCTTGCATCAATATCGTGTCGATCCTGTGATCGGGGCAGAATTTGATAATCTGGAGTCCATAAAGCGGGCAGTGTCACTTGGGCGCTGTTTGGCAGTGCTTCCGCCTTATGTCGTGCAAGCCGAAGTCGATCAACACCTGCTGCATATGATTCCCATCAAAGAGAAACCTTTGACCCGCAGTTTAAAATTGATCTGGGACGCGAATATCCCTTTCGCGCCGATTACGCATGCCTTTTTGGTCGAATTGAGCCGCCTTTATCCTGTGCTAGATGAACTACTTGAATCTATTGAGAATTAGCAGTCGTTACGTTTGGGAAGGGACAAAGGGCATAAGTTGCCGCTGCTTCATGATATATGTTTGATCCATACGATCCAGAAAAATATAGCGATGGGTCAAGATGAGCAAACTGCGGCCGGTCGCCACCTGTAAAACAGTTTCCATGAGGGCATATTCGGTTTTGACATCCAAGTTGGCTGTGGCTTCATCTAAAATTAAAATCGGTGCATTCTTGAGCAGCACCCGTGCCAAAGCGATACGCTGACGTTCTCCCCCGCTCAGTTGTCTGCCACCTTCTCCGATGTAGGTATCATAACCGTCAGGCAATGTTTGAATAAACTCGTGGATTTGTGCCTGCCGTGCAGCCGCTTCGACTGCTTCCGGACTCGAGTCTTTACGGGCAATCAGGATGTTTTCGCGAACAGTGGTGTTAAAAATATGGGTGCGTTGGGACATCACGCCAAATACGGCGCGAATATCACTCTGGTTATAAGTATGTAACTCATGCCCTCCTAATAAGATTTGGCCCTTGTCATAGTCCCAAAATCGCAGCAGGATATTGACCAATGTCGATTTTCCAGAACCGCTTTCTCCTAAAATCGCAATATGTTGACCGAAGCGCATATTGAGCGAAAAATCCTCAAGAACCAAAGGCGAATCGACTGCATATCGAAATGACAAACCGGTAATTTCGAGGGGTGGATTAACGGGTATTGGAACGGGTACTATCGGATCAAAAACTGCGGGTGATAAATCGGTAATTTCGAAAAGTCGGCGGGCGGCTTGCGCGGTTGCCCCCAGTTGGACGGCGGCCTGCGCCAAGGGACTCAATGCCTCGAAAGCAGCGCCGCTCGCTAAGGTCACGGTGGCAAGATAGATTCCGTCAAGACGGGGAATGGCAACTGTGAGAACAGCGAGCGCCGCGCCACTCGTAAGAAAAACTGTCAGCGCTAATTGAAGTGCGTCATAGCGGGCAAGGTGTTCTTCTTCGACCGCGATTTGCTGGTTAAGCGCTTGTAATTTAGTGAATTGGGCTTGTGTCTGACCATAGACGAGTGTTTCCGCTATGCCTTGAATGCCATCGACTAACGCCGCATCCAGTTCAGCACGAATTATGACCCGTGTGCTGCCGGATTTTTCATTGCCCCACCATGCTAACAACGGAACCACTATTCCGGCTGCCAGCATGAACACCAAAGCGACGAGTGCCACAAAAGGATCAAATGCCGTCAAGAAAACGGTGAGACAGAGGGTTGTGATCAAGGCTACAACAGGCGGTGCGACAGCCCGCAAATAGAGATTTTGCAGACTTTCGATGTCATCAATTACCCGGCTTAACAAATCACCACTTCGCATGGAGATTAATCGGGCAGGGGCAAGCGGTTCAAGCCGTTTATAAAACTCGACTCGTAGATGGGCAAGCAGACGGAAAGTTGTTTCATGGGAAACAAGACGTTCCAAATAACGAAAGACACCGCGGCCAATTCCAAAGAAGCGTACACCGACGACTGCCACACCGAGTTCCGCAATGGATGGATGCAAAGCCGCTTTCGAAATCAGCCATGCCGAAGTCGCCATGAGACTGACGCTGCTGGCAATCGTGAGCGTACCAAGCAGCGCCGCTAAGCCCATTCCCCGCCAGAACGGGAGTGCCAAACGTAAAGCACGTAATAATGGATTACGCTTCACCGGCGACATCTCCGAAAGTGTCTACAAGGTGAGCGTAGGCACCACCGATTGCCATTAATTCGTTGTGCGTTCCCTGTTCTGCCACCGTTCCGTTATCCATGACGATGATGTGATCTGCGCCAACAGACAAACTCAAACGATGGGTAACAATCAATACCGTGCGCCCTTGTGTCATTTGATTGAGACTGCCGATGATGTCGGCTTCACTTTCAGGATCAAGACTAGATGTAGGTTCATCCAAAATGAGCAGTGGTGACTGACGCAGGTAAGCGCGGGCTAAGGCAATCCGTTGGGCTTGTCCGCCGCTTAAACGGAGTCCACGCTCGCCGCAGAGTGTTTGATAACCCATTGGCAATTGAAGGATAAACTCATGTGCGCCTGCTGCCTGTGCCGCTGCCACCATTTGGACTTCGGGGGCTTCCGGACGGCTAAAACAAATATTTTCGGCAATCGTGGCATTAAACAAATAAGGAGATTGGGATACCCATGCAATCTGTTCGCGCCATTGTTCAATGGATATAGAACTAAGATTCATACCATCAATCACAATGCGTCCGGCATCAGGTTGTAGAAAGCGCAGCAGCAGATTGGTGATGGTTGTTTTCCCACTACCGCTGACCCCGACAATCACGACCCATTGGTTGGGTTTGATCTCAAATGACACGTTTCTCAAGGTCGGGGCAGTAGCGGAGTCATAAGTTAAAGTCACATCCTCAAAGCGAATGAGCATCTTTTGGGGAACGGCTATCGATTTTTCAGAACCTTCAATTTGCTGAGAATCATCCAAAACGTCAAAGAGTCGTTCAGCCGCCGCTTTACCCTCGGTCGCATTATGAAATTTTGCCCCTAAGGCTCTGAGTGGCAAATAAAATTCAGGGGCAATAACCAGCAAGAACAGGGCCTGTTCAAAGCTGATTCCCGTATTGATTAACCTTACACCAATTTCAACCGCGACAATCGCCACGCTCAATGTTGCCAGCATTTCCAACGTGAAGGCTGATAAAAAAGCGACCCGCAGCACACGCATCGTCGCCTCCCGAAATTGTCCGGTGATGCGGCTAATAGTCTCGATTTGATACTGACTGCGATTGAATACCTTCAAGGTGGTAAAACCCTGCATCACATCAATAAAATGTGCGCCGAGATAGCGCATTTCAAAAAATTGGCGTTTTGCTAATGCTCCTGCCGCCATGCCAATTAACGCCATGAAAAATGGGATGAGCGGTGCGGTAATCAGCATTACCACAAAGGTCAGCAGATCAACTGGCAGAACGACCACCAAAATTAACAGCGGCAAGAACAAGGCCGTGAATAGACCGGGTACATAATCCCGATAGTAGCCATCCAGTTTTTCGATGCCTTCGGTGGCTGTTAAGACCAGATCACCACTGCGTTCGCTATGGATGTGACCGGGGCCAAGCGCATATAAATGCGTCATCAGTCGTTTTCGCAGCGAATTTTTGACCCGTATGGCAAGATGAGCCGAGGCTTGTGAACCGAAATAGCTCATCAGCCCACGTAAGCTGATGACAACCAGCAGTGCCAACAAGAGGGGCGAAACGGCTCTTAAATCCTCACCTTTTTGAAAGACTCGATTGATGCTCTGACTGAGCAGCAGTGCTTGAACAATAATGATAATGCTTAAGAGAGCGTTTGCACCAAGACTCGCCAGCAGCGCAGTACGGGCAATACCCGCTTCTCTAAGCAGGTGTTGATCAAGACTCTGTTTTCGAGATTGCACAGATGATGACATGGGATTATGGCAGACTGATGCGGATGTTGGTTGATATTATCCCTGCCCAACATGAAATTGGACAGGGATGATGAAACGTGGGAACGGCTTAGTATTCGAGGTGACTTTCGGCAGTTAGCCGTTTGCGGAAAACCCAGTATGTCCACGCTTGGTACAACAATATAATCGGGACGACAGTAAGCGCGATGACACTCATGACCTGTAAGGTGTACTGGCTGGATGACGCATTATAAATAGTCAGGTCGAAGCCTAATGTCGAGGGCATGACTCGTGGAAACAACGTACCAAAAATGAGCGCGACAATCCCAACAATCGTCAAACCGGTTCCGGAAAAGGCTCTTCCATAACGGGCTTTGAATATGAAATAGCCAGTTGCTAACAATCCGCCAACCGCTGCAACCAATCCCAGCACATTGACACCGTTAAGATGGGTGAGAATATCGGTTTGGAAAAGGCTATATACCACAAAGGTAACCGCGAGAAGGGTTACGACCAACCACATGCGACGAACAATGTTTCGCGTGCGCTCCCGAATGACACCATCGATTTTGAGTTCTAGAAATAATGCGCCGTGCAGGATGAATAAAGTGAGTGTGACCAGTCCGGCGAGCAACGCGTAGGGATTCAGCAGATCAAAGAACGTCCCAACATAGGTCATGTGGGCATCAATCGCAACACCACGCAGGATATTGCCGAAGGCGACTCCCCAGAGTAAGGCGGGGATTAGGCTGCCAACAAAGATGGCGCTATCCCACAGACTGCGCCAGCGCGGGCTCACGTCCTTGCTGCGAAATTCGAAGGCCACGCCGCGAATAATGAGCGCTATGAGGATCAGGAAGAGTGCCAGATAGAAACCACTAAAGAGTGTTGCGTACCAATTGGGGAAGGCCGCGAACATTGCACCACCTGCCGTCAATAACCACACCTCATTGCCATCCCAAATCGGGCCGATACTGTTGACGACCATCCGCCGTTCGTTGTCTTTTTTGGCGACTATCGGCAGTAAAATGCCCACACCATAATCAAACCCTTCCAAAAACAGAAAGCCGGTGAACAGCACCGCGATTAAGATAAACCAGAGTGTTTGCAAATCCATGAGAAACTCCTTTAGTAAGCACCTTCATAGCGTGCTTTGTTCTCAGTTGATTCAGGGTCTTTTCCGGACCACGGAATGAGATGGTCACTGTCGCTTAAGTCTTGGCGGGCAAACTTTTGCAGCAGGTAAACGTCCGCAATCATCAGCAGGCCATAAATTAAGGTGAAACCGATGAGTGAGATCAAGAGCATTTCGACGGTAACATTGGGCGACACGGCTTTGTCGATAGTCATCAATCCCTGAACAATCCACGGCTGCCGGCCAACTTCGGTCAATATCCAACCGGTTGAATTAGCTAAATAGGGTAGGATGATTGCCGGAATCAGCAGACGCAGAAGCCATTTGCTCTTACCGTCACCGAGATGATTACGGAAGGTGAGGAATAGGCCGACTAAGCCCAGCACAAACATCAACATACCTGACCCCACCATTGCACGGAAGCTCCAATAGGTCAACCAAATTGCGGGCGGTGCATAATCCCCCGGACCGTACTCTTTTTCATATTTGGCTTGTAAGTCATTGATGCCCTGTACCTTGCCATCCAGCGTGTTATATGACAGGAAGCTCAACAGCGACGGGATACGAATATTGATGATTGACGTGCGATCCGCCTCATTACCAATCTGAAACATGGACAATCCAGCCGGATCTTCAGCATTCCATAGACCTTCAGCCGAAGCTAATTTCATCGGTTGGGTATCAGCCATGCGCTGCCCCTGCAAATGCCCGAAGCCCATTGTCGCCAAAACTGCTACTGTACCAATAATGAGACTAATACGAGCAGAAGCACGGAAAGCCTCTACATTACTGGTTTTGTTCCGCAGCAGATGAAAGGCACTGATTCCTAATACGAAGAAGGCTCCGGTTGTTAGGCCACCCAGCGCAACGTGCGGAAATTGGAGCCATAGATTTGGATTTCGGAGAAGCGCAAAGAAATCGGTCATCTCTGCGCGTCCACTGGCGGCGATTGTGTATCCAACTGGATTTTGCATGAACGAGTTTGCGACTAAAATCCAAAAAGCCGATGTATTAGCGGCAATTGCCACTAACCAGATGGCTGCAAGGTGCATCTTTTTGGGTAGCTTGTCCATTCCAAAAATCCACACACCCAAAAAGGTTGATTCAATAAAAAAGGCAACCAAAGCTTCAACAGCTAGTGGCGCACCAAAAATGTCGCCCACGAATCGGGAATATTCCGACCAATTCATACCAAATTGAAATTCTTGGACGATGCCGGTTACTACGCCCATTGCGAAATTTATGAGCAGGAGTTTGCCCCAGAACTTCGCCATCAGTTTATATTTTTCATCACCTTTGACCACATAGATGGTCTGCATTAAGGCAACAATGATTGACAGCCCTAAGCTGAGCGGGACAAAAAAGAAGTGGTAAACGGTCGTGATACCAAATTGCAATCGTGCCAGTGTCAACGCATCCATACTTTTACCTCACATGACTCTATGACGAACTTTAATTTCTAGATAATCAAAAATATTTTTATCTTCACTGGTTAAGTTGCTATAACAATTGTGAATTTTAACACAAAGTATTGTAACTACTTTACTACTTCTCTTGTCAAAAGGGTACAACCAATGCCTTATAGAATGGTATAAGTAACCACTACTGCCTTGAGTATACTTCTTTCGCTTGATGAGTAGTTTTCTGAGGCCATGGAGCAAAAAATTGTTCATGGGGCATAGATGAAAATTTCACTGACAGTATGTGAGACTACAAGATTTGAACATGACAACGCAAGAAAAAAGCGCTTCCAAATGTTTGGAAGCGCTTTTTAATCAGTTTGTGCCTGCGGAGAGCCAATCCGAACCTTCCTCGGCTACGACCCAACCCAAGTTTGTAAATAATCTTAGTTTTCCTCAGCGGGCTACGCTCACCCAACTCCTACAACTTCGCTCGACTTCTTAGCTTAGCTATTAGGTGAGCAAGGGAGAGGCTTGCCGCTCTCCCCACCTCGCTTGAAGCACCGCTGCGGAAGTGACCAGTGCTTCTCATTTGCCAGTGTAACACGGACGAGAGCAACGGTGATTTCCAACGCAAACATTTAGTCCAGTAGCTGCGGAGGAAATGAAAATGACTCGTGTTTTTGTACTGACCAATCATAAAGGGGGTGTCGGGAAATCGACATCCGCCACCAATATTGCCTATGGCTTGGTTGGCTTGCTCAGGCGATCCGGTGCTGCCAATTGTCGGGTGCTACTCGTCGATACCGACAGCCAAGCACATGCATCACTCGTTACCACGGGACATAAAGATTATGGTGCCGACAACAGCCTCTACACCGTCCTGATGGCAGATCGGAAAGAAGCACCGAATGTACTGGCGAACTGTCTGGTGCAAAGCACGTGGGACGACGATCTCCATGTGCTGCCTGCATCACCGATGCTGGAGGGTGCCGAACGTGAATTGATGGGCGTGGCCGGTGCGCCTTACCGCTTAGCCGAACCGTTAAGTCGGATCGCCAATCATTATGCGGCAATTGTCATTGATACTCGCCCTTCTTTCTCATTGATGACTGAAATGGGATTGCTGGCAGCCACCGATGCCATCGTGCCGGTTGAACCTCGCTATCTCGAAACAGTGGGTTTGTTATCGGTCATTTCAAAAATCAACGACATCCGTGAAGGCTGGCGACATCCGCATCTGCACGTCAGTGGCATCCTCGTCACTAAGATGGATACCCGCGTCAAAGGACACAAACAACTCCTGGATGAACTCAAGTCGCATAGTATTTTGGGACAACTCGTGTGTGGCGTGATTCCAGCCAATGAAGCCGTGTCCTATTCCCACCATCACCATCTGAGTGTGTTCAACTATGATCCGAAAGCCTCGGCCAGTAAAGCCTATGCCCAGATGGTCGGCAAGTTGGTTCGTGAGATTGCTGGACAAAAGGCTAGCGTATCATGAACGGCAAGAAACGACAGGCCAACGCTGGCCTCCTCGACACCATAACTGCTGACATGCTGGGCGGCAGCGGCTTTGACATCGCGACGGACAACAGTTTGCGAGTGGAGCGTATTCTGCTGGAGATGATGCGACCAGACCCAGTACAACCACGTCGCGTCCTTCCCGAAAGGATTTATCAAGCTTTTCACGCTAACCGGATGACACCGACCCAAGCCCTTCGGGAACTCATCCAAATCGCCCAACTGGCTGGCCGCCAAAACGGTCGCCCCTTTAACAATGTCTTAGATTTGCTAGGGAACCCAGACGACGAAACCGAAGCGGAAGCACCACAGTTATCACCCCAAGAAAAACTAGTACGCGATCTAGTCAATCTAGCTGTGACAATACGTGATGATGGACAAGTCAATCCCCTGACGGTGGTCGATGCGACACAAGGCGTGACACGTCTCTACCGCATCGAAACGGGTGAACGACGATACTGGGCAACATGGCTTCTAAGGGACTTTATTCCCGGCCATGAGAGAGACGGTATGGTCCCCTGCATCATCATTCCTGCCGAACGAGCATCCGCATTTCGACAGGCCAAAGAGAACACGGCCCGTACAGGGCTGTCTGCAATCGCAATGGCAAGGCAAGCCGCCCTGCTTTTACTAAACGTACATGGATATCAAATTCCAGATACCGCAGTTTCGAATGACTTCTACCGTCAAGCCCTTGATCTTGATTTGAGAGGGAAACGCGAATATACCGAGTCAATCTTACCAGCTATGGGCGGTATCAAAAAAGGCTATTTCAGCTATCACAAAAATCTGCTAAGGCTTTCGGACGAAGCCATCGAATTGGCAGATCGATACGGCATTGACGAGCGACGGCTCAGACATGTTGTCAATTTAGCAGCAGAGTATCACGACGAAGTTGTTCGACAAATCATCGACCTTAATCTCACCGCAAAACAGGTAAAAGAGTTGTGCCAAGGGGATTTACAAGACAACTCTCAAGAAGTGCTAGACACGATTCCCGCGCCAGCGCTCAAAATTGCTAAAGCTGCTCAAACGAGTAATACAACATTACCAGAGGATATTGCTCGTGCGTTGGTCAGGCAAGAAGGTGATAAGACCCTTGCTCGAGCAAGGCTTCAATCATTGCGGAAATTATTAACAGATGCAGAGCGCTATCTGGCAGATGAATAAAAAGGTTCACCCGGGTGAACCTTTTGGAGAGGATATTGTGACAAAAATACGTTCACCTCCCTAGAAAACAAAACCCACCGACGAAATATGCAGGTGGGTGACGGACAAAGATACATTTGGTGTGTGGTAACTCCAATGTATCACAGTCCTTCCTCCCCTGCAACTGAATATCAGCCTTTCAGTCCTGTTTCTTGAACCTGACTTCTATTCAGCTTTGTTTGGAGGCAATCATGAATGGCTACACAACTGCTGGCAACCTCGACCGCCAGCCTGATTACTTGCGCGCCTGCAAAACGTGGTTCGACAGCTCAATCGCTCGGATATCCGTACCGTTTCGGCACTCATTGCCAAAGTGATCGGTGATCAAAATGGCGGCCTGATGGCGGTTCGACTCTTGCACTGGTTCCCAAGGGCAAAGAAAATCGGAGGATGGGTTTACAAATCGTGGCGCGATTGGAACGCCGAATGCAACTTGTCACAGGCACAGGTCAAGCGTGTACATGGTAAAGGATTTCTGGAAATCATTGGAATTGAACGCACAATCATGAAAGCTAATGGTACGCCAACCGTTCATTATCGACTGGATGAAAACCAGTTGGTGCAACGCCTAGCCGAATTTTTAGAAATTATGCCCCTTCGCATCAAAATGTGGATGTGGACAGAAACGCCCAATGAAGATGGTCAATCAAGCCCAAAGAGTGTGGCTGATGAAGACCAACTCAATGAGCTAAATCAGCCCGATGCATTTGGCGAAGATGAGCCCATTCATTCGGCTCAAATCGCCCAATCCATAACAGACTCTGACTCACAAACAAAACAGCATAAAAACGATCAAGATATACAACACAACAGGAATTCGGCTGTTGTTGTGGATATTGAAAGCGAAGAGAAAAAAGAAATTCTTCAATCACTCGGAAAACTGGGAATTGGATATCTCAAAGCGAAAGAACTTATCGCGAAACATGGATCCAAACGAGTTACGGAGGTGGTCGAACACGCAAAAGACCAGGAATGTACCAATCCCGCGGGCTATATCATTCGGGCACTCGGAGAAAAATGGACATTCTGGTCAAAATCGAGAAAAGATGATTATCCCTACGATGATGGAAAGCGATACATCACCGGAAAATATGCAGCCTTCATCCAGCACTAGGTGAGTTGCTCAGATTACAAAAGTCTGCTCCAGCCAAAATCATCTTTCTCATTGTGGATTACACTTTCTGCATCATTCGCCTGCGTTGAAATTCTGGCCAGACTAACAAGGAGATCAAACCGTTCAGTACGACAATAACGGTGCTGCCTTCGTGACCCAACACACCGAGCGGAAGCGGGAGGTTTATCACAAATGCACCTGTAATTAGAAGCGCAATCACAAGCAGAGCAAAACCAATGTTTTGCCAGACAACGCGGCGTGCCTTCTTGCTCAGGGTTAGCGCGTAGGCGATGAGTTCCAGTTTATCACCCATCAGCACCAAGTCAGCGGTTTCCAACGCCACATCCGTGCCTGCTGCGCCCATCGCAATGCCTACGCTGGCTGTTGCAAGTGCCGGCGCATCGTTCACACCGTCGCCGACCATGGCCGTCGGACCGACTTCAGCTTCAATTTCCTTGATGATCCGCACTTTGTCATCCGGCATCAACCCCGCGTAAACGGCATCAATGCCTAATTGGTGAGCAATCGTTTGGGCGACACGAGGATTATCGCCTGTGAGCATCGCCACCCGTTCAATGCCCAGTTCGTGCAAGTGGCGGATAATACCGACTGCTTCCGGACGAAGTTGGTCAGCCATGGCTACAATTCCCATCCAGTCTTGATTATTTTCAGGATGTTCACAGTTGTCACACAAGTGACATCCACCCTCACGCACGACACCAATGACAGTTTTACCTTCGAGTTCAAGTTGTTCGAGACGCGCAGCCAAGCGCTGCGGGACGGGGTCTTTCTGTTCGAGATACTTGACGCTACCAAGCCTGATGATGCTGTTATCCAATCGAGCTGTAATTCCCAATCCCGTCACAGCTTGGAAGTCTTCGACTTCACCCACTGTTAGCTTACGATGGGCAGCGGCGGACACAATCGCTTTCGCCAGTGGATGTTCTGATCGCGCTTCTACAGCCGCAGCTACGCTCAGCAGTTCATCTTCACAGAGTTCACAACATGACACCACGTCGGTGACAGCCGGTTTCCCCATAGTGAGCGTGCCCGTTTTGTCGAAGGCAATCGCCTTGACCGAAGCCATAGCTTCTAAAAATGCGCCGCCTTTGAACAGCACGCCATTACGAGCCGCAGCAGCAATCGCCGAGATGAACGACGCAGGTGTGCTAATGATCAGTGCGCAAGGTGAGGCCACCGTCATCAGTACCATTGCACGATAGAAGTTGCTGTGGAAATCAATCAGACCCAACGCAGGGGGAATAATAATGAACAGCAGCACCCCACCGATTATCACCATGGCGTAATACTGCTCGAATGTCTCTAGGAAACGCTCGGTCGGGGCTTTCGAGTCCTGCGCCTCTTCCACCAGTTTGATGATCCGCGACAGCGTGGTATCGTGGGCGGCCTGCGTCGCCTCGACATCCAGTAAGCCCTGCTGATTAAGTGTTCCGGCGAATACTTTGTCGCCAACCTCTTTTTCAACAGGCATCGACTCGCCAGTAATGGGGGATTGATCTACAGATGAGCGTCCATTGATGATGAGTCCATCAACCGGAATACGTTCACCGGGTTCAATCAGGACGACATCCCCCACGTTAATCAGTTCAACTTTCATCACCTCGATCTGTCCGTTGTGGCGCACTTTAGCCTCGGATGGATACAACTTGAGCAATCCGCGAATGGCTTGGCGGCTGCGTCCAATGGCATAGGATTGAAGCACATTGCTGAGGGAAAACAAGAAGAGCAACATCGCGCCTTCGTGCCACTGGTCAATGAGAGCAGCACCAACAGCAGCCAGTACCATCAAAAGGTCGACATTGATATGGCGATGGCGCAGCGCTTCTAAGCTGGCGATGACACCAAATACGCCACCTGTAATATATGAACTCACATTAAAGACGGTAATTAATGTGTGCGGAGCATCCAGTCGTTCACTAATCAGACTCAGCACAATTGCCAGCAATGTTAATACGACTAAACGGGGTTCAAGCCATCCTTGAGATAGCCACTTTGGACGTACTGGTGGATTATTGTTTACATTTTCATTTTGACGACTGAGTGCAGCCATGAGAGACAACCTTATCTATAGTTAAAATTCGTATTGAGTGCTGATAAATTGATGTAATGCTTGTTAAACAGCGCTTTTGCTTCATCAAACCAACATCTTCGTGGACTTCAGGTATGGCAAAAGCCTACTCCTCTATGCCCAATCTGTACTGGACGATAAGCGTTCTGCTAATCGGCCTGAACCATTTCAGCAGCCGATACCAGCGCAAACGCGGCTCTGGTTGGTCAAAGTAAAACCACTCACTTATCAACTGAATACCGGGATGCCATTGTTCAAGTTCTTTGCCTTGTGCTAGCCCCCATCCGAGCCGCGCATTGGCAGCTTTCAGACTGGGATGCCAGCGCATCCAGCGAACAAATCCCGGCGGCAGGGCATCGAAGACCAGTTCCGAGTTTGGAAACCGCTCAGACAAGGCCACCACCAGTCGCTTTACTTCCTGTTGCTCAAAATAAGGGAAGACTCCTTCTGCCAGAAACAGGATAGGTTGCCCATCCGATCTGTGAATTTCGTCCATCCAGCGAAAATCCAGCGCCGAACAAGAAATAGATTGACGCCGTGACGACTCGCCCAACAATTGGCTGCGGAGCGCCATAACTTCCGGCAAATCCAGTTCATACCATATCGCTTTGCCATTGTCGACACGGTAAAAACGGGTATCGAGACCACAACCAATGTCTACGATAATTCCGTCAGGGTGTTGGGTAAGGAATGTACTGACGCGGCGGTCAGATTCTCGCATTCTGAGAAGTGGGAAAATCTGACCGAGCGTGATGTTTTTGAGTTTGGAAAAATCATAGTCCAATTGATCGACCAACTCGACAGCCTTTGGGTCGTTAATCAGCCCGTTCTGATGGTGGCTCTCCAGCGCACGTAGATAGAGAGAAATCAAGAGAGTCTTGGAGACATTCTGGAGTCCCTCGACCTTGATGCGATGCGACGAATTGGCATCAGGCTTGCGGAACTGAATTGTAAAAGCTGGGAAGCCACCGAAGTTGGCCTGCTCCTCAAAGCCTACTGCCGACGCGAGACGACGAACAGTTCCGGTTGTCTGGTAATGGGGGTCGGGCAGCACTTCTGTTACTGAAAAAATGCCGCCGGGCTTAAGTGCGCGATAAACCTCGGCAAGTGCTGCTTGGCGATCTGGTATTTCACCCAACACGGTGACCAAAACTGCGCGATCAAAGGTGTCAGATTCGGTCTTGCCTTCGCCAATGCCCGCATGGACAAGGCTCACATTAGTCAGTGAAGCGGCTTGCAGCTTCTTCTGAACGCGCCCCAACATTTCAGGTTGAACATCCAATGCGGTTACTTGTCCTTTTGCGCCAACGCGTCGCGCCGCTGGTATCGTCAATCTGCCCGGACCACAGCCAACATCTAGCAGTTTCATACCCGGTTCGAGCGCAAGCTGACCCAAGATTGCGTCTGCACCCGCAACCGAATTCATGAACGGGTTTTCCAATAGCCAGCTTAGCCAAGATGGGCATGGCAGTGTGTAGCGCCGAACGGCAAAACGCCAGTAAAGCATTGCTGTCAAAGCAATAACCGCTGTTCCCAATGTAATCCGAGACACATTAGTTTTCATGATTTATAACTTCTTTACTTACACTCCCTAAACACAAGGTGTTGTAACAATCTGATAAATCGTTCGGCGGCTCAAGTTTTCTTGAAATCACGATACTCATCAAGCTAGCCAGACCGACTGCAATCACGCTAGCAGTAGTGTATTTCTGTTCACAAACAGACTCGCCTTCAATGATGTGAATTGTGATCCTTGTACTGTTTCCCATGATGCGTCTCCTTAAGCATGTTGAGGCTTTCGAAGATTTGTCGGTCTTGCGGTTCAAGTTTTTCTAGCAAGTCATTCCCAAGCCGCGCATAGACTCGCTGGGTGAATAGTTCCATCCATACAAATTGTCGGGCAATCAAAACAAGGTTTGCATTTCGGGTGATAGTAGCCATCATCTCCCTACGCTTACTGGCAATAAGGGTTTCCTTGCTGTCAGCGACCACAAGCAAGGTATCGCTTATTCCTTGGAGTTTGCTTTCCAGAGGTGGATGATGGGCTACGTTTCCATAGTCGAGATTACGTTCCCCAAGCAGCAATGTGCTTACCGTTAAGCCGCGTTCATAGGCAATTTTGATCTCTGGGGATAGCGTATCTACGTCTTCGTCCATTAAAACCAGAAATACTTCAGACTGAGCCTCACGAATCATTTGGGTGGCATAGGTCAGTGCCAGCCGTTGTCCACTGATCGTCCAAATACGCTCATCATCGGTTGTGGTATAGAGTGTGTTCAGTCCTTCGCGCAGATTTGAAAGGAGTTGACGGTGATCATCCTCGTGACGTTCTAGCAGTAGTTCGGGTGCGACAGGCCGGTAGAGTGTTGCACGATCCTCAACACTTTCCAGAACAGCTCCACGAGTATGCAAGCGGCTCAAGGCATCATAGACCATCGAACGTGGCACACCAGATGTTTTGCTGATTTGATAACCGGTTGCAGGACTTTCGCGCAGTAGGGCAAGATACACCTTTGCCTCGTACTCGGTAAAGCCAATTTGCGTCAAGCTGGTCATCGCATCCACAAACACACCTCAAAGTTATAGTAGTTTCAAAAATGACTACTATTTCATTTTAGGCGACTATATGAGACTTGTCAATTAATAGGGACGAGGCTCGCCTTGTCCGCCAGAAATTATTTGTAGTCTATTTCATTTGTCTATAAGCATCGCAGATAGGCACACAAGCGGTCTTATGGTGAAACCATTTAAAAGCCACGTATTGGATTGCTTGTCACTCCTATTCCAATATGCGAGTTCTATCGAGTTTCACCATTAGAACGAATAGATTAATGGGCGAGATGAATTGATTGACTGCGACGGACGGGTTCAAGCGATGTCTCTTCAGAGTCACCAAGAATTTCCCAATTACCTGCGCGGAGTTCATTCAAAATAGGGTGAATATTTCGACCTTCTTTGATGGCGGCGCTCACCAATGGAATTTCGAGGGTGTAACCCAACAAGATTGCCCCGACAATTTTGTTGTCCGACACAATCAGTTTTCGATAGTGATAACTTTCGGGTTCTTCCAGCGTAATCACTTCATCAAAAGCCGAATCGGGTTCGATGCGGCCAATCGACATGAGATCAATGCCGGCAACCTTGAGCATGGTGCTAGGCGGTTTTTCGATATAGACCTTATCTCCGCCGACTGCGTTGATGGCTGCGACTTGGGCTTGATCGACCGCGACCGGCCAGAGTCCATAAACCTGTCCGGCATATTCGGCAACATCGCCCACAGCATAGATGTGAGGGGTACTGGTAAGCATATGATCGTCTACTAGAATGCCGTTTTTGGTCGCCAAACCACCTTGCACAGCGAGATCGATATTGGGTTTGATGCCCGCGCAAACCAGAAACACATCACAGGGCAAGTTGCGGCGGTCTTTGAGGACGACAGCTTCAACGCGTTCGACACCTTGCAGCGATGCGGTTTCAGCTTCGGTGACAACATTAATACCCATCGCGGCTAAATATTGTTGCAGGAAGTAGCCACCTCGCTCGTCCAATTGGCGACGCATCGGCCAGTGTGATCTTTCGAGTACCGTAACGGCAAGGCCGAGTTTATGCAGGGCATAGGCCGCTTCCAAACCCAGTAAGCCGCCTCCCGCCACAACCCCCTGTTTGCCGTTGGTTTGCTGAACGAACTCCCGCATATGCATGGCATCATCAGCTTCACGCAAAACGAATGAACCGGGTAAACCATAGCCAACAATTGGTGGAATAGTGCTGCTGCTGCCCATTGCAATAATCAGCCGGTCATAGGGCAGAATCTCGCCATCTGCCAAAGTGAGCGTCTGACCCTGCACATCAATCGCGGTCACCTGCGTATTGAGCCAACAGGTAATTTGGTGTTCGTCATACCATGAGTCGGGATTGAGGTACAAGCCTTGCATGGCCGAGCGTCCATAAATGAGGCGTGCCAACCCCATACGGTTATACAAATGATGTTTTTCGCGCCCAATAACATGAATTTGACAATCGGGATGGCGACGGCGGATATGGTCAGCCGCAGTGATACCAGCGATACCGTTACCGATTATGACAACGTTCCGAATCGATGGATCGTGATGAAAGCCCACAATCGCACTGCTGCGGGAAACACGCGGTTTTTCGGGTTTGAGGGCGACCTCTACCGGCCCCTTGACACGGGCGCAGCAGGCCATACGGGTGTTTTCGGCTAATCCTAACCGATCCAGTGTTGATTGCTCATCGCTGCTGATTTTGGACAAATTACTCATACCACTAAGGATTGCAACCGGATCGGCACCACACACACCCATTCGACAGCCCGTTTCGAGTTGTAGCCCGTTACGTTCGGCCAATTCCAGCAAGGTACAACCGGGGGTTGCCAGAATGCGCTTGCCTTCAGGCTTAATCGTCACTTCCGGCTTACCTGCAATTTTCGATTGGTGAGCAGCAATTGAATTGGTGAGTGCCGCGCTGACACGCACTTGCGACGAACGCACAGCAACTTCCTGTACATAACGGCGTTCTTTGCGATAAGTTTTGTAGATCCATGTAGCTGTAAGGGCGAAAAGAGTCAAATGAGCAGTCCACAACGTCCAGATGGGGAGGGTGATGCCAAAGAGCTGATGCAGTGTATTGGCGGCGGTGGGAATGTTGAACAGATAGTAGTAATTGAGGGCAATCGCGCCAAAAAGAGTCGATAAGCGGAATGATGATGCTTTGAGAAATGTGTCCAGCAACACGAACAAACCTAAACTGATTAGCACTATAAGACCAATACGTGCATACATCGAAAGTATGTCGATTTTCGGCGGATCAGGGACGATGTAGAAGGCCAAAATCAGGCCCGGGAAAACACCCGCGAAAAAGCGTCGGTAACCGCTGTAGCGCCGATCAGGATCGTATTGATCCGCGATGTTGGCGATTGATGGGTTAAAGTCGTAACAGTTTTTGGCACAGCCCACACACGGCTGACAATAAGCATTCGGTACGCTGATGATCGGCGTTTGACCATAAAGGCGTTGTACGGGCAGCAGCGGACAAATACTGCTGCACCAGCCACTTTTGCCTTTGAAAAAGTAGCCGCCGACAAAGGCCGAGGTAAACACAAACAAAAGCAAAAATCCAAGGGCGGTGCCGTTAGTGTTAAATAAGACTTTACGGGTTGGCACGATCACCAAAAACATGATGATGCCGATCATATAGGCATTGTTCTTCAACCATGCTGGCGGCGTCAGCGAGCGGCTGAACTTGAATAGACGAGGTGTTTGATTCAATGCCGCCATCGGGCAAATATTGCGCCAGATTCCCGGTGCAACGAAGAACAGTATTGGCAGGATCGGCACGATCATCTTCCAGAAAATGAAAAGTGCGGCCTGTGGACGCATAAATGATGTAACAATCAGACTGTAGCCGAGACCCACCGTGAATAAGCGAGCGATTTGCCACACTTTCTGGGGTACAACGTGAGGCATTTGTAGATAGGTCGGAAAAGCGATTTTATTAATCATAGGTTACTCGGTGTAATAGGAAACGAGATCGGTCAACCGTCGTGTTTGGGCGGCCAGCAGCCGACCAAGGTCTTGCAATACATCGCGGGCAAGTTCGGGATGAAGCGACGCGAACAAATTGAACGCATCATAAGGCAGGTAAATGAGCTGGGTTTCGGATATGGCTTGGAAGGTCGCCGGACTGGGTTTGCCATCAAGGAACGTCAATTCGTTGATCACTGCGCCAGTTTCAATGACGTTGATGGAAGCCGGTTTTTTCGCACCCATCAAGTTAAAGCGCGGCAACCGTTTGTTGCGGTTGACCAGCATCTTGAGGCGACCAAAAGCCACGATATACAAAACACGTTCAGACGAACCAGCGCGAAAGATGAAGCTGCCGGGGGAAAACATTTGGGTCTGCGTATGTTCCAGAAACAGATCCCAATCGGATGTTTGCCAGTCGGGTAGGAAAACTAATTCGGATGCCAATTGATCCGATTGTGCATCAGCAATATTAGGTGCACGGAAAAAATCCATGACAAGCCTCCTTAGTCGAATAGTAGGAAGACCAATTCGTAAATAGTCACACTATGAGAGTGTGGTCATAAGCAGTATGACCATGAGAAAAGTAATGCAGCTTACGGCGACCATCGCCATTGCCAAGCTGGAAAAAGAATCCGGTGATGGTGCAGGCTTTGGCTTTGCTACGCGTGCTTCGATTGGAACCAGTGGCGCTGGTTGATTGGGAGCAGGAGCAGGGTGCACTGTCGGTGACACAATAACGCTTGATGGTTCGGCTGAAACATCCAAGCTGGTCACAACTGTTTTGAGGGCAACAGCCAACTCCCCTGCCGAGGAATAACGATCTTCCGGCTTTTTGGCGAGCGCGCGACTGAGAATAGCATTGAATTGAGGTGGCAAATTCGGGTTCAGAAAAGTAACGGGTGGCGCCTCTTTGGCGATGTGCATGTACATGGCTTCAATCGATGTTTCAGCATTGAACGGCAGACAGCCCGTCAATAATTCAAAGATCATCACGCCCAATGAATAGACATCGGAGCGTGCGTCCACCGTTTCGGAGCGGCATTGTTCCGGCGACATATAACCCGGTGTGCCGATGACCGTACCTTTACGGGTCGAATGCCAAACCTCATTCTGAGCATGTAAACGTTTCTTGGCCGATTCATCCAAGGCTTTTACGAGGCCAAAATCAGAGAGTATGGCCTGACCGTTTTCGTTAATGAGAATATTCTCGAGTTTGATGTCACGATGTACCAGCCCATGCATATGAATATAATCTAGCGCCGACGCAATCTGATCGACGATGTGGCTTATGTCTGTAAGAGATAGGTTCCGGGTACGTGCAAGATCGGCCAAGTTACCACCCGGTAACAACGGCATGACCATGTAAACCGTTTTATCATGCTCACCATAGCTGAAGATATTTAGAATGTGTGGATGATGCAGTGACGTGCTGACCAATGCCTCACGTTTAATACCCCTGAACAGATCGCTCAAGTCCACGATGCCGGGTTTAATCACCTTGATTGCAACATCATTTTTTTCGCTGATTCTACGAGCGCGATATACATGTGCTACACCGCCCTCACCCAATAAATCCAGTAATTGATATTGACCCAAATTTTGACCTAGTGAGATAGTCATTGTTCCCTCCTAACATCTGTTGTCAGCTATGATAGCTGGCAACAGGAAAACCTAAACTAAGAGTCAGATACGATAAACAATTCGTTATCAAAAACCTGAATCTGGAGAATTTTCTCTAAGATGCATTTGTAGAATGTCAGAGAATGACCTGAGCGACGAACTAACCCCCAGCTTTTACTTCCCCAAGGTTAGCTTGTACCACATAGATAATACTGAAGATGTTTTTGCACACGATAGTCGATAGGTACTACAGTTTATCAATATCATTTAATATAAGTAAGTAATTAGCGATCTTAATGAGAGAAAATTAAGACAATACTCCCTTTATTTACTCAGTGATTGTGCTTCTATTAAATTCAAATATTTCATTCTGTTACAATTTTTTAACCCGGTCAAATACTTTGTTTTTCATTACTGTTGCCATCCTTCAAATGGCTATCGATCATAAAAACTCAAGCTCAATGTACGCCTGTCCAATTGGATTTTTACCAACTGCGAAACCTTTTCCAAGATTTCGCGTCGTTATCGGTGTGCATACCTAAAAAAGAAGGAGAGTTCAGCATGTCGAACACCGCGCAAGCGAACGAATCTGCGCCCCCAGATGAACTGCTGCCCGTAAAACTGCCCTTATCTGATGCTGAACTGGCAATTGCCTATTCGATGGTCGCGGCACTGTATCAACTCATTCTGAGTTGGTCTCAGAACGCTTCCTACGATGAAAAAGCGCAATCTATTGCAGCTTCTGCCGAGAAGTTGCTACTCCGCTCTGATGTCATGCGTCGTATTCTGCGTATCACCGGCTTAGAACGCCGCCAACAATTTATGGTCGATCATATCGAATTACTCGAACAGCAAAAACAGGAATTGCTCAAAGCGTTGCGACCTTTCGCCCAATTCATTCAGGCTTCGAGTGATCAGCCTAACTGGCAGGAGCAATTCGGAAACAATCTGACTCCGACAGATTTTGCAATAGCCCGACTAGTCTACAACGTGTTGGCGAATACAAACGGAACACCGACCAAGTGCCTCGATCCTATTATCAACTAACACAATTTTGGATTCGGCGTATTAAAGCACAATTTCAAACACCATCAACATAGTGACAAATTTCTAAAGACGCACATTGTTAATTGCAAAACATGGTTAAAGAAGGTGAAAGATGGGTGACTCAAATTTTGGAGGATCGATCTGGTGTAATGTCGCTATTGCATTAAGCCATGTAGAAACACTTTATAAGCACGAAACCCAATCGCTAGGGCTGACAGTTATTGAATGGTACATTCTTCGAACGCTCTATCAGCAAGATGGGCAGATCGCAAGTCAATTAGCGAGAGCTGTAGGGCGAACACCAGCTTCATTTAGCCCAACCATAGATGCAATCGAACGTAAAGGTTTCATTCAGCGTCATATACATCCATCAAATCGCAGGAGTGTGAGAATCTATTTAACCACTCAAGGCAGAGCACTCGAGCAGCAAGTCACTTCGAGTGCTAACCGCATTGAAAGCAAGATTCGTCAGCAGTTTTCAGACAAAGAATGGCAAATCTATGAGCGGGTAATTGAAAATTTCCAAGTTCTGACACCGTCCGAGGTCATGCTCACGAAGCGAAAGCAAAATTGAACGGGCTGCAAAATTCGATTGAAATCATCTTCATGAAATTGGCCTAAATAAAATACCCCGCATCAAACCTGCGGGGTATCAGACCCAAATTTAGTCATTTACCTGCCAGTTGCATTATTGTTTCTTTTGAAACGTTCTCATCCAAGCTAACAGATCGCTGATATCTTGTGCCTTTAAAATTGTACGGAATGCAGGCATCTTGTTGGGCTTTGGGAAACCTTTATAGATCGTATCCACAAGATCGTTATCCTGCTTGGTTACGAGAAATGCAGGGGCAACAATGATAATTTGGTTAGGTCCCACCGCTTTTGTTCCGTCTGATCCGTGACAATTGGCACACCAAGCACTAAATAAAGCGGGGCCACGAGCTGCCACACCTTGATTTGCTGATGGTGGTGCACTATTTAAGTCAGCCGAACCAGCTGCCGAACTAACCGGTGTAGGCGGAACATATTCAGCTACAACAGGAGGATCAGTCTCCCAATGTCGAATGTAAGCTACGAGCAACTCAATCTTCGCATCATCTAACGGGCCGCCCTTACTCTGGCTGAAAGCTGCCATACCACGATCCGACAACCCATTGGTAACGATGTTGAATAACGTGTCGTCGGTGAAGGTGCTTAAGAAGCCTTTGCTGCTGATGGGTGGAATGACACTTCCAATCGTAGCGGGATTAGGGCCACCCTCTCCATATTTACCGTGACAGCTTGCACACTGGTCTATGAAAAGCGCCTGTCCCGCATTGGCTTGCTGCTGGTTATACCCGGCTACCGATTGCACTGTTTCCACTTGATGGGGCGCAACCACGAATGCCAGCAATGTAAAGCCAATGATGATGACCCAAGCAAAGGTCATCAACCCCATGATAACTGGACGTTTACGAGGGTGTCGCTCTTTACTATGGTCAAGCCAAGGAAGTGTAAACAGTGTTGTGAAAACAATCGCCGGAAGTATGATCACACCGAAGATAACCAAATCACCGGGGAAGAACTTCAGCATTTCATAGAGGAATAAAAAGTACCATTCCGGATGGGGTATGTAAGTTGAATCCGATGGATTGGCAGGTGCCTGTAACTCTGCTTTGAAAAATGCGGACAGAGCTACCAACACTAGAAAAATAAATAAGGCTACGAGTGCATCTTTAATGATGGCATTGGGGTAAAATGGCTCACCTTGTTGTTTTGCTGCCTTATATACGCGATTGTATTCGCGTTTTTCTTGTTCGTTCATACCAAATTCTCCGGTTCATCTTCCGGCAATTGCGGCTGATTCTTTTTCCATGGCGGATTTGTAATTCCCAATCGGATGACGAGATACAGATGCATAACTATTAAAGTGATCAAAGTCGCTGGCAAAACCCAGACATGCGTTCCAAAAAAGCGAGCCAATGTCACAGCGGACAAACTTTGTCCACCCTGAACAACCGTTAAAAGCCAATCACCAATGACCGGGGTTGTTCTGGCAAACTGTGTACCAACCGTTGTAGCCCAGTAAGCTTTTTGATCCCAAGGCAGCAAATAGCCCGTGAACCCGAATGCCATGGTTATGATGAGCAGTACTACCCCAGTCGTCCAAGTAATCTCGCGCGGATATTTATAAGCCCCATAAACAACAACGCGAATCATATGGAGCCCAACAAGAATAACCATCAAGCTAGCACCATAATGATGGAGCCCACGAATCAACCAACCGAACAGAACCTCGTTCTGAATATAATTGACGCTTCCCCATGCATGATCAGGGGTAGGGACATAGTAAATCGACAGGAGAATACCCGTGATAATCTGATTAGCTGCAACAAATAATGTGGCACTTCCAAGTACATATGCCCAACCCGTTTTGGGAACCTTGCGCGCCAAGACAACACGGTATACGTCATTAATTCCGGTGCGTTCATTAATCCATTGTGTCAGTCCCACATTACACCTCCAAAACCAAAATATTGTTATTTTCGTCAACTTTGAATTTGACCTGTTTGAGCGGACGAGGTGGCGGACCCGAAATAACTGCACCATGAACATCAAAATGACCATCGTGGCACGGACACATAATATAGCCACCCGCGTCATTCCAATGCGTCTGACAGCCTAAGTGAGTACAAATGTTGGACATCACCGTAAAGTTCACACCATCTTCGGTATAAACAAAATAAGCGAGATCAAGAGCAGCACGTACCCACCCTGTCGTCCTATCAATACTTACCGTGAACAAGGTTGGTATCCCCGCCTTGACTTGGCTGGTACGGGCTAAATGGATGGATTGTCCGGCCTGAGTTTTCAAGGCAGGTGAAATTAAATAGCCTGCTGCCGGGATGCCGAGCGTGAGGCCAATGAATGCCCCAATCGCTTTAATGGAACGATCCATAAAGGCACGGCGCGAAAGTTCGTTCTGGCTAATTTCTTCAGGAGTATCCATAGTCGAGCTTCTCTCTATGAACCACTACGACGCAAGCCGAAAAAGACCGCAAAAGCCAATAACAATCCAATCACGACAATGACCAACGCGTAAAGAGTGGCTCCCTTGTCGGATTGAGCAGCAGCAGCCGTTTCTTGTAGTGCTTTATTCTCGGTACGCAGACGGTCTGATTCTGATATAGCTGCCGCAGAGGTCGCTAAGGCATTGTCTATCGTCAAAGCGGCGGTTGATTCAGCAGTCACTTCTACTGTTGCTTCTAGAGTTGTTTTAGCAGTGGCGTTCGCAGTAGCGGTTGTTACAGACGTAGGAAATGGCACATCGGTCGGTTCATCCTGTGCTAAAACATTGTGTGTGACCGAAGGAATACTAATCAGACCAAGGCAAAATACAAATACGATGGGCAGTAAACGCCAATTCATGCTTATAGTCCGCATTTCATTCTCGCTATCCAAATATTTTTGATACGCATGAATGAACCGGCGGCCTCAAGTGAGGTCACCGGCTCTTTGGAGAAGAGTAGTTACTCGCCGATGACCAAGGTTAATTTGTCATTGGTTGCATGTTGCTTATCATCAGCATTGTTGAACACGGCAACACCGAAGACCGTATCGCTCTTAACTGTGAAAACATGATCTTCGGGATTGCCAGTGCTAAAGGCGCGGCTGAGAACCACATACCACCAACCATGCCCTGCAGCATCCGTTACATAACGTGAAGTTGCATTGACATCGCCGCGACTGCCTTCTGGGCGAGAGACGACATAACCGGGCACTGTATAACCGACTGGAAGCTTCATGCCAGGATCGTAAGCAACTGCCTTGTCAGCAAAAAGTGGTGTACCGGGTGCTGCACCTTCCGGATAAATAAAGGCAGGTGCGTCACCAGCTTTATTCTTGTTAGCTGCCGGTGCCTTACCTGTTGAAGCGTCATTGGATGGAGTCTTAGGTCCCTTATCATCTACATAAGCACCTAACCACTGATCATCTGCATAGCCAACGAGAGCAGTTTGGCTGGCTTTCCACTGCCATCCGTCTAAAGTATCCGTGCTGCCGGGAGGGAAACCCATGTAATCCCCTGCATTACTGTCAGACTCGTGACAAGCGCCACCACAGCCCAATGCTTGGAATTGAGCATTTCCACTAAGATCAAAAAGGAAAGCAATACGATCTTGACGCATCTTGCTTTGCGTCCATGCCGTGCCGTCATACATCCATGTACCGAAATTATTGTTCATGGTGTCATCTGCCCACATCGCACGAATCCATATCGTCTTATCATCATAGGCAGCTTGGAGTTTGACTTCGGGAACAGCAGCGTAAAAGATGCCATCGACAGTGGGCATCTTGCTCGCATCAGTTTCTTCAGGTCCGAGTGTAACGGGTAATGCTGTCACATTATCCCAAACTGCACCTAATGGATCTGACGCATCAGCTTCGATGCGTGCGGCTGTAAGCATGAGATCATCTTGAGCAACAATGGCTCGTGCCGGTGCTGTAAATAATCCAACCAGTGCCAAGGCAACAACAAAAAAAGGTAGACTAAACGATATTCTTTTCATCAGAAACACCCCTTAAATTATTGAGATGCAAAAAATCACATCTGCACCCTAACAGCGGAGTGTGCCGTTTCTGTAACCAAGATTGTCTCATTTGTGTCAAAATTAGGTAACGAATGTCCTTTCGATCAATATTTTCATTAGAATAAGAAACAAGAAATATATGGATAATTCTTTATGGCAAACCCTAATGAGGAACGATCCTCGGTCAATCATTACCACAAACTCGCAAAGCAAGTTCTTCGGATAAGATTAATTTTGCCTGCCCTATTGTTTGTAGTCGGGCTTGTTGTTGAATCACATGAACATATTATCAGCGAACACAGCCCAGAGTATTTTGATTTCATATTAGAAGTAGGGTTATTCGGCATTATCGGGCCAGCAATCATTGCTGCTGTCCTTACATGGATTGCCCGCAAACTGGAACTATTGGCGACGGCACACGAGAAAATTGAAGCATTTAATATTGAACTTGAGCGAAAAATCCAATCGCGAACAGCGGAACTTGAAAATGCCAATAATGAACTGCGCCAGCTTGATCGGTTGAAATCCGAATTTGTATCACTAGTGTCCCATGAATTACGAACTCCTTTGACCAATATCCGTGGAGGTCTTGAGGTTATCATTGCGGAGCAAAATGGAATTAGATCTTCAGCTGCTGATGAAACGGTTACAATTGTTCAGACAGAAGTTAATCGGTTGATTCGACTTGTACAGCGTATCCTTGATGTGTCAGCACTCGATTCTGGACAGCTTCAATTGAACTGTGGCCCAATGCTGCTGCGGCCAATTATTGATCATATTAAAAAAGAGTCCTTGTCATTTGACGAAGCTCATCCGCTCCAATTGGAACTACCATCTCCACCCCTATTGGTTATTGCAGATGAAGATCGCATCAGGGATATTCTGATTAATTTGTTGTCCAATGCGATAAAATATTCACCAGCAGGCAGTCCGATTATTTTAAGATTAAAAGATTGTGGCGATCATGCTCAAATCACTGTTCAGGATTTTGGTGTAGGTATTCTTGTCAACGAGCAACCCTATTTAATGAATCAGTTTTATCGTGGCACTGTGAGTAGAAGTATTCAAGGGTATGGATTGGGTTTATATTTTGCAAAGAAGTTGATCGAGGCTCACGGTGGCAAATTATGGGTTGTAAGTGAGGGGATTCTGGGAAAAGGTACTGAATTTCACTTCACACTGCCCTTGGATAAAGAAGTGGACTGATGACACATATTTTATTCGTGGATGATGATGTGTCGTTACATACTTTACTCGGGAAATTCCTAGAGCAGCAAGGATACATCATTACCCATGCACACGACGGACGGGATGGAATTCGCTTATTATTTGAGAAACATCCTGACTTAATTGTGCTTGACGTGATGATGCCGCACATGGACGGATGGGAAACACTAGATAGAATTCGAGAAATGTCGAGGGTACCAGTTATTCTATTGACTGCAAAAAGCACCGAACAGGATAAACTCAGAGGTTTCCAAATTGGCAGCGACGATTATGTCACAAAGCCATTTAGCTTCGCAGAATTATCGGCTCGCATTGGTGCAGTCCTCAAACGTAATGCGGGTGAAGAACCCAAAACGGAAATTCTACGTATTGGCGGACTGGCATTAGATTTATCACGGCATGTACTCACCAGAGATGGCCAACCTATTCAACTGACACCAACGGAGTTCAAACTGCTTCAGGTTTTGATGCGCCAACCGGGACGCATTTTTACACAGGAACAGCTTGTGGAAGCGGTATGGGGCGAAGAATATGCCGAAGAAGTCGGTTACATCCGCCGCTATGTTTGGCATCTTCGCCAAAAAATCGAACCAGACCCTAATAATCCAACCTATCTTCACAACGAACGCGGCATCGGCTATAAACTAGAATACTAGGTGTTAATAAAGTGCATTGCGCCCATTTTCATCATAGAGTCAAAATATCAATATGAGTTGATATTTCACATAAATCTATTATCACCAGCATAATTCTCTGATTGGTCTCACAAGTATTAATCAGTTCTAGCGAATTAGAAAATACGACCGTGGGAGAATCGTGATTCCAGTGAGCGGGAATTGCATCGGACGAAGGGCTTGTGCAAAAATCTGATTGATTATCCGGTGAAGGATCCAAGCTACTGTGATACCATAACCCGCCCGCCAACCCTGCGCTTCGAGGCTTGCATCTTTTTAGGCTATCCCAAAACGATAATTGGAATTGAATTGAGGGAACGCTAGAACTAGCGGGAACGCAGGATTCGAATATAGAAACAGAATAGTTACTCTTGACTTCTTGGGCGACATCCACTTATCAATAAGGATTATCACCAATGAGAAATTGCTGTCCCCACATGAATCGCCAATTTCGCCAAGAGCCTAATTGGATTCAAACATCGCTAGGCAAGAAAAAAGCTTTATCGAAGCACTTTTTCCCGTGTATGGCCCTACCTAACATTGTCATGTAAGAAATGACATTTGGTTATTTCAAGTATTTTTCTCGGTTAGTCTTCCAGCAATTACCCTCGAACATATTTACACGAGAGGGCATCTTAGAAAATCCAGTGGATTTTCAATCAATCTATGGGAACTCAGATTTACTCATCCTCTAATCAAAATTAAATATTGAGAAACTGTTGCCTTCTTAATACAATATTTCAACATTCCTCAAGAGCCTACGGAGATTCGAACATCGCTAGGCAAGAAAAAAGCGCTTCCAAATGTTTGGAAGCGCTTTTTAGTCAGTTTGTGCCTGGAGAGATTCGAACCCCCGGCCCTCTGCTCCGTAGGCAGATGCTCTATCCGCTGAGCTACAGGCACATGATGGATATACTTTAGCACCATCAAGGGGCAGGGTCAAGATTCAGTTTGATTTCCCAATACCAACTTTGCGCTATAATCGTCACGCTCGAACACAATCTACTCCGACGAAATGGATGTTTAACTCATGTCACCTTGCGTGATTAATATTCTCACCCCTAATGGCCTGCAACCGGTAGCCTATAAGGCTGACTCATTAGCCGATGCCGTACAATACGAACCGCATGATGGTGTATACACGCTTGCCAATACTTTTGACGGCGGCAAGGTCTTAAAGTTGGATGCTCACCTGAATCGGCTGGAAGATTCAGCACAGCGCGTCAAAATCCCGCTTAAGATTGATCGGCCTGCATTGCGAAAAGCATTGCGGCAAATGATTGAGCAGTCAGGCTATAAAGATGTGCGTTATCGAATCACCGTGCCTCATGATTCACCTGACCACATCATATTGTCAATCGAACCTTTTAACGGACATCCCTCCGAGATATATCAGAACGGTGTTCGTGCCATCACATTGCCCAATGTCACCCGCCACAATCCGGTAGCCAAAACAACAGGTTGGATGCATGATCGTGATTCGGTTCCACTGCCTGCGGGTATTTTTACGGGCTTATTGCTCGATGAATCAGGTAATATCCTGGAAGGGACGAGTAGCAACTTCTATGCCATCCTCAACGGTGAGTTGCGAACAGCAGGTGAGGGCGTGCTTCCGGGGATTGCCCAGCAAATTATCCTTGAGATTGCACCAAACAGCCTGCCTGTTACGCGCAAGGCCATCCATGTGAGCAATATTCCGCAATGTAGCGAAGCCTTTATCAGTGGTAGCAGTCGGGGTATTGTGCCGGTTGTCGAGATTAATGACTTTCAACTTGGAAATGGCAAACCGGGAGCAATCACTCAAAAACTGTGTGAAGTCTATGACGGATGGCTGAAAGCCCATTTGGAAACACTTTAAATGAATAGAACCTTAAGGAGTAATATTTAAGCACAAGATTTAACATTGGCACTATATGGACTAACTCAACCTTGAGTAAGCTACAGTTATCCTAGTCAACGAGTCTTCAGGTTAGCCTCCTCATGTATGCATTTCGACGTTTGTTTCCATATATCCTGCGTTACCGCTTGCACATGCTGGTCGTCATTATATCGTCTGGCTTAATCACCGCCATGAACCTCATCAACCCGTGGTTGGTACGGGAACTCGTACAAATTATTCGGATCGAAAGTGGCGATTCCGCCATGAACCATATCTTACAACTGGCGAGTATTCTGCTCGTTGTATTTGTCCTACGAGCCGTGAGCCGCTACCTATATTTATATATCGCCCATGTTATGGCCTACAGTTTTGTCAGTGACCTGCGTGTGGGTGTTTACGACCACCTTCAAAAGTTATCGGCTCGCTTCTTTGCGGATCGTCAAACAGGCGAACTCATCAAGCGCGTCATTAATGATACCCGTGACATCGAACCGCTGATTGCGCATTACATCCCCGATATGACTGTGAATGTGCTGCTGTTGATTGGCGTAGGCATCATCCTGTTTAACCTGAATGCGACACTGGCGCTGCTGACTTTGCTGCCGATGCCACTGCTTCTTTTCAGCAATCTGTTTTTCGGCAAGCGGATGCAAAATGCTATCAAAGACTCGTCGCGACGGTTAGGTATCTTGACTGGCATCGTGCAAGATAATCTGGTCGGCATTAAAGAAATTCAACTGTTTACGCAGGAAAAGCGGGAACATGAGCGTATCAATGAGTATTCAACCGATACGACCAATATGTTGCTTTATGGCTTGAAAATGCAGGCTATTCTCTCACCATCCATTGAATTCCTGACCGGAATCGGGTTGGTAATTGTGGTCTTGTTTGGTGGTCAAGCGACACTCAGTGGAAAAATGGCTGTTGAAGATTTGGTGGCGTTTTTCCTGTATCTCAATATTTTTTACCAGCCGATCACTCTGATGGCCCAAATGAATGAAATGCTGCATGTCGCCGCCACCGGAGCACATCATGTGGTGGAAGTGTTGGACATTAAACCGGACGTAGACGATGCGCCTAATGCAGTCGATCCGGGACGTTTGCGTGGTGAAGTCGAGTTTAAGGATGTCAGCTTTTTGTACAACGAACATGTTGCTACGCTGAAGAACATCTCGTTCAGAATACAACCCGGTCAAACATTGGCGCTGGTCGGGCCGACCGGAGCAGGTAAAACAACTATCGCCAGTTTGCTTCCTCGCTTCTATGATGTCGCCTCTGGTGTCATCACAATAGATGGGATTGATGTGCGCGATATGACCATTCGATCGCTGCGTTCGAATATCAGTATGGTGCTGCAAGATGTGTTTCTGTTTAATGGCACCATCCGCGATAATATCCGTTACAGCGATCTTTCCGCTACCGACGAAGATATTGTTCATGCGGCGAAAGCAGCCCGCGCCCACGATTTCATTATGGCGATGCCTGAAGGTTACGACACGCATATCGGTGAGCGTGGTATAAAAGTCTCTGGTGGACAGAAACAGCGTTTGGCGATTGCCCGCGCAGTACTGAAGAATGCGCCGATCTTAATTCTGGATGAAGCGACTTCAGCCGTTGATACCGAAACCGAAGCCGAAATTCAGGAAGCCTTGAACGAACTAATGAAGGGTAGAACTTCCATTGTGATAGCCCATCGCCTTTCGACTATCAAGAACGCTCATCAGATTTTGGTGCTGGATAATGGCGAAATTGTTGAGCGCGGTCGCCATCAGGATTTGATTTTTGGTCATGGGCGCTACCAGCGTCTGCACGAAGCCAACGCACGTTTAAATTAAAGGCTCTTGCAAGGTGCGTTTTAGTATGATCATCGTCAGTTAACATCAATGGAAACTTGATTTAACATTTGTAGCGTGCTATAGTGTTTCTAGTTTGACAATTTTATAGCTTGACGTGCTTAATAAGCACACATCAAGAGCGACGGAGGGAAACGGCCCTGCGAAGTCGCGGCAACCCCCGAAGCATTGGGAAGGTGCCAATTCCGTCAGAGTAAAACTCTGGAAGATGAGCAGCCTGATTACACGGTCATTCGCGCCTCTTCTGTTCCAGAGAGGCGTTTTTTGTTTTGGAGGAAAGGGATTATGACAACTAAGGAACAGGTTCAGAGCAGTAATTCTACGTTTATGACTTCGCCCCACTATTTCTTTACATCGGAGTCGGTTTCCGAGGGGCATCCCGACAAAATGTGCGACCAGATTTCAGATGCTGTGCTGGACGCAATTCTTGAGCAAGACCCCAATGCTCGTGTGGCTTGCGAAACCGCCACCACCACCGGCCTCGTGCTGGTCATCGGCGAAATAACCACCAGCGCTTATGTCGATATTGAGAAGATCGTGCGTCACACTGTGACCGACATCGGTTATACACGCGGCAAATATGGCTTTGATGCTGAAACCTGCGCGGTGATGGTCTCCATCAAGGAACAGTCATCTGACATTGCGCGGGGTGTTGACCAAGCGCTCGAAGCCCGCGAAGGCCGCATGACTGAAGCTGAAATCGCCGCAACCGGGGCAGGCGACCAGGGGATGATGATCGGCTTCGCCTGCAACGAAACACCCGAGTTCATGCCGCTGACTATTTCGCTGTCCCATAAGCTGACACGCCGTTTGGCCGAGGCACGTAAGGCCGGCGAAATCACTTGGTTGCGTCCCGATGCCAAGAGTCAGGTCACAGTCGAATATGCTTATGGTAAGCCCAAGCGTATTGACACCATCGTGATTTCGACACAACATTCACCGGATGTGAGCAACGATGAAATTCGCGAAACGATCATCGCAGAAATCATTAAGCCTGTTGTTCCGGCTGAACTGCTGGACTCTAGCACCCGCATTTTCGTCAATCCCACCGGACGTTTTGTAACCGGCGGCCCCCTCGGCGACGCTGGTTTGACCGGACGTAAAATCATCGTCGATACCTACGGCGGTGTGGCTCGTCACGGTGGTGGCGCCTTCTCCGGTAAAGACCCGACGAAGGTTGACCGCAGCGCCGCTTACATGGCACGTTATGTCGCCAAGAACGTGGTCGCTGCTGGTTTAGCGACCCGCTTCGAAGTTCAGGTATCTTATGCCATCGGTGTAGCCGAACCCACCTCATTAGCAGTGGAAACCTTTGGCACAGGTGTCATCTCCGAAGATCAAATCGTCGCGCTCATTCACAAGCATTTCGATATGCGTCCTGCCGCCATCATCCGTGACTTGGATTTGCGCCGCCCAATCTACAAGCAGGTTGCTGCTTACGGTCATTTTGGACGTAATGACCTCGATGTGCCGTGGGAAAAGACCGATAAGGCCGATGCCCTTCGCCGCGACGCTGGCTTGTAATCCAGATTTAACGGCAGTGATTTAAATAAAAATCCCCACCGATAATGATGGGGATTTCTATTTAGACTGATGGTGAAAATTTAAATACGAACAATGCGGAATCCCCAAAGATCATCTCCATAGCTTGGATGATAACCATCTCTGTAATCTACACGCATATACTGGTTACTATTAGTTGCCCATGAACCCCCTCGTAATACCCGAACTGCTTGCCCACCGAGTTGATTATTATGTGCCTCATATTGTGTCAGGCACCACTCCGAGACATTACCACTCATGTCTACAACACCAAAAGGACTGTCGCCTTTATTGGAGCCTTCATAATAAGTCACAGGCGTAGTTGTCTGCGTATTAAAATTACAGCGACTCTCATCAAACTGGTCACCATAGGGAAAAGCCCATCCTGTATCACTCCGTGCTGCCCACTGCCATTGTTGTTCAGTTGGCAAGGAAATATTCTCACTGGATACCGTACTTATCCACTGGCAGAAAGCAATCGACTCATACCACGATACACCTACGACTGGATAATCGGGCTTATTCCATTCCACTTCATTCCAAAAGCGTGGTTCTATCCAATTCTCATGGAGCCGTTCTTGCCAACCCTCTGTGGTCCACCACTTTGATTGATTATAACCACCTGCATCAATGAACTTTGCAAATTGACTATTCGTGAGCACGTATTTAGCAATTGAAAAGGCTTCAATATCAAATTTCATATTACGTGTAAGATAGCCACTATGAGAGCCAACGTTTCCATCCATCTTCACTTGACCCGCCGGAATTTCAATCCATTCAAAGGGCTTTGGCATGAGTTCGAGAGATGACGGGTGCTTCACAAGAAAACCTTTGCTTCTAGGAATAATTCTTTTGTTATTCTGACATATCATGATAACTGCTGCAACAGATTGAAGGCTATTCTATGCATTCATAAATAAATCCTGATTTTCAATCAGGTCAAAAGTTTGGAAACTCGAACCGATTTCGCTGGACAATGTTGAATTTTTGTTCTAAAATTGAGGGAGTAATAGACCTATTTTGAGAGGAATATGATGACGCCGACTGCTGTTTAACCATTATTTAACGAGAAGCAATTACAGCAGCAGCGCACCCTTATGCACAGTGGTGGCATCAGCCGAGCAATCCGCTGCAAAAGTGTCATTACAGTGGTTATACGGGAGCTTCTCGCCGCACAAAAATATCCATTCCGCGGCTCTAGCCGAGACTCCCGCCATGCAATTCAGCGGAAGTATTGCAAATTGTGCAGTTTTTGCTGAATTTGCAGCATTTTCCGCAGTTTCTGCCAATTTTAATCACGATTTAACTTATCTATGATGTTTATTGTTTTACTCCCTCTTTCTCCATGTAATGGGGAAAGAGGGTTGGGGAGATAGGGGAGCATCTGTAATCTCAAACAGTTTATTTATCTCAACCCGAGTAATCCGCTGGTGCTGACATATCCCATATAAACAAGTGCTGCAATCAATAAGGCACGTCCCAATGTCTCAGGCCGCGCAGCCAGCGCCCCCCTAAAAAAGCGATGTAATAACATGGGCAGAAACAGTAACCCGAAAGGCAGTAAGTTGATCGGAATGATTCTCGCTAGGATGTAATAGGTAAATAACACGATCAATGTGCCGGATGTCAGTCTCAACAAAAACGCGCTGGTCGGTGCGCCAAAAGTCGTCGTAAAGTTGCGGTCAGTCTGCAAATCCACCGCGTAATCCCGAATTTGTTGCTCAAGCTGTGCCGATAATGAAGTCAGAATAAACACCGAGATTAAGGCCGTATCGAGGCGTGTCCATTCCAATCCCAACAGCACCATACACGCGAGGTATGGGAAAGTCTGTACAAAGATCATATGCATCAACAGGTCGAAAACCGGACGGCTTTTTAGGCGCAGAGGAGGGGCAGAGTACGCCCAAATCGCTAATAACCCTCCCGAAACGACAATGATTCCTTTTACACCAAACTGTGCAAACAAAATCGCCAACGCAATGCTCATTCCGCCAAAAAATAAAGTTGCTTGCACCCGTGTGAACGGAATGTGGACAAAGAAATTCCCGCGTCCTTTTTTCGCGTCCTGACCATCAAATGGTGCGTCAAAATAATCATTAACTGCAAATCCCAGCCAGTAACAAAAAGCTAGTATTAAAGGGATGCCGATCAATTCTGGCTTGAACGGGGGATGGATAACCAAGACCACCATGCCAATAATGAGAGTAATTCCCCACGCATCGAGATGATTGAGAATGAGCTTCGGTAGATATTTAACAGTCATATTTTCTATATTTCCGTAGATGTGTTGCGCAGTCTTTAATCATCAAGCACCGATTATTAAATGTCCAGTGAACATTTTCGAGAGTGTCAATAGGGTTCATGTCATTTTGGACACTGTGTAACGAATTGAAACCTCAAAGGTCAGAAAATCATTTGCTCGTTAGTGTAAGCGCGTTGTATAGTGAGAATTGTATTAAGACACTACCCGGCGAAGGAGCCACCCCATGCGCGCTTTGAAGGCAATCGGAAAATATTTCTGGCGCTTTATGATTGTATTTTCGTTCATTGTGAACATCATTTTGGTCATTGTATTGCTTGTACTCGGCTTGACCATTTTTGACATCAAGAAAAACATCGCCCAACCGCTAATCGAAGGTTTGCACAGCAGTTTCGTCGGGCTAAATGATGCCACGATTGATTGGACTATTCCAGTCAAGGATACCATCCACGTTGACCGTGCGGTTGCACAGTTGGATACCACTATCCCCATTAATGTTGGTGAAACAGTCGTTATACTCACTCAGCCTGTGCCGCTCACTGTTGCCGCCAACATTACTGCTCCCGGGTTGACCGTCAGTAACGCCTCTGTAAATCTAACACTTCCAGCAGGTACACGCCTACCAGTGTCTTTGGCGTTTGATCTGCCTGTACAACAAGCTGCGACGGTGAGCCTTGATGTCCCTGTTGATCTCAAAGTACGCGCGGTTATCCCTCTCAACCAAACGCAAATTCATGATCCGGTTGAAAACTTACGTTTGCTATTTGAACCCTTGGTTCGTGCCCTTGGTAATTTGCCGGATGACTTTGGTCAGGTTGGACCTTTCGTCAGCCAGATTCTCAGTGGTAATGCGCCCAATTTGATGGCCGAGACGCCTTACAGTCAGCGTCCGTGGCCGGGATACTCGACCACTGCTGGCACAAACTATGATCAGTCACAGGTTGAAGTACCAGCCAATAATTTGCCGGTTAATACAGGCATTGTGCCAATTGGTGGAATTCCGCTCTTAGATCAACTACTGCGTCCTGATTTGTATCAAAATGGCAATACACCCGCCACAACCAATGCCCAAACCATCTCCAACCTTCAAAATGCAGGACTCAGTCCATCGTCTTTTAATGGTGATTATGCCGACACTGCCAATAGTCCAAGTAAGCAGGCTGCGGGACAATCACCTACGGCTGTTCCTGAGGGGGAACCACCAGTCAATAATGGTCAAGACGGGCAAAATACAGATACGATTCCGCCCACACCTGTTCCCGGTGGTGGTGACTTAGGAATTGTCGCTACGCCGGGTGGATAATTGGTACTGACAAAGATTTGTCGAAGTCAAATCTCTGGAATTCATGAGAATTTACTATGGGTGGACTCTCAATCAGCGTCGGGTTTGGCATATAATAGGTGACTATGAAGGAACAAGGCACTCGTTCATCTTGTGGAAGAGGACTGTATGACCAAGCCCGATATTCGGCCTCCCATCTGTGATTATGAAGGTTCCAATTACCGCACTGAGTTTTGGGAAGGCAAGGGGCGGAACTACGAAGATCAAGTCGAGCGGATTGCTCTCCGTCGATTATTACCCAAGCACGGTCGGCGCTTGCTGGAACTCGGCGCTGGCTTTGGTCGGTTGACCAGCGAATACCATATGTACGATCAAGTTGTACTGGTGGATTATTCCTTCTCACAACTTCAATACGCGCAGGAAAAATTTGGCAATAGTGACCGATTTATTTACGTCGCTGCGGATGCTTACCAGCTTCCTTTCCGCGCGGGGGTATTTGATGGTGCGACCATCATCCGCGTCATTCACCATATTGCCGATGTCAATGTAGCCCTGCGGCAGGTGCGGCGCGTGCTGGCTCCCGGTGGCAAACTGATATTGGAATACGCCAACAAACGCAACATTAAAGCGATCTACCGTTACTCACGCGGTTTGCAAACATGGGATCCAAACGACTTGCAACCCGTTGAATTCGTGGAGTTGAACTTCGACTTTCATCCCACTTATATGCGCCAGCGTTTGGCAGGCTCAGGCTTTACCACTCAACGGAGTATGCCTGTATCTTTCTTCCGCTTGGGAGCGATTAAAGATCATCTCCCATCGAAATTGTTAGCAGGTATGGACGGCTTGCTTCAACTTTCTGGACTCCATTACACTCCCAGTATTTTCACACTCAATACGGCTGTTGGCCCCTCGCCTGATAACCTTGCAAGCGAATCCTTGTTCGTTGCGCCCGGTTCCGGTGATGAACTGGTACGAGAAGGTGATACGCTTGTAAGCAGGGGTACTAATCAACGTTGGGCGATCCGTGATGGCATCTATGACTTTAAAGCGCCGATTGACGAGTAAGAGTTCGGCCTGTTCCAGCATCAGACAATAGTTTAGACAACCAATCAAAGAGGAATAGTGTATGACTGATGCATCCGTCCGTGTGGATGTCTGGTCGGATTTTGTTTGTCCGTGGTGCTTTTTAGCATCGACCAGCCTCGAAAAACTGGAATCTGAAAAGAAGATTGAGATTGTATGGCATGCGTATGAACTGCGTCCAAAAGGGTCGCCACCGATGCCGGAGGAATATCGTCAGCGTATTCTGGCGGGACGACCACAGTTGGATGCGCTGGCTCGTGACCGCTACGGTATTCAATTGACACATGGTGCGTTGGGGGTCGATAGCCGCGCGGCTCATGTAGTAATGAAGTACGCTGAAGAGCAGGGTATGGGCAAAGCCTACCATGACGCGATGTTCCGTGCTTACTGGCAGGATGGGCGTTCGATTGACCAACAGGACGTGCTTCTGGATGTGGCTGAAAGTGTTGGCTTGGAACGCGAGGATTTCCTTAAAGCGCTCGAAACACCAGATTATCTGCATAAGGTGGTGGCGGATATTACCGAAGCACAGGCAATGGGATTACAGGGCGTACCGGCTATGGTTTTCGCTAGCAAGTATTTGGTCAGCGGAGCACAACCCTACGAGATACTTGATAAAGTTGTATCGGATGTAAATGCTCGGATTAAGACAGAAGCTTCAACAAATTAGTCTCTCAACTCAGATCAGAGATGCGGTTGTCACTGCACAATTTGCATTTTGTGCAGTGAAGCTCCTCTTCTTATCGATAGACTTTAGTCACTACAGTCTATGACTTCAGCAAAATAGGTTGCTCATTGTTGCCCAATGTTGGGATCGATTACCAGTTCTCAGTCGAGCCTTAGACACCGCTTTGTTTCTATCTTGCTTTTGTGCGTGCCACTTCTGACTTGCGATTGATTTCCAGTCTAGCTCTTAATGACGCAAGCCTCTTTTTTAAAAACAACACAACTCCTGCTGGCTGAGTTACTCCCAATTCAAGGTCATCTGGCCGGATGTCGCGCCAGAATTGTTCATCGCGTTTCTCTGTCTGCATCCGCTCTATATGTTCCAATCGCGCGACCCAACTTGCCATTTGTCCATTATCCATAACATCCTCCCCTAAACCTTAACTCGGGCAATGTTTCGCTTCACAAAGTGGGCGTGTTATTCTTCTCGGCTATTTCAATTCAATCGTCAGTATAGGAGCCCAACCCCGATGGTTGTCACCTATACAAAGATAGGTATTGTGTATCAAGAGGTCGGATTGCTTAGGGGAGGAAGTTTAGTTTTTAGGAGGATTACTACTGAGTTTACAAATCAATGCAAGTGGTAAAGTATTTTAGGCGGCCATTCGATTTGCGATTCATTCGTGATTTAACCGAATAGCTGCGACAACAAAAAACGCGGTGATGCTTTGAGGCTATTCACCGCGTTTTTGTTTAGGTATTAAAGGCTAGAGTTGATCTGTACACGCCCAAGATGAGCCATGAACTCATTGCGCGTAGACTGGTTTGAGCGGAAAGCACCAATCATCGTACTGGTGGTCATGCTCGAGTCATGCTTCTTTACACCGCGCATCATTGAGCACATGTGCTTGCCATCCACAACGACGGCCACACCCAACGGATCAAGAACTTCGTTGATGAAGTTGGCGATCTGGCGAGTCATGCGTTCCTGTACCTGCAAGCGACTGGCGAACATATCCACAATTCGGGGAATCTTCGAGAGGCCGATGACTTTACCCCGTGGAATGTATGCGACATGAGCATGTCCAATAAAGGGCAGCATGTGATGTTCGCACAGGCTGCTGAACTCAATATCCTTTACGATGACCATATCATCATATTCAACATCAAAAATAGCGTTATTGATGAGTTTAATCGGATCTGTTCGATAGCCACTCAACAGTTCGGTATACATCTTCGCCACGCGATGCGGTGTATTGAGTAAACCTTCACGGTTCGGATCTTCACCCACTGCGGTCAAAATTTCTGTTGTAGCCTGTTCAATGCGCCCCCCATCTACAGGAGGCAATCCCAGTTCAAAAATCCGCATGAAATCTTCCGACTTCATTTTATTGTCGATGTCTGTTTCTACAACTGGTTGATTTACTCCGTGGATGTCAACACGCTTAGAATACATCTTGTACCCCTTTTGTCTAACTCTTGTTTATCTGGATTATAGGTTATTTAACGTTCAGAAGTAACTAAATTCAGCAAACACTACGGACTTTCATATCCAACACTTAACATCTGTTCTAGAACTTGTGTATAGTCCAGATGGGTCGTCGTTTGTTACACTTACCTTATCCCGAAATAGGAGTGGCATTAGTGGCAAACTCACTTGACATCATTGAAATCGACAATTTGCGATTACGCTGCATCATCGGCTTTAGCCCACATGAGCGCAAAGACAAACAAGATGTGGTTATTAGTTTACGCATTCGTACGGATATGCATCGTGCAGGTGAAACAGATAACCCCGATGACACGTTTAATTACCGCACTGTGACCAAAGCGATTATTAGCCATGTTGAAGCCTCGACCTACTACCTTGTTGAAAAATTAGCTGCGGAAATCGCGCGTATCGTCGTCATCGAACATAACGCAGAGTGGGTGCAGGTGCGTGTGCATAAGCCCGGAGCTTTGCGCTTTGCCGACAGTGTCGGTGTAGACATTGAACGAACCCGCGATGACTTCCAGTAATCTCTCAACAGCTTATATTTCGCTCGGCTCAAATATTGACCCCGAACCTAATCTCCGACGGGCGGTTCAATTGATGGGGCAGCGGTGTAAAGTTCTGGCTGTATCGCATGCCTACAGAACACCCCCGCAAGGCTTCACCAATCAGGCAGATTTCCTCAACCTCGCCCTCAGAATTGAAACTGATCTGGATGCAAATACGTTGAAGCACACTGTATTGGATTGGATTGAGCGTGAACTGAAGCGAGTCCGTGATCCAAATAACAAAAATGCGCCACGTAAGATCGACCTTGATATATCACTTTGGAATGAGGAAGTTTTCGATTACGGTGAAAAACCGTGGCATATTCCTGACAAGGATATTGTGCGCTTTGCTCATGTTGCTTTCCCCCTTGCTGAAATTGCGCCGGACTATTTACATCCTACCGAAAAAATCACATTAGCGACGATTGCCGCCCAGTTCACTGACACACACTTTGATAAAATCGCTATTCGCGATGGCTAACCTTATCCGTTAATGAGGCTCAAATGTCATAAATGTTGCAGTTGTTTTTGCAGTTACTGCATAAATTGCGTAATTCCCGCTGAATTGTCTGGTGGGAAGTAGGGGAGAAACCGCTGAATTGACATTTTATGTCGGTGGGTGGCTCGCTGCCTGCCGCTGAAACGACACAAATGCCGCGAAATGCTCGGCTGATGCCACCGCTGCCATTTGTGCCAATTGGTGTCTTCTGCCGCCAAGTTTGCTTGAAGATTAAGTGAGTGGTTGTAATGGGTGGTGGCATATAACACGCTCCAAGCGGAGAGAAAGGTAGCACCACACTAAGTGGTGGACGCTTTTTGAGGGAGAAATCTGGCGTATAAAATGGTAAAAATGAACATGTTTATCAAATTACTGAACGCGTTCATCAAATTCTTGAACATGTTCACCGATCATAATGGTTCAGGAAGGTCTATATTGGCGGCCCTACTTCTATGATTTGTGATGCGCTTGATTTCGTCGCTTTTCTCCACCGTTTAGTGCAGTC